>NZ_JASY01000007.1:0-251317 GCF_000735715.2 Flavobacterium chungangense LMG 26729
ATGGTCAAACTGCAAACAGCAGGAAGTGACGCCAATAGTGTGTATTACAGCGGAACCTCTTATTTTCCGTTAGGACTTGGACAGGTTTTCAGCATCGTAAACCAGACTGTAGAGCACGAACTGATTGTAACAGAAGTGACACACCTTTCGCAAGTTCATGGAAACTATGCCTGTAATTTCAAAGCCATTCCGGCAGATGTTGCAGCACCACATTATACAGACGTCAATGTATTTGCTAAAGCAGAAACACAGCCAGCCAAAGTAAAAGACAACAACGATCCGGAAGGATTAGGACGTGTAAAAGTACAGTTCAACTGGGCAGGCGGAAACAATTCAAGTGAATGGCTACGAATGATACAGCCACATTCAGGTTCAGGAAAAGGATTTTACTTTATTCCCGAAATCGGTGAAGAGGTTTTAGTAGGCTTTGAAGGAAGCAATTCACAGAATCCGTATGTTTTAGGAACGCAGTATAATGGAAGTGCTACCAGCGGTTATGCAGACGGTCAGAATAATGTTAAGGCGATTCACACGCGTTCAGGAATCAAATTTATTTTGAATGACGGAGATGGAAGTATTTTAATCGAAGACCCGAGTGGCAATACCTGGAAAATGGATGGTCAGGGAAATATTGATGTTAATGCGCCAAAGAATTTTACAGTAAAAGCCGGAGAAAATGTTAGTATTACTGCAGGTAAAAATGTTTCTGTTAGTGCAGGAGAAAATATGGATAATTCGGCAAATAATGATATAACAGTAGTTGCAGGAAACGATATTATGCAAACCGCTGCCGGAGAAATTATGGAAAACTCTGATGTAAGAAATGAAATATCATCAGATAAAACACATCGACAAACCGCTGATTTTAATACCCTTGCCGAAAAAGTAACTATTTTTAGTGAAAAAGAAAACATGACACTCCAAAGTGGTAAAACCATAGAAAAAAACAGTACCGAAAAATCTAAAATGTTTTAATTATGGGTATTACTAAACAAGCTAAAAATATTACAATACATGCTAAAACCAGCTATACTGTTAGAGCTAAAGAATTGGTCGAAATTGCTGATAAAGTAAATTATGAAGCTCATAAGGACAATCTGGTTTTAAATAGTAATGCAAGCATTGATTTAAAAGGAGAGGAAAATGGTGTTATATACAGTGATTATTCTCCCCCGGAATTAAAAGTAGAAGAAAGTGAGTTTATATTAGAAAGTAAATTTGCCCTTGAACAATTATTTGCTTTTGCAAAAAAGGATAGTAAAGCTATGTTCTGTTTCTGGATGGCAGATATATTCGGAGCAGATATTCCTTTAAAAGCTTATGAAAAACTTTATGAGGATGCCTCAGAAAAGAAAGAAAGTTTAAATCCAAAGATAACAGTTGCATTAAGCTTACCTGGTTATGGCGCAGCTTATTATTCCGGAGAAAATGAAAAAATAAAAAATCACATTATCATTTCTGAAGGATTTATTTTAAATGCGATCAAAGACAATAAATACCAAAAACTGTTAATGATTGCTTTGGTGGAAGAATTTGGGCATCATCTTGATTACTTATTGCGTAATAAATATTCAACTAAAAAAGGAGATGCAAAAAATGACGAAGGAGCCCTCTTTAGTGGAAGAATGAACAGAAAATATAAAAAATATTATATAGATCCGTTTAAAATTAAAGAACAGCATTATGCGACAGCGACTATTAAGGGAGAAGAGAAAAAATTAACTTGGGATTTTGCTGATTTAAATGAAAAATTAAATGAGTTTGTAGATAATAGAATTGAAAAAGACGATAATTATTTCGCTGATTATGAGTTTTTTGGTGCCGGTCTTGGAGATGATTTACATGGTTTGGGGCATCAGTCAATAGAAAATGAAGGTCTTGGAAGAATTGCCAGATATAAAAATAATACTAAAGGAGAAAATATAGAAAGATCTCAAATATATTTTGGCAACTGGTTACGGGATTTTTCTCAGTTTGTCGATCCCATGGTTGTGAGGCCGATGGCAAACTCTTTAGATAAGTTAAGTCAAGAATATGAAGACAAACACGTTAATAAAGACGAGAATAAAAAGTTACTTGATGAACTAAGTGATTTAATGGATAAAAATTATGTCACTAAAGCTGATGAGAGAACCTTTAATCTTCCTGTTGGATTTAGACTTAAAAATTTTGAAGCTGAAATTGTATGGAAACCTACTAAGTTATCTCCGGTTAAATTGAGCCGTGAAGCCATAACATCTTTAGTAGAATTAATTGGCTTAAAAGAATTTGGAGATTTAAAAGAACAAAAAACTAAGGAAGATAAGGATAAAAGGCCTCAAAATTATATTAAATATATTCAGGACTTCCGCTCTAAATATGCAAAAGTTACAACAGACTTATTAGGGGTTTACAGGCCACAGGAACATATTGACAATCCCGCAGCTTTACATCGCAAATTAATCTGTGAGGAAAATAGAAAGAAAGTACCCCCAAAAGCCTGTCCTCCTAAAGATTTGAACAATCAACTGGATCCTGATTTTGTAAAAGATCCAATAGATGAACAATGGAATAATAATAAAGCGACTGGTACTAAAAACTATATAAGAGGGAATGGTAAAGAACCATTTGAAAGTGCTTATGATTGTTTTATAAATTATATTAATAATTCAGATCCTAATACTACTAAGGGGAGAATGAACTTTGGGGCAGCCTTGCATATCCTTGAAGATTACTTTGCTCACAGTAATTTTTGTGAAATTGCGATTATGAAAGTGTATGATCCTGAGGTTTTTCCGTGGGATAATATGCCTGTTACCTGTAAAAAAGGAGAATTAAAAAATCATAAAGCCGATATTTCTAATAATGCACATGCGATAAATTCAGTTATAGACAGAAATAAAATAAAATTTAAAACGATAAATAATAGTGATTTATGGACTAATTCTGTAAAAAGTTTTATGTCGGATAAAGATCCAAAAAAGGTACATCCGGCACAATATTATGCGAATTTAGGACATGTCAACTATTTAGAAAACAAAGGATTATATTACGCTCATGCAGAATGCCCTATTGTTCAGACAGGTAGTTTTGGGTTATTGGATACGATTGCAAGTATAGCCCCCAAAATCATTAATAAACAATTTTCGATTCATGTTGAAAAGCAAGATGAACTTAAAGAGGGGGAGAGAACTTTTAATGATGCTCTAATTTATGAATTCTTAAAAGATATATCAAATGCTCAGGCATCGGATACCAAAGAAAAGCAAGCGTCATATAAAGGAACTGATGATAATATTTATTCTGAAGCATTTTTAACCTATTTGAGTATTAGGGATTTTATGGTGACGGAAAGATGGTTTGGTACATCTTACAAAAACGTAATGAATGGTTTTGGAATATTAGAATACGTTACGGGTTATATTAATGTGGTAAAAAATGTCTTTTATCATTTTTTATTTTTAAGTGCTGCAAATTTAATAGATGATTATCAAACTTATTTAGATAACGAATTGAATTTATTAGAATCGGGGAACTGGAAGGTAAACCCATATGGTCCGACTCATACTCAATTAGCGAAAGACAACGGAATTCAGCCACTCCATCATCTGGCAGTAGAATTAGCAGAAGAAGCCGTTTTTAAAGTAGGAGAATTGTTTCTTCAAAAAGGAGGAATTACTAAAATTAAAGATTTCGCTGATAAAATTTTATTTCAGCATCCTATGCATACCGACTGGATGGATGAGAAAGTTATTAACTGGTGTAAAAACAACCCCAATAAAGTTAAGTTGGCACACGAATCAAGTATTGTATTATATGGTATAAGGCATGGTTATCAAGAAATTGCTAATCTATACAATCAAATTTCTGTAATTAGTGATTTTAATACGACAGATAAGCAAAAAGAGGAATTTAAAGCGGCAATCAATAAAATTCCAGCAAAATGGAATGCAGGCTGGGAACGTTTAAATAAATTATGGGAAGAAAAGGGATTGGAGAAAATTAAAACAAAAACCGGAAAACAAAGTTATGAAGAGGTTATGAAAGAAGCAGGTCACGATCACAAATAATAGACTAACTTGGCAGAGACTAAAATCTAAATAATTATAGATAATGAAAATTTTAAAAACCATCGCATTAATCACATTTGTACAATTAGTGAGTTGTCAATCTAAACAAGAAAAAAAAATGGAAACAGGTTTTGTTATACAGGATAGTAAACTATACTATAATAGTAAAGAAATAGCTTTAGGTATGCCAATAGAAAAGTTTACTGATGCGATGGGAATGTATGATCGTATAGATATTGATTCGTCAGGAGGTTTTACTAACAGAACGTGGCATTGGATAAAATTAAGAGGAGAAGCTTATGAGAATGAAGAAAATAAAATTGTTTATGTTAATCCATATATAGATGATGAAAAAGAAAAGGAATATAATTCGATAGAAGAACTAGTAGAAATTTTAGGTAAATATGACAGTGTAGAAGAAGAAAAAATGAATCTACGCATCGACAAACTTTTTATTTGGGATAAATTAGGAATCAGTTTATCAGCATATCCGGAAACTAATATTGTTGGGAACATTCACATACAAACACTACATGTAACGAAATATTGGGAATTGGATTTAGGTTTGGTTAAGAATTTTGAAGAACAGAATGGTTTTCCCTTAACAAAAGAAGTTAAGGAGAAAAGAAAACAAGATAAAGAACATTTCGAAGAAGCACCAAAGGAAGAATACAAAGGAAATTTTACTTATAACGGTAATACAATCAATTTAAAACAAATAGGTTACAGAGGATGGGATAAAGGTGTAAAAGGTTTAGGTCTTGGAGGTTCAGATTTTGACCCTCCGGGAGATTCGTCGACTTCATCAAGATGGATTAAGGACGATTATGATATGTATGTCACTCTGGAACGATTTTCAAATGAAGAAGAATTTGAAGGATTGAGTCCGGATAAAGTTGGTAAATTTGATTGTATTAAAAGTATTGTAATATGGTGGCACAAAACGAATGATCAATAAATGAGAGTAATAAATATATTTTGGTTAATAATTTTTTCACAATTATCCGGCTGTCAAATAAAAAAACAATCTGGTTTTGTTATACAAGACGGTAAATTATATTATGATAGTAAAGAGATAGCACTAGGTATGTCCATAGAAAAGTTTACAGATGCAATGGGAATGTATGATAGAATAGATATTGATTCATCTGATGTAAGTGTTGTGAAAAACTATTTCTGGAAAACCAAATTAATAAATGTCAATAAACATTCAGACAATGATTATTTTACTATAATAAAAATGATTAGAGATAAAGTAACAGGAGAAATAACTGAAGATACTGAAAGTTATAAAAAAGTTAAGACTCTGGAAGAAATCATTAACATATATGGGCAATATGACAGTGTAGAAGAAGAAAAAATGAATCTACGCATCGACAAACTTTTTATTTGGGATAAATTAGGAATCAGTTTATCAGCATATCCGGAAACTAATATTGTTGGGAACATTCACATACAAACACTACATGTAACGAAATATTGGGAATTGGATTTAGGTTTGGTTAAGAATTTTGAAGAGCAAAATGGTTTTCCCTTAACAAAAGAAGTCAAGGAGAAAAGAAAACAAGACAAAGAACATTTCGAAGAAGCACCAAAGGAAGAATACAAAGGAAAATTTACTTATAACGGTAATACAATCAATTTAAAAGAAATAGGTTACAAGGGTTGGGATAAAGGTGTAAAAGGTTTAGGGATTGAAGGTCCAGATTTCGACCCGCCCGGTGACTCCTCAACTTCATCAAGATGGATTAAGGATGATTATGATATGTATGTCACTCTGGAACGATTTTCAAATGAAGAAGAATTTGAAGGATTGAGTCCGGACAAAGTTGGTAAATTTGATTGTATTAAAAGTATTGTAATATGGTGGCACAAAACAAATGATTAATAAT
The DNA here is from genome assembly GCF_000735715.2 of Flavobacterium chungangense LMG 26729. Classification (NCBI taxonomy): domain Bacteria; kingdom Pseudomonadati; phylum Bacteroidota; class Flavobacteriia; order Flavobacteriales; family Flavobacteriaceae; genus Flavobacterium; species Flavobacterium chungangense. The sequence continues at coordinate 5,942 of NZ_JASY01000007.1, forward strand.
TTAAATGTATAAAAGCAATTTATTTAATATAGCCCTTAAAAAAACAGAATTGTAGTTGTCTTGTTCTTTTTAATTATATTTTCTTCATGTACAGAAAAGAATGAAAATATAAATATTTTTTGCAATAAATAGAAAATAGATAATAAAACAAAGCACTATAAAGCATTAGAACTGTGAAATCGTAGTTATTTTATACAAACTACAAACAGCAAGTTTGTTTTAAATGACACACTATCTTGTCTTGTGGCTTTTTTTGATGAAAATGCTCAAAAAATGAAATCTAAATATTGGGAGTTTTAAAAAAATGCAGGATGCGGAGTATGAAAAATGCTATTTTGAAGGATATGATTATGCAATGATACATAAATTTTGGACTTCAAGCGGTGGCGGAAATCATTTTATTCAATCCATTCCTTAATATGGCTGAAGCTGGCTATTATTATATTAAATATGATATAAATAATAATAATAAAGGAAAATTTAAAGTGGTTTCTTATAGTATTGTTACTTTTCATGATTTAACAAAAATAAAAGATGATAGATTTCTAACATATACTCCAGTAGGAGTATATGAAGTAGTACTGTATGATAATTAGAGGAATTAAAAAGGATATAGATATTTATTTTAATAAAGAAAGCATTTAATAAAATTAGAGAGCTTATTGTAAGGTTAATGATTAAAATATATACTTCCAAGTAGGTGTATATTTTTAAATAAGATTTTGTTATAGTGGATATTAAATTACAGAATTGTATATAAAAAAATATTAGATTTCAACGAACAATAATGAGACAAGAACGAATAAAAGACAGAGTTTTAAAAAGAGCGGCCAGATCGTGGGGCTTTTCAGATGTAGAGATGGAAACTTCATTTGATCCTGTTGTGTCCATGATGCTAAATGCATTATCGTATGAATTAGAAAAAGTGGCACACGAACTTGAAGACTCTAAAACACGGGTAGTTGAAAGAGTTCTGGAAATTATGTTTCCTGAAGTTGCTGCGGGTGCTAAACCGGCCAGAGCAATCATGTATGCTTTGCCAATAGATAATAATATGAAAATTTCTCTGCAGAACCAAATGACGGTGAGCAGAAGGCTGCACAATATTTATAATCCTTTGGCACCTATTACTAAAGAAATTGTTCTTTCGCCAACCCTGGAAGTAAAATTATCTTCTTGTGAGGTTAGATATGTAGCGTACGAAAGAAATCTGTATGAGGTTTCTAATCTGTTTTATAAAGATGCGGTTAGAGATTACAAAAATTCACTGCCCTCCGGAGAAGTATTTTTAGGTATCGAATTAAAAGATGCTAATGTATTTGAGTTGGAGGATTTGATGCTATACATTGATATTAAAAATATCCACCAAAAAGAAATGTTTCATTATTATCTAAAGCAAATGAAATGCTATCATGATGATATAGAAATTAAAGTAAAAGAGGGGTATAATGTTCCGGTAAATAGTCTTGATATTGAAAATATCATAAACCGCAACTATACGCACCTGAGTGAATTGATGCAGGAAGTGAATGAGTTTTATTTTGATAATTTTTATACACTAAAAGGAGTATTAAAACATAAAAAAATAAACGAATATAATCCTGAATATAAGTTTTTTGAGAATATAACAAAGCATAACGGAAATCCTATTATTTGGATAAAAATGGTTTTTCCGGAATCTTTAATTCCTCAAATATTAGATAATGTCTCTTTTACGGCAAATTGTTTTCCGGTTATTAATAAAAAACGACATGTTATAAACAAAACTCTTGGAGGGTTTTTGTCATACGTAGCATTAGACACAGGTAATGATATTTATCTGGATGTAGATGCTGTTGTGGATACATATGCAAATCATTATGAAATTAAGGATTTTAGCGATGGTGTAATCGAAGAAGGAAATGCGGTATTACGTGCAGGAGGAGTTTCAAGATTTGATTCAAGATCAGCTTCAGAACTGCTTCAGAATGTATTGGATTTATTAAAAGATGAAAGCTCTTCTTTTGCAGGTTTGGGTAAAGATTTTATGAATAGTTCTTTGATAGAAATTAATCAATTGTTGGCCTCTGTTGAACAGCAAGCCAAAGAAAGTAATTTTTCTAAAAACAATGATCCTTATTTAATGATTAAACCTAAAGTGAATGAATCTTCAGGGAAAACATTTACAATCAGTTATTGGTCAACTTGTGCAGAGGATGGTAATGATATTAAAGCCGGGACAGTTTTGGAAGCCAAAGATGATTTGTTTTTTATGAGCAAGGAAACAATATTACTTACCAATACAGTGGGAGGAACAAACAAACAAAACAATAAAGACAGAATTTTAGAATACCGAAATGCTTTATTGACAAGGGGAAGAATAGTGACTTTTGCAGATATAAAAGCATTTAGTTTTAATCATTTTAAAAGTTATATTAATGACGTTAAAATTGAAAAAGGAACCCGAAAAGAGATTTCAAGTAAAGCCGGTTTTAGTCGTACTGTAGATATTCATATAAAAACGAATCAGATAGAAAAAGAATCCTTATCTATAACAGAATGGGATTATTTGTGTGAAAGCTATATGAAAAACTTAATAAATAAATCTTCAAACGTATTCCCATATAGATTATTTATAGAAAACTAATTTGTAAGTATTAAAAAAATAAACTGTTGAAAATCCATTTTGCAATTTGTAAAATGGATTTTGTTCCTATAAAAAAAAGCATGATTTAAAAAATCATGCTTTCCGGTTAATTATTGGTTGGTTTTAAATAGGTTATATTTCATCAAAAGTATTACCTTTTTTAATGTCACCGGTAGTAAATCCTTTTTTAAACCAGTACATTCTTTGTTCAGATGTACCATGGGTAAAAGAATCCTGTACTACATGCCCCTGCATTTTGCTCTGAATGGCATCATCGCCAACAGCGTTCGCAGCACTTAAGGCCTCTTCGATATCGCCGGTATCTAGGTTTTCTTTATTATAATGTGTCCACACCCCCGCGTAAAAATCTGCTTGTAGTTCTAATGCAACAGAAAGTTTATTGGCTTCCGCTTCACTCTTGCCTTCCTGGTCACGACGCATTTGCTCAGAGGTCCCCAGAAGGGTCTGGATATGGTGACCAATTTCATGGGCTATTACATAAGCGATCGCAAAATCTCCACCTTTAGCCCCAAATTTAGTTTTTAACTCTTCAAAAAAAGCAAGATCCATATATACTTTCTGGTCGCCTGGACAATAAAAAGGTCCGGAAGCAGAGGAAGCACCTCCACAAGCTGTTTGTACAGAGCCTCTAAATAAAACCAGTTTTGGTGCTTTATAGGTCATGCCGTTTTCAGTAAATATTTTCCCCCAGATATCCTCATTATCAGCAAGTATAACGCGAACAAAATTCCCCATTTCTTCATCTTCAGCACTAAGAGGTGCGGCTGTTTCTGTTTGGGGTTGCCCTCCTTGTAGCTGCTCAAGTACTGGAGTAATAAGTTTAGCATTTTCTCCTCCAAAAACATTAACTAATAAAATAATAATACCGATAATACCGCCCCCAACAACTGCTTTGCCGCCCGATATTGAACGTCGGTCTTCAACATTGTCACTTTGTCTTCTGCCTAGCCATTTCATAAAATAATGTATTTAAGTTAATTGGGATTTGGTTAACACGAATTTATATTTTTTTTAAATAAATGGCTAATAAAAACTTCGAATTATTTTAACCATTTTGTTAAGGTCTCCTCAACAGCACCTTTCATGATTGGTTTTGGAATATAATCGTTCATTCCTGATGCGATACATTTATTTCGTTCTTCTTTTTCTGTACCGGCAGTTACAGCAATAATAGGGATTTGTTTCCCTTTTGCAGAGTTTCGTATTGCTAATGTAGTTTCGTAACCATTCATGATAGGCATTTGTATGTCCATAAAAATCAGGTCGGGATTAATCTTTTCAAATTCTTTTACAGCTTCATAGCCATTTTCACATTCATGGATTGAGGCATTGGAATATAAGTTTTTGATAATCGTTTTTAAGAGCAGCATATTTACCTTATTGTCTTCGACAATCAAAAAAGTAAAGTTGTTTTTTAAAGTGTTGTTTGGTAAAAAGACAGATTGGGCATTCAAAATTCCATAATCAGCGGTGTACTTTTCGATGGTATTTTTATTACTGGTTTTAAGGGTCAAATCAAAATAAAAATTACTTCCCACATCTATTTTACTTTTAAGCTGAAGACGGCTTTCCATAAGTGCCAGCAACTGGTTGGAAATGGTTAGCCCTAAACCGGTTCCTCCAAATTTTCGGGTTGTAGAACTGTCTTCTTGCGAAAATGCTTTGAAAATTTTCTTCTGGTTTTCTTTTAAAATTCCAATTCCGGTATCCACTACAGAAAACCTAATGATGCAGATGTCATTCTCTTTTTTTTCTAAAACAGAAACATTAAGTGTAATAGAACCTTGATGTGTGAATTTTACGGCATTAGATAATAAATTAATTAAAATTTGTTTGAGCCTTACAATATCTGTCCAAATGTATTGAGGTACCTCAGGAGTTATCTTTAATTCAAGTTTAAGGTTTTTTAAGTTGGATTCGTATAGGATCAGGTCAAATACCTGCCCTAATATTTTATTAATGTCATATTGGTCAATAAATAAGTCTAATTTTCCTGCTTCAATTTTAGAAAAATCAAGAATATCATTTATAATTTCTAATAAAGAATGTGCCGACTGATTAATTGTGGTCATATACCTCTCCTGAATTTCTTCAAGTTCAGTTTTCATAAGCAGGTGCGTAAAACCAATAATGCCGTTAAGGGGGGTTCTGATTTCATGTGACATATTGGCAAGAAAATCCGATTTTGATTTATTAGCAGCCTCGGCAAGTTGTTTTGCTTTTATGGCATCTTCTGTTTGCTTTTTATTGGTAATGTCAAAATAAATTCCACCAACAAATTCAATTTCGTCTCCTTTTTTAATAACATCTCCAAATTCTTCAATCCATATATATTCTCCTGTTTTTCGCTTAATTCGATAAGTGTTGTGCAGTGCTTTTCCATTTTTTAAATTTTGAAATTGATTGTCAATAACTTCGTCTTTGTCATCAGGATGTATGAGGGATAAAAACGAAAGTTTATTTTCAAGAAATTCAGCTTTTGAATAGCCTGTAAGATTGGAAATTTGGTCATTCACAAATATTTTCGTGGAAAATGCATCAAACTTTGACAGATAAACTGTACCGGGAATATTATTAGCTATTAATTTAAACTTTTCTTCGCTTTCGATAATTTTAGTCTGATTACGATTTCTTTCTAAAGCAGATGAAATATTATTGGCAAGGGTTTGGAAAATGTAAATTTCTTCTTCAGACCATCTGTGCTCATTATGGCAGTCATCAAACCCAATGAATCCGCTAAAAACATCATGAACATACAAAGGCAGGATTAATATCGATTTTATATTATTTGTGAGAAGTAAGTTTTTAAAAAAAGTGTTTTCAAGTTGTTTGGTCAGTGTATTTAGGATTTTCTTGTTTTGTGCTTTTTCAATTATCTCTTGCAGATCAGTTTCTGTAAATTTTTGAAGAATGATGTTTTCATCCGGATCTTCCTGTCTGGACCATTTGTATTTTTGGCTGATAGTATTGGTTTCGAAATCTTTTTCGTAATAGTACATATGGTCTGCATTGGCAACTTTTCCTATAATGTTATAGGTTTCCTGAAACATTTCCTCAGTAGTCTTACTTAATAAAAATTTCTCTGTACAAAGTGCTAATGCAGACAGTAATTGACTTTTGAACTCAAGTTTCCGTTCTGCTTTTAAACGCATTTGCGATGAGATTGCGAGCGATATAACATCTGAAATGGTACGGGCATAATTAATATCCTCATTATCCCATTCTCTTTTTTCTTCAGTGCTCTCAAAACACACTACCCCGGCCAATTTTCCACTAAAAAAAATAGGGACATCCAACATGGACAGTATTTTGTTTTTGATGAAATAGCCTTTTTGAAACTCAGAAGTTTCTAATTTATTAAAAACATCGCTTGCATTTATGATTGCCTTATTTTTTAAGGTTTCGAAGTAAATGGGATAAGATGCTTTATCAAGAATGTTTTTATAATAAAAATCGTTTTTATCTTTACTGTAAATATTTTTGCAAACAATGGTATCATTAAAATACTTCCAAAAACTAATTCTGTTTGCTTTTGAAACAGCAGCTTCCTCTATGATAAAATCAATTACGCTGTTTAGACTGTTATAATGACTAAAGTCGGTGGTAGATAATTTTTTGGTAGAATTGTTGTATGACTCAATTTTTTCAAGTCTGACTCTTTTTTCATTTTCATTATTCTTCAATTCGGTAATATCCCTTGCTATACCTGCAAAGCCAATAGTTTGTCCTAAATCGTTTTTGCGTATAATTACCTTTTGTGAAATCCATATAGCATCTCCTTTTTTGTTTAGAATAGGAAATTCAATAGTATCATGGTTAAATTCTTTTTCTTCAAGGTTTTTATAAAAATCGGCAACCTTTTTTCGGTAGTCAGGGTGAATGAAGTTAGCATAATGTTTTGAAATGACTTCTTTTTCGGCATATTCTAAAACAGAAAAAGCAAATTCATTTATAAAGGTAAAATTGCCTTCGGTGTCAATTTCAAAAATAATATCTGCCGCTGTTTGAATCAGGTTTTTATACTGGTCCTTTATTTTAACCTGCTCTGTAATATCTTGTCCGATTCCAATAACTAAATCTTCAGAAAAACGTTTGTCTTTCCATTGAATGTATTTGTATTCGCCGTTTTTGCATTTTAATTTTCGGGTGTACAAAATATTATCCTGATAGTCATCAAAAAAAAGATCACCAATAAAATCAGGATCTTCGGTAAGGTTCCAAAACCCCATTCCCATAACTTCTTCGGTTGAATATCCTAATATTTCAGTGATAGATTCACTACAGAAAATCAGCTCACCTTTTTTGTTACAGGCAAGGGTAAGTGAGCTTCCTTTGTGAACTATTTCATTTGTAAATCTGAAATTATCACGAGTATTTAAAAAGATAGCATATTTAACCTGATTAATAACAAAAATCACCAGACAGTAAGTGATGAGTAAAACAGAGGATTTTATAGGAATGAAATCAAAAGCCAGGTTAATGATATGAAAAATGAATGCTCCGGCAATGAAGTACCAATAAATTTTTATTGGTCTCAAAACGCTGTAAGAGAAATAAAAGGTGATCAAAAAGGCAATAATTGGTACAATATCATTAGGATGAATGATAATGTTTCGGGCAATATAGGCTGTGAATAATAAAAATACGGAAATAAAAACGATTGAAATTTTACTTCTTAAATATTCGATCTTAATCGATAAAAAATAAAATAATAATATCGAAAACCCAATTGATAAATTGACATACAAAAGACTCTGCGGTCTTATTTTAAAAATTTCATTAATGATTTCGATTACAATAATAGTAATACTAAAAAACAAAAGATACAGTTGATATTCTTTATGTGAAACTTCTTTTTCTTTGTTTTTTTCGATGAAAGAACCAATTTTAGTTTTGATCTTAAAAAATTGATAAACCAGTAATCCTATAAAAGCAATCAGGCATAACTCTAGCATGATTAATTTAGGACTATTGTAGAAAATAAGATTGGATTTTAAAACAATACAGTTTACCCAAAATGATTTCAGGGCACTGCCAATAAAGGTAAGCCCCGTAACCGAAAAATGTAAAAAACTATAGCTGGATACCATAGAATTTGAGTATTGGTTTTAAATGATCTTATTTTATTCGGGATCTGACTGGCCAATTGAATCGATTGAATCTGGTCTTTCTATTTCGATAATAGCACTGTATATCGCATATTTTACAGAATAAGTAACAGGAATTGTAAATACAACACCAATGCAGCATCCAATAAAACCAATTGCAGAACCTATTCCGGCTACAATAAATAATAGAGCTATAATAAGTGGTTGCTTGCTAACAATCACAGTACTTGATTTTATTGCATCTGTTACATTTAAATTTCCAAAAATAATAAGCGGAACTGTCAGGGATGTAAATAATGAAATTACTATGGCAAAAATACTGTCAACAAATGTAATCCCAATAAAATTGAAAGCTACAGAAATTAGTCCGCTGGTTAAACCAATCAATAAGGTCGAAATAAAAAGACGTCCAAAATAAGGAGCTTTGTAATACGTAAAAACAGTTGAGAAATTAAAAGCTTCGTCTTTGTCGGCATTTTCAGCCATTTTTAAAAAACCTGCCATAAAAGGACTTATAATAGCAGTTACAAAAGTGATTGCAAATGTATAAATAAGTAAAGTTGTTCCATCTGGCTGTTTGTGCTGCAAACTTTCAAAAAATTGTTGGTTGAAATGTTCAGCTCCATATAAGGAAATTAATATTCCTCCACCAAGAAAAAAGCAAAGTATAGAAATAACTAATAAAATAAGCCCTGCATAAACGGCAATTTTTTTATAATTTTCAAAAGCATGATTAAAAACATCTGAAAAATCTAAAGAGTAGCCGTTGTTTTTTATGTGTTCGATTTGATTGAGTGTGGATTTCATATTTAGCAGAATTGTTTTATACTTTAAGATTTAAGTTAACTATTCAAACGTAAATATAGTATTTTTAATCAATTTCATTTGATAATCTGCGAAATAGTAGGGACCATTTTGTTTTTTACATCCAGTCTAATAAACGCTTAATGGCTTTTAATTTATCCTTATATGGAGCATAGCGCATAGGAAGATCCAGCCAGTTGGCTTTTTTTACAATTGCTTTATGATGGGAGAAAATATCAAAACTCAGTTTTCCATGATAAGCGCCCATCCCGCTATGCCCAACACCTCCAAAAGGCAATCTTTTGTTCGAAAAATGAACAACAGTATCGTTGATCGAACCACCTCCAAAGGAATAACGCAAAATCATTTTTTTTATAAAAGAATGATTTTCGCTGAAAACATAAAATGCAAGAGGCTTTTCATATTTACTGATTACAGCATCAATGTCGTTTTCAGATTCATAAACTAAAATAGGTAAAAGAGGACCAAAAATCTCTTCTTTCATTACCAGACTCCCTAATTCAGGTTCATCAATAAGAGTAGGGGAAATGTAAAAATCGCTGGCATCAGATTCTCCGCCAAAAATCAATTTTTCCTCAGCAATCATACCCGTTAAACGCACCCAGTTTTTACTATTTATGATTCTGGCATAATCAGGAGAGTTTTTTATTTTTTTGCCATAAGCCATAATGATTTCTTCAATCAGGAAAGTAATAAATTTGATCTTCATGTTTTTTTGAACCAGAATGTAATCGGGCGCAATACAGGTTTGTCCGGCATTGATGAATTTTCCCCAGACAATACGTTTTGCGGCAAGTTTTAAATTGGCAGTTTGATCAATAATACAAGGATTTTTACCTCCTAATTCTAAAGTTACAGGAGTGAGGTGTTCAGCAGCAGCTTTGGCTACAATTTTGCCAACTGAAACACTTCCGGTAAAGAAAATATAATCCCATCTTTTTGCTAGTAACTCCTCAGAGGTCTCAATGCCTCCCTGAACAACCTCTACATGGTTGATATGAAACGATTTTTCGATGATTCTGGCAATGAGGGCAGAAGTATTCGGGGTAAGTTCTGATGGTTTTAAAACAACTTTATTTCCTGCAGCTACAGCAGCAATTAAGGGACATAAAGCCAGTTGGAACGGATAATTCCAGGGAGCAATGACCAAAACATTTCCGTATGGTTCCTTATAAATAAAATCGGTCGAAGGAAAATTAAGCAGAGAAGGGAAAACTCGTACTGGTTTGGCCCATTTATCAATGTTTTTGATCGTGCTTTTTAATTCTGAAATAACATAATTAGTTTCTGTTAAAACAGCTTCAAATTCAGGTTTTTTAAAATCATCAAATAAGGCATTTACAATTAAATCCTCACTTTTTTGAATATTAAAAAGTAATTTTTTAAGTGTTTCTTTTCGGTACTTTATATCGTTTTTATAGTCCATTTTAGTGAAAACTTAAATTTTGGCTATGCAAGTTAACAGATATAAATTGAAAATCTGACAATTAAATCATAAAAATCATACAGCATTCCAAATCGTTTCATCCGGTGTTGGAGCCGTTATGGTGATATTTTCTTTCGAAACCGGATGGATGAAAACTAATTTTCGTGCATGCAGGTGAATACCTCCGTCAGGATTACTTCTGTCAGCCCCATATTTTAAATCCCCTTTTATGGGAGAGCCAATGGCTGATAACTGAGCACGGATTTGGTGATGACGACCCGTATGAAGATTAATCTCTAAAGCGGTATAATTTTGAAGCTCTTTGATGATGGTATAATCCAGACTGGCGAGTTTGCTGTCCGGAACTTCTTTTAAGTGTGCTTTTGAAGTATTGTTCTTTTCGTTTCTTTTTAAGTAATGAACCAGTTTGGCAGCAGCTTCCTGAGGTTTTTGCTTTACAACCGCCCAATACGTTTTTTTAGTTTCACGATTGCTGAACAATTCATTCATTCTTGACAAGGCTTTGCTAGTTCTAGCAAATACTACAATCCCTGTTGTTGGGCGATCCAGACGATGAATAACGCCCAGAAAAACATCACCGGGTTTGTTATATTTGTCCTTGATGTATTCTTTTACAATATCAGATAAGGGTTTATCACCTGTTTTATCTCCCTGAACAATATCTCCCACACGTTTATTGACCACAATGATATGGTTGTCTTCGTGGAGGATTTGGAGATTATTTTTGTTGGAAACAATTTTCATTTAGACTTAATTAGATTTTAGACTGGCTTAGACTTTTTAGATTTGATTTTTGGTGATTATAGCAAAGTTGCTCTGAATCTTGAAGTCATTTTAGTTATTTCTTCCAGTAGATTTATTAATTCCATTGTGTTTTCTTCATTAATAAATCCTAAATCAGATGAAATTAAAAGTTGAGTTTCTACTTCGTAAGCAGAACCAATTGCAATTTCTAAGAATCGTGCAAAATCTTTATTAGAATTTCTTGAAGAGCCTTCAGCAATGTTTGAGGGAATAGAAACAGCAGATCTTCGTAATTGATTTGTAATTCTAAACTTTTCTTCATTCGGGAAAGAAGCAGTTACATTATAAATTTTAGAACAAAACAATCTACTTTTTTTTCAAATTAAAAGTTCTTTAAATTGATGCATATTCTTTTTTAGATTATTAGAATTTTAGATGGGTTAAGACTTTTTAGATTAATTTTAAAATTTAGCATTCAATCTAAGAAGTCTAATGTCTAAGAAGTCTAAAATCTAATTTAGTATTGTTCTCTCTCATTAGGAAAATCCTTCGATTTCACATCAGTGGCATACTGACCGATTGCCTTTGTCATTTCTTCGTACAAATTCAGATAGCGGCGAAGGAAACGCGGACTGAATTCATTGTTCATTCCTAACATATCATGAATAACCAGAACCTGTCCGTCTACACCGCCACCGGCTCCAATTCCGATAACCGGGATTGAAATACTTTTGGCTACTTTTTCGGCTAAATCAGCAGGTATTTTTTCAAGAACTACTGCAAAACAGCCCACTTTTTCAAGCATTTTGGCGTCTTCAATCAATTTTTCAGCTTCTTCATCTTCTTTGGCACGAACACTGTAAGTTCCAAATTTGTAAATAGACTGAGGTGTTAAACCTAAATGCCCCATTACAGGAATTCCTGCATTTAATATTTTTCTGATTGACTCTTTAATTTCTTTTCCGCCTTCAAGTTTCACGGCATGTCCACCGCTTTCTTTCATGATTCTGATAGACGAACGCAAGGCCTCTTTCGGATCAGATTGATAACTTCCAAAAGGCAAATCTACTACAACCAATGCTCTGTCAACAGCACGAACTACGGATGATGCATGATAGATCATTTGGTCCAGCGTAATTGGTAAAGTAGTTTCATGACCTGCCATAACATTTGATGCTGAGTCGCCAACAAGGATTACGTCAACTCCTGCGGTATCCACAATTTTTGCCATCGTGTAATCGTAAGCAGTCAGCATAGAGATTTTTTCTCCGTGACTTTTCATTTCAATCAACGATTTTGTAGTGATTCTTTTGTAATCTTTTTTAGCTACTGACATTTTTATTTTTTTTTGAATGTAAAAGTATTGAATAAATATAAATTGGGAATCAGCAATAGAAGAATATTTCTATCGCAAATAGCTTTCCATTCCTGAATTCAATTCCAAATTGGCTGTATTCAGTAATGATTGAATAATGGTGTGGGGACTTTATGGAAGCATCAATATAAGTTCCATATTTTTCAATAAAAGCTTTTTCGGATACTGAGCGGTCCAATATATGATTTGGGCTGATTATCAGTTTATTGTTTTCATTGATAAAAACTTTCACTATTTCAGCTTTATTATTCTTTTCATCAACAGAAACTTCCAAATCCGGATAATAGTAAAATAAGTCGCTTAAATAAATGCCACAATCATCACTAATGGATGCTTTTTTATTAGGTTTTCCAAATGTACTCACCAAGTCTTTTTGGGATAAATACAGAGATTTTGTCTTTGTTCCTTTTAAAACAAATTCAGCTTTTTTAGAGAAGGCAATGATTTGTTCAGGTGATTTGTGTTTTGCCAGACCTTTTGCTAAAGCTATATTTAATTCCGTATCAGCAAGAAGTTTTGGATCGTTTAATTGTTTTACAACTTCATAATATTTTTCATAAGCTGAGGGTAATTTTGAGTAATCACTATTCCAGGCCAACTCAACAATACGTTCGCTTACCGTTTTACGTTCGGTAATATTATTGACGTCTAATTTTTCAAAGTTTTTAATTAAAACATTCAAATCAGGTCGTTTGCCGACAAATTTTCTTAGTGTAAACTTGGCATATTCTTCATTAATACTACCGGATATGTTTACCCATTCCTCTTCATTTTTTGGAAAATAACCAATAGTAACTGCGTCGCCGGTAAATAAAACTTCCCTGATTTTTGAATTTTTATCAGGTAACGCTCTGACTTTTAAGCCTGCGACTAAAACAAAAAGGTGATTGCTACCATGATAATGATCGCCACCATAAATAATAGGATTTTCATTATCTACAGTTTTAACATCTCTGGCATTTAATGATTTAGATATGAATTCGCTACGAACATATCCTTCATTAAAATTATCAGCTAGTACTTTATACCAGCCATTTTGATTATCAGATAATAAACGAACTTGCGCACTATATTTAAAATAACCCAAAAATTCAGAAGAAGTATCGGCTGATGTATACAACCTTGTGTCTGAATTGATAAAATAACGATCTTGAGAATATAATAAAGCAGAGCAAAACAGTACCGCTATAAAGTAATATTTTTTCATATAATAATTTTTAGCAATCAGCCATATTTACGGCAATCGCCAATCCGCCTTCAGAAGTTTCTTTGTATTTTGAATTCATATCTTTTGCCGTTTGCCACATCGTATTGATTACTTTGTCTAATGGTACTTTGGCATTTTTAGAGTCTGTTTCTAAAGCCAGTTCGGCTGCGTTTATGGCTTTTATGGCGCCCATTGTATTTCTTTCGATGCACGGAATCTGAACTAGTCCGCCTATTGGGTCACAGGTTAAACCTAAATGATGCTCCATGGCAATTTCTGCAGCCATCAAAACCTGTGCAGGCGTTCCGCCCATTAATTCGCAAAGCGCTGCAGCAGCCATCGATGACGAAACACCAATTTCAGCCTGACAGCCTCCCATTGCAGCAGAAATTGTAGATCCTTTTTTAAAAATACTTCCAATTTCTCCGGCAACCATCAAAAATTGTTTGATTTCTTTTTCACCGGCATTATGATTTTCAATTACCAGATAGTACATTAATACAGCTGGAATTACACCGGCGCTTCCGTTTGTAGGTGCTGTAACCACACGACCTAAGGATGCGTTAACTTCATTAACAGCAAGTGCAAAACAACTAACCCATTTTAAGATTTGACGAAATTTTACTTCCGTTTTTCTAATTTCTTCCAGCCAGGATTGCGGATCATTATAATTTGATAAGCCAATTAAATTTTGATGCATATCAAAGGCCCTTCTGCGTACATTCAGTCCTCCGGGAAGAACCCCTCCTGTATGGCATCCAATGTACATGCATTCAAGCATAGTATTCCATATACGCATTAATTCCGAATGAATTTCGGTTTCAGGACGCATGGATTTTTCGTTTTCATAAACAATTTCCGAAATCAATTTGTTCTCTGAAATAGTATAATTTAAAAGCTCAACAGCATTTTGAACCGGAAAAGGAAAAGCACATTTTATGACTTCTTTTATTTTGGCATTCGTACGTTCCTCTTTAACCACAAAACCTCCACCGATAGAATAAAAAGTAGATTCATATTCAGTATTATCGGTTTTATAAGCAGTAAACTTTAATCCGTTAGCATGAAAAGGAAGAAAGTCTTTGTTGAAAATAATGTCCTGAAGAAAGTAGAACGGAATTGTGAATTGATTGCCGAGAATAATCTCATTTTTGGTTTCTATAGTTTTGATAATTCCGGCTATATTTTCGATTGGGATATACTCAGGATCCTGACCGCTTAATCCCAGCATAACAGCTAAATCAGTTGCGTGTCCCTTTCCGGTTAATGAAAGTGATCCGTACAAGTCAACCTTAACTCTTGTAATTTCTTTTAATACAGACTGGCTTCGTAGCTCTTCTAAAAAACGTTCAGCTGCCCGCCATGGTCCTAATGTATGTGAACTAGATGGGCCAACCCCAATTTTAAGCATATCAAAAACAGAGATACATTCTTCCATTGTTCAAATTTTATTAAAACAAAGATAGTTGAATAATGCAAAGAAGTTTCGTTTTTGTTTGTTAATGTTGCAGTTTTGTTAAAAAATATATTAAATATTAATGATTTGTCAATGAAATAAAATTAAATGCTTAATATAGGCCTTTAATAGAAAGTTCGGCCTTTTTTTAGGTATTTTTGTAGAAGAAATATTTGTTCAAGAAACTGATCTTTTTAGTTTTTTAATAATCAAAATAAACTGCGACTTTTGGGTGTTTAGCCTTAAATTCTTAAAATATTCTTTTGAGAAACAGATCAACTCACAGTAGCTAAAATTACATTATGATAGAATTCTTCAGGCATTTTATAAACGAATTTGAATTACCGCTTAACAATCCCGTATTGATTTTTTCGTTGATACTTTTCATCATTTTATTATCTCCTATTTTATTAAAAAAAATTAATATTCCCGGAATTATTGGTTTGATTATTTCAGGGGTTATCATTGGCCCGCATGGACTTAATATTTTGGCTAAAAATTCTGCAGTCGATTTGTTCTCTACTATCGGATTACTTTATATCATGTTTATTGCAGGTTTAGAGCTGGATATGAATGAGTTCAAAGCGAATAGAAATAAAAGTTTGCTATTTGGCTTTTTCACTTTTATTTTTCCACTAACAATAGGATTTCCGGTTTGTTTTTATCTTTTGAAATATGATTTTAATGCCAGTTTTTTAACAGCAAGTATGTTTGCAACACATACTTTGGTTGCTTACCCTATTGTGAGTAAATTGGGAATTGCCAAAAATCAGGCTGTTGCTATAACCGTAGGGGGAACGATTCTCACTGATACAGCCGTATTAATTATTCTGGCCGTTATTATGGGTAGCAGTCAGGGAAATTTAAATCAGGCTTTCTGGATAAAATTAGGGGTTTCGCTTGCTATTTTCTCAGCTATAATGTTCTTGCTGATTCCAAGAATTGCAAAATGGTTCTTTAAAAAACTAGAAAGTGAAAAACACGCCCATTATATTTTTGTACTTTCAGTCGTTTTTTTTGCGGCGTTTTTAGCTGAGGTAGCAGGAGTAGAGCCAATTATTGGGGCTTTCGTGGCAGGTTTGGCTTTAAATCCTTTAATTCCGCACTCATCAGCGTTAATGAACAGGATTGAATTTATTGGTAATTCGTTATTTATTCCGTTTTTCCTAATTTCTGTGGGAATGCTGGTTGATATCAGTGTTATTTTAAGCGGCCCAACAGCCTTAATTGTTGCCGGAACGTTGAGTGTTGTGGCTATTTTTGGAAAATGGATTGCTGCATTTTTTACCCAGATTGTTTTTAAATATACCAAAACTGAAAGACAGTTAATTTTCGGATTGAGCAGTGCACATGCAGCTGCAACCCTGGCCGTAATTTTAGTTGGATTTAAAGCAAAAATTCTCGATGAAAATATATTGAACGGAACTATTATCTTAATATTGGTAACTTGTATTGTAGCTTCTTTTGCTACCGAAAAAGCGGCAAAAAAGATTGCAATCTGTGAGGAAGAGGTTTCTCATGAGGATGCGAATAAAGACCAGATTTTAGATGAACACATTTTGATTCCGTTAGCGAAAACATCAGCGACAGAACCGTTATTGGATTTCGCACTTTTAATAAAAGATAAAAAATCGGCGAATCCCGTAACATTATTAACGATTGTGCCTAACAACGACCAAGCCGAAATCAATATTTTAAAATATAAAAAAGCAGTTGATAAGTTTGTTATTCAGGGATCAGCTTCTGAAATAAAAATTAATACAATTGCCAGGATTGACCATAATCCGGCTAGCGGAATTGCCCGAACTTCCAAAGAAATCATGTCAGATATCGTAATCATAGGCTGGCCAAGAAAAACCGGTTTTTTGGATAAAATTTTTGGAGAAAATGTAGATTCAATTATCAATAATGTCGATAAAACCTTGTTCATCTGCAGGTTTCAAAAGACATTTATTGAAGAGAAAAGATTGGTTTTTATTTGCCCGCCTTTTTCAGAAAGAGGCGTTGGCTTTCATCTCTTATTGCAGAAAATATCCAGATTATCACAGGAATTAAGTATTCCAATTGTAATTTATGCCGAATATAAAACCCATCAGGCTATTCAGCAAATTGCGAATAGCTTAAAATTGAATGCAAAATTAGGTTTCAAAGGCATTTTAGAATGGGATGATTTTGAAGCAATTTCTGATGAAATTAAACCAACCGATTTGATTGTTTTTAACTTATCAAGAAAAGGCTCTGTCTCCTACCAGTCTATTTTTGATAAATTACCTCAGAAATTCGAAAAATCTTTTAATGATAATAATTTAATTCTAGTTTATCCTCAAGACGACAATAAAGTAACTTCTATGGATGCCTACGAAGATTTTAGTGCTACACCGTTAACAAAAGGTCTTGAAGCGATTGAACAAATTGGTAGAGGTTTAGGAAATATTTTGAAGAAGGGATAGAATTTTGATATAAATATTAGACAAAATGGTTGAATCAATTTTTCTCAATAATAATGACTTAGACAAGAAATTTGAGGATAAAATATTTACAGATTTCATATTTGAGAAAGATATTAGTACAAAGGGAGATATACTTTTTTATAATTGTACTTTTAAAAATACATTTTTCTTGTAAAATGTTGAAGCCCGTGAGCTTTCTTTTACTGATTGCATCTTTGAAGGAATATTTCGACTATCAAGTTTTTCTATCCATTTAGGAGGATTTACTAATTGTAAATTCTCAAAAGATATTGATTTAGTTTCAAATAAAACTTCTTCGTATTTTGTAGTAAGAAACGTGATTGCTGAAGAATTGAAAATTAGTGGGGAATATCAAAATCTTCAATTTGTTTCGTCAGAAATTCATAAACTTAGTTTACAAGACGTTAATATAGATCGTTTAAATAGAGAGCCAAAGATAGAATTCTTAATAGAGAATAAAATTTTTGATCTCAAAATTAAGTCTTTTTCATGTCAATCTAATTTAACTTTTTACGGGAGTGAATATGAAAATGTACTTTTTGAAGGAGTTTTTGAAAAATCAATAAATTTTGGTAAAGACATTAAAATTAAAAACCTTTGTTTTGAATCATCAACATTTAAAAAACGAATAGATTTTGAAGAAGGCCAATTTGTATATGTAAGTTTTAGTAGAAGTATATTTCAAAGTTTAGTTCTTATAAATGAATATAAGCTTATTAAAGAGATGGCTAAAGATATTAAAATTGAAACTCTGACAATGCATTCTTGTATTTTTGATATGGATATGCAATTACAAATTGTATATATCAAAAAATTAAATATCTCTCATAATAGTTTTAAACAGTTATTCCATTTTAATAACGATTTAAAAGAATGGGATGTTCATAATTCACCTAAACAAGAAGTAGATATAAATATTGATGGCACTAATCAAGGAAACATAATCATTGAAAAAGCTAATGCAGATTTATCACTGAGAGACATAAATTTGGGCAATATTATTTTTAAAGATTTGAATCTCTCGTTTTTATGTTTACAAGAATTTCAAAATAATGGTAATGTAACCTTTTCAAATATAAAATCAGGAAAACATTTTATACTTTCAGATTCTATAACAGGAAATATAAATTTTATTAATTTTGATATTAATATTTTTAAAGAAATTATAATTGCTAATTCTACTTTAAATGGTATAAATTTCAATGTATATCCTAATTCAATAAGGTCTTATAGTAAAGATTCTAGATTAGGTTTTGGTCTCAAGGAAAAGAAGAAAAATGCAGCAAATTTAAGAAGTATTTACAACCAACTTAAACATATTGCAAGAAACAAAGGGGATGTAGAAAGTTCAATTAAATACCAATCATTGGAGTATAAGACATTGCTTATTAGCAAGAAAATAGGATTTGATTCAATTTTATTATTACTCAATTGGTTATCTAATGATAACGGAAGAAGTTGGTTAAGAGGGATATTGTTTACTTTAATAGTAGGTTTATTCTTCTTTATTGTATATCTTATAACAATTGGTATATCTTTCGATTTGCTTTACCAATATCAAGATTATGTAATATTTATTACAAGTTTTCCAAAGTTAGAACTCGAAAAATACTCTTGTGAAAATAATTATTGGACAGTAAAGTTAGTTATTTGGTTATCACGAATTTTTATTAGTTATGGTGTCTATCAAACAATCGTTGCTTTTAGAAAATATGGGAAAGGATAATTTAATAAATTATTTAAGCCTTTAAAATTCAAATATTATTAAGTAACAGCAAAAAATCACAGATAAAGATCACATAGATTAATAGTGTTTCTTTCGCGCTGGTACCAGTCATTATAAACCAATTCAATTTTTTCAACCGTAAATTTTCCAAAATTGTGGTTCCTGAACTTCTCAACGACTTCAATTAGTTTTTTTGGATTTTTTAATTTTTTCTGAAAACGCATCACTGTCGAATGGGCTGTCGTAATACTATAACGGCTGTCGATACTTTGTTTTAAGGAAGAATTTTTGAAATTATCACGAAGCTTGTCACGTAAAATATTTAATGAATCATCAGTCGGAAAACCCTGGATCATTATCGCATCTGGAGATAAGGTTACGCCCCGGTAATCAATTTGAATTTTATTGACATCTACCAGACTTTTTTCAATGATTTCAACATACTTTGATGTAGAAAATTTATCCAGTTTAAATCCTTCGGCGCAAGAAATAATAGACATAGTAGTTACATGAATATCAGAGCTTGGGTAATAATACTGATCCGGCTCTATATTTTTTAATTCTTTCAGAAATTCCTGTACATTGGCCTTTATTTCTTTACTGGGACGGACAAGTAAAGTAACTCCAAATCTTTTATCAGAATCATTATTAATCTTTGGGTCGATTGTATAATTTTCAGATAAAATGAGTTCAGATGATGTTTTGAAAAGCTCATTATAATGTTCAGATAAATTCATATTTGATTATTTATGTTTTACTTTTTCAAGATTTTCCTGTACTCTGAATTTTACAATTTTGGTTATTAAATCGAATGGCATGGGATGATTTAATGGGAATTGTACGGAACCTTTGCCTGATTTGTATTTAGAGAGTGCTTCTTTAAATTGTTCATGACCGCTTGGCAGTGCATAGAGCCCAATATGATTTTTAAAAGCTGCAAAGTAAACAACGATTCCGTTTTGTTCAAAAGCAGGCATTGAATAACTGATTTTTTCTTTTGCATCAGGGGCAGCTTTATGAATTACCATTCTTACTTTTTCTAAAACTTCCTGTACATCATTTGGAAAACTTCCAATGTATTCATCAATATTAACCGGTTTTGAAATAGGAATTGCTGCCATGATAATTATTTTAGAATGATTAACTCAGGCCTTTTGGAAATCTGTCCAACACTAAATTCAACTGTATCTGATGCTCTAAAAAAGCTTTGGCTCCGGCTAAAACCAGTGTAAAACCTTCTGTAGAATTTCGAACCTCAGAAAGTATTTTGTCAGTATCGCCCTTAAAATTAGAATTGGTAATGCTTACAAAAGTTTCTTTTTCATCCAACGAGTTGAAAACCCATTCTATAATCGTTGCTTCTCCGCTATTTCCCCATTCTATTACAATTCGTTTGTTTTCGTCAATTACCTTAGTTAAAACATTAAGCGAAAAGCCATACATTTCCCAGGTCCATACAGTCGATTTGCCTTCTTCTAATTTGTCTGATCCCTTAGTAAACCAAAATTTGCTTGTTATTTCAGGATTAACAAATGCTTCAAAAACTTCTGAAACGGGTTTTCTGATCAGCATTTCGGCTTTTGCAAAATTATTATTTACTGTTGCCATACTTACGGATTTGAAATGTTATTTACTGCTAAAAAAAGGTATGTTGTTGTAAATTACGATTTGAAATTGATTACGTCCTGTTTTTTCCTGAATTTGTCTCATAAAACCGGCTTCAACTCTGAAATTTTTGTTGATCACATATCCTAATGCTCCATATAAACGGTCACGATCAAAAGTTGGTGATTCTGTGTTTAGAAATATTTCATTATAAGCCGAAATATAAAATGCATTTTCTTCCATTTTAGGCTTGTTAATTGGAACATTCAAAGCTAAAAAATAGCGGAAACGCATTTGAAAATCATCTTTTAAAAAGCGTTCTTCCACACGATAACGATGTTGCAAATAAAACCTGCCAAAATTTTGACGTGTTATAAACTGCTGATAAATGCGATGTTCATTACTATCTGTTTTATCGTCTGTTCCCGGAATGTAATTTTGTGAATTGATAAAACCGTATCCTAATAAAATATTATTATTGTTTTCAGTAAGATTGTATCCAATTCCGGTTCTTAATAATAATTGTTGTGTATCGCCCGCAAAATTATAATTACGATATTGTACTTCGTTGTGCCAGTTCCATTTTTCATTGATGGCCTGATTTCCAAAATAAATAAACCAGTTTCCGGTATCCGTATCTTGTGCGTTTGTAAAATTTATAGATAAAATAAGGGTGAATAAAAGGTAAAAGGCTTTTAAGTTTTTCATTTTTGAATAAGGGAATTTCAGTTTTTTTTGAATCACAAGATAAGAAAGTTATTCTGTAAATTATGTTAAAAATAGAAAATCAGTATGTTGAAAAAAATCAAACATCTTGTTTATCAATCCATTTTCCAACGGTTGGCGCTGTATAATTATTCATTTTATTCAATAAATCATCAATATCGTTACTCACCAAAAGCATTTGCTGATTAACATCTTTCAATAAACCTTTACTAACCATGACTTCAGTTAATTGTATTAGAGAATCATAAAAACCATTAATATTCAAAATGGCAATTGGTTTTTTGTGTAATCCTAATTGAGCCCATGTAATCATTTCGAAAAGTTCTTCTAAAGTTCCAAAACCACCCGGAAGCGCAATAACGCCATCACATAAATCATTCATTTTGGTTTTTCTTTCGTGCATGCTTTCCACCAGAATAAGTTCTGTTAAGCCCAGATGCGCAATTTCTTTTGATCGCAAAAAATTGGGTAAAACACCAATTGCTTTTCCGCCGTTATTTAAAACAGCATCTGCAACAGCGCCCATTAAACCTACATTAGCGCCGCCGTAAACTAATTCTATATTTTGTTTTGCCAATGTTTCACCAAGTAAGGCTGCCTGTTCTTTGTAAATTTCTTCAGTACCAAAACTGGATCCGCAAAAGACTGTAATTCTTTTCATTTATTTTAGGTTAAGTTAAGTGTTATGAGTTAAATATTAGGAGTATTAAAACGGAAAATTTTAAGAACTCTTAACTTTGTTTAACTTTTTTAATTCATATTCAAAATAAGGCACATCGACTCCATTAATCAGAAACACCACATCATTGATTTTTTCTGCACCGAGTTTTAAAACGGCTTTTTGAGAACGAAAATTTTCTGCTCCAACGTGAAAAAGCACCGAATCAACATGCTGAAAAGCATAATCGATTAATAAACTTTTATTTGATTTATTATAAGGACCGCCCCAATATTTTCTTGTAATAAAAGTGTAGCCAATTCCAATATTTGATTTTTCGGGATTGTAATCGTAAAAACTAGTCGTTCCCATTATTTCGTTTGTTTGTTTATCGAGAATTAGGAATGAATGTTTTGTAATTATGATTTCAAAAAAAGTTTTAAAACCTTCTCTTTGATATCGGTCTTTTACAGGATTTTGTTCCCAAATAAGTGGGTCGGAAGCAGCTTCAAATAATGCTTCAAAATGTTTTTCCTGTAACGGAATTAATTTTGTGATTTCGTTTTCTAAAATTTCTGGCTGTAAATTAAATTGTGGTTTATTCATTTTTTAGTTTTTTGAAAAAGATTAGTCGTAATTGAGAAAAAATCAGTTCAAATCAGTGGGAAGTAAAAAATCAAATTTGTTTAATCTGAACACAGGAAACATTTTCCATTTTAATTTCCTTTCCGGCTTTTTTAAGCAATCCGGTTTTTGGGTTTCTTTTAAAAACAATCACATTTCCGGAATTTACATTTGTCGCAATCAAAAACTTCCCTGTTTCATCAATGGCAAAAATTCGGGGATGATTTCCAAAAGTCGATTGATAACCAATATTTTTTAAAAGCCCGTTTTCTGCAATAGAAAAAATGACAATATTATTTTCTTTTCCCCGATTAGAAGCATATAAAAATTTTCCGTCAGTCGAAATATGAATGTCGGAGCTTTCAAAACCTTCCTTGATTTTATCAGGATGTGTATTGATGCGTTGGATCTTTGTTAAAGTTCCTTTTTCATATTGATAAACACTTATGGAACCCGCCATTTCTTCAATGCAATAACCGTATTTTTGATTGGGATGAAAAGTAAAATGTCGCGGTCCTGCTTCTAAATCTGTTTTGGTAAACGGATTTTTTGTTTCTGTTAAAGGCTGTTTTTTATTTTCATCGAAAGCATAGCAGCGTATTTTATCAGCACCTAAATCGGGCAAAAACAGATAATCAAATTCAGGAGAAAATATAGCAGAATGCACATGGGAGCGGGTTTGTCTTTCTTTATGAACACTTCCGTCAGCATATTGAAAATTTTGAGCAATTGAATCGATTTTTCCGTTTTCTAATAAAGGATGAACTGAGACACTTCCTTCAGTATAATTAGCATTTACAAGCCATTTACCACTTTTATGAACCGAAACATAAACCGGATTTTCACCGCCGCTTCCCTGTTTGTTTAAAAAAGTCAGTGATTTATTTTCCGAATTAAATTCAAAACTGCTTACACTTCCTGAGTTTGGTGTCTTTGTATCTGTGCAGGCGTAAACATATTTTCCGTTTGGAGAAACAGTCAGATACGATGGATTTATAATGTCTTTTGCCGAAGTAATTTTAGTTAAATTTCCATTTAAAGTATCCAGCTGATAAACCTGAATTGATTCTGCGGTTTTATCTCTGTTGTAGGATCCTAAAAAGACGTAGGTGTTTTGAGAAAATACAGAAGTGCAAATTAGTAAACTAAGGGCGAGTATGTTTTTTTTTAGGTTCAATTTTTTTTCTTTTTATGGGGTGAAAAATTCCGAAGTTTAAGAATATATGGTTTAAATTAATAATTACAATTCACCATTAACAATTTATTATTTGACTCCTTTCCACCATTGCTGAAAAACTTGTTTGTCATTTTTCAATTCAACGATCTCTCCAATCATCGGAGTTATTAAAGGAATCGGATTTTCAGACAAATTATTCAATTCGGTTACTTTAATTAAAGGCTCATCCCATGAATGAAGAGATAAAGGAAATTTCGAATTATGCACCGGAAAGACCCTTTTTGCTTTTAAGTCTTTCATTGCTTTTATTACATCTTCCGGCAAATTGTGAATGTATTTCCATGCCGGATTATATTGGCCATTATCAATAAGTACAATATCAAAAGAACCATATTTTTCGCCAATTGCTGCATAATGGAAATCGTAACCACTGTCGCCGCCCAAATACATTTTGAAATCTTTGGATTCTAAAATAAAAGAAGTCCAAAGTGTATTACAGCGCTTGATACTTCTGCCGGAAAAATGCCTTGATGGAGCAGTATAAAGCATTATATTTTGATCTAATGTTACTTTTTCGTGCCAGTCTTTTTCGATAATATTTTCTACTGAAAAGCCCCAAAATTCAAAATGCGAACCAACGCCAAGTGCCGTGATTACTTTTTTTATTTTTGGTTTCAGTTCCATTATGGTTTTATAATCTAAATGATCATAATGGTCGTGCGTGATTAGCAAATAATCAATTTCAGGAATATCATCATAGGTGTAAATATCAGTTCCTTTAAAGGCTTTTGTAGTTCCGTAAATAGGAGAGGCGTTGCCACTGAAAACAGGATCAATTAAAAAACGTTTTCCCTCAAGCTGAATAAAATAGGAGGAATGCCCAAACCAAACTAAAACATCCTGATATAAAGGAAGTTCCTTTAAATTCGTTTTTATTGAAGGAATAATATCAGTTGGGGTTTTTCGGTCAACCTTCTTAAATAAAAATTCGGTTAAAACATCATAATAACCATAGCCTTCGGCTAGTTCCGGAGTGAAATTTTCATTTTCGAATTTTCCATTTTTGTATTGAGGAGATTTTTGTATTAAAGCCAATCTTTCTCCAGAAGGTTGTTTTCCGAATCTGGGATGGAATAAAAAATAAAATATGAATACTAGTAAAATAAGAATTATTGTTAGGCTCATGATCTTTTTTAGTTAGAAGGATATAATTTTTGTAATTCTTTTACTGATGTTGAAATCATTATTTTCAGAATTTCAAGATCAATATCAGTTAGTTTTTTAATGTAAATGCACCCTTTTGCCGCTTTGTGTTTTCCAAATTTTGAAACCAATTCCTCTTTATTATCTGAAAGATAAATATAAAGTGAAATAGCGGCTTTTCTTGGCGAGAATCCAACAAGCGGTGAATCTCCTTCGTGTCCGCTGGCATATTTATAATGATAACTGCCAAAACCAATAATACTCGGTCCCCACATTTTAGGTCCAAAACCAGTTATGTTCTGCATTATTTTGAGAAGTTCAAAAGCGTCATTTCTTTTTGCTTCTTCATCTACAAAAGTATTTATAAAATCTAAAACACTGGTTTCTGTTTCTGTCGTTTTATTTTTTGCCATTGTCTTTTATTTTTGATGAAAAAGATCGCTTTTAAATAAAATGGCTCTTATTTTAATTTCAGAAGCATAAAATAAATCCATATTATCATTTGACTGATTTTCTAAAACAATCATGCTTAAGTCATTTTCCGGAAAATAAATATTAACCGAAGAAAATCCATCTCCTAAACCGGTGTGTCCCACATATTTTATAGCATCTTTTTCAATTATTCTAATGCCTAACCCATAACCTTCTTTTTCTTTTCCAAAAAAGCCGTGTTGTGCCGTGATATTATATTTAAACATTAATTGATAGCTTTCAGATTTTAAAAGTTTTCCGTGATGTAAATTTTGATTCCATATCGCTAAATCACCTGCAGTAGAAATAATTCCGTTTGAAGCTGTGCTTTCGGGAGTAATTACACTTTTGGTTACCTTTTCAAAAATATTATTTGTATTGATATGACCAGAAACGACATCCGTCATTTTATCTTTAGAATAGCAAAATGTATTTTTCATTTTTAATTCTTTGAAAAACGCATTTACAATTTCTGAATAGCTTTTTTTTGAAGTAGTTTCAATTATTTTTCCAAGTAAACTATAACTCAGGTTTCCATATTTAAATTCAGTTCCGGGTTTGAATAACAGCGGCTTTTCTAAGTCAACTATTCCATGTGTATGATTTAATAATTGATGAACAGTAACAGAATCTGCCCAGGTTTGTTTAAGTTCGGGCAAATATCTTTTGATGGGTGCCTTTAAGTCAATTAGGCCTTTTTCGACTTCTTTCAGAATTAAAACAGCTGTGATTTGTCTTGTGTTTGACATAATTTCAAATTGGCTGTCTAATTGTAAAGGCTTTTTAGTTTCAAAATTGGTAAAACCATACGCTTTGTTGTATAAAGTTTTCCCTTTTTGAGTAATGAGGATAACACCATTGAATTTAGGTTCAGTAACTTTAATTAAACTGTCAATTTGGTTTGTATAATTGTCTTTTATTTGAGCGAATGAATTGTAGTTGGACAGAAGAAAAAGAAAAGAAAATATAGAAGATATTCTAAGAATTACATTCATTACTGTGATTTGTTTTTTGATGATTTTATTGTCTTTAAATTTTCTTTTTAGTTTAAAACATTCCATTTTCATTAATACTTTTCTTTGGAATAGGCTGTCCTAAATCCCAAAGTTCGATTATTTTGTCCGATTCAAATCGAAAAATATGAACAACAGCGACACCTGAATCTGATGAGTTTTGTTTGACATGCGAATGAACTGCAACCAAATCACCATCTCTTAAAACATGGTGAATTTCAAAAATCTTATTAGGATTGGTTCTTGAAGATTCTTCCATAGCCAGCATCAAAGTGTTTGCATCTCCTTTAAAATAGGCATTATGATGCTTGAAATTTTCGCCTGTGTACAGCCTGAACGCTTCATGTGAATGTCCTGATGCAGCGAGTTTTAAAAAGTTTCGGGCTATAGATTTCTTAGTCATGATTTATAGCTTTAAAATAAATCTAAGTTATGAAATTAAAGTGTTCATTCCTTAATTTATATGCCTAAAAGCAGGAAAGGCAAGGATATATGGATTTCGTTAAAACATAAATGTAGAAGTGTCTATGGTTATCAGGGTATTATACCAAACCCCAATTGCAGGTTGTTGTTAATTTGTCTGGTTTTGTTTTGTCTGTTGACTACAATTTCACGTAAAGCAAAAGCAGCTGCCTAAGCACAAAAAATAGTCAAGAGGTGCTTTTAAGCTTGTTGAAAATGCCATTTCTAATGTGAGCATTCGCTATTCCTTCCATTTTATTTCAGTTCTTAAGCCATATAAGTTAGTTAATTCTGTATTACCTTGATTATTGTGCAAATATTTTAATGCTTTTTTCATTTGCTAATTCAATTAATATTATAAAAACGTTTATTTAATAGTACTTGGAGCGTCGGTAAAAGTTTAGTTGTAACCGTTTTTTAGTGCAGCGAATTTTGCCGTATAGCATAAATATAAAAATGAAAGCCCTGCAACTTTTTGTCGCAAAGCTTTCATTCAAAAATCATTCGTCCGCTACTTCTTTGCAATTAATAAGTTAGAAGAGCCTATAAATATTGAGCTGTCGCGAAGATAAGCTGTAATCCAAATTAATACCAATGGAATAGCCGGATTAAGCATTGAAGCGTCTCTGGATAACTCAGTAGCTATTGCACCGGCAAAATAGCAGCAAAGCAGAATGAAACCTATTTTTATTGTTTTTGGTATAGCAAATAAGATAATAAACGCCATTTCCATTAATCCTAAAATAGTTGGGTTATATTTTTCCAAACCTGCTACCGACCACGGAAGATGAATAAATTTCATAAGACCGCTTACAAATACGATTGTCGTTATCAATACCGTTAACGATATGGTAATAATTTTGTTTGTTTTCATTTTAGCATTATTGATTTAAGTTTCTTGTCTCTATAATCATAAAATAGCCAATTCGGTCTTTTATTAGCCACTTACCATCCTGAAATACATAGTTGTCTTCATATTTTACGCTGTAATCAGTTAATACATCTTGCCCTTCTACTTCTCTTATCATTTTTAATTGGGAAAAGGACAAGCCTGTTGCAGTATTACCATCGATTTTTACAGTATGCTGTCCATTCATTGTAAAATAGGTTTTTACAAGAGCAGCGTGTACATTAAAGTCTTTTTCCATGTTTTCTCTTCCCAAAACATCGGCCACAAGATTACCTCCCATATATACTTTGTAATTAATATCTTGCGTAAATAAATCCATCACTTCCGGGATTTTTTTTTCATCGCCTAAATAGGCGTAAGCATCAATTAAATCTCTTAATTCTTCTTTTGCTCTTAAAGTTTCCAGTGTCATAATTTTTTAATGTTTTTTGTTTCTATAATTCTCCAAAAGTAATGTACATTTGCTAACAAATCATTAGTCGTTACTTAAAGGTTAGCAACTAACAAAGAGATTAGTTATGTTAAAAGAGCAAGAGAATCAAACAAATAACAAGGAATTTACAGAAGAATGCAATGCTGTTTTAAGGGCGGTTTCAGACGCTCAATATGTAATAGGCGGCAAATGGAAATTGATGATTATCATTTCAATGGCGAGAGGAAACAAGCGATTTACGGAAATTCAAAAACAGGTAAGCGGAATTTCGGCAAGGGTATTGTCAAGCGAACTTAAAGATTTGGAAATGAATGGTCTTATTGTAAAAAAAGTCGAAAATGGTTATCCTGTAACTATTGAATACGAATTACTGCCTTATAGTCATACGCTGGAAGAAGTTGTGGGAGCGATGACAAAATGGGGAATGCAGCACCGTGAGAAAATTATGTCTGAAGGAAAATCATCATCCGGCAAAATAAACAATAAACAATAGCTGTACTGAATTATGTTTTGTTTATTTTTTTCTTTTATAATTAGAGTGTCGGCAATATGAGGAGTATATGCACTAAAGTTATCTCCATAATTTCGATTGACGTATTTATCAAATCCAAAACCTATGTTAGCCGACGTTGCGTTTTTCCCACAAACTTCTCATTAATGGTGTTATTCTCCAACAATCTTCCAGGTTTTCATTGTCAAAACATGACCAATAAAATATTGAATGCTCGTGTAGTTGAAAGTTTTCTGAAAGCAATTCTTGAACAATTTCTGAATACTTTACAAAATCATTATCTGTTTCTTGTTCTTCAATTGCTTGAATTATAATTTCCATTAACGCAAATTTATTATCGTCGTCAATTTCGAAATTGTAATGTTTAATATACTTTTCTATGTTCTCTGATTTCCCAACAATAAATTCCCAATCCTGATAATCCTCCAAATCAAATACAAAATTTAAATCTCTCGTCAATTCTTCAATCGCTTTTTGAGTTACAAATCTCAGTTTTGGTTTTTTCATGATTTTTTTGCTTTGGATTCGGTTTTTAAGTAATGTTGGTTAACTTCAGTCTAATACGGACTGATCTTGTTCAATAATGTAATAGGTACTATTAACAGACGAGTACCAGATTGGAGTACTATTACTTTTGATTTTGAAGTTTTCTTATATTAGGATTTAAGTTTCCTTTTAAAACCTCTTTAATATCGAGCTGCAGCTGAGCAAAGTCAATATCCTCTTTGTATGTGTAGGCATAGAGTGTTCCGCTGGATTCGTTTTGAGCGGTTTCGATTTTTTTTGTCAGTACATAATCGAAATTTAAGTTGCTTCCATGAAACATTAAAACATGGAATCTATAAAGCTGGTCTTTGTCGTTACCATTTTCGTCTGTGCTGTAAACGTAATATACCACTTTTGTAAACGTACTGCTAAATCTGTCTTTTGGTAATGGATGAAACCATTCGTAAGCCCAAATGTTTTTATTTTCGAACCTAAAAAAGTCAAAATTAAAGCTTTCATCTAATCCTTCCGGAAGTTCTTTTTTTTCTTTTGCCTGGTATAATTTTTCTTTCCATTTTTTTCCTTCGTTAAAATCTCCTAAGCCAAAGTTTGACACAACAATGTTTTTGATCATAAAATATTTGCGTTTGGCAAATTCTGCATCAAATAAAGGGATTCCTTTTTCGATAGCTGCTAATGCTTCAATGCCCAATTTTAAAGATTTGTCAAATTTTTCATTGAGTCTGTTTTCGTATTCCAATTGACTTGTGGTCAATGTATAATACCACAGGGAGTATTTGTAAAGGGTATCGGTTTTAGGAATTGTCTGTTCTAGTATTTTGAATTTGAAGTATGCCGAATCAATATTGTTTGTTTTTAAAAGAATATCTGCCTTTTGAAAATCGGATATCAGGTTTTTTTGTGCATTCACACAAAAAGACATTATAATGATGGCTAAAAGAGTTAATTTTTTGATCATAATTTATTTGTATTTTGAATAGCAGTATTGGGCTTTGTAAAAGTTTCGTAATTTCAATCAACCTATTCTCTGTTTTACGAATATAGAATTTAAAACGATACTTCTACTAAATGTCCACGAAAGCTGTTAGTATTGATATCATTTTACTTCAGCATTCTTTTCAGCTATAATCCTTAGTACGTCAATTAAATTTGGATAAACTGAATTTACGATTGCACAGTCCCAGTTATCTCCTGAACACATAGGATAATCTGTTAAACCACCTTTGGGAATACCAATATTATCTTTGGATAATAAGATTTCATTTGTTTTAGCTGAATACAATTCAATATTTGTCTGTATTTTAAGTTCACCCTTTTCCTTGTAAAACTTCATTTTAGGGAAATTTATAATGAAGAAGTTTTTTTTGTTATTTGCAATATCTGAATATTGTTTCTTATCTGAGGTTGAGGTTATCGTTGATACTAATATAATTCTTGGTTTTATTTTAAATGGTTTGTAAAGCCTGTATGCAATATATTCCCTAACAATCGTTGCAACATAGTTATCAATTGTAAGGCTGTCGTAAAAGTTAAGTTCGTTCTCGAACATAACTTTTGTGTAATCGGGCTGTTTGTTAAATTCTTCTATGTTTGCTTGTTTGTCTTTTGTTTTTTGCTCTTTTAGAGCACTGCGATTTTCTACTATTTCTTTTTTTAATTTATTATATTCAGTCAAATAGTTGTCGGCAACCTCTATTTTATATGGTGACAAGACGATTACTTTTAGTGTGTCAATTTGCTGTGCGAATGAATTATTGAAAAATAAAAGTCCAATTATTATCTTGAATGTGTATTTCATAAAATTTTATTGCTAACGTTCTTGTTAGATGTGGTTTATTTAAATGTCTTTTTTATCCAAACGAAATTTGCTTCTGTAACCACTTTATCTAGTTCAAAATGTAAATGGTTATTTACTTATTTCAATTTTATATTTCCAGACTTCAGTAGTGATGAATGGTTTGCATTTGATCGTGTAGGTTTTATCCATTCTCGTAAATTTATAATTATGTTTTTTCATTAAACTTCCGTCTCTCATTTTGTTACGAATTAGATTTTAGAGAGAGTCATTTTCAGTTTTCGAAATTAGTTTTCCCGACTTTATATCGTAAGCAGCTACCTGTTTCCAATAAACCGTTTTTACTAATAACACGGAAGTAATTGTGTCTGCCCAATGTCCTCCATAAGGGGAATCAAATTTAGCTTTCCATATTATTTTTCCTTTGTTGTTAAATGTTGAAATATCGCCTAAATAGGAACAATAAATAACTGTTTCGTCTTGAAAAGATGCAGGCTGACTCGCAAAAGCGTCAACAGGCGCACGCCAAACTACAAGTCCGTTTTTAGGATTCAAACAATAAAAAAAGTTATTGTTGTCCCCAATATCAATCGTGTTGCAATATATTTTGTCACGGTATATAATTGCATTTTGCAATCCTCTATCATCAAATTTATCAACCCAAAAATCTCCTGAATTTAAAAGCGGATAGGGTACGGTCGGGTCATACACAAATTCTGATTTGTTGTTTTTGTACCAAATCAGAAAAATTAGAATGCAAATCGCTACTACTGATAGTTGTCTGGTAATTCTAAATAATCTTTTGTTCCTGTTTTGTAAGTCAATTATTTTCAAATTTGTTTTCGATTAATTCTCTTCGTTTTTAAAGTATTCATATGTTGTTTAAAATCGTTGATTTCATTTAGAACTAAAAATTTTGCTAAATAGCAAAAATGAAAAAAAATGGTCTTCATATTTTCATTTTTTAGTATTCTGCTGTTGAATATGCCTTATTGAATTATTTCTGTGTACATGGTTACTGAAACAACATAATTTATTAGTTCGCCACTTGAACTTACACCTCTTCCGCCCATTCCTTTTCCGTAAGACTCAAACTGATAGGTTTCGACTCTGTTTCCTGAATTATCGTTAGGGCTTTTGTTTGACTGCATATAAATTATACCGCCTGTTTTTATCTCACTGGTTTTTGCGAGTCTTTTTGTTGTTTCAATTGCGTCAAGAACAGCTAATTCCTGAGCTTTTTTTAAATATTCAAAAGCGTCGGTGTTGAAATATGAAATTTTTTCAATTTTATTGAATTTGGTAGCGAGTAATTCCTCTGTAAAATCCTGCATTCTTTTGATATCCTTGAGCGTAAATATTAACTTTTGAGATGATGCAAAACCAACAAAAACTTCTTTATTCAGTTTTTGGTCCCATCGGGTTGATTTATCTGTAGCTATAAGACTCGTTTTAATATCTAAAGAATCAGTAACATATTTTTTTACAATTTTTAAAACCTGATTTGTTGTTTTTTGATTTTCATTAATTGCTTCGCGCAAAGTAGGTTTTACATGATTGAAAGCAATTGTAATTTGACAGGCATTTGGAAAAGCTGTAACAGTTCCTACACCTATTGCGCTAATTTTTGGTTTGTTATTCTGTTCACTTTGGGCATATAGAGTACTGCATGTAATTAAAAGGAATAGGATGATTCTGTTCATTTTTTGCTTTTTTGTTGAATATTAGACACTGTTTTTAGTTGTTATTTGTGGGTTGCTGGAATGGTTTATTTCTGTTAAAGATATGAGTTTTTAGGAAGCGGAAAGAATAAACCAGCCATTTCACTAAATCGCTGTTAGTGGTAGTATTTAAACTATTTATTAAACTTGATAACTAGCTGCATATAAAAGATTTTTTTCTCCATCTTCTTTGAATTCTGTAAATGCTTTTCTATACCACTTTGGATCTTTACAGTCGTTAGAGTAATCGTCAAAAGATTTTACATTATAAAATTTTTCATTTAGCCAAGGTTCAATTCCTAGAATTCCAATTCCAATTTTTTCAACTCTATCGAGAACTATTTCAAAGTCAGATTCTGAAAAATAATAAATCTCTTCTGCATCAAAACCCTGATTTAAGTTTTTGAGTCCATTAAAAACATTAACCTTTAAGAATTCTAATTGCTGGGTTTGTTTTGTTTCCATGTCTTTTAGAATATTGAATTTTTGAATTTCAGCTTCAGCCTTTTTTACATATTTTTTCTTATATATTATAAAAATGATGAAGGGAACAATCCAAAAAATATATTGTTTCATGGGGTTAGATATTAGTATTGACATTATAGTGTGTTACCAACAGTATTTTGTATTCATTTCTTGATTTATTTAGTTTCAATTTTCTGTATTCAATTGTTGTTAAGATCATTTTATTCAAAATCAAATATTTGGGTTAACGTTCTGGTATTACAGCTACTAAATTAAACCCATTCTTGGGATTCGCCACCCTATAGTGAACAGGCTAAGCAAATGCACTCAAATGCAAAATCATCTTTTCATTAAGCCAATTACCCAAATCCGTTGTGGCTGTTATGCGATCGCTATTATTTTATTATTTCCTCTCTTTTTAATAATTCAATAAACTCTTCACACTCACTTTTTGTTTCACCATAAATATGAATATAAAAAGAATGTTCATGCAGCCAAATTCCTTTGTTTATGATCAATTTTTCAGTTGTTATCCATTTATTAAATTCATCATTTGAAGAATTATGTATAAAATAATTTTTAGTTAATTCTTCAAAACGATTATTTTCTATTAAGTTAAAATAACCGGGATATTCATATTTTTTATTTTGATTTATTAAGTCAATGAAAGCATAACTCTCAATGAATTTTTCAAAAGAAGAATAAATAATATTTACAGTTTCGTCATTATTATCATAAGTGCATATTTCTCCGTTTTCACTGATTACAAACCAAAATTGAGCAGTTTCATGGTCACCACAAAAAAAATAATATTTGTTGTTAACTATTAAATAATCAATTACTAAATTTTTTAAAATATTTTCCTTAGAAATTAGAAACGCATTAAATTTTGAGGAGTTTTTATTTTGAATTGTCAGTTCTAGTCCTGAAAAATCTATTTGAAATTCAATTATTTTTTCAAACACAGGAATATTATGTCTTTTAAAATAATCAATTAAATTTTCCCGACTAACTACAAAATTTTTGTTTCGGTTTAATTTTATTAGATATTTTGAAGCCTTATTTGAAAATCTCATTTTTATTCAGTTTCGTTTAGTCAAAGTGTTACATAACGTTTGGCTACTACAGTGGGTTTGGGGCTAAATTAAGTTCATTCTACGAATTTGCCACCGGAGAGATAGTGAACAGGCAGAGTAAATCATCTTAAAAACAAAACCAACTTCCCCTTAAGCCTATTGCCAAAATCCGTTGTAGTATATTATAAGCCGTTTTTTACAACGTTTTTCTCCATTCTTCCAAGCTCATAATTTTTTTATTTTTCTTATCATAGTACTTTATTTCAAATGTTTTTTGATAAATAAAAAAATCATATTCTGTTTTGAAAATTAATGAGTTAGTTTCATAAAAGTTTACCCAATAATAGTTTTTCCCATTATTTTTTGGTGCTTCTAAAATTGAAATTCCTGCATTTTTTTCAAATTTGTCTTTTACTTCCGGAAGTTCTCTAACCAATTCAATGACTTTAGTTCTATTTTTATTGTCTGCATCACAAACTTCAAAATCTGGCCTTCCGGTTTCATAATAAACACTCTTTAATAAAATTGGATTTTGCTTCTTCAATTCTTTTATCCTTTTGACAGCTAGTTTATAATATACAAAATGATTAATGTCTTTATCTTTTTGTATAGTTCTGTAGATTTTCAAAGCTTCATTCTTTTTTCCTATTGTTTCATAAAAATTCGCATAAATAAAAGTGTTAAAGGTGTAATCAGGAATACTATCTAAAATTCGTTTTGCTTTATCAAATTTTTTGAGTTTTACATAATTACAAACCAATCCTATTTTATCGTGTTCACTATTTCCAATTTTTAATTCTTCTATAGATTTATCATATTTACCAATATTATAAAGTAATTCAGCTTTAAACATTCTTAAATCTTCAGCTATGTTGTGTTTTATTTGAGATTTATATTTGTCTTTTCAACTTCGTTTACTTTAGATAAACTGTCAATTTTCAATAGAACTTTTTTTGGAGTTGTTTCAGACTCCGTATATAGTTTGTTTAAAAGATTCTGAAAATTTGTAAATGCTTCATCAATTTTTTCATCTTCTTGATGTATTTTTTCATGCTCCTTGTCAAAAGATAAATTTAGTTTATCGTTCTTACAAGAAATAAGAAGTAAAAAAAGTAAAAATGTTATTTTTTGCAGTTCTTTCATGAAATGGATTATAATGTTCTGGCACTACAGCTGGTTTGGAACTAAATTAATCGCATTCATCGGATAATAACTATCTTTCCATTAATACAATTGCCCAAATACGTTGTAGCTGTTGGCAGGCATTTTTTAATTATTTCCTAAATACCAATTAATATAATCATCATTCACATTTTTCAAATCAAATGCTTTAAATGTCATTGAATTTCTGGGGATTATTTCTCTTATAACTTCATTTGCTATTAGATTTATAAAACTATAGCTATTCATAAAATTTTTATCATAATTTTTTATGATAGGTTGTCCAATTTTATTATTAATAAAAGAAAATTGATAAATCACAGTATTATTTTCAGAGAATAAAGTTATTTGTGCTTTATTCCAATATCCAATCACAAGCATTTAATTAGAAGATAAGTCTAAAGATGAAACAAATTTGTCAAATTTATCAAAACTCTTTATTGAATCGATTATCTGATTTCTATATTCACAATCAAATAATCCATCGCATTCTATCTTGTAAAATTTATCTCTTTTATGAGCTGATTTTTTTATTTGTTTTTTAGTAGGTTCTTTTAATTTTGATTTTAAAAATGTAAAAGAGAAATTTTCTTTATTGCTATTTATGTTTACTATTAAGTCTTTAATAAGGTTTGAATCAATTTTTTTTTCCAGAATTGTTATTACAGAATCTTTACTAAATACTGTTCCTTTTTTTCGTGCTTTAAACTTTTTAAATCTTGTTAAATAGAAATTTTTAGATTCAGATTTCTCAAAAGTAAAGTTCTCTGAGCGAGAATAAATACCATTTTTAGGAAAACATTGCTCTCCGTATCCATATGAAATTTCAATCCTTTTAACAGTATCAAGGTTTTGACCAAAACTAATGGTTGTACAAAATATTAAATAAATGAGTGCTTTTTTCATGTTTTTTGGGTCAATATCTGCCAACGTTCTGGTATTATAGCCGATTTGAAACTAAATTAACCCCATTATTCGGATTTGCCAAATCATCCAAATAGAAAACCAACTTTCAATTATGCCAATTGCCCAAAATTAGTTGTAGCTGTTAGCCGGCGTTATTTCTTTAAGATGCTAATATTCTTTCGCTTTTCATTATCGTCAAAGCTTTTTCTGTTTCGTTTGTTCCGTCATTTAATGAACCTGGAAGCATAATCAAACGCTTTTTTAATTTTCCATTTTCGTCTTCAAACAAAATTTCAAATCTTGAACGTGTTAGTCCAACTTTTGCATTTATAAATTTCACTTCTTTTATTTTACTTCTTTCTATTATTGGAGTTGCAGAGTTGTTAATACTTTTTATAATTCCGTAAATTAAGAATACTGCTAATAAACCAAAGAATAAAACTGAAACATTTTCTCCCTTTTGAAAGCTTGAATATGCTGAATATAGTAAGAAAATTGAAATTGTAGAGTAAATTAATAAAGTTCTAGACATTCCATTTCCGACAGTTATTTTCGCTACATTTCCAATTATTCCGTCTCTTGACAAAATTATTTTGTCTGATAAAATATGACAGAATCCTGTTTTAGTTGTGAATATTTTTTCGTTTTCCATTTTATAAAGGTAATTTTTCACGATTTTTTGGTATAATTACGGCTAGCGTTATGGTAATCAGCAGTTTTCGGGCTAAATTAAGCCCATTCTTTGGATTTGCCAAACCATCCAAATACAAAACCAATTTTCCATTACGCCAATTGTCCAAATCCGTTGTAGCTGTTATAGGGCGTTTTTCTTCTCATTTTAGTGGTAACTTCCATGATATTCTTTTTTGTCAAAATCATAATAAGCAAATACTGAATTTCCTTGCCATCCAACTGCATTTATATTTCCAATTCTGTTTTCGGATACAATTCTTATTTCTTTGTATCTGATTCCTATCCAAGTTCGTCTATTTTCTTGAGGTATAGCTTTAATATTTTTAGTATTACGATATTTAATCAAACTGTCAATTGGAATTGATTTTAATTTTGAATAAGCTAAATCAGTTTCATAAATTATAATACTTGACGTAAGAATATATGTAAAAAATAGGGAAGTAGTAATTATGAAACTAATAGCACTTGGTTTTAATCTGAATAAATTGAATCTCATTGAAAAGTAAAAAAGGCAAAGTCCTACAAGTGCATATATAATTAAGTATATAATAATGTCAAACTCCATTTCTAAACCAATTATGGTCATTATAGATATGATAAATAAATAAGTCAATATATATTTGATGATTATCATTATTCTTTAGTGTCGTTTTTTAAAATGCCCTATAACGGTTGCGGGTGGTGCTAGTTTGTGATGCCAGCGAACTGAGTTCTTTCGGCAAGATAAAACTTTTTCGTGAAGAAAAACTTCCTGTAATTAAAATTGAGCAAATTGCACAAACCTGCTGTTATTCGAAGTTTCTTGTCACTTTCAATAAAATGCAGAGAGTTGACCAAGCAATTATTTCGCTAAATAAAAAGCAACGTTTAATATTTTGAATTTCAGTTTGGTGATATTGAAATGGATTAATGTCAAAAATGATTAAGAGTGTGAGCCCATATACTATTGAAAATATTAATGAGCTTTTAAATAACGATATTTGAGAACTGCGTTTAAAAATAAAGAGCAATAAAAATGAAAGTACAGAAGCTATTAGACAATTTAATATCATTAGGATTAATCCGATAAGTACGTGCTGTCCACTATAATGTTGAAAATATACATATAGTAAAAATACAATAGGACTCAGAACGATTAAATAGAGATATGTAATGAGATTTTTTATATAAAAGTTCATGCTTATTTTGTGGTCAGTTGTTGCCTGTTTAAGATATTTGGAAATTTCGCATAACGTTCTCGCGCTACAAGCAGTTTTGGACTAAATTAAGCCCATTCTTCGATTTGTCAAACCATCCAAATACAAAACCAATTTTCCCATTATGCCAATTGCCAAACTCCATTGTAGCTGTTAGGCGTTCGGTTTTATTTTTTCTCAAGATTTTTATTTAGCCTCCTCAATTCTATTAAAATTGAATCATTTTTATCCTTTCCGCTAATTTGATCTATTGCTTTTTCAATTTTAATTTTCAGTGAATCTTTAAAAAGAGTTTCTTTTTGTGTTGTTAAAATTACAATGCTTTTCTCATTAAGTTGCTCGTTGCTTTTCCCAAGTTTAACAGCTATAATTTTTCCACTAATAAATCCTTCATCTTCAATTGCAAATTCTGTATCGATTGGAAGTTTTAATTCCGATTTTAGATTTGCTGTAATTAATACATTTCCATTTTCATCAAGTTGGACATCTTCAATTTTTCCAATTTCAAATCCATTAACTTTTAATTTCGTCTCATTGGAGATTCCTTCGGCATTTTCCGTTTTAAGAATTAAAGTTCTTGTTTTCGAACAAGAAAAGATTATAAATGCGAATACAAATAAAATAATTTTGTTCATTGGAGTTTCTTTGAATTTTATTAAACTGACGCCTAACGTTTCGCGGCTTCACGCAGCGGCAACTCGTTAATTGTTTAGTTAAATATATAGAATTATCCTTTTAGTACTTTCCACCTTAGAAAAATAAAACCAGCCGTTGAGTGAAACCGCTGTTACCAGTAGGTTTTAATGTAAAGTTACGGTTTCATATTTTGATTTACACCAATCTATAATTTCTCCAGCTTGATTAAACTCAACGGTATAGTAATTTCCACCATTCTCATATTTTTCATGTAGAATAACAAAAATTCTATTTTGATATATTTTTGGATAATGAATAAATAGTTTTGGAAAGTTACCATGATTAAACTTTTTAATTTTAAACTGGTTTTTGTCAATATTTGTTAAATTGAGATCTATTTTCATATCTTCAAAACTCTTCCAGTATTTTGAATACTCTAACTTTTCTATATTCTTTCCATAATTTTGAAGTTCTGTTTTTAAACATTCAGAAGGGACATAATAAATTTCCTCACTTGAATCATAATTAAGAGACTTAAATATAGTTATTTTACTTTTAACTGGATAGGCTTTTAGAATATTTTCTTTGTAGAAGTCAAAAGCTAATTGTTCATAAAAAGGAAGTTTGGATTGCGAAAAACAATCAAAATTGAAAAGCAAAAAAAGAATAAATATGTATAAAATTCTATAGTTCATTTTCTGCAGGGTTTTTTAAAACTTACTGTTGGCAGGCGTTTATTTCTTTTTCGCGATTTCCCTTACTTTTGGATTGACAAAATTAGGGTCTATTTCATCGGTTTTTTTTATGTATTTTGCTAAGCTATCTTTTTGCATAATATAAGCATATGAACCTGCTAATTGTCCTAATGCTCTTCCATTTTTCGGTTCAATTTTTATTACTTTTTTTAAGTTCTCAATTGTTAGGTTTAAGTATTTAATATCTTTTGTTTTAAAAAATATTTGTCCGTAACTAGTTGATATACATTCATAAACTTTAGCATTTTTTGGTTCTAATTCGATTGATTTCTGTAAATATTTGATAGATTTTTCGAATTCGTTTTTTCTACCTAATAGGTTTCCAAAACCCCAATAGACTTGTGGATTTGTTTTATCTAAAAGCCAAGCCTGATTAAATCGTTTCATAGATGTATCATTATCATCTTTATAGAAATATTCCCAACCTTTAGATACATAGTATTCAGATGCTTTTTTTCTGTCTTTGAATTGTTTTTCTGATTCTAGAATAAATTTATCATCTAATTCAATTTGTTGTTCACATTTCTTTACTTCTCCATACATTGGTAGTAAATTTATTCCTTCGGGACAATCTGTTTGTGATTTGCAACTTAGTTGACTTAAGATAATTAAAAATAATATTTTCTTCATTCTATTTTAGATATTGGTTTCTCCTTCGTTTTTTTTAAATGTATGCCAACGTTCTCGCGCTACAAGCAGTTTGGGATTAAATCAGCGTTATCTTTCGGATTTGCCAAATTATCCCAAATACAAAACCAATTTCCCATTAAGCCAAATGCCCAAATCAGTTGTAGCATCTATGTAAAAGCATAACTTAGAGTTACTAAAAACGAAGATTATGCCATTACAAGATGCCTTAATTAAACCAAAGATATTCATTGGTTTAGATATTCACAAAAAAAGCTGGACAGTTTCCATTCAAACTGATTTGTTTTTTCATAAAACGTATTTGATGCCTTCTGTTGATGAGGATTTATTTCAATATGTGGAGCAAACATTTCTGAGTCACGATGTGGATCTAGTTTACGAAGCCGGCTGTTGCGGGTTTTCTGCAGCGCGCTATTTTTTAAACTTAGGTTGGAGTGTTCTGGTAGTCAATCCATCCGATGTAAAGACAGCAGACAAGGAGCGCTATCAAAAAACAGATGCCCTGGATTCCAAAAACCTGTTCAATCAATTAAAGGCAGGCGGTCTCAGGGGAATTTATATTCCTAGTGAAGAATACGAACAGTTTACGACTTTGGCCCGTCATAGAACCCAAGTGACTAAAAAACTCCGACAAGCCAAACTGCATATCAAAAGCATGCTGCTCTTTCATGGAATAGTAATACCTAAAGAATTTGATAATTCAAATTGGACCAA
The DNA here is from genome assembly GCF_000735715.2 of Flavobacterium chungangense LMG 26729. Lineage (NCBI taxonomy): Bacteria > Pseudomonadati > Bacteroidota > Flavobacteriia > Flavobacteriales > Flavobacteriaceae > Flavobacterium > Flavobacterium chungangense. The sequence goes on from NZ_JASY01000007.1 coordinate 47,014, forward strand.
AGATTTTATGGTATGGCTTGAAGATATAAAATTCAGTACAGTTTGTAGCAAAATACGGATGTACAAGTTCATCAGGTCAGAGTATTTGGAAATTGCCAATCAAATGCGTGCTCATTGCAGAAAAACCCAAAAGAAGGATTATGACCTGCTGAGTAGCTGTTAGCCGTAGTTACTTTTATTTCCAAACTTTCTCACGAATAAAATAATAATGAGTTAAGTATTTTCTTAATCTATCACTTGGTTGAAAATATATTGTATAGGTAAATGGTATCGCTTCGTAAATTTCTGTCGTTATATTTTTACAGTTCAAATCTTTAAGTACTATTTTACATGTTTCAAATTTATCATAGCAATTAGCCATTCTAATACAGAAAGTAGTATCGTTTTTTGCTCCAAAACGAGTATAAACTCCTAAGATAAATGAAACTTTCTGAGATACATTTTTAATCTTTTTAATGTTAATGTGTCCGTTATAGAGACTATCTCTATTTGCATTTGTAAAATTTTCATCGTATTTCCAATTAAAATATGAATTTATTTTTGCAGTAAGTTTTTGAGATTTTAAAATGTCTTCAAACACACTTAAATCTTCGTATGTATTTTTAAATAAATTATAATTAAAAGACATAATAGGCTTTTCAATTCCATTATAATAATCAACCACATCTTGTGTTAATGGATCTTTAAACCTGCCCTCATAATCTGATAAAGTTCCTAAAAGAAAGAAATCCTTTTCAAGTTTATATTTTTCATCGCCTTGAGAAAAACAAACACAGGTTAATAATATTATTGAAAAAAATATTATTATTTTCATGAATTTAGTATGTTCGGTTTTGTAATTACGGCTAACGTTTCGGCGCTTGGCGAGGTTGCGAACTTTGGAACCGATTATTTTCTATCAAAGATAAAGTTTCTTGCGAAACGTAAACGTGAATTTACCACAAAATTCGCAATCTTGCCAAAAGCTTGTTATGAGCAGTACTTATAGTTCACCATTTTTGAACTTATCAAGTAGATTATCTTCTGTTTTTTGTGTGTAATCACATTGTGGTTTATAAAGTAGATAATCCGCATCTAATTTTGAAATAAAACTTTCAATTTCGTCGGAATTTATTTCGCCATTTTTTACTCTTTCACATATGTCTTCTGAAAATTCTACTTCTAAAATGTGTTTTATTTTTGGATGAATTTCATTATATGATAATTTACTACCTATAGGTTTGTCTTCCCAAGTTTCAAAAATATCGCAATAATTATCTATTAGAATGTCATATTCCACCATTAATTCTAAATTTCTAAAAAACTTTTGCTTTAATTCTTCAGCAGGATAATTTTCTATACTTTCCTTATCAGTTTCATTTTCTTCAACGTATGATTTTTGCGTTAACTCTTGGGAAGCAATATTTTCTGCTTTTACCTTTTCAGTTTCACTGACTTTTCCAAATAATTTTTTAAAGAATGACATAATGTTATTTTAAGATAATGTTTTTCTAGTATTGCTCATAACTTACTTATACCAGCCATAAAATGGCTTCAATAAGCTATTTTTGTGTTGGCTTTATGCCATAAATTGGCTTTTTTTACTGAATGCTAATATAGAAATATTTTACTACAAATCATCAAACGGACTTTTTATTTGCTGCAGACTTTTCGTGCTTACATGTGTGTAAATTTCTGTTGTTCTACTGCTGCTGTGTCCCAAAAGTTCCTGAATAAAGCGGAGGTCGGTTCCGGATTCTAATAGGTGAGTGGCATAGCTATGGCGCAGCCAGTGCAGACTTACAGGTTTTTGAATATTGCTTTTTGTTAAGGCTTGTTTCAAAACGTTTGATAAGCTGCGTTCGTCGTAAGGTTCGTTTTCGTTTCGTCCTTCAAATAGCCAGGTTTTTGGTTTATAACAGATATAATAACTTCGCAGCATTTCTAATATTTTTGGAGAAAGCGGAACGATGCGGTCTTTTTTGCCTTTAGATTGTTTTATCAGGATTAAGTTTCGTTTGGAATCAATATCGGCGGGTTTTAGATTTAATAATTCACCACGCCTTAATCCGCAGCTATAGATTAATGAAAGCATTGTTTTGTGTTTGATATTATGATGAGCGTTTAATATTAGTTTAACTTCTTCTTTGCTCAATACATTGGGTAACTTTTTTTCACCTTTGGGACGATAAATGCTTTCTACTACCATTTTTTTGTTCTCGACAGTTCTGAAAAATAATTTGATGGCATTTACAATCTGATTCTGATAAGAGACCGAAATATTGTTTTTTAATATATACTCATTATTGTAGGCAATGACGTGTTCATTTGTGATTTCGGAAACAGGAAGTTCCCGATGAAAAACCAAAAAGGACTTTAAAGCTTCAGTATATGTTTTTACAGTATTAGTACTGTAGCGTCTCGAAGCAAGCCAATAGCTAAACTTTTGTACGGCTAAAATTCCTTCTTGTGAGGGAAATGATAAGTATGCTGCAGGTATTTTAAAATGTATTCGGTTCTGTTCATTATCCGGTAAATGCCATACTCTTAAGGTTTGACTCCATTTGGCACCTTGAAATTGTTTGATCCGTTCAATTAATTGTACATTTTTTTCAAAATAGACAGCGATTCGTATTTCTTTTTTATGATGGATTAATTTGGAAGACCAATTCATTTTTTTGATTTTAAGGAAAAATAAATATAAGAAAATTCTGTTTTAAATATTTGTTTTCGGAAAGACATTTCGGGAAAAATATCGTACCTAATTACATGAAAATTTCTGATGGAAACAATTGCCGCATGAGGGATAGCAGCGGTATCTTTTTGTGAAGAGAAACGGAACAAAAAATTTAGCGAATAGCCCGACCCGCTTTTTCTGCGGGGCATGCCATAAAAAAATCCGATCTGCTTATCGCAAACCGGATGGGTGTAAAAATGTGGCATGTTAGTTTTGGCTTGACATGGGGGGCTTTTGAAATACACAAAAACAGTCAGTACATTGAGAACCGCCAGAATCCACAACAAAGGGTTGCTGAAAAAGGCCTCGTAGCTGCTTCCTTTTGGGATTTCGATAAGCGGGATCGTTACCAAAACGTCCAGGATCAATGGAGTGCCTGTGATCACAATTCCTTCCAGAAGTCCCGATTTTTTTACTGCTTTTTTATAATAAAACCAGGCGGCAAACCAGGCATAAAATATAATGGTAAAAGCGGCAATGAAGGCTTGGACAGTCGCCGATTCCTTAAAAAACGGAATGTGTTCCAGAACGTAAAAAGTGATCACAACACAAAGCCATGCAATAAAGCCTGCTACAATGGCTCTTGGATAATTCATTGTGTTGCTATCAGTTTAGGAGTCTCCCAGATTCCGGTTTGCGCAGTTTCTTTTACGTAGTCAGTAAAATCTTTGGCTTTTCGGCCTAAGACTTTTTCAATATCGTTGGTAATGCTCGAATTTCGGCCATCCAAAACTTCAGTAAAAAGATAGTTTACCAGCCAAAGCTCCTCTTCGGGAACCTGATATTCACGGAGCATGCCAATATATTCGTCTACAGAAAGCGACTGAAACTGAATCTCCCTGCCTGTAATCTGGGCTATTTCGGCAACGGCTTGTTCAAAGCTGAGTAACCTTGGACCGGTAAGTTCGTATGTTTTTCCGTTGTGTTTTTCGTTTAAAAGCGCTTCGGTTACCACAGCCGCAATATCATCGGCATCAGTAAAAGGTTCCGGTGTTTCGGCTCGTGCTATGGCGACATGACCAGCCAGAATAGGATCTAAAAAGATACTTTCGCTAAAATTCTGATTAAACCAGCTGGCTCTTACAATCGTCCAGTTTTTTGCTGTTGATTTTACAATTTCTTCGCAAACCTGCGCTTCTTTTTCGCCTCTTCCGGAAAGGAGTACGATTTTCTGAACACCGTTTTGAGTGGCCAGAGTTGTAAATTTCTGAATCGTTTCCGGTGCTGACGGAATGGCAAGATCGGGCTGAAAAGTGATGTAAACCGTATCAATTCCTTCGATAACCTCAGACCAGCTTTCGGGATTTTCCCAGTGAAAAGGAGGGATGCCACTTCGCGAACCGATGTAAACTTCGGTGTCGCTTACCTTTTTTAATAATTGAGTTACTCTGCGTCCGGTTTTTCCGTTTCCGCCAAGGACCAAGATTTTCTGATTTTCCATTTTATATGATTTTAAGATTAATGATACTGCAAAGTTGCACATATCATAAACCAATCATTTGTCGGAAAAGAATTAAGATTTGTTTGAAAGGAATTGTTTTTTTACTTCGTTCGGTCTTGACCCGAATTTCTTCTGAAAAGCATTCGAAAACGAGCTCAGACTTTCGTAACCTACTTCCCAGGCAGCTTCCTGTACCGTTTTGTCACTTTGAGAAAGTAATTGGTAAGCTTTGTTTAGCCGTTCTTCATGGATGTATTTGAAAATTGGAATACCAAATAACTCCTTGAAATTCTTTTTTAATTTGGTGCTGTTGAGACCAATTAATTTTGACAATTCTGAGATAGTGGGAGGTTTTGAATACTGATCACTCACAATATCTTTTGCCTGAAAAAGTTTTTCTTTATCCTTTTCGCTCAGTTCTACTTTTCGCTTATCAGACAAAAGCGCAAAATAATGTGCCAGTAATTCATTAACCTGACTTTTTAAAAATAGCAGTCTGGTATTGCCGGAGTAGGTAGTATTAAAAATTTTTTGAACAGCAAGCTGCATGTCAAGCGTCATAAAATGAGTAGGGCCTTTTACAAAATGTTCTTTTGGATGTAATAAATCAGGCAGCTGCTTTTCGAAAATTTCTTTTTCGACCTGCGATAATGTATGCAGGTTTTTAAGTTTTGTAAAAATACTGATGGACTGCAAAGGCTTATCAGGCGCAATTTTATGGGCAAATTCTACTTTTTGATTGCCGAAAAAGGAAATCGCCAGCCCGGTAGTATTCGTTAAATATTTTGTCTGATTGTTGTGTTTGATTTCTAACTCTACATTACCTGAACCATAAAAAGCAAAACCAACCGCATCTCCGTCTATTTCACATTTCTGAACAAAAGTTTTCTCGGCATTCGATTGCTCAATGAGTACGATAAAATTGTTTAATTCTATGATGTCGGTGGTCATGTTTTATGTGTACAGCTGGTTTAGATACTCTCAATCACGCTTTCCAGTAATCTTCTCGATTTTGGTGTAGCCTCAATTCGGTTAAAATCATCCTCAGCACCATAACCAACTGCCATTGCAAATAATGGTTTGAAGGCCGACATATTAAGGATTTCTTTGTATTTATCAGACTCGATACCTTCCATAGCTGTCGAATCCAGGCCTAATGCAATACTTGCGGTCAAACCAACTCCCAGGGCGATATATACTTGCTGAGACAACCATGTTTTTAATTCGGCTTCAGGCTTACTGGCTTTAATCTGGTTGTACCAGTTTCTGCGGGCTTCGGGCATTTGTGTATCTACTATTTGCTGAAAAGCATCCAGATCATCTGCAACACTAAAAACCACTACCAGCTGCGCCTGATTTACTTTTTCCTGATTGTGCATCGAAACCGCGGCTAATTGTGCTTTAACATCCGTATTTTGAACAAATGTAAATTTCCATGGCTGAACATTTATAGAAGAAGGGCTCAGGTATAAAATCTCTTTCAAAGCTTCGATTTTTTCCTGCGGAACAGCCTTGTCAGCATTATACTTTTTCGCAGAGTATCTTTTTTTCATTAATTCCAAAATATCCATGGTGCTGTATTTTAACGTTTTTAGTTTTATAGACTGTAAAGTTAAGCTGATAACCTGAATATTTTGACAATTGTGCCTGTAGTTTTGTAAACAGAATAAATTTTATTGTTGGTTTTTAAAACACCATTATTCGCCGGCACTCAGCTTTCTTTCGTTTTCCGTCTGGGGTTTTCCGCTCGCATTCGGTTCGCCTTTGCCTGTTGTAATGAGTTTTTTTAAGCTGTTCTGAATATAATTGGTCCACGAATCCCTGCAGATATCAAAACATTCGTATTCCGGAACCAGGCCAACGTGGGTAAACCGAAGTTCTGTTTTACCGTCTTTCTCCGTAATTTCAAAAGTTGGTTTTGTGCCTGTCCATTCGGTTTCGTCTTCTGTAAACTTAAAATAGTTTTTTTCCACAAACCAAACGATCTTTTGGTTCGGAATCACATCTGTCAATTTCACTTTGCAGCGGTGAATATCTTCATAACGATAATTAAATTCATCATTCAGTTTTGCCGAATCGCCTTCAATTTCTTCCGACCACCAGCCACGAACGTTTGTTACGGCATTAAAAACTGTTGACGGAGACTGATCAACCTGTATTACTGTACTAAAATCTGATATACTCATTTTGTATGTTTTAAAAAGTCATAACACAAATTTAAACTTTAAAATTCAATAGATTAGGGGGTTAAAAGGACAACTTCAGTATCAATTCGGACAATTTTTATGATGAAGTTAAAGAGCAGAACATTCCTTTTCATCAGCACCTTTTGTCCTGCTCTGCGCTATATCTCTGCCTGCAAACCCTGCAGCCAGAGGATACCGCTTCGATCATGGCTAGGATAGAGGTTTCGTTTTTATAAGAATTTAAAAATGAGAAAAAGTATCATTTTATGCGTTCATATTCAGATGTAGAGCAATCAACACACTCTTGTCTTAAATAGAGTTTTTTGCCAATAATATTAAAAGAATGATCAATACTAACCTCATTATTTAATAAACTTTCCTTGTTTATGACAATTACTTTTCGATTGCCACCAAAAACAGATGGTTTAGTCTGAATAGTAAATTTTTGAGTCTGGAATAGGTTTCCATTTATATAAGTTCTTAAAGTGTTGTCTGAGAATTGAATAACTCTCGTCTGCTTTGTCGTTTCCGGAGTCTGAACACCGCCTCCAAATCCTCCTGAGGTAATAATCCAGTTCCATTTGCCATTTAAATCATTTTTAGAGGATACATTGTTGTCATCATTACTGCATGAAATAAGGGCTGCGAAAATCAATAGTATAGTAAACTTTTTCATGGGTTAAAAATTTAGGATAGTTTACTTAAGAGATACAGATTTTGTTAAAGGGTTGCGTAGTAGTGAAATATGTTTTCTGAAATTTAAAAAATCGGATTAAATCCATGAAAAAATTATCTTGAAAGCTTTTCCAGACTTTCTTTCAAAGAAGCAGTAAAATTAATCTGTCGATTTTTATTACTCTCAAAAATAAAATCCCTGATGCTTTTGCTTTGGAATTTTTCAAAATCACCAATAATTGCCAGACGAACACGAAAATTAGAGAATTTTTGAAGAATTTCACCAGCAATACCGGTTTTAAGATCAAAGAATAGGGGAGTTATATTTTTTTCATATACTATAATGTGATCAAAATCCTGGTAATAGACATCTGCCAGTAATTGTGCACCATCTTCGCTGGAATCGATTATAATATTTTCTGCAATTATTTCTGCAATTCGAATGTTACTTATAATGTGAGTTTCAATTTTCATTTAAGCATAATGTTCTTTGATTTTCATGATAACTTCCTCAATTTCTTTTGCAAAAAAATTATTGATTTTCTAAAATAATCACATCATTAAACTTTTCTATTATTTCCAATATAAAAAGGCTGTCATTAAAATAATCCATGTCAAAATCCGGATCTCCCCAAATTTCAAATCGTTTTCCAGAAGCCTTTAGTTTTTCTTTGTCAAAAGCATTTTCATTCCAGTCTGTTTTTCTGTAGTCTGCTATTTCTGCAGCTTCTGTAATAACATAATCTTCTTTTGCTAAATGAATGTAAAAGTTGTAACCGTCGCTAAAAGTGATGGTTATACGTTTATTATCAGAAACAATTTTGGGCTTATCTTCAATAACAGGTCTTTGATAAAAATCATCCAGGTATTCTTTTAAAATAGCAATTGTTGCATTTGATGATGGCGGAATAAAAACCAGATGTGAATAGAATAAATGTGCCATTATTTTCTGTTTAAATCTGTTATTAACAATGGATTATTTTCCTTTAATTTATTTACAAGTTCTTCTGCTGTACCGGGATTCTCTAAAAGGGATTCATATTCTACATTCGTTATCCCTACAATCTGCAAAAATGAAACTTCTCCGTGAGGTGTTTGTTTTTTAGGGATTTCAGGATCTTCAACAAAAAACAAAGCTGTAATATCAGTGTCAGTCTCAAGCCGTATTGAACCATTGGCAGGCATGAAATGATACTCTTCAAACCATTTTCCACTGCTAAAAACGTACTTTGCAATATTCTGCAAAAGTGCAATTGCCCAGGAGGGATTTCCGTTATCTTTTTCGAAAGGCTTTAATCTAAAGGTAAGTTCAAATCCCCATTTGCTGAATTCGCCTGCTACTTTTTCTTCATCATAATATAATTCTGAAAATCCATAAGTGATAAAGTGAAAATGGTCTGTCTGTTTTTTACTTTCGTAAACACTAACTCCATCAAGCGGATTATCTCCTCCAAGCATATAACTGATTGCCGGGGCATAATGTTTCGGTTCCTGACCTGGATAAAGGCGATCAAACTCTTTGTCTATTTCGAGCCATCCAACAGCATCATCGTCTCTAAATTGCTTTTTGTATTCTTCTAATGTCATAATGTAGCTGTATCTGTTTAAAAAAGCGGAATTACATGTTCCCAGTTTAGTTGTCTGGCAAAATCGAGTGCTGTTTTACCATTGTTGGTTTTTGCATTAACATCGGCTCCAGAGTCGATTAAAACTTGTACAGAAGTACTATTTCCGGCAATTGTTTCCCGATGTAAAAAGGTGTAGCCCAATTCATCTTTTGAAGTAAGCTCCGTAGGATTGTTTTTGATGAAATCTTCCAGACTTTCTTTCATATTTATGCTCATAGGATGTTCAGTTAAATTTTGAGGGTTTTCCTTTTGTTCATATACAACCAGAATGTCATTAAAATCTCCAAAATTCATACCCCAGGCATCGTCATGTTCTTCTCGTTCTTTTTGAGTCATTTCTGAACGCATCGCCTGAATGGTAAATCCTCCATATGTTTTGCCTTGCGTTGCAAATAACCAGTCGCTTATCTGATTAAACGGAATTTCTACTTCGTCGCCATTATTTACATTTGTTAATTCGTTAGGGTCATTAACCAAAATGCCATATATTTTTTCGCCATCAAAATTGATGTCATTGATCCACATATGCTCAACGATTGTTTCATTCTCAATTTCCTGTGTAAAGGCCAGTTTTACGCAGGCTACTTCTAATGCGGGAATAATGCGTCGATATTCCCAGGATAATTCTCTCCAGAAATATTTAAACGTTTCCTGTGCTTTTTTGAAGGCGTCAATCATTTTCGGGCTTTCGCCGTCTGCAAAAAATATAGGTGTGCTTTCCATAATGTATTTTAAATTTTATTTGATATTGTAAATATATTTTTTTTACTACAAAAAAGCAGTTTACCATTTCTGAAATTTATCAAATTAACAAATAAACCCGTTGGGTGAAATTGATTAAAAAAACTGATTTGATTATAAAAAGTATAAATCGGGAGTAAAACATCATTTATGACTTAAGGAATTGATGTCATCCTGAGCGGAGTCGAAGGCTTTTGAACACGAAAGGGCTTCGACTAAGTTTATCCTGAGCGAAGACTAATGGACTCAGCCTGACACTCATTTTTAATTTCACCCAACTGGTTAAATAAATATAATTATTTCAATATGGCATAAAAAAATCCGACTTACTTTCACAGATCGGATTTGATATCAATAGTAATATTTTACATTACCAACTTATTTACTCTCTTTTTTGTCTCTCACTGTCATCAGGATTGTTGTTAATGCAAAATATTCATGCAAAGCTTCGTCAGAAAGCCCTGGCGTTGTTTTTTGTCTGGCAATTCTTATTTTATCCAGATCTTGTTTATTAAGCATTTTACAGGCTGAACCTGTCAATTCCTTATTTCCGGCAAATCCAAAAAACTCTTTTTCAAAATTATAAGGAACATCGTTTAGTGATTCCAGAATTTCAGAGCGGCTTTTTGATCCTTTTGGCTTAATGATAAAGGTTTTTCGGTCTTTCATTATAAATTGAATCGTGAAATCTTTAAGCTGTTTTGTTTCAATCAATGAATTTAGAAATTGGTCTCCGTTATCTGTCGCCATTAAATTCAGTAGTACAGCAGCATTATGCTTTGCAGTTGAATTGCCACTTGATATAGCTGAGATAAGCGTTTTTTCTGCGATTTCAGCACTCATATTGTTGAACAAAAAGATACTAGCATCAATAGCATTTAGCGTTAGAAAATGATTTGACAGAAAAATTTTAGCATCCGGAACACTAATTAATTTTGTGGCCAGTTCAGTAATATCTTGTTTCCGATAGTTAAGATAAAAACAAATTTCGAGATAGGTTGAAAGTTGTAAATCATTCAATTCACACTTTTTAAGACCTTCAATTACTGTTGGTAAATAAGTATCAGTACTATCAAGCCTTATTAAAAGTGATGAAGCGTCAAAGCAAAAATAAGAATCTGCAGTTTCATTATCAATTAGTGTTTTTAAGCAGGAAGCTGCCTCTTTTGGATTGTTTCTTGCTGTTTTCCAAAACAGGTCGAGATCATTGTTTTTCAGGCTTTTTAAAGTGTCAGTCAATTCTGAAGGCTTGAATCCGTATACTTTCTTTTTCAAAAGCTGCAGAGTATCGCATGTCTGTGAAAATGAAATAAGGCTTGTAAAGAGTATTGCAAATAAGAATATTTTTTTCATTAAAATGTATTGGTATTATTTTAAGCTTATTTATTTTCTCACCAAATATATAATAATTGTCCTCATAATTTGAAGTGTTTTGTGAAAACGGTATTAATAAAAAATCCGCTTTGCTTTCACAAAACGGATCATTTTTTGGTTTAAAAAAGATTTAGAACTCTACATCATCAGCAATATTCCCGCCTTGTTCTGCTGCGAATTTTGCGGCATATTCTTTTTGTTTTTCTTGTTGGTAATCTGAAAATCTGACAATTTCTTCTGAGTTCCAGTTTTGATTCTGCTCTGTCATCCACTGCATGGCAACCGACTGGAAATCGGCAAGGTTGATTCCGTAATTATCCAGAATCCATTGTGCTCCGTCGATTCCGTATTCGTAGGCGGCCTGTCTCGCTCCGGCAAGTTCTTCGTAGAAATAACGGTCTGTTTTGATTTTTTCAAGATTAGCCAGTCCTTCTTCTGAGACTTCTGCCTTGACATTTTCTAATTGTGGAACCGTAACGTTTTCTGCATAATACTGTCCAAATAAAGTTGTAACAGTAAACGAAGTATCTTCACCCATACGCTGTGGCCAGATGGTATTTAATTCTTCCCAGATTACAGATTCGATACCCATTGCTCTGCAAACTTCATTATAATCTACTCCGGCGCTAATCTTTAAACACATCGCAGTATAATCTCTCAATGAAATACCGTGTACAGGTTCAAGAAACGGATTGTTATCGTCAACTTTTACAAATCCTGAAGTTTGAATGCCGCTGTATTTTAATGAATTAGCATTTTCAAACCGAATCATTTGGTCAGAATCACAATTATTCCATTCTGTATACACTTCTCTTCTGTAATTCGTGTAAATGCTTTTAATGTCACTTTCCTGTAAGTTTTCGCCGCTTTCACGCTCATCTTTAATCCAGGCTTCGGCTCTTGTTTCTACTTCATTGTCAAAATCTTCAACATCGTAATGAGTTCCGTGCAAAGTTTCAGGATCGTATTCTACTTCCTGATATTCGTTTTCATACTCATTTTCATACTCATCATTTGAAGTTTGCGTTTGCGCATCAATTTGATTTTCTTGTGTGTTGTCTCCGGTTAGGGATCCAAAAAGTTTTTTAAACATTTTTCTGTTTTTAAGGTTATTAATTTATTTGTAGTGTAATTGATTCTGATACATTTTTTCGTTGTGCTCTTTTAAATCCGGTGTGATTTTGTTCCACTCGTCATACATCGCTCTTAAATACACCTGATATAATTTTGGGGCATTTTGTATTACATTTTGCCTGTCGATTTCCAGCTGATCCATTTTGGTATTGATCTCATTTAGAACTCTACTGTCTGTTTGATGTATTTTGCTGAGGCTTAATTCATGACGCTGGTGATACAATTCGCGTTCTTTGTTGTTTTCAGTTTCAAAAGCTTCATACAAATGAACTGTTCTTTGTTCTGCAAGACCCCGTGCAATATTTTGTAACATTCTGGCCTGAGTGCTGGGTGCAAAAGTGTTTTGCGATTGACAATAAGGGCATGATATATAAGTTTCTATTAAAAAAATCTTATCAATAGTGATATTTCCTCCACATTGTTTGCAGCTGAATTTATCCTTAATAGTTTCAAATTCATTGAGAATTTTTTGATACTCAATTTCGAGGTCACGTTCCTGAGTTTTTTCGATTTGATCACTCCAATGTTCAAATTTTCTTTCAAATTCATTATGTCGGTCGGAGCAGGCTGTTCTAAAATCAGAAAGTAAATCATGATTTTTGCTTAAGACAGAAACCTGAGAATTGAGATCGTAATAAATACAGTTTATTTTTTCTTCGTAAGTATCTCTGGCTTTTTCTCTGATGTTGTTTAATTGGCCTCTAACTCCTGCATATACTCTGTGAAAAGTTCTTTTATAAAGGTCTTCATCTTCTTCTAAAAGCTGTTTCAATTCCGGGATAGCAGCAGTTGCCAGCTCTTCCATTTTGACCTCCAGTTTCTCTAAAAAAGCAAACCATCTTTGCTGTGACTCCTGAAGTTCTGCATTCCACTCGGGGATTGCAGTTTCTTCATTATTTTGTTTATTAAATAATCCGAACACTATATTGTTTTTTAAATTGAATTGTCTTCCTTTTTGATGTAAAATCCGTCTGTAAGTTTTACTTGTATGAACTCAAATCCGCAATAGGCACAATGGGTTACACCATCATGTTTTGCTCTCCCGGCACCGCAGTTTGGGCAGTCTCTGAGGTTCATTTGGGCATCTGTAATTTCAGTTTCGCCACCATAATTGGATTGTGTTTGAGCCTTTTCTTTTAATTTATCCAGAAACGAAGTCACTTTTTTCTCTTCCATTACAATTGGCTTAATAATTCGGTTTTCTTAGTTTTAAATTCATCTTCCTCGATTAAACCGGCATCAAACAATGATTTCAGTTTTTGAAGTTTGGAAGTCAAATCGTCCTTTGGTTCTTCTTTTGGAGTTTCTTTGTTTTGCTGCAGCTGGTTTAAAAGAATTCCCATGCTTAAGGCATTTTGGGTTGCATCATGCATTGCGGTTCCTTTTTCACCAATTGCAGTTGCGGTATTGAATTTGGTAAATTTATCCATATCGGTTACCATATTCATATTCGTTATTTTATCGTAGTGAGCCGTAACTTCTTCGGGCAGGGTTACACTTGTAATGACAAACTGTGTCAATTCAATTCCGAATTGAAGAAAATAAGGTTTAAGATAGGGTTCTATTTTTTGACCTAATTGTGTAATGTTTCCGGCGACATCTGTAATGGTGATGTTTTCATTTGCCAGAACTTCTCCAAACTTTGGAGCTACAAAATCCCTTAATTGGTTTTGGAGTTCAAAAATAGTAAGTTGTTCATAAGTACCGGCATATTGACGGAAGAATTTGGCAACATCAATTATCCTGATATCAAAGCTTCCAAAAGCCCTAACCCTGATTTGTCCAAATTGCGGATCATGGAGCAGGATAGGAGCCGGAGTTCCCCATTTGTTGTTGATAAACTGATGTGTATTAAAAAAGTAAACATCCACTTTAAACGGACTTTCAAATCCGTATTTCCATCCTTTGAGGGTACTCAGGATAGGGATGTTTTCTGTTGAAAGGGTGTGAAGTCCGGGTAAAAATACATCCGCAAGCTGACCTTCATTCAGCAGCATTACCTGCTGGCTTTCACGAACCGTTAGTTTTGCTCCGTTTTTTATTTCTTTGTCTTCATCATGGAATTTCCACATTAACAAATTTGGGTTGCTTGTTGTGGCTTCAATTATTTCTATAAAGGGTAATTTCATACGATATTTTTTGCAGGACTAAAAATAAGAATTTTAATACATCATAAAAGTTTTTTCTATGAAATTTTTAATATTTTTTTGTTATTAAAAAAGATTACCGGCAGTAAAATAAGGGTATAAAAAAATCCGGCTGGTTTTACATGCCGGATTAAATTTTACTGAATAAAAGTAATTTTTGTCAACTGACTTGTTATCAGTGTCAAAATTAGTTGTAGCTGTTAACGATGTTTAAGGTTTTCTATTTCTTTTCTGTTTTCTTCAATTACTATTTCTAAAACTTTCTGGACTTTTTCTTTCTGATTTGGTAAAAGTTTTTCTAACCATAAAATACCTGATTCAAGAGGTAAACCGCCATATGGTTTAGCGTTATTGGCTAATATTCTTTTGTCGATAAATTGTTTAACTGTAAAACAACCAGGCCAATTGACAAAGCTTTTGTAGCTGTTACCTATCGTTTTTCTTTTGTCCGTTTTTAATTACCTCGATTTTTGTATATCTAAAAACTTTGCCTGCTTCTTCTTGTCCAACTTTCGTTAAATTCTGATTTTTTGGAAATCCTTTTTCACTAATAATTTGTCCTGTAACTTTTATTATTACGGGCAAATCTTCTCCATTAAATAATTTATTAGCATTTATTAGTTTTTGGGTTGCTGGTTCTAGCCAATAATATATTTTCTTGTCAGCGATACTGTTAAAACGAGTTTCACTCCATTGTGCGCAAGTGCAAGAAATCGCATTGTAGATTAAAGTTAATGTTTCAATTTTGCTTTTTGATTCAAAACCAGGTTTGTCAATAGCGACTTTTTTTGTATAAACATTATTTTTTGCTTTGGGTATAGACTTTGTTTTTGTCTGTTCACAAGAAATAACAGTCAAACTAAAAAATAAAATTGTCAATATATTTTTGATTTTATTCATTTTCTTATGTGTTGAGTTTAAAATGATAGGTACCACAGCGGGTTTGGGACTAAATTAAGCCCATTCTTCGGATTTGCCAAATCATTCCAAATATAAAACCAACTTCCTATTAAGTCAATTGCTCAAATCTGTTGTAGCTGTTAGTGGTTCGTTGTTTTCCCGTTGAATATTTTTTGGTTAAATTATGGTCGTATGACAAAGCCGTACGACCATAGAAATTTTTATCTTAATTTTAGTTTGGAAGTGGGTCTTGTCCTAATAGTTTTGTACCCATTTCAGCAGAATGTCTAACAACATTAAATCCATATTCTGTCATTTCTGTTTCATACTCTTTTAAAGAAGTGGCTAACTCTTTCTCTCCATTGACTACTTTCATCAAAGCTTTAGAAAGTATAGTTGAATCTCTCAGAGCAACATTAGCACCTCTGCCCAAACTTGGTGTCATAGTATGTATGGCATCCCCCAAAAGTGTAACATTTGGGTGTGGTTGTAAATTGAAAGGAATACTGGAAGTCATTTCGATGTAGAAGAAAGAACCCTTTTCGCCAACTGCTGGAACAGAAGACGCTTCGCTTGGCCAGGAACTTAGTAAATCAATAGCCAACTGTTGTAATTCATCACTTGTTTTCTTTCTAATTTCTGCATCGTTGGAACCAAAAAAATCTTTCCGTCCTGAAACTATACAGCCCACATAATCATGTTGTGGATTTAATGTTTTGTCTATTCCTATGCTTTGAGATGCAAGTTCCGGACGAACAGGAAAAATAATTGGTCCAACACCTAAAATTAATTTGCGAACATCTGATACCGCAGTAAAAACATCTGCGATACACAAACTTGGCAAAACCTTTTGCGCTTCGTCAATTTTAATTCGTCCATAAATTGCTCTTGCGCCAGAGTCCATAAATGTTGCTTCAGGTGCTCGTTGTTTACGTACTACTGAACCTGCTCCATCTGCACCAACTAGCATATCGCCTTTTACGGTTCTTCCATCTTCAAAAAATGCAGTTACTCCACTTTCATCTGTTTTATAATGGTCAAATTTTGCTCCAAAATGGCAAATATCTTCCAATCCCATTAATAGTATTTCCCTTAATGTGGCTCTATTTACATTTAGATGTTTTGCAATGCCTGTTTCAACGTGATGCTCAGTTTTGCTGTAACTGTCAATAGGAAATCGCTTGCTCAATTTTAACTCTGTGTCTAAAATGGTTGTGTATGGAAGTGGGTTTGTAGAAGTAAGTTCAAATAATTGAAATAGCTTTTCAGGCAAAGATTCTTTAATAGCCAAAATTCCATCAGCGTCAAGGTGAAGGCGATAGCCTTGTAGTCTTTGATTTGCACTTGCATCTCGTTCAAATACCTGAACATTTATACCATTTTTTTTTAAATTTTGTGCAAGACAAAGTCCCCCAATACCAGCACCAATAATTATTACTGTCATTTTTATTTAGAAATTTAATTTTTTTGAAAAATAATTGAAGTCTAATCTCAATATGAGATTATTATTGTGTGAAAACAGAATTACGGGGGAATTTTCTGTTTTAAAAATCTAAAGGCATAAATTAGCATTGCATTATCTTTTTTAAGATTATGATGCCGTTTTTGCCTGCAAAAAGATTTGCTAAAACATCGTCACGGAAGACGTAGAGTTAGAGTAACTCAATATGGGCAAATGTAAGTTTTCTTTACTTGAAATCAAAATGTCTAAAACTAACTTTTTTTGGTGTTGGGGCGCTACAATTAATTTGTCAATACATTAGTTGGTTTACGAATAAGAAAAGTATATAGGCTACAATATCTAAATTTTGTAAACGAAATGTGGAAAACAACCCAATTAGTCTGGTTAATGTAGCAATTATTGGATTTGACAAATCATCCAAATACAAAACCATCTTTCAATTAAGCCAATTACCCAAATCCGTTGTAGCTGTTACCTGCTGGTTATTCTATTTTTTCATAATATTGGTTTAAATCTTCAAATAATGAAATTTGAGGATTTCCTATAAACCAAATTCTATTTATAGATGTTTCGAAGCTTTCTTTATTTGGCACACTAACTTTTTCTCCCTTTATATTTGTAGAAGAATAGTCATCGCCATAATGTAGTTCAATTCTTGTTCCGCCAAAACCATAACTTAATTTGTAAGTTCCTTTTCCATAATATGGACTTTCGAATTGATTGTTTTCTTTTAAAAGTAAAGTGTCGGCAATATGAGGAATATTGCCAATGAAATCATCTCCATAATTCCGATTGACATATTTACCTATTAGCATACCATTAGTAAAAAAATGATTATAAGAATACACGGCTATAAAAACAGCCAAAATAATTTTTATTTTTTTCAACTTTTATTTCCTTTAAATCTAATTAAATTTTTATCATCTAGTTCGTCTTAACTAGCAGGTAACTCGTATATATGTCTGACAACATCAGACTTATCCATCAAATTGGGGTGCTATGTCTGAAAAACATCAGATTTTATTGTTATCAAATATATGGTAATTTCTTATAAATCATTAAAAGGATTCTTGATTTGGTAGCCATTTTTAGTACTTAAAAGAGTAAATAAATTATGAAACCCGATGCCGCATGAGGGATAGCAGCGGTATTTTTTGTGAAGAGAAACGGAACAAAAGATTTAGCGAATAGCCCGACCCGCTTTTTTTGCGGGGCATGCCATAAAAAAATCCGATCTGTTTGCACAAATCGGATTTGAAATTGAAAATTATATATAGTTTAAGTATGTATTACAAGTGAATTACTTCGCCATAAGCATCTGCAACAGCTTCCATAACTGCCTCGCTCATAGTTGGGTGAGGGTGGATAGATTTAAGGATTTCATGACCTGTAGTTTCCAGTTTACGGGCTACAACAGCTTCAGCAATCATGTCTGTAACTCCTGCACCAATCATGTGGCATCCTAACCATTCTCCGTATTTAGCATCAAAGATTACTTTTACGAATCCGTCAGCATTTCCGGCAGCTTTTGCTTTTCCTGAAGCTGAGAACGGGAATTTACCAATTTTTAATTCGTATCCTTTTTCTTTAGCTTGCTTTTCAGTCAAACCAACAGAAGCAATTTCAGGAGTTGCATACGTACAACCCGGAACATTTCCGTAATCAATTGGATCTACGTGTAAACCTTTGATTTTCTCCACACAGTTGATTCCTTCAGCAGAAGCTACGTGAGCCAAAGCCTGCCCCGGTGTAACGTCTCCAATGGCATAGTAACCAGGAATGTTGGTTGCATTGAAAGCGTTCACTAAGATTTTATCACGGTCTACAGCAATACCCACTTCTTCTAAACCGATATTTTCGATGTTTGTTTTGATTCCAACCGCAGAAAGTACGATATCAGCTTCAAGGATTTCTTCTCCTTTGGCTGTTTTTACAGTTGCTTTTACACCAGCTCCTGAAGTATCTAATTTCTCAACAGATGAATTGGTCATTACTTTGATACCTGCTTTTTTCAACGATTTTTCAAATTGTTTTGAAATATCTTCGTCTTCCACCGGTACTACGTTTGGCATAAATTCTACAATTGTAACATCAGTTCCCATTGAGTTGTAGAAATGAGCGAACTCAACTCCGATAGCTCCTGAACCTACAATAATCATAGATTTTGGCTGTGTTGGCAACGTCATTGCCTGACGGTAACCAATTACTTTTACACCATCCTGAGGTAAGTTTGGTAACTCACGAGAGCGAGCTCCTGTAGCGATGATGATATGGTCTGCACTATATTCTGTAACTTTATTGTCTTTGTCTGTAACGTCAAGTTTTTTTCCCGGTTTTAGTTTTCCGAAACCTTCAATAACGTCGATTTTGTTTTTTTTCATCAGGAAAGTAACTCCTTTGCTCATTCCTTCAGCAACTCCACGGCTGCGTTGTACTACTGCAGAGAAATCTTTATCAAACTCAGAAACTGTCAAACCGTAATCTGAAGCATGTTTTAGATAATCAAAAACCTGAGCCGATTTTAGTAATGCTTTTGTTGGGATACATCCCCAGTTTAAACATACACCACCTAAGTTTTCTTTTTCAACTACAGCTACTTTAAAGCCTAATTGTGATGCTCTGATGGCTGTTACATATCCGCCGGGACCACTTCCTAAAACAATAACGTCGTATTTCATTTTTTGCTTGTTTATTTGTTATTTGTAAAAATGCAGTCGCTAACGCTCGTGTCATTTTTTTGGTTATTTAGTTTTACTATTGAAATTGAGGCTTATTTTCCGAAACTTCATTTCCAAATATTCACGATTATTTTGTGCTTGCGAATTTAAGGATTTATTTTAAAAAACAGTTCAAAAATTTATTTTTACCGCTTAGTGCTTTGGCTTTTTCACAGAAATCTAATGAATTGTTAATTGCAAATTGTGAATTATGAACTGTAAGTGGAAATTTTGAAGATAAATCTGAAAAATGAAGTGTATAGAAAAAACAAAGTCCAGGAACTTTTACAGCTCTTAGACTTTGCTCAGCGTGATATCATTAATAATACTATTAACAATTCACCATTAAATTTTTACATGTCCCCAGTTTTCACCGCTGGCAATGCGTCTGATCTGCATTTCGCTTACGCCAAATTGTTTGGCAATCATCTTAAGTCGTGTTTTTTGCTCAGGGCGGGCTAGTATTTTTTTGATAAGCATTACTTTTGTAGTGGTTAACTTTCTGCCGTCTGATTTTATATTATGTTCAATGAGGTTCTTTTTTGCCTGAATAACATGCGGGCTTTTACGGCTGTGTGCAATCATTTCTTCTCTGGTAGCCCAGCGAAGGTTGTTCACATCATCATTATTTCGAATGTAATCTAAATGAAGTACGTAAGTCTGTTCTTCTGATTGTTTCGGAATAAAATACTGGGCAACTAATTTGTAAAGAAAAAGGTATTTGTTGACAATTTTATCATCTTGTCTGACTTTAAACCTAAAGGTGGGATATCCGTCACTCAAACCTCCTTTTAAAAGGCGTCCGTTTTGTATATCGTCTGTAAAGCTAATCAGTCTTCCTTTGTTTGAAATGGCATATCTAAATTGTAAGGACTCATTAATTTCTATTTCTTTGAATTCTTCATTTGGATAAAATCTAATCTGTGGCATGTTCTTTTGCATTTGAAATTCTAGTTATCTCAAAGATACAATTTCAAAGAAAAAAAAGCTATCTGCTTGATTATGAAGTGTGAATTTTATGATTCTTATAACGCTTTTTTAACTTTTGAAACATTTTTCAGCACTTTAGACACGTTGAAAACCTCAAATTAACATTAATTCACCTCTTTAAAATTTTTTACTTAGGTATTTTTTAGGTTAAAAAGTTTCTCAAGCTATTGATCGAGCCAGTTTTTAAAATTATTTATTTCTTTTTTGCTAAGTATGATGGGATCATTTTCGACTGCCGGAACAGTAAGAATCAATTCGATTTTTTGAGTGGAGTGTTTTACGACCTCTTTTATACTATTTCGGTTTACAATGTATTTTCGATTAATCTTGAAAAAAATAAACGGATCCAGATTATTTATAATATCGGTTAGTGTATTATTGTACAAATAGCTGCTTCCTGATTTGAGATAGATGAATAAATGTTTTCCGGATGCAGCAAAATAAGTGATCTCGGCTTCGTTTACTGATATTAGTTTATAGCCATAATTGACTAAAAAATGACGTTGTATCTTAGATGTTTCAGGGCTTTCTATTGCAACAAGCGACTGCAGGGTTGCATCGGTATTAAAACTGTCTTTGATTTTTTGGAACTTGATTAAGGCTTCTAAAAGTTCCTGCTCTTCAAAAGGTTTTAAAAGATAATCAATGGTAAAATGCTTAAAAACTGAAATGGCATAAGAATCGTATGCGGTGATAAAAATAACCGGGCAGGAAACTCTGGCTTTCTCAAAAATTTCAAGACTTTTTCCGTCACCGAGATGAATGTCCATAAAAGCTAAATCGACATTATTTTCGTTAAAAAATGCCACAGCTTCTTTTACAGATTTTAAAACGGTAGTCTGAGCTATTTGTAAAATATCCTGATGCTCTAAAATGGATTGTAAATAACTGGAAGCAAGATATTCATCTTCAACGATTGCAATTTTCATCTTATTTTTGAGATAAATTTAAAGCTCATCTTAAGCCTTAAAATATTTTGCAAATATAGTTGACTCTGCTTTTTTTGCAACATTTTTAAAAATAAAAAAGGCCCAGTGCAAAACTGGACCTTTTTTTGGGATTTAATAGGTATTATAGATTGGGATTGTTTAATCTCGCGTTTGCAGGGTAAACAATGGTATATCGCGGATCGTTTTGGATTAATGTGTAAGTGTCACCGTCAAATGTGTGAACGATTTGTTTTTGAGATGTTCTTCTCAAATCAAACCAGCGCTGTCCTTCAACTGCAAATTCACGCTGTCTTTCAGCATAGATGAAGTTTGTTAAATCAGCAGCATTCATAGCATTAACATCACTTTCAAGCTGTGTGTAAGCAGCAGCAGTATATCTGTTTTTGATAAAACTTAAAACTGTTGTCTTAGCATCAGAAATATTATTCAGTTTTAATGAAGTTTCAGCTTTTGTCAGATATAATTCAGAAGTTCTGAATGAACATTTTTGTTCATCATTTCCTGCTTTTAGGATTCTGTAACGGCTTCCGCTTGCTAAAAAGTAAAGAGGAAAACGTAAATCAGTTGTTTTGTTGTAAGCTGCAATTAATTCTGGCGAAGCATATGAAGCTCCTTTTAGTCCATTTATATACGTAAGTTCAAGAGCTAAAATAGATTCTTTGGAATCATATTTAGTTGCAAAAACAGGAGTTTTTTTTAAATCAACTAAATTGCTTTTGATCGCTAAAGCATTGTTTGCAGCATCTAATGATTTTTGCCATTTTTGCTGGTATAAGTAAATACGGCTTTCTAAACTGTATAATGCCACTTTAGAGAAACGGTAATTTTTACCTGTTACCTGAGAATCTACGTTAATAAAATCTTTAGCTTTTTCAGTATCAGAAATAATTTGGTTGTAAATTACTTCAACACTTTGAGGAACGTAGGCTTGCTCTAAATCTATTTCTAAAGCCAATGGAATTCCTTTATCTGAACCAGCTGTTGCAGCATTATAAGGTTTCCCGAAAAGGTTAACCAAATCAAAATAAGCCATAGCTCTTAAAGCGTAAGCTTCTCCAACTAATTGATTTTTTTCTGGAGATTCAGCTAATTTTTTAGACGCTTCGTTAATGATAACGTTTGTGTAAAAAATCACAGTATACAAATCCTGATATGGGAACGTAATTGTTATACGATCCGGATTAGTATCTTTCCAGGTATAAATATCTTTATAAACGTTGATTTCATCACTAAACTCATTCATTGTTAATTCGTCTGTACGAACTGCTGTCAATGATTTATGCTCTGGATAAACAGTATATCCTTGTGTTAAAACTGCACGAAATTGATCTAATGTTTCCGGAATAACTCGCCCAACCGGAGTAATGTCCAGATAATCATCACAGCTGCTTACTGCAATGGCTGCAACGAAAAGTACTATATATTTTGAGAATTTTTTCATCTTTAATTGTATTAGAAAGTTACATTACATCCTAAAGTAAATGACTTAGGAACTGGTTGTGCATAAATGTTTCCGAAAGTTTCCGGGTCAAAGTAACCTTTGTAATCAGAACTAATTACGAATAAGTTTCTTGCCTCAACATTGAATCTGATGCTCGCAATATTGATTTGATCTGTAAATGCTTTAGGGAATGTATAACCTAAACGCATACTGCTTAATCTCATATAACTCATTTCACTAGCCCATGTATCTAAATAATTTAAGGTAGGCATTTGATTTCCGCCAGAATACCATAAATATGGCATGTAAGAGTCTCCTGTTCCTGAATCTTTACCATTAATTGCTGGTAAGTTAGAAGATGTATTAGTTGAAGACCATGCATTTAAAATATCTCTACTGTAATTTTGTCCTCTGTCTACTAATGTTCCGTTATAAGGAGGAGTTCTTGTTACAGTTTGTTTGATATTAAATGAAGCCGCAATTGTTAAATCAAAATTATGAACTTTGAAAGTATTTGTAAGACCTCCTGTAAATTTAGGATCTCTATCACCTAAGTAAGTAAACAAATCTCTGAACTCACTTGCTGTTAGATTTGATTGTGTAAGTTCTCCTGGGAAAAAGTCAGCAAAAGGATCATATAAGCCAAAGAATGTTTGAGAATTTACTGTTTCTCCTTTTTTATTTACAAATAAAGGATATCCGTTTTCGTCAATTCCTTTCGTTTTAAATCCAAAAACAGCATTTACAGGGCGACCTTCTCTGTTTGGTAAATAATCTGTATCACGAACCTCTATACGATCAATATTACTTTTGTTGTGAGAAAAGTTAATACTAGTATTCCACTTAAAATTTGGAAGATCAATATTTTTTGTAGATAAAGTGATTTCATAACCTTTATTACTTACTTGTGCCCAGTTCATGTTGGTGAATTCAAAACCGTTTTCTAAAGGAAGAGATCTTAAACCAATTAAGTCTTTACTTTTTCTTCCGTACAAATCAGTCACAATGCTGATACGATTGTTAAATAACCCAATATCGGCTCCAATGTTGGTATTGGTAGTTTTTTCCCAACGTAATTTATCGTTTGGAGGACTTTCAACAACAATTGTTGGTTCTGTCTGACCAGGAAGGATAATCGTTGTACTGTTTTTACCTACTACAAAAGGCGAAGTGCCTTTGTCAATATTTCCTTGTAAACCGTAAGAAGCACGAAGTCTTAAGTTAGATAATGTTAAGTTGTCTTTTAAGAAATCTTCTTCAGAAACTGCCCATGAAGCAGATGTTGACCAAAGGGGCAAATATTTATATTTAGGATCTACACCAAATAAGTCAGAACCATCATATCTGACACTTCCAAATACACTATATTTTCTGTTGTAGGTATACGAAGCAGTTGCGAAGAAAGAAGCAAATGCATTTTCATTTTTAGCTTTGGCGTATGCTATCCAATCTGATTCTTTTGCAAAACCTGAATTTGGGAAAACAATTTGCTGTGTAGTTAAATTATTCTCATCAAAACCAAATCCTTTAGTTGAAACAGTTGTAGCGTAATTTCTTCTCAACTCATTACCAACCATGGCTTCAATTTCGTGTTTTTCTCCTATTTTTTTAGAGAAATTCGCCATTGTTTTCAGGTTGTATTGAAAAAAATCTGTATTTGAATTTTGAATAACACCACCAACCGGAAGGAAATATTGCTGATTTCCTCCGCTAAAATAACTGGATTTTTCTCTTAGGTTTCGGGTATAATAAGTGTCTTTACCAGCAAATTTTTCGCTGGCTGAATTATCTAATTGTAAACCTAACTGAGAAGTTAATTTTAAATCCGGAGTAATTTTGTATTCAGCATCTAATAAAGCTTTTACAGCTCTTGTCTTTAATTCGTGAGAAGTATTTTCTCTTTCTTCTAAAAAGTTAAAAGGTACTTTACGCTCTGAATAACCTACAATATCATCATCGTATTTATAACTTCCGTCAGCATTATATGGAGTTAAATATGGATTTACATTTCTGGAATAAGTTGAAGGGCTTGTAAATGCATAAGAATCTGTTAAGTAAGAAATATTTTTGCTTTCAGAACCAAAAATACCAACACCAACTTTGAATTTGTCCGTTATTTCAAAGTTATTTTTTAAGGTTAAGTTGTAACGTTTGAAACCAGTTCCAACCGTTGTTCCTTTTTCATCGTAGTATCCTAAAGAGAAATAGTAATCCGATTTTTCTCCACCGCCTGATAAGCTCAAACCGTGCTGTGTATTCACTGCATTTTGGTATAATAAGTTACCCCAGTTTGTATTGTTATTTCTTAAATCATTGATAGATTGTTGTGTCGCAGGACTCAAAGAAGAGAATCCGCCTGATCTGAAAGCTGCTAATTCATTTGATCCGTTTAAGATACGGGCAATTTCTCCGCCTGAGTCTCTGTAAGTCAAATCAGAACGACTTGCCATGTTAAGTTCTAAATCAACTTTTTCACTTGCGTTCATTAAGTTTAATTTAGCAAAGTCAGGTCTTTGTGTAATAAATACGTTGGTGTTAAAATTAACAACCATTTTACCCGCTCTACCTTTTTTAGTAGTAACAACAATTACCCCATTTGCAGCACGTGCACCATAAATAGCTGTTGCAGCGGCATCTTTTAAAATGGTAATATCTTTAATGTCATCAGGGTTTAAACCAGAAATAGAGTAGTTGCTTAATACATCGATGTTATCTTTGTCAAAGTTCTTAGGAACTTCATTTCCTTCTAATGGCAATCCGTCAAGTACCCATAACGGATCTTGTGTACCGCTAAGAGAAGCTGTACCCCTGATTCTGATTCTGGCAGGCGCTCCAGGCGCTCCGGATGGTGTACTTACAGCAACACCGGCAATTTGTCCCACCAATAACTGGTCAATACTCGAAACCCCTGTTTGCTGAATCGCGGCCAT
This sequence comes from Flavobacterium chungangense LMG 26729, assembly GCF_000735715.2. Classification (NCBI taxonomy): domain Bacteria; kingdom Pseudomonadati; phylum Bacteroidota; class Flavobacteriia; order Flavobacteriales; family Flavobacteriaceae; genus Flavobacterium; species Flavobacterium chungangense. The sequence goes on from NZ_JASY01000007.1 coordinate 72,446, forward strand.
ATCAATTTTGGTAACGGCAGCAGTAAGTTTTCTTTTCTCGATTTTTTGATAACCGGTTACTACAACCTCCTGAAGTTTTGCTGTTTCAGATTTTAAATTGATCGTATAATCTTTTTGGGCAGAAAGATCTAAAGTGTAAGAAACATATCCCATAAAAGTTACTCTCAGGGAAGTTACATTTTTTGCTATTCTTAATTGAAATTTACCGTCAAAATCAGTAGTAGTTCCAATAGTTGAACTCTCGATAATTCCAGCCATTGAAGTTTTGTTGGAAATCGAATTGTTTTCGACAAAAATAGAAGCTCCCGGAATAGGGGACTTATCACTCTCGTCAAGTATTATTCCCGTAATGGTTCGGGTTTCCTGCGAGTATCCTGCAATGGCCAGGAACAGCAGTAAGGCATGTAAAATTTTTTTCATGTTTTTGAAATTGTGTTATGTATTAAAAGGTTGTGGTATTCAAAGCTTTGTCGATTCGTTGTATTAAATCGCGGTAATGATTTTGGGTCGATTGATCTCCGGTACTTTTTTTAATTCTTAATAACTGAAGTACTTTACTCAATTCTCCTTTTTTATCTGAAGTTACTTCTGTAACTCTTTTTAAGAAAGAATTATTAATGTTTCTCGCCATATGTGCATCGTCTAAAGAACATAAATGAGGCATTTGTAATGTTTCCTGTATTTGGATTGATTTTTTAGCATCCGTTTTTTCAAATAATTTATTTGTCGAAACAATTAAAACATCTACATAATTCTTTTGTGTCATACGCTCCAGAATAGTAAGTGATTTGTTTTGGATAGTTCCTAAAAATACATTCTGATGCATTTTTTTAAACAACTCATTTACGGTAAAAACTTTCTCATTGGTTTTATTTCGCTGGTATAACTCATTTTCTGTCATTCGAAGCAAACGATCATCACTGAATAAACTATAGATAACATCATATTGTAATCCTCTTGACAGTGTGTATGGCGTGTACTCATAAGGCCCAAGAGGAGAATCTTTCAGCGGATTTGTTTTGTCTGTAATGTCATTGAAAAACAACCACTGCGGAATCGTAAGTACATTTTTAGCTAAATAATCGGCAGCTCTTTTTTGTATTGCTGCAGGAACCGGAACATAACTTTGTTTGTTATCGCCGTGAACCGTTGTGTTTAAGTAAATACCGCCAATATTGGTCAATACATGACCATTGTACGTTTGCCATTGTCCGATAGCTTCAATATATAGTTTACCGGTTTCGTAGTAAGACTGATCTTTATCGAACGTCCAGTTTAAGATATTATCTACAACACGTTTTAAGTTTTTCAAACCGTATTCGCTTGCTTTTACAGCATCGTTTCCTAAATCTTCAGACTGTGAACGAGGGTCAATTGTAGCGCCTTGTTGCTCACCATAAAAATAAATCGGGTCGTTTTGATGTTTTGTAATAGCTTCGTTTAGTCTTGCCGTTTCATTTTCGTTTGGACCGTACCATCTATAACCCCATTCGATTGCGTATTTGTCGTACTCACCAATTTTTGGAGTAATTACAGTTACGTTATCTTCAGGCTGTGCTACATAATTATATCGGGCATAATCCATAATAGAAGGAGCAGTGCCGCCCATTTTTGCCGTGAATTCTTTAGAACGTAAAGATTCAACATCATAAGCAAAAGAAGCACCCATGTTGTGTTTTAAACCAAATGTGTGTCCTACTTCGTGAGACGATACAAAACGAATCGCTTCGCCCATGTGTTCATCACTAAACTTGTTTCCTCTTGCTTTTGGGTCGATTGCCCCTGTCTGAATACGCATCCAGCTGTGAAGCGAAGTCATGACATTGTGCCACCAGATAATATCGGCCTCGATAATTTCACCGCTTCTTGGATCAACCACAGATGGTCCCATAGCATTCGCTTTTGGAGATGCAGCATACGTAATAACCGAATAACGTACATCATCAACGTCAAAATCTAAATCTTGTTCAGTAGGTTCTTTTGCTATAATAGCATTTTTAAATCCTGCTTTTTCAAAGGCCACTTGCCAATCGTGAACACCGTCAATGATATATTTTCTCCATTGCTTTGGGGTCGATGGATCAATATAATACACGATTGGCTTTTTAGGGGCTACTAATTCACCTTTCAAATAACGTTCTTCATCTTCTTTCTTTGGTTCTAAACGCCAGCGGGTAATCAATTCTTTTTCAAGCATTGCCTGCTGTGCATCGGCAAAGTACCAATGCTTTTCAGTAAAATAACCAATTCTGTTGTCAGAAAAACGTGGTTTCATTGGAGTTTTATCCAATAAAATAATATTACTTGTCACACCAAGCGTAATCGGTAACGCCGGTCCACCCTCACTGATTGAAGTTGTAAGCTGCGATTTTACAACAATGTTTTTAGGAAAAGATTTTAATGCTTCGATATAGGAAAGTTCAGATTTAACAGAACTGCTAAGACCAATGTTGTTCAAAACATCGTTGAAACTTTTTTGTTTTCCGTCGAAAATCTTGTTTACTTTAATAACCACTGCACTCGAATCGTTGTTTTTGGTTTCAATGTCAAAAACTTCGATTATAGATTCAGAGAAATTATCAATTACAGATGCTGTAATGGCATCTTCTTTAGGAGAAGAAACTTTAGGAACATACGATTTAACCCAAACTTTCTTTGCAATAGTATCTTTATAAAAGGAAATTACTTTGTTTTCGTAATTCATTCCTTTGTTTAATCCGGATTCGTTGATTTGAAAAGGGACCTGTGATAATTTGTTTACAACCAGAAATTCTCTTTTAAACAAACTATCCTGAATTTCAAAATACACATCGGTTTTAACCTGAATGATATTGAATAGTCCTTTTTTAATTGTACCCTTTTTTATAAGGTCACTGTATTTTTTTCCTTTTTTGGAGTCAGTAGAATCTTTTTTTATGAGTTCAGTCTCTGTGTCTTTTTTCTTTTTCTTTTGTGAAAGAACAGTCACAGGAATGAATAATAATAAAATTAATAAACAGAATAATTTTACATGATGCAGGAATGCCTTTTCCCTCATTTGTTGTTAATTTTAGGTTAATTTTAGCGCGAAAATATTTCTTTCGTACTCAAATAAAAAAGGAAAGGGAGTGAATGGCTTATTTTTCGGAGTGAATGGATATTAATGGCAGAATACATACGAAATTGCCCTCTTTTTCTGAGGTTTCAAAATTGGTTCTGGAATAAAATGTATAGACACTTGACAGGTATTTTAAGCCAAAATTAGCGCTGGGTTCTCTGTGAACCTTTTTTTGAAGATTGTTACTAATAATAACCTGATCTTTCTGAATTAAAATATGTGTAGTCAAAGGATTTTCCTGTGTTGCCATGTTATGCTTAATAGCATTTTCGACAACTACCTGAAAAGCCAGATACGGTATAAATTTTCCCAAAGCTGTTTCGTCTTCAATTTTTATAGAAAAAAACAATTCTTCTTTAAAACGGGTTTGTTGTAAAAAGATATATTTTTCGATAAATAATAATTCATCTTTTAACCTTACTATGTTTTTGGCAGGCGGGTCAATTAAGTAGCGGTAAATGCGGGATAAATTCAGAGTGAATTTCTGCGCAGTTTTAACATCGATTACCATTAGCATATATAATGAATTGAGCGAATTAAACAAAAAATGCGGGTTTATTTGCTCTTTTAATTGCTGCAACTGAATCAGCGCTTTTTCTTTTACAATTTTTTCATTTTCAACAAGCAGTCTGTTCTTTTCTTTAATCGCAATTCCTTTTTCTTTGTAGGCACGTCTGTTTGCATACGAGAACAAATAGAAAATCAGCAATAACATTACAGTTGTAATCGAATAAATCCAGGTCGAATATTTTTTTATCGATGTCACATTTTCGTCAACAACATTTTTTGGAAAATTAACACATATAAACCAATGTGAATTTTTAAGGTCTAATTTTTTTGTAAATCGGATAACATCCAGTCCTAAATATTCAGACAACGTAACTCTTTTTACAAAATCCTGCTTTTTAGTAAAAATGGTGTCAATTGATCTGGTAGAAGAAATCTCATAAATATTTTTTCCTATAAAATCAGATTCCGGGTGATAAATACATCTTCCTGATTTATCAAAAATGAAAGCATAATTTGTAGCCGACCTGGACTTGTCTATTTTAGAAAAATAATCGTGAAGTTTTTTTAGGCTGATGTCGTAACCAAAACGGACAGTTGTATGATTTTTAGAAATTAGTTTAAAGTAAATCCGCCAGATCCATTCCTTTCCAAAAGGAACAATTGTACTTATATAGTTTGCATTTTTATGTTGAAGAACAAAATTTTCAGTATCATTAATTTCTGTCTGAGTAGCAGTAGAATCAGTTCCAAACTGAATTTTTTCATCGTTAATCTGAAACCAGTTATTTACGATGAAAGAATTGGTCGTCTGTATCGATGATAAAACCTTTAAGTTAAAAGATAAATTCTCGGGATTACTAATTTTTAAAACATGCTTTATTGGGGTTTCCTGCTCCAACAGTTTTGAAAACTCCTGCGACATGAATTCCTGTTTCTTAATAAAGTTGCGTTGAGCTAGTACCTCATTTGCTTCTTCAGTAAGATCAGTAATTAATTTACTTAAAATGTAAACAGAAGAAACCGTAACTAAAATTGTGAATGCAACGTATATAAAAAATGCTCGTCTGGATGTTATTTTTTTTAATCTAAATTTCAAAAGAAGTATATATAAATAGGAGTTTTAATTAGCAACAGAAAATTGCGAGTCGTACAGGTTTTTATAATAACCATTGGCTTTAGTTAACAACTCCTGATGTGTTCCCTGTTCAACTATCAGGCCTTTGTCCATCACTACAATTTTATCCGCATTAACAATAGTTGCCAATCGATGGGCAATAACAATTGAAGTTCTGCCTTTGGTAATAGTTTCGGTAGCACGCTGGATTAATTCTTCAGAATAGGTGTCAATCGATGAGGTAGCTTCATCCAGAATCAAAATACTCGGATTACTCACATACGAACGTAAAAAAGCAATCAATTGTCGCTGACCGGATGAAAGCATGACACCGCGCTCTTTTACATCAAAATCATAATTATCCGGCAGGCTCATGATAAAATCGTGTACGCCAATTTTTTTAGCAGCATCTATAACCTGCTCACGCGTAATTTCCGGATTATGCAAAGTAATATTATTATAAATAGTATCGGCAAACAAAAATACATCCTGCAAAACTACAGCAATTTGTTTACGTAATGATGCCAGGGTATAATTTTCAATATTTTCCCCATCGATAAAAATCGTTCCGCTATTAATTTCGTAAAAGCGATTCAGTAAGTTTATAATGGTCGATTTTCCGGCTCCCGTTGAACCCACAATAGCGATTGTCTGACCTGAAGCGACAGACAGACTAATACCTTTTATAACTTCTTCTTCGGGAATATAGCTAAAACGAACTTCTTTAAATTCTATGCTTCCATGAAAAACGGGTGCCTCCAGTGTTCCGGTATCCTGAATATGGTCCTGAGTGTCGATAATATCAAAAACACGATTGGCAGCAATCATTCCTAATTGCATCTCATTAAATTTATCCGCAATCTGACGCAGCGGATTAAACAACATTCCGATGAACATAGTGTACGAAAATAAATCTCCAAAAGTCGTAAAGTTATCTCCATTCAAAATTTTAAATCCACCAAAAACCACAACCAATCCTAAAGTGATGGACGAAATAATATCGGCAATCGGGAAGAAGATAGAGTTGTATAAAATCGTTTTTATCCAGGCAACTCGATGTTTATCGTTTATCTCCCTAAAGTTTTCAGCCTCGATTTTTTCACGGTTAAAAAGCTGAACGATTTTCATTCCCGTCACACGTTCCTGAACGAATGAATTCATATTGGCAATCTGTGTACGTACTTCTTCAAAAGCAACCTGCATTTTACGCTGAAAAATTCGGGTAATATACACCAGAATTGGCATGGCAACAACCACAATCCAGGTGAGTTTCCAGTTCATGTAAAACATAAAAATCAGTACAACAAGCATCTTCATCAAATCACTGATAATCATAAACAATCCCTGACTGAAAATACGGGCAATAGATTCAATATCCGAAACAGATCTGGTAACCAATTGTCCAACCGGAACCAAATCAAAATACTTCATCCTGAAGCTTAAGATATGCTTGAAAAGTTTGTTCCGAATATCTTTTACAATATCCTGTCCAAGCCAGTTGGCCCAATAGACAAAATAGAACTGAGAGAAAACTTCCATTAGAAGAACAACGCCCATCAAAATAATATACATCATCAAACCATGTATGTCATGTGTCTTGATATAACCATCAACGGTTTGTTTCAATAAATAGGGGCGAAGTGCAGCAAAAACCGATAAGGATACTGCAAAAAGAATAACGCCGTAATAGCGCCATTTATAAGGTTTTGTATATTTTAAAATCCGTTTGAATAATCCGGTATCAAATGCTTTTGCTTTCATTTATTTTTTTAAGCTTTAAGCTATGAGCTTTAGGCTTTATGCACAAAGTTTATAGCTTAATGCCTATAGCCTGTAGCCTATAGCTATAAATAATCGTAATAAATATCGGTTAAATATAGTCCATGTGCCGGAACCGAAAAACCGGCTTTTTCTCTGCTTTTGCTGGCAATGATATTTTCAAAATCTGCCAGTGTAATTTTATGTAAACCTATATTAATTAAAGTTCCGACAATCGCCCGAACCATATTTCGTAAAAACCGATTTGCCGAAATGGTAAAAATCAGTTTGCTTTTTTCCTGTTTCCAGTACGCCTCAAAAACCGTGCAGTCAAATGTGTTAACATCGGTATTTACTTTCGAAAAACACTGAAAATCGGTATGTTTCAGTAAAATCTGTGCAGCCTCATTCATTAAATCCACATCCAGTTTCTGATTTACATACCAGCTTAATCCCTCTAAAAATGGATTTTTAAGCGTATTGATATGATATTCGTAGGTTCTTTTAGTGGCATCAAATCGGCAATGCGCATCATCATGCAGCAATATAATATCAAAAATTGCAATATCCTTCGGTAAATACGAATTGAGTTTGTGCACCAAAAGAGGAACTTCAATAGGATTTTCAAAATCAAAATGTCCGTACATTTCAGAAGCATGAACTCCCGTATCAGTTCTTCCGGCGCCCATCACATTTATTGTAGAATTCAGTAAAACAGAAAGTGCTTTGTTTAAAGTTTCCTGTACTGAAGGGGCATTGGGCTGAAACTGCCATCCGTGATAATGGGTTCCGTTATAAGCAAATTGAATAAAATATCTCATTTTAAGGTGCAGATGTTCTGAGGTGCAAAGGTACAAAGGTTTTTTTCTTTTTATGGAACAAAGATGAAAAGGTTCAGAGGAGCAAAGGTTTTCCGTTATGCTTATTCTGTAGAGACGCACTGCAGTCCGTCTAACGTGATTGATGAAAAATAGTAATGAAATAAAAAATCTGAAAAACAAAACCTTTATCCCTTTGCTTCTCCGTCGCTTTGAGCCATGTCTAAAAACTGTTAAAACCCAAAATGCAAACCACAGTTGACACAGCAAAAAAAAGTGTCAGAAAATTGAAATTCCAACGTTTTAAAAAGAGTGTTTTTTTAACATTTAGTAGTAAAACCTGTAAAAAGTTAATTTTAAAAATTTTTAATTTTAACAGGAAATATTTCTGTTATGTTTGTAGTCTAAATAACTAATAATCATGAATGAAATTACTTCTTACTGGTGGATAATTTTAATTTTATTTGCCATTGTTTTTTACAAATTTATTTTGCGTGTTTTCTTCGGAATGGTTATCGTTCCAGAAGACAGAATTGGTTTAGTGACCAAAAAATTCGTTCTGTTTGGTACAGACAAATCATTGCCGGATGGGCGTATAATTGCCACAAAAGGCGAAGCGGGTTATCAGGCACAAACATTGGCTCCGGGTTTGTACTGGGGAATGTGGATCTGGCAATATTCAATCGATATGACCGGATTTACACTTATTCCGGAAGGTAAAATCGGATTGGTTTTAAGTAAAGACGGAAAGGAAATTCCAACCGGACGAATCCTTGCCAGAAAAGTAGAAAGTGACAATTTTCAGGATGCTACAGCTTTCCTGAACAATGGAGGTCAAAAAGGGCGTCAGACGGCTTTTATTACTACAGGGTCGTATCGTATTAATACTTTCCTGTTCGAAATTGTAATTGCAGATCAAATCAAGATTTACGAAAACATGATTGGTATCGTAACGGCACTTGATGGAGAGCCGATCCCGCAAGGGCAGATTGCAGGTAAATTTGTCGAAGGACATAATAACTTTCAGGATTTTGATAAGTTTCTTGAACATGGCGGAAATCGTGGTTTACAGCCTCAGGTTATGCTGGCAGGTTCTTATTACATCAATACATGGGGAATTTTAATTGAACAAAACCCAATGACTGATGTGCCGATTGGGTATGTTGGTGTAGTAATTTCGTATATTGGTGAAGATGGTCAGGATGTTACCGGGGACACTTTTAAACACGGAAATATAGTTTCAAAAGGACAGCGAGGTGTCTGGATGGAACCTTTTGGACCGGGAAAATATGCCTTGAATAAATATACCACAAAACTGGAGCCGGTTCCTACTACAAACTTAGTTTTAAACTGGGCAAACGCACGAAGCGAATCGCATGATTTAGACAAGAATCTTTCTACAATTACAGTTCGTTCAAAAGATGGTTTTCCTTTTAATCTGGATGTAGCACAGATTATCCACGTTCCTGCAGCTGAAGCACCAAAAGTAATTGCGCGTTTTGGAAGCATGAATAATCTGGTTTCTCAGGTTTTAGAGCCTACTATTGGTAACTATTTTAGAAACTCGGCTCAGGACAGCGATGTAATTTCCTTCCTGACAACCAGAAAAGAGCGTCAGGAATCTGCTAAAAATCATATAAAATTAGTTCTTGACGAATATAACGTAAATGCAGTTGATACCTTAATTGGTGACATAGTTCCGCCAGATTCGTTGATGAAAACTTTGACGGATAGAAAATTAGCCGAAGAAGAACAAAAGACGTATCAAACCCAAAAAATGGCACAGGAACAGCGCCAGGGTATGGAAAAAGAAACTGCCATTGCAGATATGCAGAAAGAGATTGTTCGTGCTTCTCAGAGTGTTGAAATCGCACAAAGAACTGCCGATGCAACCGTGAAAAAAGCAGAAGGGGATGCAACCAGTTTGAAACTGAATGTAAACGCTGAAGCTGAAGCTACAAAAATGCGTGCAAATGCTGAAGCCGAGGCTACAAAAGCCAGAGCAGGAGCACAGGCCGAAGCAACTAAACTAAATGCCAGTGCAGAAGCCGAAAGAATCTCAAAAACAGGTTTAGCTGAAGCCGAAAAGATTATGGCAATTGGTAAATCAACAGCTGAAGCGTATCAGCTTCAGGTGAGTGCAATGGGTGGAGATAACTTTACCCGTTATAAAGTGACCGAAGAAATTGGTAAAGGAAATATCAAAGTTATTCCGGACGTATTAATTTCCGGAAGCGGAGGATCTGATGGTTCTATCAGCGGTTTATTGGGTTTGAAACTAATGGAAATGATGGATACTAAAGACACGAAAGATCTGAAAGACGTTAAAAAGCCAAAGTCCTAAAAAGCAATAATTTATTTTAGGATATAATGTAGAGATGTAAAGCAGTAAGCCTAACTGAATCGTCCTATAAATATAAAAATCCGATTGTAAAGGCAATCGGATTTTTTTGTTGAATAACATAGTATTGAAAATCTCAGTATCTTAGTACCCCAGAATCTTAGTTTCTCAGAATGAAAAAAATCCTCCTTCTTTCCGATACTCACAGTCATATTGATGATACTATTTTAAAATATGTCGCCCAAGCCGATGAAGTATGGCATGCGGGAGATATTGGTGATTTGCATGTTACAGATACCATAAAAAAAATAAAACCGCTGCGCTGCGTTTATGGTAATATCGATGATGCACAGGCACGGTTAGAATTTCCGCTCCACAATCGTTTTCTCTGCGAAGAAGTTTCGGTTTGGATTACGCACATAGGAGGATATCCCGGAAAATATAATCCTGCTATTAAGGAAGAAATGCAAAACAATCCTCCCAAATTATTCATTTGCGGGCATTCGCATATTTTAAAAGTAATGTTTGACAAAAAAAATAATCTGTTACACATGAATCCGGGAGCAGCTGGAAAAAGTGGTTTTCATCAGGTAAGAACGATGCTGCGCTTTGTAATTGAAGGAGACAAAATAAAAGATCTTGAAATTATAGAGATTGATAAGAGAGTTTAACTCAAAACACTAGTTTTTATTACTAATTAATGGGAATCGTTATTTTAATAGAGGTCCCTTCGTTTATTTTTGATTTTACATTAAAATGCCCATTCAGATTGTTTATTCTGGCTTTTATCTGATTAAGGCCAAATCCTTCAACAAAATTAAAATCCTTAATATCAAAACCTTTTCCGTTATCAGTAATTTTAATAACTAACTCATTAGTGTTTTCTGACAACGAAACTTCAGCCCTGGTGGCATCACTATGTTTGATAATATTATTGAGAAGTTCTGAAATGATAAAATAAAGTCTCGTTTCAAAAGTTTCTGTATATCTTTTTTTGTTTGAAATAGTATTCAGGTATTCAAAGTGTAAATTCGAATTTGAGTATTTTTCACATAAATCGTCCAAAGCATATAACAAACCGAAACGAACCAAAAGTGTAGGCAGGAGATCATGGGACAGATCCCTTACCTTGTCATGTGTTTCGTCCAGGATAAACTTAGTTTTTATGATTTCATCAGGTACAACGCTATTTTGGGATAAAAACACATTTAAGTGCATTCCTGCTGATGATAAGGAGGCACTGATGGTGTCGTGCAAAAACAAGGCAATTTTTTTACGTTCACTTTCCTGTCCGTCTATACTGGCATTAATTATATTTTGGTGTATTTTATTTTGGATATTTTTTATCCTGTTTTTTTGTTTCAGTTTTGTATATTGATAAAAAAAGTAAAAAAGAACCGTTATAATAAGAAATAAAACAACAATTATGGTAAAGATTTTTTTATGACGGGACTGTTCTTCCTGCAATAATTTTTGTTTGTTTTTGTATTCTGTTTCTATTTTATCAACTTCTCGTTTAAATTCGTCTAATTCAAGGTTGACCCCAATCAATTTTGTTTTTTTCTGTTTTGCTAAATCAGTAATTTCATTGGTAAGACGATTAAACTCTAATATGTTTTCATAAGCTTTTTTGTAGTTTTTGTTTTTAAACAAAAAAGTAGCATATTTTTTGTGTGTTATGGATAAATCAAATTTTTCATGATTCTTATTGCCTGATTCAATCCCTTTTAAAAAGTATGAATTTGCTTTTACAGTATCATTTATATGATCATTATATACGCCGTTTAGCATATTTAACGTAACCTCTGTAGATTCATTTCCATATTGTTTAAATTGATTTAGAAATTTTAAATATTGTAATCCACGGTTAAAATTATTAATCTCAAAGTAGGCCCAGGTAATATTAAGTTTTCTAAAATAAATTACAGATGTGTCAGATGAAATATTGCTGTGCTCAAGAGCTTTTTCATAATGGTATATACCTTTGTTGTATTGTTTTCTATCGAAAAAATAAATATTCGCCAGATTGTTGTTAATCTTAGCTTTATATATATTGTTGTCTGTTTTATTAATGTAATATAATGCTTTAATGTAAAAACCTAATGCTTTATCAAGCATGAATAAATCATCAAAATTCGCTCCTATTAAATTGTAACTCCGTCCGATTAAATTATTATCATTGATTTTAATGGCATACTTTAATGCACTTCTCGATTTTGTCAAAGACTTCTCGTAGTTTTTAAGCTTAAAATTTTGGGTAGCATCGTTTAATAAGTTTTCAATACCATCTTTGGATAGCTGTTTATCTTGAGAATAAGTGCTGGTACTGAAACAAACTAGTATAACAATTAATGAAATAACTCGGGTAATATACATTTATGATAGTTTGAAGTGCATTTTTTTTAACATTTGTTCAAATGTAATGATAAATTTATTCTTACTAAAAAAAAGTTGTTTTTGTGTAACTATTTAATATTATATTTGTTATGAAAAGTTTGAATTCACGGCGTTTTTAAACTTTAAAAAATGATTCAGAAGTATTAACTAAATTTAAACCAAAAATTATGTCAAAGAGATTTTTAGAAGTAGACGAAGTAAATGATTCCTTCAAATCAGAAGAAACAATTTTTCTTTTTACAGATGATGATGCTGAGGAAAAAAAGAATACAGAAGAAGAAAATGAAGAAGAAACAAAAATTGATAAAGGAGGAAAAGTTGATGTCTAAAATTATATCAGTTAATGTTCCTGCAAGGTTTTTTTTGAGACCTTGCAGGGATCTTATCCTCAGTATTCATACCTAAAAAGGCTGAGAAAATCTTGCAGGATATCTAATAAATAACAAATTATTGAATAATCGAACTCAGGTCGAAAAGTATTTTTTTTAGTTTGTAAAAATATGAATTCAGATTTTTGACATTTGAACAATATCTGAAGCTGAAAAGAGATTCGTTTAAACATTTAGAGGAACACTAATCATAACAGAAGTTCCTTCATTGATTTTTGATTTAACATCAAATTGACCATTCAAATTATTTATTCTTGCTTTAATTTGATTAAGGCCAAATCCTTCAACAAAATTAAACTTGTTAATATCAAATCCTTTTCCGTTATCAGTAATTTCAATAATCATTTCATTATTGTTCTCAATTAATGAAACCTTAGCTTTACTGGCCTCACTGTGTTTTATGATGTTATTTAAAAGTTCTGAAATGATAAAATAGAGTCTTGTTTCGAATTTTTCAGTATATCTTTTCTTTATTGGGATGGTATTGAGGTATTCAAAATGTAAAGTTGAATTTGAGTATTTTTCACATAAATCATCAAGAGCATATAATAATCCAAAACGTGCCAATAAGGTAGGGATAAGATCATGTGAAAGGTCTCTGACTTTATCATGGGTTTCGTCTAAAATTAATTTTGTTTTAGTAATTTCAGGAGGAAGGCTTGCGTGTTGGGATAAAAAAACATTTAAGTGCATTCCTGCCGATGATAAAGAAGCACTAATGGTGTCATGCAAAAACAAAGCAATCTTTTTTCGTTCATTTTCTTGTCCGTCAATACTGGCATTGATTATATTTTGATGTATTTTATTCTGAATATCCTTAATTCTGTTTTTTTGTTTAAGTTTTGTATTTTGATAAAAAAAGTAAAATAATATAAGACTGATTAGAAACAAGGATAAGATGATAGTGGTCATCTTGTTTTTACGGGCGCTTTCAGAATGAAATAATTTTTCTCTTTTTTTGCTTTCAATCCCCATTTTGTCAATTTCCCGTTTGTATTCATCGATTTCAAGATTAATTCCTGCAATTTTTGCTTTTCTGGCTTTTTCTTCAAGACTGATTTCTTCAGTTATTCGCTGATAAGAACTTAGGTTTTTGTATGCAGTTTCAAAATTTTTATTTTTGAATAAAAATTTTGAATATTCCTGATGTATAAAAGATAAGTCGGTTTTTTCATCATATTTTATGGCATTCCTTATTCCTTTTTTGAAATAGTAATCCGCTTTTAGATTATCTTTTTTGTAAGAATAATACATTCCATTAAGCATGTCAGTAACGGCAATAGTTGTTTTCATGCCGTATTTATTCTTGTACTTATTGATGTAATTTAGGTAAGGATACCCCTCAGCGAAGCGCCCGATGTCAAAATAAGCCCAGGTAATATTAAGTTTGGTAAAAAAAACTTGTGAGGAATCCTTAATTGCTCTGCTGTAGTATAATGATCGTATGTAATAAGAAACTCCTTTTTCGTATTTATTTTTGTCAAAGCAATAAATATTACCAATGTTATTGTAAAGCCAGTTTTGAAGTTCTAAATCATTAGATTTTTCTGCATATATTAGGCTTTTTTGATAATAAAACAAGGCTTTTTCAGGTTCGGATATCCCGTCAAAATTAGCGGCAATTATATTATACGCTTTTCCAATTAAATTGTTATCATGTGATAGAAGTGAATGATTTAAAAGTAATCTGGCTTGTATTAACGATTTTTCGTAATTTTCTTTATGAAGGTTGCCTGTAGCTTCGTTATAAAGTTTTAGTAGTTCAATTTTTGTAAAACTCTTTTTTTGGCTTGTAACAGGAATACAAAAAAGTAATATCAGAAAGGCAGTTATAAAATTGCGAAAAACCAACATATTAAAAAATTAGGGGATAAAAATACTGTTTATAAATTTTAAAATCAAGTTACCAAATAATTTAGTGAATTGCTTTCTGAATAATAAACTGATTTTTATTTTAATCTATAAATTAACCGTGTTTCTGATGAATGTTTTTTGAATTGGATATTGTTATAGCTTAAAGTGAAGGATTGTCTGGGCAAGAAATAATTTAAGACTTAATTAAATTATTTTTGATAGCATATTTAACCAGTCCAATAGTATTTTTTGTCTGTAGCTTTTTCATGATGTTTTTACGATGTGTTTCTACAGTATTGGTGCTGATAAACAATTGTTCACTAATTTCCTTTCCGCTATATTCAAGTGAAATTAGAGTTACAATTTCTAATTCACGTGATGTTAAAATGGAATTTTGAGTGATAAAAGTTTTGTTTAATTTAGGATTGTTTTCTGTAAAAGTGTTGAAGATTTTTTCTCGTACTGAATTGCAAAAATATTCTTCTCCCTGATTAACCACTTCAATGGCTTCAATTATATTTTCACCTGCACATTTTTTTGTAAGATACCCGCTGGCACCTAAATTCATTACCTCTCTGATAATTTTTAAATCATCATAACTGGATAAAATGATAACCTTGCAAGGGTATCCTTTTTGATGAAACTCTTTTAAGACTTCTATACCGTCTTTTTCGGGCATACTCAGATCCAGTACCAGGATGTGTGCATTATTAGCTGTTACTTCATCAAAAATATTCAACCCGTTAGAGGATGAGCCTACAATTTCGAATTCAGAAACAGTACTTAATAAATTTGTCAATCCATCAATAAGTACTAAATGGTCATCAGCTAAGTGTATTTTTATTTTATGTGTCATAAATAAATTGAAATAACAAATGCTAAATTATGAAAATTCTACTTATAATATCGAATTTCTGAAATTTATTTTCTTTGTTTGATAGTAAATGTAGCGAATTTTACACAAAAAAACCCGAATCATACAATTCGGGTTCTCTTCGCGCAATAAACTAAGTTTATAGGTTTATCTCAAACGGTCTACAGATTTTACAAGATCTTCGTCCTTTTTGATGGCCTTATTAGCTAGAACTAATAACACGATAGCAACAATAGGAAGAAACATCCCAATACCTTTCTCAGAAGCAGTAGCTGCTTCTCCAGATAAATTTAGTGAACGGTAAACAAATAATCCTAATAAAATTAAATTTAATATGATGTTCAGTCTGCCCATGACAAACTGATTTTGTCTTTTTTTGTATGATATAATACTGATAATGGTTAACATGGTACTTAGACCTAACAATACAGTATAAACCTGATCCTGCATAAAATAAAACGGTTTCCCATTTATTGTCCAAAGAGGAACAAAAAAAAGCAAAACTCCGGTTACCAAAAAGGTGAGCAGTAAATATATGGTTTGAATTCGTTGTATCATGACCTAAAATTGTTTTACAAAAATATATTTTCTTTTTTATAAATACTATTGTATGATAAAATTTTATTCGTATTATTGCATCATAATACCGTAAGCACTTCATACTGCGGTCAATTCAAAATAATTATCTACCTATTCTTTTTACAGTATTTTCCTTTAAAATAATTAAATTCATAGAACATTCATGTTTGATATTTCTGCATTAAAAGAAATGAAGCTTTCTGAGCTTCAAGAAATAGCTAAGTTAGCTAAAACTATAAAGTTTAATGGTGTCAAAAAAGATACTTTGATCAGTCAGATTTTAGCGCATCAGGAAACGACTTCAGAGCCGCCTGTGCCAGCTGTTGCACATGCAGAAATAGTTGATGAAAAACCAAAGAGAGCAAGAATTGCCCCTGTTAAAAAGGCAGCATCCAGCAAAAATGCTCCTGTTTTAGAGTTTGATAAAGTGGAAGAACCACGGGAGAAGATACAACCTGAGGCTGTTTCAAAACCAAATACTAAAATTCAACCGAAACCAAAAGTTGAGGAAGTTGCTGAAAACAAAGAAGTAGAGAAAAAGGAACCAAAAATCGTTAAGTTTAATAAATCAGCATACGAGAAAAAGGTTGCTTTGCAGAAAGAGAAAGAAACAGTAAAAGAAGAAAGTACTGAAGAAGCGGAAGAAACAGAAATAACTGTTCAGACTTCAACTCCCGAAGCTGAAAAAGCTGAAGGAACTGCTTCGATTAAAAAGATTAATCCTAATCAGAATAAAAAACAAAATCCGAACCAGAACCAGAATCAAAATCAGAACCCGAATCAGAATCCAAATCAAAACGGGAATGGTAATGGGAATAACGGAAACCAGAATCCAAATCATAAAAACAAAAAGAATAATAACTTCAGGGATTCAGACTTTGAATTTGACGGAATTATAGAAAGTGAAGGTGTTCTTGAAATGATGCCCGACGGATATGGATTCTTACGTTCATCAGATTATAATTATCTAGCCTCTCCTGATGATATTTATTTGTCAACTTCGCAAATCAGATTATTTGGTCTTAAAACGGGAGATACCGTAAAGGGAGTTGTTCGTCCTCCAAAAGAAGGCGAGAAATTTTTCCCTTTGGTTCGTGTTCTTAAAATTAATGGTCACGATCCGCAGGTAGTTCGCGACAGAGTTTCGTTTGAACACCTGACACCTGTTTTTCCTTCAGAAAAATTTAAATTAGCCGAAAAAGGCAGTTCTATATCAACCCGAATTATCGATTTATTTTCTCCAATCGGAAAAGGGCAGCGTGGTATGATAGTCGCACAACCGAAAACAGGTAAAACAATGTTACTAAAAGACATTGCCAATGCGATTGCAGCGAATCATCCTGAGGTTTATCTAATCGTTCTTTTGATTGATGAGCGTCCAGAGGAAGTTACGGATATGCAAAGAAGTGTACGTGGAGAAGTTATCGCTTCAACTTTTGACAGAGAACCACAGGAACACGTAAAAATCGCCAATATAGTACTTGAAAAAGCTAAACGTCTGGTAGAATGTGGACACGATGTCGTGATTCTTCTTGATTCTATTACGCGATTGGCAAGAGCTTACAATACTGTTCAGCCGGCTTCTGGTAAGGTTTTGAGTGGAGGTGTTGATGCCAATGCGCTTCAAAAACCAAAACGTTTCTTCGGAGCTGCAAGAAATGTAGAAAACGGGGGGTCGTTGAGTATCATTGCGACAGCATTGACAGAAACCGGTTCTAAAATGGATGAGGTTATCTTTGAAGAATTTAAAGGTACCGGTAACATGGAACTTCAACTGGATCGTAAAATTGCCAACAAACGTATTTTTCCTGCCATTGATCTTACATCATCAAGTACACGTCGCGATGATTTATTATTAGATGAGAAGACATTGCAAAGAATGTGGATTATGCGTAAATACCTGTCTGATATGAATCCGGTAGAATCTATGGATTTTGTAAACGACCGTTTCAAGAAAACCAGAAATAACGAAGAGTTTTTGATTTCTATGAATGATTAGTGAGGTACAAAGGTTCATAGGCTCAAAGTTGTAAAGGTTTTAGAAACTTAATAAGCTTCTGATTTTAGATACATAAATAAAAAGGATGAGTAGTTTTAACTCATCCTTTTTTTATGATTTAAGATTTCCAAGACCTATGAAGCTTTGCAACTTTGAGCCTTAGCATCTAAAATAGAAATCTATTTTTTATCAACTATCGGTCTTTTGGCTCCATTTGCCAGTTCCCAGGCAACGACGAAGGCTAATTTTGTTCTTTTCGTTAAAGCATCGTATTCGATTTTTTCTGCTATGTCGTCCTTACCGTGGTAATCTTCGTGAACACCATTAAAGAAGAAAACCGCTGGAATACCATGTTTTGCAAAGTTGTAATGGTCAGAACGCTCATAAAAGTGATTCGGATCTTTAGGATCGTTGAATTTAAAATCTAAATCTATTTTTATGTATTTTTCATTTTGTGACACTACAGCATTATGTAAATCAGATGATAATCTGTTCGCTCCAATAACATATACATAATTGTTTGTTTTGGCGTGTTCAACATCACGACGACCAATCATATCAATATTAATGTCGGCAATTGTGTTGGCAATTGGAAACAAAGGATGTTCAGAATAATAGCGAGAACCGTGCAGGCCATGTTCTTCGCCCGTTACGTGCAGGAATAAAACAGAACGTTTTGGTCCATGTCCTTCTTTTTTAGCCTTTGCGAAAGCTTTCGCCATTTCTAATAAAGCTACTGTTCCGGAGCCATCGTCATCAGCACCGTTGTAAATTTCACCATTTTGAATGCCCACATGATCATAATGGGCAGAGATTACCAAAACTTCATCCGGTTTTTCTGAACCTTCAATATAGGCCCAGATGTTTTCTGAATCCTGTAAGTTTTCATTGCGTCTTGCGTTTAAGTAAGATGCCGGAATATGCTGATAGTAATCTGTAGCGCCTTTTGGAAACGGAGTTCCATTTTTTTTATATTGTTCAATCATGTAAAGTCCCGCTTTTTTTTGCCCTTTAGAACCGGTTTCGCGACCTTCCATTTCATCTGAAGCAATTACATAAAGCATTTCTTTTAAGTTTTTCTCAGAGATTTTTTCAATGTATTTAGAAGGATCCGAATTGTTTTTTGAGGCAATATTCTGGGTGTTTTTACACGAAAATGCAGAAACAACTAATAATAGGATTGTGATTTTTTTCATTTAGATTTTATAAGAGAATTATTTTTTTAATACCTCATTCAAAAAAAGCTGTAAATGTTCAAAAGAACGTTTTGCAGCTATGGCATTATAGGCAGCGCCTTTTGAGTTGTCGTTTCCGGCTTCAGGATTTGTGAATGAATGTACCGAATTTGCATAATAAATCATTTGCCAGTCGGCTTTAGTATCATGCATTTCCTGCTGAAAAGCAGTTATTTCTTCCTTTGAAACAAAGGGATCATCAGCACCATGACAAGCCAAGACTTTAGTTGTGATAGTTTCAGAAGGCCTTGCAGTATCTTTGCCTAAACCTCCATGAAAAGAAACAACGCCTTTTACATTCAAATGTCCACGGGCAGCTTCTAAAACTCCTGTTCCTCCAAAACAATAACCAATAGCCACAATATTATCGGTACTTGCACCCGATTTTATTAATTGATCTAAAGCTAACTGAATACGTTTTTGATACGCTTCATGATTTTTTTTGTAGTATCCTGCCTGTTTTCCTGCTTCAGAAGTATTTGTTGGATAATTTCCTTCTCCGTAAATATCAGCTATAAAAACAGTGTAGCCCAGTTTTGATAGGTTTTCGGCAATATCTTTAGAAGCTTTGTCGATCCCTAACCAGGCAGGTAAAAGTAAAATGCCCGGATTTTGACTACTTTTTTTAGCAGATTTAATAGATAAACCATTCAAAACCTGATTCTCATCGGCATACTTTACGGATTTCAACTGTGCAAAAATAGTAGTGGTACTCAATAGTATTCCAAGAATTGATAAATATATTATTTTCATAAATGTTAAGTTTAAAACAAATATCCGAAAATAAATGAAAATTTTATCAGATTTAAAGAACAATATTACGCTTAAAAGCGCAACCCAGTTCTATAATAGAATCAGTTTTGGCAATGCCTGAAATCCGGTCTATTTTTTCGTAAAGAACGTTTCGCATGTGTTCGTGGTTTTTGGCTATAATTTTTACGTAAAGTGTAAAGGAGCCTGTAACATAATAACACTCCGTAATTTCCGGAATGGCTTTTAAGGCTTCAATAATTCTTTCTGAATCTGAATCTTTATTGAGCGTAATTCCGGTAAAGGAAGCCCAGTCGTAGCCCATTTTTTTTTCGTTTACCAAAGGTTTAATTCCGGATATAATTCCCTGTTCTGTTAGGCGATTGACACGTTGATGTACCATCGTATTTGAGATTTTCAAATTTGCTGCGATTGTAGAAAAAGCCATTCTTCCGTCTTTTTCCAGTTCTTTGATAATTTTGATGTCAAATTCGTCTAATGAATCCATTTTTATATTCTTTGAAATTAATATTGACTTTTATTTCGGCTTTATTTTTTAATATTGACTTTTAATGACTAAATTAAAGTCAAAAGTATTGATTTTTATTGTAAAATAAAATAATATAATTAATTTTGTAAAAGATAAAAAACTGAAAATCATGGAACAGACAAAACAAATTCTTTCGTCTAAATCAGAATCTTTAATAGAGAAAGAAAATAAATACGGAGCTCATAATTATCACCCGCTGCCTGTAGTTTTAGACAGAGGAGAAGGTGTCTATGTCTGGGATGTGGACGGAAAAAAATATTATGATTTCCTTTCGGCTTATTCTGCGGTAAACCAAGGACACTGTCATCCTAAGATTGTGGGTGCAATGGTAGATCAGGCGCAAAAGCTGACTTTGACTTCCCGTGCTTTTTACAATGATAAATTAGGAAATTACGAAGAATACATAACCAATTATTTTGGTTTTGATAAGGTTCTGCCAATGAACACGGGTGCCGAAGCGGTAGAGACAGCTTTGAAACTTTGTAGAAAATGGGCTTATGAAGTAAAAGGAATTCATGAAAATCTGGCACAGATTATTGTTTGCGAGAATAATTTTCACGGAAGAACCACAACCATCATTTCGTTTTCGAATGATGAAAGCGCCCGTAAGAGTTTCGGTCCTTTTACAGAAGGCTTTATAAAAATTGAATATGACAATCTGGAGGCTTTGGAAAAAGTACTGGAATCATCAAAAAATATAGCCGGTTTTCTGGTGGAACCAATTCAGGGAGAAGCCGGAGTTTATGTTCCGTCTGAAGGTTATTTAGCGAAAGCAAAAGCACTTTGCGAAAAACATAATGTATTGTTTATTGCAGATGAAGTACAGACCGGAATTGCGCGTACAGGGAAACTTTTAGCGGTTCATCACGAAGACGTACAGCCTGATATTTTGATTTTAGGAAAAGCAATTTCCGGTGGTGTTTATCCGGTTTCAGCGGTTTTGGCGAATAACGAAATCATGAATGTAATTAAACCGGGACAACATGGTTCTACTTTCGGAGGAAACCCGGTTGCGGCTGCTGTTGCGATTGCAACCCTTGAAGTGGTAAAAGATGAAAAACTGGCTAAAAATGCAGAACGTCTGGGAATCATTTTAAGAAAAGGATTAAATGAAATTGCTGAACGTAACAATTTGATTACACTGGTTCGTGGTAAAGGTTTATTGAATGCCATCGTAATTAATTGTGATGAAGAATCAGATCTGGCGTGGGAAATTTGTCTGAAATTCAGGGATAACGGATTATTGGCAAAACCAACTCACGGAAACAAAATTCGTCTGGCTCCGCCTTTAGTCATTACAGAAGATCAAATTAAGGAGTGCCTTGCCATCATTGATAAATCATTGAATGATTTCAAAAATTAAAATTTACTTTCTGTCATAATAGGCTAAAAACGGCTGCGATTACTTGTTTTTCGCAGCTGTTTTGTTTTATGTAAATTGAAATTATATAATGTAATTTTAATAATTATATAAATTTCTAAGCTGAGAAGCAGAGTAGTTTTGGAGGACTTTAAAAACAAGACCTAAAATTTTGTTTAACCTTATAAATTATTTCAAAATGGCTTACGCAAATAATGATTTAACACGCTTTTTAGATGCACAGAACAAACTTTATCTTACTGCTTACTCCGAATTAAAAAAAGGGAAGAAAGAAACGCATTGGATGTGGTTTATTTTCCCGCAGCTAAAAGGTTTAGGAAAAAGCACGCTAGCGAAATATTATGCTCTTGCTGATCTTAAAGAAGCAGAAGATTTTCTAAATCATCCTATCTTAGCGAAACATTTAATTGAAATTTGCAAGGTTCTTTTAGAATATAAAACAAAATCAATTGAGGCTATTCTTGGAGAATTAGATGCGAGAAAGCTACGTTCTTCAATGACTCTTTTTTCTCAGGTAGAAAATGCCGATCCTGTATTTCAGGAAATATTGGATGTTTTTTTCTTAGGATATTCAGATCCACTTACCTTGTCGAGAACAGCAGTATCATTAGAAATTGCTTTGGCATCTTAGAATTTACTTTCTTACTTAGTTATATAAAATCAAAAAGCGATTGTCCGAAAACAATCGCTTTGGCTATAATTGCTTAAAATATCAAAAAAAACAATTATGAGTTTGAGTCATGAACTCTGTTTTATTAAAATCTAACTTTTTTAAGTTCCCACAAAGTCTCAATAAATTTATCGACATCCTGAGTCGTGTTATAAAAAGCCAGTGAAGGACGAACCGTAGTTTCAACTCCCAAACGGCGTAAGATAGGCTGAGCACAATGATGACCGGTTCTTACAGCGATTCCTTCTTTGTTTAAAGCCTGGCCTACTTCATCATTTGAATAGCCTTGTAAATTAAAAGAAAGTACACTCGCTTTATTAGCAGCAGTTCCTATTAATCGAACACCCGGAATTTCTTTCAGAAGTTTCGTGGCGTACTCTAACAAATAATGTTCGTACTGTCCAATGGCGTTGATACCGATTTTTGTAACATAATCAATAGCAGCTCCAAGACCAATAGCATCAGCAATATTACCGGTTCCGGCTTCGAAACGATTTGGTGCTTTGTGGTATTTAATCTCCTCAAAAGTCACATCCTGAATCATGTTTCCACCCGATTGGTATGGCTGCATATCGTTTAGCAAATCTTCTTTTCCGTATAAAACACCAATCCCTGTTGGACCAAATATTTTGTGACCGGAAAAAACCAGCCAGTCAGCATTTAAGTCCTGAACATCAACCTTCATGTGTGAAACAGATTGCGCTCCGTCCAGTAAAACTTTGGCTCCAACAGCCTGTGCCATTTCGACCATTTTCTTGGCAGGTGTTACAGTTCCGAGTGCGTTTGAAACCTGTGTAAAAGCAACAATTTTAGTTTTTGAATTCAGTAATTTAGCATATTCGTCTAACAGAATTTGTCCGTCATCATCAACCGGAATCACTCGTAATTTCAAGCCTTTTTTATCAGCTAATCGTTTCCATGGAACAATGTTGGCATGGTGTTCTAAATTACTTACGACTATTTCATCTCCGGCTGAAAGATTGTTATCGCCCCAGCTTTGTGCGACAAGATTGATTCCTTCGGTAGCACCGCGAACAAATACGATTTCGTTTATAGAACCAGCGTTTAGAAACGTTTTTACCTTTTCTCTTGCTGCTTCGTACGCATCTGAAGCCCTTGCAGCCAATTCGTGTG
The DNA here is from genome assembly GCF_000735715.2 of Flavobacterium chungangense LMG 26729. Taxonomy (NCBI): domain Bacteria; kingdom Pseudomonadati; phylum Bacteroidota; class Flavobacteriia; order Flavobacteriales; family Flavobacteriaceae; genus Flavobacterium; species Flavobacterium chungangense. The sequence goes on from NZ_JASY01000007.1 coordinate 95,896, forward strand.
CTGCACGGTGTATATTCGAATTTTCATGCTCATAAAAATAAGCAATACGATCAATTACCGATTTTGGCTTTTGTGTCGTTGCAGCATTATCAAACCAAATCAATGGTTTTCCGTTTACTTTTTCACTTAGAATCGGAAAGTCCTTTTTGATCAGATTAGCATCAAAAGGAGTACTTTTTAACTGATGAATTCCATGAAAAGAACTTCCTTTACCTGCTGTTGGAAACGAGTTCTTTTTGTCAAACGCAAAAGGATTATTTTCAAGGAAATAATACGAATTCTGCGCTTCTGCCGGGTTTAATGTCAAAGCAGGCTGGATTCCGAATGCCGTGTTGACACTTGCCAATGCTTCTCTCAATTCACTTTCAAAAGAGGAACTCTGCGTTTGAAAAGGCAGATAATTGTCATTCAAAGCAAAAGATGAAAAAGGATTATTGTCATTGCTGCTTCCTTTTAAATTAACATCACTAAAACCTGTATTTGGGTTATTAATGTTGAAATTTTTGTCGTTAGGGAAAACAGTATCCAGATCCGTAACAGGGTATAAACCGGCAACACCTGTGTTTGCATAATTTCCAACAGAAGGCGATACTCCAAGACCACTCACAGGTGAATGAGAAGGGTAGGCGGTTGTTGGATTCTGTAAACTGGTATTTGGCGTAAACTCGGCCAGATTCCCTGTACTCAATAGCGTCTCTACAACTTTAGTAGCTTTTGGATGATCGTTATGGTCCGGACTCAGTGAAATTTCTTTTGGAAATTCATTGGGCAGGGCTTTAAACAATTCATTGGCTATGTGCTGTAAATCTGCTACGTCATACAAACCGTTGTTGTTAGTATTTGTACTCATGATACTTTCCTATTTCTACATCTTCTAAAACTGCTATAGCGTCATCAACCAAAATCGCTAATGAGCAATAAAGCGATACTAAATAAGAAGCAATTGCTTTTTCGTTTATTCCCATAAAACGAACGGATAATCCAGGTGACTGTTCGCCTTGTAATCCAGGCTGAATCAATCCGATCACGCCCTGACGGCTTTCACCTGTACGCAATAAAATGATTTTTGATTTACCGTTTTGAATAGGAAGTTTATCAGAAGGAATAAGCGGAATACCTCTCCAGGTTAAAAACTGAGATCCAAATAAAGAAGTAGTAGGAGGCGGAACACCACGACGTGTGCACTCACGTCCAAAAGCTGCAATAGCTAACGGGTGTAATAAAAAGAAACCAGGCTCTTTCCACACTTTTGTCAATAGTTCGTCTAAATCATCAGGAGTTGGCGCACCTGTTCTGGTTTTTATAATTTGAGAAGGAGCTACGTTGCTTAATAAGCCATAATCTTTGTTATTGATTAATTCACTTTCCTGACGTTCTTTAATCGTTTCAATTGCCAGACGTAACTGCTCTGTAATCTGGTTGTATGGTTTGCTGTACAAATCAGAAACACGTGTGTGAACATCTACAATGGTCTGAACAGCAGCCAGATTATACTCTCTTGGATTATCGATGTAATCCACAAAAGTGTTTGGTAAGATTCTTTCGTCTCTTGCCGAGCAATCCACTTCTATATGACTTCCGTCTTTTACTTTATTTAGACGATAAACCCCTGATTCTACAGGTGTCCAGTGTAAAAGGTGTGTTAGCCAGCGTGGTGAAATAGTTCCGATTTGAGGAACTGAACGTGTAGCAATTGCGAGTTGTCTTGCTGCTACATCGCCTAATGCGGTCTGTTGTTTTTTTAATTCTGCCATAATTTAATTTTTAAAGGTTAATTGATTGGTTTATTTGCTATTATGTTTTATGAGTAAATTTATGTTAAAAATAATCTATGAATATTTTAATTTTAATTATTTGAATGTTAGCATGTTAGGTTTTTAAAAGCATTAATACAGTTCATCAATAGAGATGTATCTTTCGCCAGTGTCATAATTGAAAGTCAGAATCACAGCATTTTCAGGAATATCTTTCAGTTTCTGAGATACGGCCGAGAGCACAGCTCCTGTTGAAATTCCTGAAAAAATTCCTTCTTCACGGGTTATTTTTTTCGCATAATTAAAAGCAGCATCTTTTTCAACCGTAATAATTTCGTCAATATATTTTCCATTAAAAACACCCGGAATAAATCCGGCGCCAATGCCCTGAAGCGGGTGGGGAGAAGGCTGGCCTCCACTTAGAACAGGCGATAAGGCAGGTTCGACAGCAAAGGTTTTTAAATTTGGAAAATGCTGTTTTAAAATTTTGGAAACTCCGGTAATGTGCCCGCCAGTTCCAACACCTGTTATCAGATAGTCAATTCCATCTGGAAAATCTTTAATGATTTCCTGAGCAGTTGTTTTTTCATGAATTGCAACATTCGCCGGATTTTCAAATTGTAAAGGAATAAATGAATTTGGGATTTCTGCAGCAAGTTCATGCGCCTTTTCAACAGCTCCCGAAGTTCCTTTTTCCCGTGGTGTCAAAACAAATTCTGCACCATAGGCGTTCATTATTTTTCTTCTTTCCAGACTCATGGATTCCGGCATGACCAAAATCACTTTGTATCCTTTTACGGCAGCCACAAGTGCCAGTCCAATTCCTGTATTTCCTGAAGTAGGTTCAATAATAACCGAATCAGGATTTAAAAGCCCCTTTTTTTCTGCATCTTCAATCATGGCCAGTGCGATTCGGTCTTTGATGCTCGAACCCGGGTTTGTTTTTTCCAGTTTAATCCAAACCTGATGGTTTTTGAAAAGTTTATTTAGCCTTACGTGTGGCGTATTGCCTATGGTTTCTAATATATTTTGATATTTCATGATTTTGGTTTTGGTTGTTTTTTACCATATAAGTGATATAAGTTCATTTTAGTTTTAGTCTGTTGTGCAATCGTGAAACAAAAACTTTTTTAGGCATTACTTTTAAATGAACTTATATGGTTTAAAAATTTTTAAATCGAATAAAAAATAGGTTCCGGAAACGGATTATTATCCTTGATTTTCATTTCGTTTTTATGGTACACTACCGAATTTGAAGGAACCGTATAGGTAAGCCAGACATTTCCTCCAATGATTGAATCCCTTCCTACGGTTGTCTGTCCACCAAGAATAGTACTGTTGGCGTAAATAATCACATTGTCTTCAATCGTTGGGTGTCTTTTGATAAAGGCTTCTTCCTTTTTTACACTTAGTGCTCCAAGCGTTACTCCCTGATAGATTTGTACATTATTACCAATAACGGCTGTTTCGCCAATTACGATTCCGGTTCCGTGGTCGATGGCAAAATCATCTCCAATCTGCGCTCCGGGATGAATTTCGATACTGGTTTTAATATGAGCATATTCAGAAATGGTTCGCGCCAGAAGTTTCAAATTCTGTTCCCAAAGCTGATGTGAAAAGCGATAAATCGCAATGGCGAAAAAACCGGGGTAAGAGTATAAAACTTCTTCTAATGTCTTAGCTGCAGGATCTTTTGAGAAAATAGTTCTGGCGTCGTCTATTACTTTTCTATGTAAAGTCGGCAACGCTTCAAAAAATGTTTTGGTTTGCAGATTACTTTGGTCACTTTCGGGAGAGAAATCCAATACTAATTCATTGAACTGAATCTCTAATTCGGTGAATTTACCTTCAATGATAGTCACGTTTCCTAATGATTTTGAAGTTGTTGAAAATAAGACACAAAACAACTCATCAATAAAATGATGAATTAATTTTTTTGGAGGCAGAATCAATAAGTTCTGATGTTGATTTGCTATTTCCTGATAAAAAGAGTTCATAATTAGATCGTTTTAGAGTTAACAGCTTTTTGCATGTAGCAACTGACCAGCTTAGTTTTGTTATATTATTTTAGTGTTATGACATAATGATTTTTATCTGAATACAAAATCTTGCATCAAGACCATCAAACAGGTAATCTTAAATGAAATTTTTATTTTATGTTTTTGATTTTTTAATCAATTTAAAATAAAAGGGCAGAGAGTTTTAACAACAGAAGCACATATAACAAAAAGTGTTATAAATATACTTTTTAGGGAGATTAAAATTTGCTGTGTTTGTCGTTGTTTTCAAAGTGTAGTTTTTTTGATATTTTATAACTCTACTAATTCTATAGACAAAGTTAAATTTAATATTGTAAAAACCAAATGTTTTTTTAATTTTCTTCAATCAACGATAAGGAGAGACGAATTAAAGCATTCGTTTTTTAACTGTAATGTGTTTGTTTACAGGTTTTTGGTGTTTATTTTTTTTAAATTAAAAAGACAGGAAATAAATGTAAATGATTCACACTTATCCTGTCTTTAAAAAGTATTGCCTCAAAAAGAAGAATCTTCCAGGCGTTGTAAGTTATTTTTTAGCAGCCGCTCCCGGAATCAGTTCATTTTTTTGTTTGAATTTACTGTATTCCACAACACCTGTTTTGTCTGCCCAGTCAAAATATTTGGCAGAAAGCTCATTTACGATTCCCGGGTTTTGTTGTGCTACATCCTTAGTTTCGCCTCTGTCATTTTCAAGGTTATAAAGTTCCCATTGGTAAGAAGGTGATATCGAAACCAATTTCCATTTGCCATCTCTTACGGCTCTGTTTCCGGCTCTTTCCCAGAATATCGGAGCACCTCTGTTCACTTCTGAAGCACCGTCAATTAAAACCGGCAGTAAACTTTTTCCAGGTAGCGGATTTGAGGTTACACCATTTAATTCTTTTGGATACTGAATTCCTGCTAAATCATAAAAAGTAGGAGCAAGGTCAATAAGATGTCCTGTCCCTTTATCAATTCTGCCGGCTTTTATTTTGGATGGATACCAGGCAATGAAAGGAGAACTGAAACCACCTTCGTGCATATTGTTTTTATAATCCTGCAATGGCGTATTAGACAAATAGGCCCAGTTTTGTTCCTGATAGTCAAAAGAGCCTGAAGTTCCAATTGGTCCGTCATTTTTCACTAACCCTCTTCTCAACGGATTGTAGGTGTTGAAACCGCCTTGTGCGCCATTATCTGAGATGAAAACAATAAGTGTGTTTTTGTCTTTTTTCAGGGCTTTTAATTTGTCCAGAACCTTTCCGACATTCTGATCCATATTGTCTACCATTGCGGCATAAACTTCCATTTTGGCTTTCCAGAATTGTTTTTCGTCATAGGTCAGTTTATTCCATTCCGGTACTTCAGGATCTCTTGGAGCAATGGTTTGGTCTGCTAATAAAATGCCGTTTTCTTTCAGTTTTTTGATTCTCTTTTCTCTTAAAACATCCCAGCCTTCGTCAAATTTCCCACGGTATTTGGCAATGTCAACAGGTTTTGCCTGTAATGGCCAGTGAGGTGCTGTAAAAGCAATGTACAAGAAAAAAGGTTTGTTCTCTTTGTTTTGTTCGTCCAGAAATTGAACAGCATTGTTACCAATTTCATCTGTAAAATAATACGAATCAGCTTTTGGGTGGAGTTCTTCATTATTACGGATTAAGGCTACCGGATAAGGGCTTTTTCCAAAAGGAAGACCATCTGTATTAAAATAATTGGCAGCCCCTTTTAAGATTCCGTAAAATTTATCGAAACCTCTTTGGTTTGGCCATTGTGCTTTATCTTCTGAACCTACGTGCCATTTTCCGGACATTAAAGTACTGTAACCACCTGAACGGAAAACTTCTCCTAATGTTAAAGATTCTTTGTTCAGATACCCCTGATATGCCGGCAATCCTAAGTTTACGTCAAAATATCCAACACCCGCCTTATGCTGATACTGTCCCGTTAAAAGTGAAGCCCTTGTTGGCGCACAGATGGAGTTGTTGTAAAACTCACGTAAACGTGTTCCTTCAGTAGCTAAACGGTCCAGATTAGGTGTTTTAATTTCCGATCCATAATTTCCTAAATCGGAATAACCCATGTCATCCACCATAATCAGGATCACGTTTGGTTTTGACGAATTGGTTTGCGCACTCAGTTGATAAGATCCTAATGCCCCGATCAGCAGGGCTGAAAGTAAAGTTGTAATTCTTTTTTGATTCATCTTATTGTAATTTTATATTAATTGTTTTGTTTGTGTAGTCTTTTTGCGATCAATTCACTTTATCTCTCCACGCCGGAACCTGTTTCAAATTTTTATTCAGATCCAGTTCTCTTTGTGGAATCGGGAAGTGAACATGTTTAGGCTGTGCGTTGGTTTTTCCTGCCGCTTTTAGTCTGGCAACAAAATAATCCGGACCTCTTCTCGAAAGATCAAACCAGCGTTGGTATTCATAAACAAGTTCTTTTCTTCTTTCTTCAAAAACAGCTTCTCTGAAATCGTCTTTGTTGATTGAAGGAGAAGTTACCGACAGCAAATCAATTCCGGCTCTTTGTCTCACACGGTCTATTCCTGCAAAGGCTTCTGTAGTTGGACCGTTTAGTTCATTTAAAGCCTCAGAATTAATTAATAATATTTCTGCAAATCGAATAATTGGTGTGTTTTTCGAAGACTGTCCAGGAGATGCAGGAGTTGTGGGATCAAAATATTTATTGAAATGTGGTGCTACTTTATACGTTTTTCGATCTGTTGGACTCACAAATTCAATTGCAAACGTGATGTATTTACGTTTATCATTTTCGGCGAAAGCCTGAAATAAACCACCGGCAGTATGCAGAGCATCGGCCTGATCTCCTGCAATTCCGGGAACCGAAGTAGGAGCGGCAGTTGAAGCAAGCATATTTCCGTTCCAGTTGGTAAGCCCTTTAAACTGTGCCGAAAAAATATGCTCTTTGCCGTTTTTGGTGGCTACATTAAATACATCGGCAAAATTTTCAAATAGATCATAGACTTTACTATCGATAACTTCTTTGCTTTTATCGGCCGCTTTTTGCCACTTTTTCTGGGTCAGATATACTTTAGACAATAAACTTTTGGCAGCACCTGAAGTGATTCTTCCTTTAATTGGCTGTACAACCGGTAAAGCTTCAGCATCAATCAAATCGGCTTCAATCTGTGCATAGACATCCGCTTCCGGAGTATTGGGAGGATTTATTGCTTCCGGAGTAAGTGAAGTAGTTTCGTGTAAAACCAACGGAACATCTCCAAACCATCTCACAATATTGAAGTACAATACAGCTCTTAGAAATTTTGCTTCATTAATCAGGTCGATATCTTTTTGAGAATTCAGATTCGGATTTTTAGCGATTTTGTCAATGGCGACATTTGCCCTGTTGATTCCGTCATAACTCTGGCGCCAAATCTCTAACATACGGTCGTTTGAAGCATCATGTGTCAAGTTTGATAAAGCTCTAACATGCGCATTTCTGGCTCTTGGACCTGCTTCATAATCATCAGTTGCCATTTCGGTGGAGATTTGAATCAGTCGATTGTAAAGCGTATGAGTGGTGCTGTTAATTGCGTTATAAATTGATAGTACGGCGGCATCAGCATCTTCTGTTGTATTGTAAAAATTACTTGTACCTATAAAGGCTTTTGGATTTTCATCCAAAGGATTACAAGAACTAAGGCTGAAAATAAGTAATAGACTATATAGTGTTATATTTTTCATGATGTATCGTTTTAAAATGTTACAATTAAACCTCCCGAAATTGTTTTGGATGCAGGGTAAATTCCTGTATCTGTTCCCGGAGAAATTGTGGTTCCGTTCGTTACTTCAGGATCAAATCCTGTGTATTTGGTGAAAGTGAAAAGGTTTTCTCCGACAACTCTGAATTTAACAGAAGTCAGAAGCAGTTTTTCTGCCGCCTTTTTAGGCAAATTATAACTGAGTGTGATGTTTTTGATTCTCACAAAAGAGCCGTCTTCAACAAATCGGTTAGAAAAAACGGGAGCCGGATCCAGTTTGGCACGAGGCGTTGTCGTACTTGGATTTGTTGGCGTCCAGGCATCCAAAGCACTTGTAGAAGCATTTTGCTGACCATTATATAATTCTAAAGCCTGCGCATTTCCGTTTAGAATTTTGTTTCCAACTGATCCATTGATCAGTGTCGATAATTCAAAACCTCTATAGGTAAAATTGTTCGTGAAACCAAATATAAAATCAGGCTGTGCATCTCCAATACTGGTTCTGTCTGCAGCGGTTGTAAAGGCGCCGTCGCCATTTATATCTTTGTACAAACGATCACCTGCTTTAGGAGTTGCATTTCCTGTAAAAACTCCTTTTGTGCCAACATCCGCTGTCTGCAATATCCCATCGGTTACAGCTCCGTAAAAAGTTCCTAATGATTCTCCTTTTCTCAGGATATAATTTCCGAAAGTGTAGAATTCAGCATCATTTCCTAAAGCTATAATTTTATTGCTGTTGAATGAAATATTAAAATTCGAAGTCCATGAAAACGCTGTATTTCCAAGAGCTGTATTGATTCCTAACTCAATACCCTGATTTTGTACGGTACCAAAGTTTTGCAGAGAAGATGTAAATCCGGTGGTGTACGGAATCTGAACAGCCAATAGTAAATCTTTCGTTGTTTTGCGGTAAACATCAACAGTCAGGTTTAATTTATCATCAAAAAAACCAACGTCAACACCTGCATCAAATTGATTGGTCAGTTCCCATCCTAAATCGTCATTTGAGATTCTCGTTGGTGTAAAACCGGTAAAGATTTGATCTCCGAATAGGTATTTTACGCTGCTTAATGTTGAAAGCGACTGGTATTCCCCAATTTCCTGATTTCCGGTTGCTCCGTAACTGCTTCTGATTTTTAAGCTGTTAATAACATCTTTTACGGGAGAAAAGAAATCCTCGTTGCTAATTTGCCATGCTGCTGCAAAAGAAGGGAAGTAACCCCATTTATTGTTTTTTCCAAATCTAGAGGAACCATCGGCTCTTAAACTTGCCGTTAGGAAATATTTTGAATTATAGTTGTAGTTAACCCTTGATAAATACGAATTTAAAGCCCAGGTACTTTCTCCGGAAGTAGGCATTAACGCTACATTTCCACTTTGCAGACTGTAATAATAGGTCACATCGTTTACAAATTGCTGTGATCCTGCCGTCACAAATTCCCTTACCGAATTTTGCTGTGTATAACCTGCCAGAACATTCAGACTGTGTTTTTCTGCAAAAACTTTAGAGTAGGTCAATGTGTTTTCGTTTAGCCAGGTTTTAGAATCTGCTGTACCGATTTTTCCTTCTCCATTGGTAATCAAACCTTCATAAATAGAGGAAGGAAGGTAACTTTTCTCTTTGTTGAAAATAAGGTCCGTTCCAAAAGATACTTTGAAAACCAAATTCTTCAAAATGTCATATTCTCCGTAAATAGTTCCCAGGATACGATCTGTAATTGCCTCATTCTTGCGTTCGTTTAAGGTTGCAATTGGGTTTGCAAAGATATTTTCAAACGGATTACGCAAAGTGTAGCTTCCATCCGGCTCATAAATAGTGGCAGTAGGAGGCATGCTTAGTAAAGAAGTGATCAAACCTGCCGGAGCAACTTTTGATTTTGTTTCTGCAATAGTAAGATTCAAACCAAATCTTGCTTTACTGCTTATTTTTGAAGTCAAATTGACTCTTCCGCTCAGCCTTTCAAAACCGGTATTTTTTATAATTCCTTCCTGATTGTAATAATTTCCGGAAACAGCATATTTGGTTTGGTTGTTACCGCCGGAAATGCTTAACTGGTGGTTTTGTACAAGTCCTTTTTGAAATGCTTCTTCCTGCCAGTCAACTCCTTTTCCTAATGCGGCAATTTGCGCCTCACTTAAATATTGGTTTTGTCCTAAAGCTGGATTTGTATCATAAAGAGCAGCATTTCTAAGTCGGGCGAAACCCTTTGCATCCAGAACATCCACTTTATTGCGTACTTCCTGCTGGCCAAGTGTAAAATCATAATTTACTGTCATAGCATTTGAAGAACCTTTTTTAGTGGTAATGATTACAACTCCGTTAGCGCCTCTTGATCCGTAAATAGCTGTAGAAGAAGCATCTTTTAAAACCGTAATCGACTCAATATCTGCAGGGTTTATGGAAGATAACGGGTTGGTTGGCGTACCACTCAGTACTCCAGCTGTAAAATCTGAATTGTAAAGAGGGAAACCGTCCACTACATAAAGAGGCTCATTTCCTCCCTGGATTGAACTTCCTCCGCGAATTCTGATACTTAAACTGGCACCCGGCTGACCCGAAGTCTGGGTTACATTTACACCCGCTACAGATCCCTGAAGCGAACTTTCGAGTGTTCTTTGGGTTGCTTTTAATGCTGTAGAAGAAACGGTTTCGGCAGCACCTGTATAATCTTTTTTGGTCGTACTTCCGTAACCGATGACAACAAGCTCATCAAGTTCTTTACGGTCTTCTTTTAAGGATATCTGAACAAAATCAGTATTTGCAGTGTGTTCTGCAGTAACATAACCAATATAGCTTACAATCAGTATGTATGGAAATTTTTGACCGGTCTGGAAATAGAACTTTCCGTCTAAATCGGTTACTGCTGAGTGTGTGGTTCCTTTAATCTGAATGTTAACTCCCGGAATTGGCTGATTGGTAACCTGATCGATAACAGTTCCGTTGAGTGTAGAGTTAATAGTGGCTTGGGTATTTTGGGCATTAATTCCGGCTGAAATCAATAAAATGCTAATCCATAAAAGGATGTTAATATTTTTTTTCATTACGTAGTTTTGGTAATTATAAAAGGAATCCTGAAAGTTTGTTTTTAAACTCTCTGTTAATCCTTTGATTTAGCGATAAATTTTCTTTAATCCTGGTATTTCCGTTGCCGCAGAAATATTTTGTTCTTAGCAGTTGCTGTACATTTTTTTCATGTTATTTTAGTTTAAAATTTATTTTTGAATATATTTCAACATGCTTTTTTGCTTGTAAAATTGAAGCAAACAGCGTGGTATTTACAATAAAAACTTTTGATGGTAATGATTCCATGTTAAATCCAATTAGAAATAACAATTGGTTAGATGTGAAATCGTGAAGATTTAGCAACATTTGCACATACAACAGGAAGTATTATAAGTGCATTTTTTAAGAAGAATATAATGGTTTGGGCTAACTGTTGTTTTCAAAATATAATTGTTTTTTCGATAAAATTCATAACTCTAGTAATCCTATAGACAAAGTTAAATTTAATATAATGATATCCAAAAGTTTTTTTATTTTTTTTTTTTGAAATAGTGGAGAAGAAGCGAATGATAGAAATGTAAATATGATTTTAAATCATTGATTTTAAATAGATTGTTTTGTTTTTTTGAAATAAAAAAGAGCGTACAATACCGATTTAAGTATTAGACGCTCTTCTTTCTGTAGTTTTTAAACTATTAATAAATCATTGAAAAGGAAATTTTTATAGTTCTTAATTATTTTCCAAACAATAAAAAAGCAATAATTAGCGTGATGATCACATTAAAAAACTGAGCAATTAAAAAAGCATACAAAGGCTTTTTACTATTGTTACTGAATAAATCCTTAAAGTTAGTTTCTAAACCGATACTTGTAAAAGCAAGGGCAAACCAAATTCCCTGAATATTTTTCAGACTGTCTTTTACAGTATCTCTTGTTTCAGAAGTAAGCAGGAAAGAGAATACGACTGAAGCCAAAACAAAACCAATTACAAACTTTGGAAAACGTTCCCAAATAACGCCTAAGGTTGGTTTTGAAGCAACAGCCTCAGCAGATTTATTATGAGTGTATGTCCAATATACGGAGATGGCAAAAGCAGCTAATCCCAATAAAACATTTTGGGAGAATTTGACAATCGTACTGATCTTCAGTGCCGTTTCTCCAACCAGTGTTCCCGATGCTACAACAGCTCCTGATGTATCGATACTTCCTCCCAGCCATGCTCCGGTAACCTCTTCAGGGAAATTAAAATATTGAGCAATAATCGGCATGAAAATCATCATCGGGATGGCCGTTACCAATACCATCGAAATTACATACGAGAGTTTTTTAGAGTCTCCTTTAATAGCTCCCGAAGTTGCAATAGCTGCTGAAACACCGCAGATAGAAACGGCACTTGAAATCATCATGGTCAATTCATCATCTACTTTTAATTTTTTACATAACCAGAAAGCAAAATACCAAACGGATAATACCACAATTAAAGCCTGAATTAATCCTAAAGAACCTGCTTTCAGAATATCCGAAAAAATGACGCTGGTTCCCAATAAAACCAATCCGATTTTTACAAAAACTTCTGTAGAAAGTGCAGAACGAAACCATTCCGGCAGTTTGAAAAAATTGCCGATTGTAAGACCAATAACCAAACTAAAAATTACGGCTTCTAAATTGAGTCCTTTTATAAAAGTATTTCCTGCTACAATCAAAGCTAAAACAGTTAACAGATAGACGATTGGGAAAACTAATAAAAAGTTTTTTACGGATTTACCAATTAAAAAAGCAGCAATACTTCCGATAGCAGTCAGGTAAATAAACTGAACCAACAGAACTTGCAGATTTCCGACAGCAAATACATCTGCCAGTAAGTCGGAACCATTGGACCATTTGAATACCGGGACTTCAGGAAGAAATACAAACAGCGAAATTCCGATGATTAAGAAACCTAAAAGTACGACTGTCCAGTCTTCATGAAGGCTAAGTTGTTTTGTTTTAATTAACATTGGTTTTAATGAATTGAATTGTTTTTTAAGATTTGGTTGAGTTGAGGCTTGTTTGTGTTTTTTTAAACAGGTAAAACGACTTTTTTACATTTAAAGAGTATGCTTCTATGTATTTAAACTTTACAAATCGACAAAGTATTTTTGAGAGCCAAAATTGAATTCATAGTAAGTTAAATTAGGCCATAAGGGCTTTATGAGTTCTTTTTCCCAGTCTTTTAAAGCAGTCTGAAGTTCTTTTACTTTTGCCGGATTTTTTTGTGCCAGGTCAGTAGTTTCAGATTTGTCTTTTGATAAGTCATAAAGCCATTTTTCATGTGTTTTTCCGCTGATGATCAGTTTCCAGTCTCCGCTTCTGATGGCTTTGGCATCACCGGAACGCCAGTATAAATTTTGGTGCGCAATTTTATTGTTATTGACTATATTAATTAAATCGACCCCGTCATAAACCCTGTCTTTTGGCAAACCAGAATGCGTTACTGCTGCAATGGTGCTGAAAATATCCAATGAGCTCACCGGTGTTTTGTAAACGGTGTGTGGTTTGATTTTTCCTTTCCACGAAAGTGCAAACGGAACATTGATTCCGCCTTCGAAATGAGAAAATTTCCCTCCTTTTAATGGTGCGTTTGTAGTAGCAAATGTATAATCGGCACCTCCGTTGTCGCTGGCGAAAATAATCAGGGTATTTTCTTCCAGACCTTCTTTTTTTACTTTGGCCCTGATTCTTCCAATGGCATCATCCAAAGCGCTGATCATGGCAAAATACACCCGTTTGTTTTCGTCTTTTACATTCGGAAAACGGTCGTAATATTTCTTGCGGACCTGAAAAGGTGTGTGTGGTGCATTAAACGGCACATATAATAAAAATGGTTTTGTTTTATTTTTTTCAATGAAAGCTTCGGCTTCATCCGCAAATTTTTCAGTCAAATAAGTTTTTTCCTCAACAATGGTAGTATCCCTGCGAATTTTTCCAATTCCGACACGGCCCTTTCCCCAAATTACTTTATCGGTAAAATCCTTATGATGATGATTGATAATATCCGGATTGTCATCTTCGGGAGCAAAAAGCGAAAACGCCTGATAGAACCCGTAATGATAGTCGAAACCTCTGTCCAGTGGAAAAAAACCTTTGGTATGCCCCAAGTGCCATTTTCCGATAATACCAGTATTATAACCTTGTTTTTTAGCCAGATTAGCAAAGGTAATTTCAGACTGGGGCAAACCCTGGGTAGCGATTGAAGTATCATTTGGATATTCAATTTTTGGGTTTAATCTCCAGCTATCGGTATTAATCAGATATTTGAAGGCATAATATTCCAGATTGTTTTTAGGATATCGGTCTCCGGGTTGATATTCATGTCCAAATCGTTCCTGATAACGGCCTGTAAGTAAACCGGCTCTCGAAGGAGAACAAATGGATGAGGAAACATAACCGTCTGTAAATGTCACTCCCGATGCAGCCAAAGAATCTATTTGAGGTGTCGGGGTTGATTTTCCTCTGTACAGTGAAATGTCATATTTGCCCAAATCATCAGCAAGGAGAATGATAATGTTTGGTTTTTTTTCTGAAGTTTTGGAAGTGTCTTTTTGAGACAGAAATGCAGTTTTTCCTTCAGCTAATTTTTCATCAGGCTTAATCAGTGTTTCGTCTGTGTTGATGGGCCAAAACAAAAAAACGGAAGCAATAAGGAGTAGAATCAAAAAGGGAAAAACGATTTTTTTAGTTTTTTTGGATATTGCCATATTGTGGTATTTAAAACAGGAAGGGTTTTTTATATAGCAGTTTTTGAAAGTTTTAAATTGATAAACCTGCAGGGTTGGGACACCCTGCAGGATAGCAAAAAAACAAACAAACAAACAAACTTCATTACCTTATGTTGTTAATGAATTAAAACAATTGTCAGCCTGAGTCCATTCGACTTCGCTCAGGATAAACTTAGTCGAAGCCCTTTACAACTAAAAAGCTTTCGACTCTGTTCAGGTTGACATTCATCTCTGGTTTCTTTCTTTTTTATTAATTATTCTGAGCCAAAATGACATCAACATCTTTTTTCAAATCTGAGAATCCCTCTTTTTTGAAAATAATCTGACCGTTTTGATATAAAATCAGGGTAGGGAATACTTTTACAGTTTTTAGATCGGCAATTACCTGCGGACTTTCTTCCAGTTCGATTTCGACAATTTTTACCTTCTCTCCGTATTCAGCTTTGATGGTTTCCAGAACAGGTTTTACTTTTTTGCACGGAGCACAATATTTAGAACCGATATCCACCAAAACGGTATTATTATCGGCGATGATTTTATTGTATTCATCCAGTGTTAATTTGCTTTTGGAGTTAACATAAAAAGGATTTCCGTTGCCAATCCAGTTGGCAATTCCACCTTCTAAACTATACGCTTCCTTAAACCCTTTTTTTAATAAATCATCTGCAAGCCACACACTTCTTCCGGCTCCGATAGAATAGGTAAATACGGGTCTTGTTTTATCTAATTTTGCTATTTGCTTGGCATAATCTTTTGATTCCAGATTGAAATTTACCGCTCCGTTAATGTGGTTCAGGGCAAATTCTTCAGGCCCTCTTGCATCAATTATCTGTGGGTTCTTCTCATTTTGAATTTTACTGTAATAAACATCCAGCGAGATTGTATTTGAACTTTTATTTTGTGCAAAACCAATAATTGTTACAAAAAGGGTTAGGGCAGAGATGCTGTTTTTAAATATTTTATTTTTCATGATATCAGGATTGAACGGTTTCTAGTACAGGCTGATTTTCAACAACCGGAGTATGTTTTAAGGGTACAGAAAGAACTCCCTCTGCCAGTGCGCTTCCTTCTTTTTTAGATTTGAATATCGGCCAAAGAAACTGTGCGTACCATTCTTCCTGCTTGTAGGATTTGATTCCGTACGATTTTGGAAATTGTCTGGTAATTAAACCTGTTCCGAAGATGACATCCCAGATAAAAAACATGTTTCCGAAGTTGCCTTTAAAATGACCAACACCGTCTCCGCTTGTATCTGCATGATGCGCGTGGTGTGTAGCCGGAGTCGAAATTAAACGTTCTAAAACCCATGCAATCGGATGTAAAACTTTGTATTTGTAAAACGGTTTGTCCCAGGCAATACTGGAGTGTGCCGTTAATGTGATGATGCTTTTTATAACCAATACAAACAAAGCAGGAAGCCCTAAACCTAAGAAGGTTAAAGTGGCTGTTAAGTAAATCTGAGAGAAAAAGATCGTGTAAATAAAGTTTTGTCTCGAAAGCATCGCCATTCCCATGTACGGAGCTGAATGATGCGTTCTGTGAAAACGCCATAAAAAGGGAACCTGATGGTGTAAACGGTGGTACCAGTACTGCGTTAAATCATCCGCAACAGCGATTAAGAAAAAGCCTCCCCAAAACGGAACCCACGAAAGTGCGTTTTCAAGATTGGGAATCAAAACCGGTAAAACCTGTAGGCTGAAAAAGGAAATAACCGCAGGTAAAATTAATTTTGGAGCAAGGAAACTTACGATGTCAATTTTGCGTTCTTCGCCTGTCCATTCATCATCGTATAAACCTGCCGTAAATTCGATAACTCCCAACACAATCATAAAAACGGTTAATCCCCAGGTTCTGATGTTTTCGAAAGCAGGTTTTGCAAATTCCAGAAAAGCCGGTAACGCAATGTGCGATTCGCTTACAATGTTGTTACTCAATTTAAAATACAGATAAATTGCCAACACAGGCAGCGTGTAAATAAAAAGACTGATACTTAAATCTCTTGTCAGATTTTTGTTTGAATTTTGAACTGTTGCCATGATTTCTTATTTTAAAAATTGATTGATTAATGTTAAGCCACCTGCCAAAATCACAAGCGGAATCAAAAAAAGAATCGCCCCAACGACAATCTTTTTACCTATAATTTGATAATCTACTAGTTTCATGTGTTTCAATTTTTTTTGTTTAATACTTTATTATGTTTTATAAATTGGGATTAATTTCCTTGAAAATCAGAATGATAAATTTAAAAATAAAACTAATAATTCTATGGATTTAGTAGAATTTTATTTTATTGAATTTTTTAATGAAAGGCTTCGATTAAGTTTATCCGGAGCGAAGTCGAATGGACTCAGCCAGACAGCAGAATGTTTGTTTTACTTTTCTGTTATATCAAAAGTTTTTCATTGTTTACCTTTTGAAAATTCAGGTCTTTATTTGGTAGTAAAGACCTAAATCCTACTTTTACTAATGCGAACTGCCACTTCCTCCTTTTGTAGCTTCTTTAATCAACTCCTGAAGGTTTTTGCCTTTGTCAGCTCCGCTATTGTGAATTTTTCTGCCCAGTACATCCTGCCAGTCAATTAACGGATACACATTATTTTCTTTGGCTTGTTCATCAAACAGTTTTTTAAGTTCCTCTAATTTTTCAGGATACTTTTTAGCCAGGTTATTACGTTCGTTAAAATCTTCGTTTAAGTTGTATAATTCCCAAACATCATTATCAAAACTGTTTGCTGCAGCGGTCTGATTTTTACCTGCAGTTTTCAATAAGGTAAACGGATCCGGATGTGCCGCGGCTGCTTTCCATCCATCTTTGTATATGGCTCTGTTTCCAAAAATATAGTAGTACTGTACCTTGTGTAACGATTCGGCCTTAGCATTATCTAAAGAAGTATATAAGGAAGAACCCTGAATTACATCCTGCTTAATTCCTTTGATATATTCCGGAGCTTTAATTCCTGCAATATCAAGCGTAGTAGGTAGAATATCGTTTACATGGCTGTATTGATTTCTGATTCCGCCCTTATCTTTAATTCCGTTTGGATAGTGAATAATCAAAGGATTACGGGTTCCACCTTCTGACTGAGCATCCTGTTTCCAGTTTTTAAACGGTGCATTAGTTGCTTGCGCCCAGCCTAAAGGGTAATTGGTATTACGTCCCTGAGGAGTTCCAATCTCGCCGATGTTGGCCAAATTATCCTGAAGATTTTTTTCGTCAGATGTACCCTGAGCAAAAAGGCTTTGGTTGATAGTACCCACCAGACTGCCTTCTTTACTGGCTCCGTTATCACCAATTGCCACAAAAATTACAGTGTTGTCAAATTGATTGGTTTCTTTAAGATACTTTACAACTCTTCCAATTTCAGCATCGGTATACGTTAGGAATCCTGCATACACTTCCATGAATCTGGCATATACCTTCTTTTGATCCGGAGTTAATTTTTTCCATTCCCCAATTAGCGGATTACGTTCTGGTAAAACGGCATTGACAGGAATTACACCCAGTTTCTTTTGGTTAGCCAAAACTCTTTCACGATAAACATCCCAGCCTTCGTCGAATTTTCCTTTGTATTTATCACTCCATTCCCTTGCTACCTGATGAGGTGCATGAGCTGCTCCGGGTGCATAGTATAAAAAGAACGGTTTTCCGGGAGCCGCTTTTTGTTGTTTCTGAATATAACTGATTGCCTTATCTGTAATTAATTCGTTCAGATGGCGTCCGTCTCCTTTTATATGCGTCTGATCTTCTACCAAATCAGGGTTGTACTGATCGGTTTGTGATCCTAAGAAGCCATAGAAATGATCGAAACCTTTTCCTGTTGGCCATCTGTCAAACGGACCTGCATCCGTAGCATCTTCATCCGGAGTTACACCATATTTCCCTACTGCAAAAGTGTTGTAACCGTTTTCACGTAAAATCTCAGCAACTGTTCCTTTATCAGATGGAATTCTACCATCCCAACCCGGGAAACCTGCAGATAAAATCGTGTGAGAAAAGCCGCTAACGTGAACTCTTCCTGAATTTCTTCCCGTCAATAAAGCGGCACGGGTAGGAGCACAAATAGCAGTTGTATGAAAATTAGTATAACGTAATCCGTTATTTGCCAAAGCATCAAAAGTTGGCGTTTCTATTAATCCGCCAAAAGCACTGGAAGCACCAAATCCCACATCATCCAGTAAAATCCAGACTACATTGGGAGCGCCTTTTGGTGCTTTTACAGGATCAGGCCAATATTCTTTTGAATCTGCTAATGTTTTACCAACAACCCCTTTAAATTCTGTATTTTGATTCTCCTGTGCAAAGCCAAACTGAGCAGCCAGCAATGCTGTAATCAAAAGCCCTCTTGTTGGACTTTTGATTCTACTGTAATTCTTAAATTTTTTCATTTTTTTATATTTTAAAAGATTTTATTAAATATTCTTTTACTTCTATGTATTTGGTATAATTTATTATTGTAGTTTTTATACGAATTATAAAGTCAGGAATTAGCAATAACTATTATTTATTTTATTCTTTACAGGCTTATTGATCTGTTTTTTTTAAGAAACGAATTATAGAAAAAATACCCATCAAAATCCACAAGGGTACCAGATAAATAACAGTCCATACTAATTTCATTTTTCTTTGATTTCAAAAAGGATGATTTTACTTATTTGCTTTATATAACAATTCTGTTGCAGACTGTCCTTCGGTAGCTTTTGTCTGGTGTATTTTTCTTTGATATACATCAGACCAGTCAATGAGTGGATACAGGTTGTTTTTTCTGGCCTGTTCATCAAATAGTTTTTTTAGTTCGGCTAGTTTTTCAGGATGTTTTTTAGCCAAATCTTTTCTTTCATTAAAATCTTCATTGATGTTGTATAATTCCCAAACGTCTTTGTCGAAATCAGCATTTAAAAGACCCGATTTTGTTTTGTCGTTTATGGCCTCTTTTACTTCAATCGAATTTGGATGATGAGCCGCAGCTGCTTTCCAGCCATCGTTGTAAATAGCTCTTGCTCCAAAAATGTAATAATGCTGAATTTTATGAGACGAAGCTACCTTTGCATCATTCAAAGAATTGTAAAAGGAAAATCCCTGAATAGTATCCTGCTTAATTTCCCTAATGGATTCTGGCGCTTTAACTCCAAGAATATCAAGCGTTGTGGGCAAAATATCAATAACATGACTGTATTGCGTTCTGATTCCGCCTTTGTCTTTGATTCCGTTGGGATAATGAACAATCAACGGATTGTGCGTTCCACCTTCAGTATTGGCATCTTGTTTCCAGGATTTAAACGGAGTATTAGTGGCCTGAGCCCATCCCAAAGGATAATTGGCATAGGTTTGCGGTGTTCCAATTTCACCAATTCGTTTTAAATTATTTTGAAATACCTGCTCATCTGTTACTCCGGCTACATAGGTTTGTCTGTCGACAGCGCCTTGCAGCGTTCCTTCTTTACTGGCTCCATTATCTCCGATTAAAACAAAAACGACAGTATTGTCTAATTGATTGGTTTCTTTTAAATAATTAACCAATCTTCCAATTTCATAATCAGTGTAAGTCAAATATCCGGCATACACCTCCATGAATTTTGAATATACTTTCTTTTGATCCGGTGTTAATTTTTTCCAGTCTGCAATAAGTGAATTGCGCTCTGGCAATACCGCATTGGCAGGAACAACTCCTAATTTCTTTTGGTTGGTCAGTGTTTTTTCGCGGTAAGCGTCCCAGCCTTCATCAAATTTTCCTTTGTAGGCATCACTCCATTTTGCTTCAACCTGATGTGGTGCATGAACGGCTGCTGGAGAATAATATAAAAAGAACGGTTTTCCCGGCGCTGCTTTTTGCTGTTTCTGAAGATAACTAATCGCCTTATCGGTAATTTGTTCGCTAAGATGTCTTCCATCAGGAGTAATGTGAACCTGATCTTCAATTAAATCCGGTTTGTACTGATCGGTTGCTGAACCCAGGAAACCAAAGAAGTGGTCAAATCCTTTTCCTGTTGGCCATCTGTCAAAAGGACCTGCGTCGGTTGCATCTTCATCAGGAGTAATGCCGTATTTACCTACACCAAAAGTATTGTATCCTTTGTCACGTAAAATTTCTGCAACAGTTCCATTTTTCGAAGGTAATCTTCCGTCCCATCCCGGAAATCCTGCAGACATAATGGTATGCGAGAATCCTCCAACATGTACTTTATGAGAATTACTTCCTGTTAATAATGCGGCACGGGTAGGAGCACAAATGGCTGTAGTGTGAAAATTAGTATATCGCAGTCCGTTGTTGGCCAGACTCTCTAAAATGGGCGTTTCGATTAAACCTCCAAAAGCACTGGAAGCACCATACCCCACGTCATCCAAAATAATCCAGACTACATTGGGAGCACCTTTTGGAGCAGTAACAGGTTCTGGCCAGTATTCTTTAGATTCGGCTAAGGTTTTGCCAATGACTCCTTTAAATTCTGCTGGTTTTGTTTGTGCAAAACCCAATTGTGCAAGTAAAATTGCAGTAATCAAAAATCCTTTTTGAGGATTTTTGATTGTAACATTATTTTTAAACTTTTCCATTTTATATTATTGTTACGTTATTACATTAATAATAGAATTCTGTAATCAGTATTATAGCTATATTATTTTATTGTATTCCAGTCTTCGACACCTACTTTTGCTGACCATTGTCTATGTAATTCAATTAGATTTTGGAGCAGTTTTGGTTCTGATTTTGCCAGATTCTTTGTTTCGGTTCGGTCTGTAGAAAGATTGTACAATTCCCAGGGCTGATTGTTTTCGGCTACTGCTTTCCATTGTCCTTTTCGTACTGCTTTACTGCCTTCATGTTCCCAAAATAAAGCTTCATGTGCATTAGATCGTTGCCCTTCGAATTCCTTTTTTAAACTAATACCTTCTAATGGTGTGAGTTTTTTTTCCTCAAAAGAGTCCGGATATTGAAAACCGGCATACTCCAGACAAGTTGGAAAAATATCAATCAAATGGCTTACTCTGCTGCTTAGTGTACCTGCCTTAATATGCTTTGGATAATACGCTATAAAAGGTGAAGCAATTCCGCCTTCATGAGTGTTTTTTTTGAATAATTGAAAAGGCGTGTTGCTCACATTTCCCCACGGACTTTCGTAACTGTCAATCGACGCAACTGAACCTGGTGTTCCATTTTTTTGTGTAACATAATTCCAGTTTTTCACATCATCTGCACTTCCGCCATTATCAGAAAGAAAAAGTATCAGGGTATTATCTTCTTCTCCCAAAGATTTTACTTTTTGAAGGATTTCCCCAATTCCGGAATCCATTCGGTCAATCATGGCAGCATAAATTGCCATGCGGGTGTCCCATTTGCCTTTTTCTTCGTCACTTACTTTTTCCCAATCCGGCACTTTTTCAAAACGATTGGATAAGTCCCAGTTTTTATCAATAATTCCTCGTTCTTTTAATTTTTTAAAACGGCTTGCTCTCAGTTTATCCCAGCCTTCTAGGTATTTGCCTTTGTATTTTGCAATATCTTCCGGTAATGCCTGAATGGGCCAATGTGGCGCATTATAAGCAACATAGAGAAAAAAAGGCTTTTGTTCATCGCGATGTTTTTCTAAAGAATTAATGGCAAAATTGGTTATTTCCTGAGTCAGATAAGTCGAGGTATCCGTGCGAATAATTTCTTTGTCTCCTTTCAAAAAAGTTACCTTTCTTCCATCATTATATAAAGGTTCCGAGTTGAAATAACTGCTCCCATTGTTTTGTAACGTAAATGAATCATCAAACCCTCTATTAACCGCCCAGGCTGACGGTACTAAACCAACGTGCCATTTTCCGGAAACGATAGTGTTGTAACCTGCCTGTTTGAGTGCCTGCCCAATCGTGATGCAATGCTCGTTTAAATAGCCCTGATAGGCAGGAAACCCCTTGTCCTGCACCATGTCCCCAATACCTGCCTGGTGCGAGTATAACCCCGTTAGTAGTGAGGCCCGGGATGGACAGCAGCGTCCTGCATTATAAAACTGCTTTAGAATAAGCCCGTTTTTAGCAAGTTTATCCAGGTTTGGAGTTTTAATTTCTGAGCCAAAAGCACCAATATCTGAGAAACCTAAATCATCCGCCAGAATGACGATGATGTTAGGTTGCTTTTTCTGTGCAGACAGCTGTAATTGTGCAACAACCAATAGGGCGATAATGAACAGTTTTTTAATCATTTTATTTACTTGTATGTAATCCTTTTTATTAATAGCCTGGATTCTGTGGTAACCCTGTTGGATCAATATTTCTTTCGCTTTGCGGAATTGGATACAGATTATTACGCTCTGAAACTGAGTTTTTTGCAGTTACCTTCTTGATTTCGGTAACCAAAGTTCCCCAACGAACCAAATCGAACCATCTTTGACCTTCCTGAACAAACTCTTTTTTGCGCTCTTCCTGAATCGCAGCTCTAAAAGTGGTTTGGTTTAATCCAACTAAATCTACAGTTGCGTCTGGCGTTGTGATTGGTTTTCCAAAAGCTCTTCTTCTTACCTGATTAATCAATTCATAAGCTTCAGCTGTTGGCGCTCCCTGTTCATTTATGGCTTCTGCCAGGGACAATAAGATGTCTGCATAGCGAATAACCGGAAAATTAATGGCTACATTTGAAGGAGTAGCTAGATTGGTCAGGTCAAGATATTTGCTGAAAATTGGTTTTGGAAAAGTATAAAGTGTTCCTGTAGCGGGATTCAATAATTGTTTTTTATAACTAACATCTCTTCTTACATCTCCTGCTGCATAAATATCATAAAACAAAGCCACATCCGAAATAATATCTGCCGGTTCAGTAGCAGTAAATCCGGTAAATGAAGTCGCCTGAAAAGTACTTCCGCTAGAACCGTTTCCTGCCTGATTTGGCTCAAACTGAACAGAGAAAATATGCTCTTTTCCATTCTTTTTTGTTTTCGTAAAAATGTCCTGAAAGTTTTCGAACAAAGCATAACCATATCCACCGTTAATTACTTCTCTTGCTTTTAAAATAGCATTTGGATAATCTTTTCTAGTTAAATATACTTTTGCCAAAATAGCTTTTGCAGCTCCAGAAGTAGCACGTCCGGCATCTGCAGCAGAATAAGTTGCAGGTAAACTTTCGGCAGCAGTTAAATCTGAAATAATTTGAGCGTAAACTTCATCAACAGTTGCTCTTTTAGATTTTAAACTTTCTAATTGAATAGAAGTTGGTTCGTGTAAAACAATTGGAACACCGCCCCAAATACGAACAGCCTGAAAATAAAGTAATCCGCGTATAAACTTTGCTTCGTTAATTAATCTTGTTTTTATAACTTCAGATCCAGATACTTTTGGGATATTATCAATAGAAACATTGGCTCTGTTGATTCCTGCATAAATTTGTCTCCACGCCACTTGTACACGGTCATTTGTAGCGTCATGCGTTAAACTGCTCATTGCTCTAACTTGAGGGTTTGTTGCAGAAACTCCGGCCGCAGCATAATCAGAACCCATATCTGTTAAGAAATACAAGTTTCTCCCGAATAAACTCTGCTCTCCTGGATCAAGGCTTAAAGAAGCATAAACCGCAGTTACACTCGCAACAGCATCATCTTGGGTTATAAAGTAATTATCTTCGGTTACAAAAGAGGTTGGTGTTACCTCTAATTCTGTGCACGATACAAATAGTCCGGCACTTAATAATAATGTTATAATACTCTTTTTCATTTTATATTTTTTACTTAGAAAGTTATATTCAGACCTGAAATGAATGTTTTAGAGTTTGGATAAGAACCAAAATCAATTCCCGGATATAAGTTGTTTTGTTCGTATGAACTTACCTCAGGATCATATCCCGTGTATTTTGTCCATGTAATTAAATTTTCGGCAGATACATAAAACTTGACGCTTTTTGTTCCTAGTTTTTTAGAAATGCTTTTAGGTAGTGTATATCCTAAAGTGATTAATTTTAGCCTCAGGAAAGAAGCATCTTCTACATAACGCTCAGAAACTATTCCTAATGGAGAACTAGATGCTCTCGGAATTTCATTACTTGGATTTGTTGGTGTCCAGCGATCATTAAGATTAGCATTAGCATTTGTTCCCAATGTTGAAATTTCTAATTGCTGATTTAAAGCATTGAATATTTTTCCGCCATAAGAGCCCTGGAAAGAAAAATTCAGATCAAAGTCGTTATAAGAGATCGTATTGCTGAAACTTCCAACAAATTTTGGCTGTGATGATCCAAGATTTCCTTTGTCAAGAGCTGTAATTACGCCATCACCGTTGCTGTCTACATATTTTCTGTCACCAACTTTTGTATTGGCAAGACTGTTTATTTTAGGCTGTGTATTTACTTCTTCTTGAGTCTGGAAAATACCATTGGTTCTGTATCCCCAAAAAGTCCCTAAAGGCAAACCAACTTTTACCGTTACAGGCTGTTGCTGCAATAAAGCACCGTTTGGAACGATTGGAAAAAACTGGTCAACACCATTTCCAATTGCAACAACCTTATTTCTGTTAGCAGAAAAAACGAAGTTGGAATTCCATGAAAAGTTTTCGGTTTTTATATTTTCTGTTATCAGGCCAATCTCAATACCTTTATTTTCAACACCTCCAATGTTTTGAAGTATTGTAGCATATCCTGAAGTAAGCGGCACAGGAACACTTATAAGCAAATCGTTTGTTTTTTTGTAGTAAACATCAAAAACAAAATTGATTTTTCTGTCTAATAATGATAAGTCTAAACCAACGTTATATTGATTTGTTTTCTCCCATCTTAAATCCGGATTTTTCAGTCGGGTAGGGGCAAGTCCTGTATATAGTATGCCTCCAAAGGAGTAATTAACAGAGCCCATCTGAGCCAGGGAAAGATAATTTCCAATTTCCTGATTTCCTGTAGTTCCGGCTGTTATTCTAAGTTTGGCTTCGGTTACACCTTTAATGTTGTTGGCAAATTCTTCATCCGTAATATTCCATGAAAATCCAGCCGAAGGAAAGTAACCCCAAAGTGATTCTGAACCAAATCTTGAAGACCCGTCTGCACGTGCAGAGAGCGTAAAGTTATATTTTCCTTTATAAGAATAATTTACTCTTGCTAACCACGATTTTAGCACACTTTCGAAGGCATCACTATAGGGTTTTATCGGAACACCATCTTGTAAGGAATTGTAAGTATTAGCGTCGTTTATAAAAGTATTTGCACCCGCATTTACAACTTCACCTTTGGTGTATTGAAGAGTATACCCCCCTAAAGCCGAAAATTTGTGATCATCACTAAAGTTAGTATTGTAGTTCAGTGTATTTTCATTTAGTATAGAACTTACCAGTCTGTTTCCAACTGATCCTAAGCCTTTTGTTCCGGCTCCCGTTGTTGTAGTTGACGGAGCATAATAATTTTGTTTGGTATCAATAACGTCACCGCTTACAGCCACCTTTGCAGTCAGTTTTTTGGTTATTTTGTATTCACCGAATAAGCTGGTTAGAATTCTGTTGATTTTGGTTTCGTTTGTTGTGCTAACCAAATCATTAATTGGATTTGCAATAACGCCATTAACTGCAGTTGCATAAGGATTATTAGTTAAGTTATAACTTCCGTCTGCATTTTTAATAGGAACAACAGGTGGTTGATATAAAGCAACAACTAATGGATTAGGCTGTCTCCCGGCAGAAGTACCACCATTGGTTCCTACACCATTTGCAACAGAGTTAGTATAATTAGCGTTCACACCAAATTTAAAATTTTGTGAATAATTCCTTTCGTAGTTGGCACGAAGCGAAATTCTTTTAAAATCTGATGCAATTACAATCCCGTCTTGTTGAAAATAACCTGCCGAAATTGCATAACGTGAACGTTCGTCTCCTCCTGAAAAAGACAACTGATGATTCTGAATTGGTGCAGCAGTTCTAAAAACAGCGGACTGCCAGTCGTAACCTCCCGATGTTTTAAGCGCTTCTATTTGAGCTGGTGTAAACGATGGTGACTGACCAATACTTGCCTGAACATCATTACGTAGACTTGCCCATTGGCTTGCATTTAACAAATCTAATTTTTTAGAAACATTCTGAACCCCAAAATAACCCTGGTATGAAATATTGTCTTGTCCTTTCGTTCCTTTTTTAGTCGTAATAATTACAACTCCATTAGCACCTCGTGATCCGTAAATTGCAGTTGCTGAGGCGTCTTTCAGGACTTCAATAGATTCAATATCTCCCGGATTAATAGTAGATAATACATTTAAAGATGCACCCGCATAAGTTACTCCTGCGCTACTGTTATTGTTATCATTATAAATTAAAATTCCGTCAACCACATAAAGAGGCTCATTACCGGCAGTGATAGAGTTTCCTCCTCTAATGCGAACACTGGAAGAAGCTCCCGGACGTCCTGAACTCTGTGTAACAACCACTCCGGAAATAGCACCTCTCAATAAGTTATCTGCAGAGGATGTAACCTGAGAAAGATTTGCTTTTGGAACGGATGATACTGAACCGGTAATGTCTTTTCTCTTTTGAGAACCGTATCCAACAACGACTAACTCATCCAGTTCCTGACGTTCTTCTTTTAAACTGATAGTGACAGGGTTTTTGTCTACAATAATTTCAGTTTTTTTATATCCGATATAGGTTATTATTAAAGTATAAGGTAATTTCTGACCAGTCTGAAAATAAAATTTCCCTTCAGTATCAGTCTGAACTCCGTGTGTTGTTCCTTTAATAATAACTGAAGCCCCAATAATTGGCTGGTTTGTAATATCATCTACTACCGTTCCGTCCAGTTTAGACTGTATAAGAGGTGTTGTATTTTGTGCATTTATTCCTGATGTTAAAAACAGGAAAAATAATAATGTATAAACATTTATATTTTTTTTCATTTCTTTGTATTGGTTTAAGTAATTAACAAGGAGTCCTGAAAGTTGATTTTTCAACTCTCTCGTGTTTCCTTTATTTAGCGATAAATTTTCTTTAAGCCTCGCCATTTCTGTTGCCGCAGAAATGGCTTTTTTGTTTATTTACAGCAATTGTTGTGCATCTTTTTTATTTTATTGTTTTTAGTTTTTATTTCATTTTTCTTAATTAATAGGTATAGTTTCAATAGTCTTTTCGATACAAATTTGTTGCATCAAATAAGATTATGGAATGTTCAGTAAGATTTACTTGTAATTTTTGTAAGGTTTGTTTAAAGTCAGTTTAGTATTGAAGAGTTGACTATAAACATAGAATTATTGCTGTAAGGTTTAACAACAGAAGCACATACAACAGCTAGTGTTATAAGTATATTTTTTTTGAAGATTATAATACGATATGCTTTCGGTTGTTTTCAAAATATAGTTTTTTATGGTTTTAAATATAATTTTAAACTCTACTAATCCTATAGACAAAGTTAATTTTAATATAATAATATCCAAAAATTTGTTGATTTTTTTTTGAAATAATTAAATAAATATAAATTTAAGAATGAATTTTAATTGTTAATTATTTGTATATCAGTGTTTTATTGTTTTTTATTGATTTAAATAAATGTTAAAAATATATTTCAGGCGACATTGAAATGTAGTATTTTATACTTAATTTATTCTTTTTTATTTATCAATTTTAATACTATAAGACGTTAAATAAGACTGAAAAGTATCTGCAGGGATTCAAAAAACAGAATTTCAAACCAAAAACTAGATTTAATTTAAACCATGATTTTAAATAAATTAGAGTAATTTTATAGGTAGAAAAATAAATTATTTTTTTTTAACCATACTAGTAAAAAATACGTATATTTGCAATAAGTATTTTTACTTAGTTTTATATTTTATTAAATGATACAAGTAAATGAAGCTTTAACAATCGTAGCTGAAAACAGTTCAAAAATGCCATTTCAAAAAATAGCAGTGAAAAAAGCACTGGGATATGTTTTGGCAGAAACGGTTTATTCGCCAATTGCAATGCCGCCGTTTCGCCAGTCAGCAATGGACGGTTATGCTTTTATTCACAGCAGAAAACATCAATATGATGTGGTGAGCAGTTCACAAGCAGGAGATCATTCTAATATAAAACTGAAAGAAAATGAAGCAGTAAGGATTTTTACCGGAGCTTTTGTTCCGGATGATGCCGATACAGTGGTGATGCAGGAGCATGTTATGGCGAATGAAAATTCGATTTTGATTGCCAAAATGCCGGAGCAGTTTGCAAATGTTCGTGCAAAAGGGGAGCAGATTGATAAAGATGGAATCGTTTTTGAGGCCAATACTTTAATTACACCGGCTGCAATTGGTTTTCTGGCTTGTTTGGGAATTACAGAAATTACAGTTTACAAAAAGCCAAAAGTAGCCATTTTGGTAACCGGAAACGAATTGGTAAAACCCGGTAAAAAATTGCCAAAAGGTAAAATTTACGAAAGCAATTCAGTGATGCTGGAGGCTGCGCTTCAAACGATAGGTGTAAATAAAACAAAGGTTTTTAAGGTAAAAGATAATCTAAAAGCAACGAAGGAAGCCTTAAAAGATATCCTGAAAAAATATGATGTGGTTTTAGTTTCGGGCGGAATTTCAGTTGGGGATTATGATTTTGTAAAAGAAGCATTACTGAAAAATGGAGTAGAAGAACTTTTTTATAAAATCAATCAGAAACCAGGAAAACCAATGTTTTTCGGCTCTAAAAAAGAAACTTTAGTTTTTGCTTTACCCGGAAATCCGGCTTCGTCACTGACTAATTTTTATGTGTATGTGTATCCGGCAATCCGAAACCGAATGGGATTTTCGGATATTCATCTGCCAAAATTAGTCCGAAAATTAAACGCCGGAATTTCTAATAATTCGGGAAAAACATTGTTCTTAAAAGCTTTGTATGATGAAACCCACGTAACGGTTTTAGAGGGTCAGAGCTCAGCAATGCTCAACACTTTTGCTACAGCAAATTGTTTGCTCATTGTACCAAATGATTTTGAAAACCTTAAAAAAGAACAATTGGTAACATTATTGCCGATTGATTAGAATAAAGAATAAAGAATAAAGAATAAAGAATAAAGAATAAAGAATAAAGAATTTCAGTTTTAAAACGCAGTGTATAAAAATAAACATATAGCGTAACCTGAAACAAAGAAAACCTGAAACAAAATGAATTTACTTACTTCCGAAAATATAATCTTATTCAGCTTCGCATTAATCGTGATTGCGTTTTTGTACTCAAGTGTAGGGCATGGCGGAGCATCAGGTTATTTGGCTTTAATGACGATTTTTGCTTTTCCGGTGGCGATTATGAAACCTTCGGCTTTGTTACTGAATTTATTTGTTTCGAGTATTTCATTTTTGTTTTATTACAGAATGAATTATTTCAAACCGAAACTCTTTTATCCGTTTGCGATAGCTTCTGTACCGGCAGCTTTTATTGGCGGATTTATTACACTGGACAATACAATTTATAAAGTTGTTTTAGGAATTGTATTGGTATTTGCTGCTTTAAGATTGTTTGGAATATTCAACTTTAAGGAAAAAGAAGCTGTTAAGATTCAATTACCTTTTGCGTTGGCAATCGGATTTGTAATTGGTTTGTTGTCAGGGATGTTGGGTATTGGCGGTGGCATTATCTTAAGTCCGATTTTATTGTTTCTGGGATGGGCTTCAGTAAAAGAATCAGCGGCTATTTCAAGCCTGTTCATATTTGTCAATTCATTTGCAGGAATGTTAGGATTTCTTTTGGGAGGAAAAATTATTCCAATAGAGAGCTTTTATCTGGTTCCTATTGCAGTGATAGGCGGAATGTTAGGTGGGTTTTACGGAAGCGGTTATTTTTCGAACAAAACCTTAAAAATAGTGTTAGGAACCGTGATTTTGATGGCAAGTATAAAATTGATTTTTCCGTAGAGATTTGTAAAACCTGAAATTTGAAACAAATAAAATAATCAATAATGGAAACACTAACAGCATTTATTCTTTGCGGAGGAAAAAGTTCCCGAATGAAGTCTGAGAAAGGATTGGTTCTGTTTCAGGGAAAACCATTTATTGAACATATAATTCAGGCTGTTTTGCCTATTACAGGAAACATTGAGTTCATAACGAATACAAAAGAATACGATTATCTGCCGTATCAAAAAAGGGCTGATATTGTAAAAGATAAAGGGCCTTTGGGCGGAATTTATACCGCACTGGAGAATTCTGAAACCGAATTTAATCTGATACTGAGTTGTGATATTCCGTTAATTTCTTCGGAATTGTTAACTGAATTGATATCAAAACACAATCAGGAAGCCCAGATTACCATATTTGCGACAGAAAGCAGGATACATCCGTTAATCGGAATTTATTCGAAAAAATTGCTTCCGGTTATAAAAGAAGCGATTGATGAAAATGAACTGAAAATGATGGATTTTCTATCAAAAGTGCCTCATCAGATTATAAAAATAGAAGAAAGTGAAAACTTTCCTTTAACGAACATTAATTCGGTTGACGAATTAAACGACCTGAATATCAATTTAAGTTAATAGATTATGCAAAACTCAAAAACACCAAAGTTAACAGTAGTAGGCGCAGGCCCGGGAGATGTTGAATTGATCACGCTAAAAGCAATTAAAGCGTTAGAAAATGCCGATGTAGTTTTGTATGATGCTTTGGTTAACGAAGAATTATTGCAATATGCGACTAAGGCAGAGATTGTTTTTGTGGGGAAACGCTTAGGATGCCATGCTTACACACAGGATCAAATTAACGAATTGATTGTTTCGATGGCCAACCGTTACGGACATGTGGTTCGTTTGAAAGGTGGAGATCCGTTTATTTTCGGGCGTGGAAGCGAAGAAATCGAATATTCAGAAAAATTTGGTTTGGAAACGGCTGTTGTTCCCGGAATTTCATCAGCATTAGGCGTTCCTGCTTCAGTAGGAATAAGCCTTACGCAGCGAAAAGTAGCAGAGAGTTTCTGGGTAATTACAGGTACAACTTCCAGTCATGAATTGTCTAAAGATGTACATTTGGCTTCAAAATCAGCTGCAACTGTGGTTATTTTGATGGGAATGCACAAGTTAGATGAAATCATTTCGATTTACAAGGAAAACAGAACTGACGATTTACCGATTGCCATTATACAAAACGGAACTAAAAATTCAGAACAAAAAGTAGCTGGAAACATTAGCTCAATTACTAAATTAGTCGCAGAAAAAAACATTTCATCACCAGCGATTATTGTAATTGGAGAAGTGGTAAAAAATACTTCAAAACTTACCTCTTATTTTCAGGAACATTTTGAAGACGAATTTATATTTCAGAATTTAAATCTATAATAATGATTGAAGTTAAATATTTTGGAGCTGTTGCAGAAAAAACACAATGCACTTTTGAAAATGTGGTTTCTTCGAATATTTCCCTGCAGGATTTATTGCAGGATTTAGAAGCAAAATACAAATTCGAATCACTTTCTTTCAGTGTTGCCGTCAATCAGAAAATAGTTTCAAAAACAACAGATTATACTTTAAAAACCAGCGATATTGTTGCTTTATTGCCTCCTTTTGCCGGAGGATAATTTACAATTTATGAATGCATCTTCCCGTTATAACCGACAAATAATGCTTCCCGAGATTGGAGAAACAGGCCAGTACAAATTATTAAAATCCAAAGTTTTAATTATTGGTGCAGGAGGTCTGGGTGCTGCGATATTGCCTTATCTGGCAGCTGCCGGAGTTGGTGAAATCGGAATTGTGGATGATGATGTTGTCGAACTTTCAAATTTGCAGCGTCAGGTAATTTACAAAAGTTCATCTGTCGGAAAATACAAGGTTGAAGAAGCCAAAGCAATGATAACAGCATTAAATCCTGACGTTAGAGTAAGCGCCATTGCTGAAAAACTTTCAGGGAAAAATGCCATTGCTTTATTCGAAAAGTATGACATTATTGTGGATGCAACGGATAATCTTCAAATAAAATACCTGATAAATGATGCCTGTCTGATTACGGATAAACCAATGGTTTACGGATCAATTTTCAGGTTTCAGGGGCAGGTTTCGGTTTTTAATTATCAAAATGGACCAACCTACAGATGTTTATATCCGGATGAAAACAGTTCGTCTGTGAATTGTACGGATGCGGGAGTTATCGGAATTTCGGTCGGAATTATTGGAATGCTGCAGGCCAATGAAGTCATAAAAATGATTCTGGAAACAGGAGAAGTTTTGAGCGGAAAAATATTGGTTTATAATGTTCTGAATAATGAACAGCAGAAATATGATTTTGAAAAAAATGATTCTTTTGTAATGGACAGAAATACTTTTGAAGAAAAATATTCTCAAAAAGAAAACCGTGTCGAAGAGATTTCAGCTGAAGCAGTTTTGAATCAAATTGATAATGAAGAAGTCTTGTTTTTAGATGTTCGTAATGAAGATGAACTTCCAAAAATAATATTCAAGAACGGTATTCAGATTCCGTTAATAAATCTGGAAAATGAAATTGAAAAACTAGATTCAAATCAAACGATTTATGTTTTCTGCCAATCCGGCATCAGAAGTAAAATAGCTGTTGAATTGCTTCAGAAAATGAATTTTAAAAATCTAAAAAGTGTTGAAGGCGGTGCTTTGGCATTGAAAGAATTATTAACTAAAGAAATAAAAATATAGTCAAAGATTAAAAGACACAATTGTCTGTAAAGTTTGTCATTCTGAGGAACGAAGAATCTTCGCAAGTAACTCAGTATAGAATGTCGCCAATCTTTGTAGAGTTTCTTGCGGGGATTTCTCCTCCGTCGAAACGACAATATTGCGATTATTCTTTTTATAGAATTAAGTAATGAAAATTTGTATAATTTGTGGCAAAAAAAACTTTTAATCTGTGAAATCTTTGATATAAAAAATAAAAAGAAAATGAGTAAAAATGTATTTGTAGAAGGACCAATTTCTCCCGAATTTATTGCGGAGTCGATTGCCAAACATCAATCCAAACATACAATTGGGGCACACAATATTTTTCTGGGCCAGGTTCGTGCCGATGTGATTCATGATAATACGGTTGTTGCCATTGATTATTCGGCTTACACTGATATGGCAAACGAAGCTTTGCATACCATTCGTGAAAAAGCTTTTGCCAAATTCGACTTGACCTGTATGCATATTTACCACAGTTTAGGAGTTGTAAAAGCGGGTGAAATATGTTTGTTCGTATTTGTATCGGCAACACGCAGGAAACAAGTTTACGAGGCCACAGAAGCTATTGTAAACTGGATTAAAACTGATGTGCCGATTTTTGGCAAGGAAATGTTTGAAAACGATACATTCACCTGGAAACAAAACACCTAAAATGGTAGATATTACGCATAAAATAAGCACATTAAGAGTCGCAACAGCTACAGCAATTGTCAAAGTCAGCAAACAGGAAACAATTGATGCAGTTGTTAACAATCTCGTTCCAAAAGGGAATGTGCTCGAAATGGCAAAAACAGCCGGATTATTTGCGGTAAAAAATACACATTTATCGATTCCGGATTGCCATCCGCTGCCAATTGAATTTACATCGGTAGAATATAACATTGAAGGTTTAGCTATTCATATTATCTTTAAAGTAAAAACCGTTTATAAAACTGGAGTAGAGGTAGAGGCGATGCACGGAGCTTCAATTGTAGCGCTTACGATGTACGATATGCTGAAACCAATTGATAAAGAAATCGAAATTTCAACCATCAAATTAATCAACAAAGAAGGCGGTAAATCGTCTTTCAAAAATAAATTTCCGTACACAATAAAAGCAGCAGTTTTTGTGTGTTCCGACTCTATTTTTGCAGGTGATAAAGAAGACCGATCCGGAAAAATCATTGTAGAAAAGTTAGATTCTTACGGAGTTGAAACGTCTCATTACGAAGTTATTCCGGATGAGTTAGAAATTATTCAGGAAAAAACGAAGGCTTTCGCCAAAGAGAACCAGCTGGTTATTTTTACCGGAGGAACAGGATTGTCTCCAAGGGATGTAACACCTGAAGCGCTTTCATCGATATTAGAAAGCAGAATTCCGGGAATCGAAGAAGCCATTCGCGATTACGGGCAGCAGCGTATGCCATATGCAATGTTATCCAGAACAGTGGCAGGAACATTGGGAAAAAGCCTGGTTTTGGCCTTGCCGGGATCAACAAATGGAGCAAGAGAATCTATGGATGCTGTTTTTCCGCATGTGATGCACGTTTTTCATATTTTAAAAGGAAAAAATCATG
Source organism: Flavobacterium chungangense LMG 26729 (assembly GCF_000735715.2). NCBI lineage: Bacteria > Pseudomonadati > Bacteroidota > Flavobacteriia > Flavobacteriales > Flavobacteriaceae > Flavobacterium > Flavobacterium chungangense. The sequence goes on from NZ_JASY01000007.1 coordinate 130,282, forward strand.
ATACCCTCTAAAACCATTTTAACGGATGATTTTGGGCGAAAACACAACTATTTGCGTATTTCGTTGCTGGAGAAATGCAATTTGCGTTGTACGTATTGCATGCCTGCTGACGGAATTGCGCTGTCTCCAAAAGCAAGCTTAATGACGGCCGAAGAGATTTTTGCAATTGCCCAGACTTTCGTGGAAAGTGGTGTCGATAAAATCAGACTGACAGGGGGAGAACCTTTGTTGAGAAAGGATTTTCCTGAGATTGTTGCGAAATTATCAACTTTAGAAGTTTCACTTTCAATCACGACCAACGGTATTTTAATCGACCGTCATATTGACGTTTTAAAACAGGCCGGAATCAAAAAAATCAACCTGAGTTTAGATACGCTGATTGCATCAAAATTTCATTCGATAACACTTCGAAATCAGTTTGAGAAAGTGATTGATAATCTGCATTTATTGCTGAATCATCATTTTCAGGTAAAAGTAAATGTGGTTTTGATGAAAGGTTTTAATGATAATGAAATTATTGATTTCGTCAATTTAACCGAGTCATTGCCAATTGCTGTCCGTTTTATTGAGTTTATGCCTTTCGCCGGAAATGAGTGGGACAGGAGCAAAATGGTTTCGCAAAAGGAAATTTTATCACAAGTAGAGGAAAATTTTTCTCTGGATGAAATTCAGAAACTGGAAGACGAGAAAAACTTCACGGCCAGAACCTACAAAATCAAAGGTTTTCAGGGCGATTTCGGAATCATAAGTTCCATTACAAATCCGTTTTGTGATGGCTGCAACAGAATCCGCCTGACGGCAAACGGAAAAATCAAAAATTGCCTTTTCTCTAATTCTGAAACCGATTTACTGACTGCTTTTAGAAACGGTGAATCAATTACCGAATTGATTTCGGCTTCTGTTAAAAGCAAGAAAAAAGTCAGATCAGGTATGGTTACGATTTCTGAAATGGATGATCCAAATCTGCATTTTGATAATCGTAGTATGATTGCGATTGGAGGGTAATTTTTTGTTGCTAAATGTCCTTCGACTCCGCTCAGGAGGACACAACGTTTGTCGGGCTGAGCGGAGTCGAAGCCTTTTAAAGATAATGTGTTTGCTTCGTTCCTCGCAATGACAAAGTGTGAAAATAAAAAAAAGGTTCAACTTTACTAAAGTCAAACCTTTATTCATATTATTTTTTCTTTTTAGCTTTTGCCTTCTTTTTAGACTTTGCTTTCTTTTTTGCTATTTTTTTAGCTTTCGCTTTTTCCTTAGCTTTTTTAGCTTTTTCCTTTTTCTTGGCAGCCGCTTTTAGTTTTGCTTTTTTCGCTTTTTCTTTCTTTTTGTCTTTTTTCGCTTCTTCTTTTTTCTTAGCTAATTTCTTTTTTGCTTTTTCTTTTTCTTTGTCTTTCACTTTTTTCTTCTTTTTATCGGATTTGTCTTTTGAAGTTTCTGTAACAGCAACTTCGTTTGTAGTTTGAATTGATTCAGTAACAGCAGATTCTGCAGCTATTTCTTCTGGTTGTTCCGTTGTAGATACTATATTTTTTGCAGGAGCTTTTTTTATTTCTGCCGTTTTAGTAGCTGCTGTAGATTTTACAGGGGGTTTTGTTGTGCCCGCTGTAGCAGATTTAGCAGGAGTTGCTTTAGCCGGAGCTCTGCGGACAGGCTTTTTTATTTCCGGTGTATTTTCGTTTTGTGTAGCCGGCTGAATATTTTCAGTTTTTGGAGAATCAATTTTCTCGGGAGTTGTTTCTTCGGTCTTGTTTTCCATATTATAAGTGCATTTAATGAGAATTATCTTTACAATGTAACTAAATTGTTAACTGATCGTTAAGTAAAGATAATTATAAAACAAGCTTTCCAATGTTAAGTTTTTAGTAAAAAAAAAGCAATAAGTCTTTGAAAACTAATCGCTTGAATTTTTAGCTAAAAATAAAAATCAAAATTTCTTAACAATTCTACATGAAAAATTGGACTATAATTTGGAAAAATAATGTTTTTGAAATTTTAAAGGTCATAATAAATGACAGCCTAGCCCAGATGGAAACGGCATCCTTTTATGGCGGGGTTCGCCATAAAAGATATAGTGTACAGCTGGAATAAGCTCCTGATTGTTAAATGTAAAACTATTCTAATTCTTTAGGATCTTCATTGTCATCTTCGATAAAATCGAGTTCTAAAGCTCTCACGGTCTGAACCGCATTTCCTGCAATACCGCGAATTGACCCGTACATTCCTAAGGTATTATGGACTACTTTTTCGATTTGTTTTTCACGCTGTTTCCAGATTCTTTGCATGGCTCTTTTTTCGGCATCCAGATCGCCCTGCATTTGGGTGAAGCCTTCGACAATTCCTTCAATCTGCAAACGGAATTCATTACTTGTTAAGAAATCGTACAACATCGACATTTTATCGCCTTTATTTTCTTGTGCCTGAACGGCCTGGCTAACCTGAATTAGTGACTGACGTAAAACAGCGCTTAAACCTTTAAATTCTTCATACGTACAAATCCAGATCCCGTCACGCATGCCCATTCTTTCCATTCCGGCAGGCATTACTTCGGTAACCAAAACGCCAATGTTGGCTCTTTTTGTTCGGATATCATTTTTGAATTTCTCAATCCATGCTGGCTGAAACGCTTTTGTTCTTTTGCTTTCGTAATAAATAGAACCACAGTTTTGCAATTCGCGGGTGTTAACAATCTGAAGACAATCAGCACCATTAGCGCCTTTTTTGACTTCATCAATGCTGTCTAGCGGGAAATTATTGGCCAGCCATTCCTCAATTGCTAATTCCATTACTTCGCCCTGCAACTGCATAGAGCCTTGTTCCTGTTTGCGTTTCATTTCTTCAATCAGCTTTTTTTGGTCGTCTGATTGTTTTTGGTATTCTTTTATTTTTAGTTCATTTTTTTCTTCTTCCTGCTTACGGATTTTATCTCTTTCCAGGACCAAAGTGGCGTTAAGCTGTTTTTGAGCTTCGGCTTCGATTGCTTCCTTCATTTCCAGTTTTTCACGCTGTAATTTGGCAATTTCGCCCTGCATTTTATTCAATTCACGAATTTTATCCGACTTTTCAGAAAGTTCTTTTTCCATCAAAAGTAAACGGTCTTTGTTCTCTTCTTCCAGTTTGGTTTTTAGCTTTTCACCAATTTCTTTTTCAGCAGCCTTTTTTTCACGTTCCAATCGTTCAGCAAATAATTCGTTTTCCTGCTTTTTCTTGGCTTCAAATTCGGCTTTGGCTTTTTCGAATTGTTCGTTTTTAAGCTCTAATTCACGGTTTTGAATATTTGCTTTTTGTTGAAATTCTTTACGGATACTATCTTCCAGCTGGTGTTTTAAAACATCATTTACATCGATAGGAGTTCCGCAGTTTGGGCACTGAATTGAAGATTGTTCAGCCATTTTTGTTGATTTTATGGAGTGGAATTATAATTTGCTAAGGTATTTAAAAGTTCTCTTTTTAAGATGTGGATTAGTGTACTAAATTGTAACGATTTTTTTGTATAAGCATGAATTGCTTTCACTTTTTGTTTCACGCAGATTTTAAAATGATAAGAACTTAGCGTCCTAACGACTTTGTGACAATAAAAACTCAACAGCCGATTGTGTTATTTCAGAATAATCATCTTTTGAAGTAATTAAAGAAACATTTGTAAATAGGTTTACTTTTTTCAATTCAATAAAACCAACTTCTAAATCCTGATTATTTTTTGCAATATTCGAAGGAACAATCGAAATTCCTAATCCGTTTTTAACTAATTGCACAATCGAGTTTATATTATTCGCTTCGTGAATTATCTTCGGTGTAAAGCCATAAAAGGCACACAGTTCCAGTAAAACTTCATGATAATGCGGGGCGTAATCTTTATTAAAAAACACAAATGTTTCGTCTTTCAGTTTTAAAATCTCGTTTTCTGATCTTATCTGAACGGTATTTTTATTGTAAACCAATGAAAATCCATCTTTAAACCATAAATGCGATTTTATTTTGGGCGAATGAATAGGTGATCGAATGATTCCCATCTCGATTTTTCCCTTTTCTAAAGCAGCGATTTGTTTGGTAGTTGATACTTCAAAAAGTTTAAAATTTACGTATGGAAATTGCGCTTTCAGATGTTTTATCAAATCGGAAATGACAGACGAATAAATCGAACTGATATAAGCGATTCTGAATTCGCCCGAAACGTTCTCTGCGATCTTTTTTGTTTTCACAGCAATGCGTTCCAGATGCTGAAAAAGTGCTGTTACTTCTTCCTTAAAATATTTTCCTGCTTCGGTCAATTCTACTTTTTTGTTGTTTCGGATGAAGAGTTTTGCCTGAAGTTCTTCTTCTAATTCGGCTATTTGTCGGCTTAATGGAGGCTGCGAAATAAAGAGTTTTTCTGAGGCTTTGGTAAAGTTCAGTTCTTCGGCAACAGCCAGAAAATATTTTAAATGACGTAATTCCATGATACTTTTAAAGTATTATTGATTGATAAAAATAGTATTTTCAAAGTATTTATCAAAGAGGTAGTTTTGAAAATGAAAAAATAACTCTCTCGCAGATTGGGAAGATATAGCAGATTAATGAATTTAGATAAAATCATCTTAATCACAATATCCCGATCAATATTAGCAAAAAGATCCTGTTAATCTGCTTATTCTGCGAGAGATTAAAAAACAAAGACCATGAAAAAATCAACTATCGAAGAAATCAAAGAGCGATTTGACAATGATGTCGAAAGATTTTCAAATTTAGAAACTGGACAAGTGGCGACAATCGACGCTGCTATTTCTTTAGAATTAATAACAGAAGCTTCAAAACGTATTGTTCCGAATGCTGCAGCTGTTTTGGATGTCGGATGCGGAGCAGGAAATTATACTTTAATGATGTTGTCTAAAGTACCGGATTTAAACTGCACTTTGGTCGATTTGAGTTTGCCAATGCTGGATCGTGCTTTTGAAAGAGTTTCGGCTGTGACAAACGGAAAAGTACGAGTTAAACAAGGTGATATTCGCGAAGCAGATTTAGAAGAAAATAGTTTTGATATTATTTTGGCCGGAGCAGTTTTGCATCATTTGAGAGACGATCAGGATTGGGAAACCACTTTTACTAAATTGTTTAAATTGTTGAAACCGGGCGGCTGCTTGATGATTTCGGACTTAATCACACAAGATACTGATTTATTAAATGAATATACCTGGCAGCGTTATGGAGATTATTTGGAAGGAATTGGAGGGGCAGAGTATCGTCAGAAAGTGTTGGATTATATTGAGAAAGAAGATTCTCCTAGATCTATGAATTACCAATTGGATTTGATGAAGAAAGTTGGTTTCTCAAAAGTCGAAATTTTACATAAGAATATGTGTTTCGGGGCTTTTGGAGGGATTAAATAAAAGTTTTATTCTCCACGAATTGCTTCGCTTATTCGTGGAGAATAAAATTTATATTTCAACGGGCATCGGATATTTGTTTCTGAGGTCGAAAACTAATTCTGAGGGGCCATTTTTCTGAAGGTAATCTAATTTTTCTACGGCTTCTTCCATAGTTGGAATTTGACCTTTTGGAATCCACCACATGGCTGTATGCGCCTTTCCGAATTTCTGAAACCATTCTTTTCTGCGTCTTAGAAATTCGCTGTGAAAAGTTTTGTACATATAATGCTCTAATGTCTCGATGCTTTCCCAAACTGATACGTTGATGATAATCTGTTCATCGTTGTACGGATTCAGACTTGTAGCATTGTAACTGTCTGTATCATCTTTTAATCTCCAGATAAAACCTTCGCTCTCTTCGGCTAAAGTGTTTACAGCTTCTAAATTATCTACGAATTCTTTCATTATTGGGTCGTTGATGTCGACTCCTTTCATTTTGGCAATATTAATTTCTGCAAGATGATAGTTACTCATGTTATCAAGTAGATTTTTCGGGTGCTATTTATTCTTTTATAAAATCTGGTTGGTTTTATAAACCTGAATCGGATCTGAAACGAGATCTCTGATTTGAGAAATAAAATCGGCTAAATAAGGTTGTGAATTGTGAATATCAAGTCCCGGCTGGTGTTTCCATTCTTCCCAAATGATGAATACATTTTCGGCTTTATGTAAATCGTAGCGAACACAGGCTTCTTCTTTTCTGGTTTCGGTAACGAGATGGTGCTGCATGTTTTGAATTTGGTCGTTATGTTCCGGTTTACCTTTGAAGATGGCAGTAATTGAAATCATGATTATAAAGTTTTAAAAATTTCTTTTAAATGATTGGTGTAATTTTCTTTAAATATAAGAATATTTTCAGGTGTTGCGCCTTTTTCAACATCATGAAAATGAAATCCGTTTACGCATTCCATTCCTGTGAATTTATTCATTTTGTGGAAACCAAACATGACACCATCATCAACAGAAGTTTCGTCGAAGAATTCGCCAGGAAGCGTAAAAGCAGTTGCTGGCGCATTCCAGCTGGTGGTAAGCATGTACTTGCGTCCGTATAAAAGTCCGCCGGTTCCGTAATTGATGTCGGGATTTACGCGGCTTCTTCCGTCACTTTTGTAGATTCCGTTGTTGTGTCCCTGAGTGAAAACATCGTCGATGTATTTTTTGAAAAGGTTGGGAATTTGAAACCACCAAACCGGTGTGTGATAGATAACTAAATCAGCCCAGACGAATTTTTCTACTTCTTCCTGAAGATCGATTTCGTTTTCGATATGGGTTGTTTTGATTTCGTATGTACTGTTTTTTGAAAGAAATTCGACTGTCCAGTCCTGTACGGTTTGATTGAATTGTCCTCCGGAATGAGCAAATTTTTGCCCGCCATTGATTATGAATATATTTTTCATTTTAAATTGTTACTTCTTTTGAAAACGGATGTGTGAGGGATAGAGGCGGTATCCTTTTGCGAAATGAAATGAAGCAAAAGATAAAGCCGAAAGCCCGACCCGGAGGGTCACACCCCAATTATTTTTATGTATAAATATTATTTGACTTTTGAAATCGCCTGATTAATGAATTCTAATTCGGAAGAAGAAAGGTCAAAATCCATTGCTTTTGCGTTTGAAATGGCTTGCTCTGCATTTCTGGCACCGGCTAAAACAATCGCAATTCCTTTTTGTAAAGTGGTCCAGCGTAAAACCAGCTGCGAAATTGAAATGTGTTTAGAATGGGCTAACGAACTCAATTCCTCGATTAAGGTTTTTACCTGCTGAAGGTCAAATTTGCCGAAATAACCGTTTCTGTGGTCGTTTTCCTTTAATTTACTATCTAAGAAATATTTCCCGGTCAATAAACCTCTTTCCATTGGGCTGTAAGCAATGATTCCGATGTTTTCTGCAACGGTGAATGGAATTAGTTCTTCTTCAATTTTACGGTTTAGCATGCTATAGGAAACCTGATCAGAAACTACCTGAACTGTTTTTTGTGCTTCCTGAATTTGTGCAACATTGTAATTGCTTACTCCGAATGCTCTGATTTTTCCTTGTTGTAATAAAGTTTCAGCGGCTTCCATTGTTTCAGAAATTGGCGTTGTAACGTCTGGCCAGTGAATTTGCAGTAAATCGATATAATCCGTCTGAAGACGTTTTAGGCTTTCTTCAACTTCTTTAATTACGCTTGCTTTGGATGAATATTTGTAAATTGGAACTTTTTTACCGTTGTCATCAGCGTCAAAAAAGTAATCGCCTTTTCCGTTGTTGCTTCCGTCCCAAACCAAACCGAATTTAGTCAATAACTGCACTTTAGAACGATCGTGGCTTTTGACAGCTTCGCCAATCATTTCTTCGCTTAAACCAAAACCATAAAAAGGAGCGGTGTCTATTGTTGTAACACCGTGGTCGATTGAAGCATGAATGGAGTCGATTGAATCTTTTTTATCTGTTCCTGCCCACATGGTTCCGCCAATAGCAAAAGCACCGTAAGTGATTGTTGATAATTCAAGTTCAGAGCTGCCTAATTTTCTATATTCCATGATTGTGATTTTTTCTGTTTAAAATTGATTAGGCAAAATTATACTGTTTTTATGATTCTTATTTGGTATAATTTTGTCTTTTTTAGGTATATTTGCACCTTCAAATAAATTGAATTATGAAAAAAGAAAATTTATACGAGCCTTTTACTGTTTCTTTTGAAACGCTGAGTGAATATCCGGATGTGGGAGATCGTCATAATTTTTTTGAGCTGGTTTATATTTTGGAAGGGACGGGTTCGCAGTGTATCAACAAAAATATTTTTTGGTATGACCCGGGGCATTTGTTTTTATTGACGCCCGAAGACTGTCATAATTTCACAATCGAAACCGAAACGAAATTTTTCTTTTTGAGGTTTAATGATATTTATTTGAAAAATTCAAGTCTGCAAAATGAAAATATTCAGCGACTGGAATATATCCTTCAAAATGCGAATCATCAGCCGGGCTGTATTTTGAAAAATGATCCTGATAAATGTTTGGTAAAGGTTATGATCGAAGCCATTTGCCGGGAAAAGAAAGATAAGGATATTTACAATCAGGAGTTGATTCAGCAATTGGTTAATACGCTGATTATTATTGTAGCGAGAAACATTGCAAAATATCTTCCGGAGCAGATAAATATTGATACAGAGGCAAAAGCGATGGATATTCTGCAATATATTCAGAACAATATTTACTATCCGGAGAAAATAAAAGCAGAATCTATAAGTGATTATTTCGGAATTTCGAATACCTATTTAGGGCGTTACTTTAAGAAACATGCCAGCGAAACGATGCAGCAATATATCAGTAATTATAAAACCAAATTAATTGAACATCGTCTGCAGTTCAGTGATAAGCGTATTAATGAAATTGCGTATGAATTTGGTTTTACGGATGAAAGCCACTTTAATAAGTTTTTTAGAAAACAAAAGGGGTATAGTCCTTCTGAGTTTAGGAAGACGATTCGATTGAGTGCTTAAACACGGATTGCACTAATTATCACTAATTCTTTTTGAAAAAGAATTATAAAGGATTTTCTTTTGTGGCTTATTATTTTCTCTCGCAGATTTTACTGATTTAAACAGATAAAAAAATAAATCTGCCCGATCTGCCAAATCTGCGAGAGAAATAAAAAATTAATCTTCTTTTCCGATAATAAAATCGAAATGCTCTGTTTTACCCGTTCTTAATTTACTGATTTCGTTTTGGATTATTTGTTCTAATGAATCGGCAATAATATTTCGTTATCAGGATTCGTTTGAAAGGTCTAAATTCAACTTGCAAAAAAAGTGACTTCTTGCAGAGGTAAATATGAAAAGGAGTATAAACAAGAAAACCCGTTAAAATAGCGGGTTTCATTGCGAACGCTGAAACTTTCAGCAGATTCTTTTTATCGTATTTGTGATGTAAATACATTTATCATTTAAGTAAAAGCAAACTCAATATTTAAAAGTAATTTTGAAAACGGAAATCGCTTTTTAGGATTCCAATATTCTAAATTATTGACGTTCTGATTTTAAATTTATTTTACCTTTCTGAAGGCCTTGACCTGTTACTTCCAACTGGATGGTGCCTGCAGTTTCGATTGCTTTAACCAAAACAACCAATTTACCGCTGAAAAGCTTCATATGATCCTGATGAAATACCTCTAATGATGTCGCATCACCGTTACATGCAGCTCTGTAAGTTGCGGAGCCGGTTACTTTAAACTGTAATTCATTATCGGCTAAAGGACATGGAATTCCGTTTTTATCAACTACCGAAACCGTTACAAAAGAGATATCCTCACCATTTGCTTTAATTGTTTTGCGATCTGCATTCAGTACAATTTTATATGGATCTCCGGCTGTTTTAACCTCATTTTTAGCAGCTATTTTTCCATTGGAATCAAATGCTACAACTTTTACCGTTCCAGGCTCATATTTAACGTCATTCCACATTAAACGATAGCGGTTTTGGGGAGTTGCATTATTTTTCTTCTGAACTCCCATGCTTTTTCCGTTTATAAAAAGCTCTGCACTGTCGTAATTCGTGTAAACGAAAACCGGCGTAATTTCTCCTTCTCTTCCTTTCCAGTTCCAATGTGGCAATATGTGAAGCGTTTTGTCTTCCTTATTCCATCTGCTTCTGTAAAGATAAAAACGGTCTTTAGGAAGTCCGGCTAAATCTGAAATTCCAAAATAAGAACTTCTTGAAGGCCATTTTTCATCATAAGGGGTAGGCTCTCCTAAATAATCGAAGCCTGTCCAGACAAATTCTCCAATAACCCAGGGTTTGTCGTCCTGCAATACAAAATCTTCGTCAGGAACATTTGACCAGCTGCAGGCTTCAAGATCATAAGACGAACTTTGAAAATCAGGGTATTGTTTATTCTTTTTCTGAACCACAGGGAATTTATAAATTCCTCTTGAACTCACTGTCGAAGCAGTTTCTGAACCTAATATGAATCCTTGCGGAAATGTTTTATACGCTTCTTCATAAAGATGAACTCTGTAATTTAATCCAGGAATATCCAGCAAAGCTCCAAAACCAGATTCCATAGTTGCTTTTACCTGATCCATACCAACAGTCACAGGTCTTGTAGGATCTTCACGATGAAAAATATCCTGCAGCCATTTGGCACGTTTTACCCCTTCAGCTCCCCATTGATCCGGAACTTCGTTTCCTGAACTCCACATTACGATACAAGGATGATTTCGTGTGGCTCTCACAAGATTCACAATGTCTTTTTCTGCATATTCTTTAAAAAAACGATTGTATCCGTTTTCAACTTTTGGCTTTGCCCATTCATCAAAACTTTCAGCCAGGAACATAAACCCCATTTCGTCAGCCAATTCAAGCTGTTCAAAAGAAGGCATATTGTGAGAACTTCGGATAGCGTTACATCCCATGTCTTTTAGAATGGTAAGCTGTCTTCGAAGTGCCGCTTTATTAACCGCCGCGCCAAGTGGTCCTAAATCATGGTGAAGACAAACACCTTTGAATTTTGTGACTTTACCATTAAGGCTAAATCCTGTCTTCGGTTCATATTTAATAAATCGGATACCAAACTTTATGTTTTGTTCGTCTTTTAAAGTTCCGTCGGCTGCGTATAATTTGGTTACTGCGGTGTACAAATAAGGCGTTTCAGGACTCCACAAATGAGGCTTTGCAACTTCCACTATCTGATGAAATTTCCCTTCTTTCGTTTCTGTACTTTTTTGTGTAGCAATAACCTTGTTATTAGCATCTTTTATTTGGGTTACCATTGACACATTACTGCCATGAAACTCAGCTTTAATATCAACAACAGCATTATTTGCTTTTATATCAGGAGTTGTGATAAAAGTTCCCCACTGTGCAAAACTTTCTTCCTCCTTTACTACAATACTAACTTTTCTGTAAAGACCTGCTCCGGGATACCATCTCGAAGAAAAAGGCTCATTGGTCAATTTAACAGCTAATGTGTTTTTTGCTCCTTCTATAATATCTTTTGAAATATCGATGAAAAAATAACTGTACCCATAGCCCCATTGTCCAACCTTTTTCCCGTTTAAATAAACCTGAGGTTCACTCATGGCGCCTTCAAAGATAAGAAGTGCTTTTTTCCCTTTTTTAAACTCTTGAATAGCAAATGTATTGCGGTACCAACCCGTTCCAATATGAGGCAGTGCTCCGGTACGCCCCGTTTTTTCAGTTGCTTCTTTTTCACCGTTTTGTTCAATGATACCGGTCTGGATGTCCCATTTTTTATCAAAAGGTCCGTAAATAGCCCAATCGTGAGGCACACTGACTTTCTCCCATTTCGAAGCGTCAAAATCTACAGCAAAGGCATCTTCTTTTACCTCTTTAGAAAAACTCCAATTGTCTTTTAAAACAACAGTAGTGGATTGTGACCACATTTTTCCGGATGAAAAAACTAGCAGAAATAAGAATACTATTGATTTAAAAATTAATTTCATTTTCGTTTTGTTCGTTTACCATTAAGAAATTAAGTTTAACCCTAATGGTAAAACTTAATTGTTTATTTAATTTTTGAAAGCATCCAGTGCCGGTGAAGGTTTTCCGTTTTCCAGCCATGCATTTAGTTGATAACCGCTCCAGCTTTTTGCACCCTGGGGTTCCCAGTAAATAACGCCTAAAACTTTATTATCAGGTACGTTTTTTACAGCTTTTAAAGTGGCTTCAAGCATTTCTTTGGTGTTTTGTTCTAATGTATAATCACCGCCAACTTCGACCACCATCACTTCTTTATTGTAGCGGGAGGTCATGTCTTTTAGATTATTTTCTAAATCGGCAATGTTTTCTTTATAATCCGTTTTTAGCCAAAACGGGTAGTAAGAAAGACCAATTACGTCGTATTTTACATTCAGTTCTGTAGCTTTGTCAAAAAACCATCTGAATTTTTCGTTTTTATTGCCTTCGTCTAAGTGTACTATCACCTTAATTTTTGAATCTATGGCTTTTGTAGCCTCATATCCTTTATTAAGCAATTGCGCCAATTGAGGAAAGTTGTCTGTATGCCCTTCTGGCCAAAGCATACCGCTTGGAATTTCATTTCCAACCTGAACCCATTCAGGTGTAACTCCGGCTTTTTTTAGCAATTTCAGCACATCGTAGGTATGATTGTAAACATCGTTCAGTAATTCAGGAAAAGAGTGGTTTGCCCAGGCTGCCGGTTTATTTTGTTTGCCGGGATCAGCCCACGAATCGCTGTAATGAAAATCGATCATGATACGCATTCCAATCTTTTGCGCGCGAACCGCCATGACAACTGTTTCTTGGGGACTGCAGTGCCCACTGGCTTTATCATTATTGGGGTTTACCCAAACGCGCAAACGAATGGAATTGATTCCTCTGTCTTTTAATAATTGCAGGCAGTCTTTTTCAGAACCGTCTGCATCATAAAATTTATAACCTGTGGCTTCCATCTGTGGTAGCCAGCCCACATCGGCTCCTTTAGAAAAAGAACCTTCTTTACTTGCCATTTTTGTTTTACATGAAGTAAATACAAGTGCTATGACAAGCAAAAAAGGTACTATTTTAAAATGTTTTTTCATGCTTTATTATCTGGCGAAAGCCTGCATTACTGATAAAGCATTATTGTCAAAACTATATAAAGCCTGATTTTCATAAGTAGAACCGAATGCAGATTGTTTCCCTCTAAAAGCAACCCATTCGCCACCCCAGTAAGCAAATCCCTGTCCGTGTGCTGACGCTTCAACCGAAGCTCTGACAGCAAGAACAAAGGCTTTTTGCCCCGCGGGAGTTGCTGGAAATTCAGGTATTATTTGTGTATTATTACCTATAATGTTATTTGTAAAATCATTATACAAGAATGTAAAAGGGTAAGATGTTTCTGCAATCACAACTTTTTTACCATATTTTTCTCCAAGGGCATCAATTGTAGATGCTACTTCAGTCAAATCTTTTCCGTGATGAATAGGGTAGTATGATAATCCTATATAGTCATAATCAATAGTTTTCATTTTGTTGAAAAACCAATCAGTACCACCACCATTTATACCAGCATAATGGATCATGATTTTTGTTTTTGGGGCTTTAGCACGAACAGCTTTACTTGCAGCTGATAATAAAGAAATACATTGTTGTTCATTGTCAATTAAATGTCCCTTAGGCCAAAGTAATCCGCTGTTGATTTCGTTTCCTATCTGGATAATATCAGGATTGATTTCTTTGATAATTGTTTCTGTGTAGGTTGTAACAGCTGTTTTTAATTGATCAAAAGATAAATTTTTCCACTCTTCAGGAGTTGTCTGTGCACCCGGATCTGCCCAGTGATCAGAATAATGAACCGTTAACCAAACTCTAAGACCTGCTTTTCTTGACTTTTCTGCAAGCGCTTTTACTTCTGCCATACCTGAGCGACCATTTACAGGATTTTTCCATAAACGGATTCGCACTGCATTACAACCTGCATTTTTAAGTGTTGTAAGCATGTTTTCTTCCTTCCCATTATTGTAGAACTTAGTTTGTACAGCTTCCATTTCAGGAAGATAAGAGATGTCAGAAGCTCTGATAAAAGTGTCGTCTGTAGGTGGTTGAGGAACATTTGTTCCTTTGTCATCGTCGCCTGAACAAGCAAATTGAACTGCTGCTATTGCAAGCAATGCAAGAAATTTTATATGTTTTTTCATATATAAGTTTTTTATCGATCTATATGTAAAGTAGTTATTGAAAATTAAACCTTTTAAAGTAACACACCAGTACCTATAGTTTTTTTTAATATAATTTTAAAAAAAAAGGAATAAGAAGCCTCAAATAATAGGATTTGAGGCTTACTTTTTTATTTATTATTGTACTTTGATAAAAGTATAACGACCATCTAAATCGTTTAACCAAATATCATATTTTCCTGCTTCAACAAATATGTTTCCGCCATTGTCTCCCCATTCTTTAGCCCATCCAGCAGTATGGAATTTCATATTTCCTTCTTTTAGAGTTTGACCTGAAACTTTCCAAATGTGAGAATCAAATGTTGATTTTGTCAAAGCAATTTGTTGGCTCCAATCATTGTCATCTCCGCTTATAGTGCTACCTGAGTAAAATATTTCGCTATATGTAGTTGCTGTTGATCCTGTGAAAGGAGCGATTGTATATGCTAAAGTTTCAATATTGATTTCGAAAGTGTAATAACCCGAAGTTGGAGTTGGGAAACTACTTGGATCATTTTGCTCAAAAGACGTTCTTTTTACCGCTTTGGTTCCGTCGTTACCATAGGCAGGTAACCATGAATCAATTTTTTCAAGTAATTTAAAGCCACCTGCAGTAAAATATCCTGTATAATAATGTTTTTTATTGTCTTTAGGATCTGTAAAAAGTGGCATGTTGTTGTTGTTAAGATTCCAGCCTGCAAAAGTGGCGTCACCTACTAAGTACAAAGTAACAACAGGTGTTTCTATACTTCCGTATGGAGTTACTGAAATGGTGATAACATCTGAGTATTTTGGTTCAGCATTTGCTACTCCTGTAGTGGCTTTAATTCTTACATCAATAGAACTTTCAACATTTGGTGCTAATCCAAGTTCTAATGCTCTTGTGTTAAGTTCTGCAACATCTATAATCGAATAGGTCGAAGTTGATGATGTAACATCAACAGGAGCTGCAAATTCAGTGTCATTAGCTGCAATTTGAACAGTGTATGTAACAACTGTTGGTGCTCCGTAACTTACTTTTTCCCAGGTCACTGTAAGTGCAGTATTGGCTGGTGTTGCTTCATTAAGGATAATTGAAGATCCGCTTTCTGGTGTAATGATTGAAAAAGCCGCTTCCTGAGGTTTTAAAATCATTAAATTTTCTTCGTTTTCACAAGACCATAATCCTGTAAGTATCGCTACAGCAATAAAAATTTTATAAATATTTTTCATTTTTTTATCTTTTTATATTGTTAAAAAAGGGTTTTAGTAACCTGTATTTTGAGTTAAGTTTTTATTAGCTCCCAGTGATCCTTCAGGAATTGGAAAAAGTCTTCTGTGAGAAGGAATTGAAATTCCTCTGGCAGCATTTCCTTTCCATGCCCAGTTGTAAGTTCCTCCGCTATATAAACCAAAACGGATTAAATCTTGTCTTCTGTGACCTTCCCAGTGTAATTCACGTGCTCTTTCGTCAATTATAAATTGCAGGTTTAACTCGCTCGCTGTAATATTTGAAGTTGTAGCGTTATTATTAGCTCTTTCTCTCAGGTTATTTACATAAACAAGTGATTGGGCTATTGTACCATTTCCTCCTCTTAAAGTTGCTTCTGCATACATTAGGTAAACGTCAGCCAACCTGAATAAAGGGAAATCTGTATCTGCAAAATCTCTGTTTTTTCCGTTTACTCCGGCAGAAGTTTTATTAGAGAATTTTGATAAAATATATCCTTGTGTTTTTACACTAATATCGGCAATATCTATTGTTCTTTGTTGTGTTGCAGTACCTGTTCCAATAGTATTTCTGTCATCCTGACTGAATTTTGTACCATCAAATTTTTGTACAAATTGTTTTCTGATGCGGAGTGCGCCTGTCCATCCGGTAATTCCAAAATCAGCCGCATTATTTTCCCATTCTCCAATTTGGCCATTGATTAAAAAGGTTGTACCTCCCCAGTTTTGAGTAAGAACTCCATCTGACTGAATTGTAAAAATCATTTCTTCAGATGTATGGTTATCAGCCATAAAGTTTTCCAGATATTTTGGTTTAAGCGTATATCCTCCTGCAATGATTTCGTTACACATTGTAACACAATCATTAAATCGGTCAGTTTGTGTATATACCTGAGCATTCAAATATATTTTAGCCAGAATCATACGTGCAACAGCCTGATCTACTCTTCCGTATACATTGGTTCTTGCAGGTTTTAAGTCTGGTAAAACTTCTTTTAATTCGGTTTCAATAAATTCAAATAATTGCTTTCTGTCATATTCAGGACCCGAAAAATTTAACGGATCATTTTCTGTATACATAGCTGCTTTTCCAAACAGGTCCATCATGTTGTAATAGGCATATGCTCTTAAAACACGAACTTCTTTTCTGTAAAGTTCAATTTCGGCTACAGTTTCAGCATTTGTAATGTTTCTTCCTTTTAATTTTTCAGGTGTACTTTCGCGCAAAAAATCATTGGCATAGGCAACAGAAGCCATTGTACGACTGTACATTCCTAAAATAACAGGATTTGCAGCTGTCCAAATATTTCGTTGTAATTCTGCAGTTCCTTCGTCATTTTCATAACTCCAGATCATTTCGTCTGTTGTTAGTTCCTGTAGGTTCAACAAACATCTTACATACTGACTTGTTCCGGCTGCTAAACCTTCCAATGAAGAAAAAACGGGTCCTTGAGTGCCTGTAAGAGTAAGGTTTCCGTATACTCCTGCCAGTGCTTTTTTATACCCTTCCGGAGAAGAAAACAAAGCATCTGCTGAAAGTACGTCATCATCTTCAGAAACTACATTCAGGTCATCTGTACACGAATGAAAAACAGTAGCTAACGCTATGATAGTTATTATTATATATTTTTTCATTTTATTAAAATTTAAGGTTTGCACCAAACAAGAAAGTGCGTTGTCTTGGATAAATCGTTTTATCAACACCGTTATTTGTAATTTCAGGATCTAAACCACTGTATTTGGTAATTACAAAAACGTTTTGTACTCCTGTTGATAATCTTAAAGAAACTTTTTCATTAATAACTTTATCGAAAGTATATCCTAAAGAAATATTGTCCATTTTTAAGAAAGAAGCATTTTCTACATAAATATCTGACATTACAACATTCTCAGTGGTTTGAAAGTTAGTTTCTTTTACCTGAGTTGGTATATTATTTAAAACTCCGGCATTTATCAAAGAACTGTACTGCGCTCTTGAAGCATCCATTCCATTAAAAATATTGTTACCAATACTTGCTCTTAAATTGAAAGAGAAATCAAATTTCTTGTAATTCATATTTGATGCAAATCCTAAAGTAACATCCGGATCAGGATTGTTATAAATGTATTTGTCAGCATCATTCTTGATATTATCACCGTTCAAATCAGCAAAAGCACCATCAATTGGTTTTCCTGCAGTATCATATAATTGTTTGTAAACGTAGAAAGAATATGGTGTGTATCCTTCTCTGAAAATTTGAGAAGTACTTCCGTTTCCGGTAATATTGTCCCCTAAAAAGATATCTGCATTATAAGCTAATTCACTAATTCTTCTTTCAAATTTAGCCGCATTGAAGTTAACATTCCAAGAGAAGTTTTCCGTTTTAATGGCACTTGCATTAACTGTAAGTTCAACCCCTTTTGTAGTAAAGCTACCAATGTTTTGATATACTCTGTTAGAAAAATTACTTCCGTCAGAGATTGCTACATTGGCTAATAAATCTTCAGAGTCTTTGTAATACGCATCCAGACTGGCTGTGATACGATTATCTAAAATTCCAAAATCTATACCGGCATTGTAAGTAGTTGTTTCTTCCCATTTCAAACCATTTGTTAGTTTGTATGGAAGTGCGATTGTAACCGGATCAGTTCCGAAATAATATTGAGAGTTTCCTGTTCCCAATTCGTATTTTTTAAGATAACCGTTAGGTTCAGGAATATCCTGCTGACCTGTAATACCATAACTCAATCTTAATTTTAAATCAGATATCGTTTTGTTATCTTTAAATAAATCTTCTTTAAGTTTCCATGCAAAAGCCACAGAAGGGAAATTACCCCAACGATTTTCTTTGTCAAATCTTGAAGAACCATCTCTTCTGTATGATAAAGTCAATAAATATTTATCTTTGAAGTTTAAGTTTGTTCGGGCAAAAAAACCGATTAACACAGTTTCAGTATCTAAAGTAGTCTCAGGGAATGTTGATGGTAGATTTGGGTTTAAAATATTACCGGTCTCGAATCTTGAACTTTCAAATCTTTGATAAGAATAACCACCTGTTAATTCAAAAATTAATTCGTTAAAAGTCTTATTGTAAACTAAATAGGCGTCTAATAGTTTATTTTGTCTTTTTGCATCAGTGTATTCATTAGCACCGTAAGGGAAGTTCTCAAGTGTTGGACCTGAACCTGCATTCGGGTTAACCTTTCTTGTTCTTTCTCCATTAGATTCATCAAAACCTACATTCACAACTGCTCTTACGTCCGGGAAAAAGTAAAGTTTATAGTCTACTTCGATATTTCCAAAGAATCGGTTGCTTTTTGCGATATCTCTTGTATTAAGCAATTGCGAAACCGGGTTTCTGGCTGCATTTGGATTCAGGGGATAGTTTCCGTCTCCATCAACTGCACTAAGATATTCAAAAAAACCATCATATGGCGCGCCTTCAACTCTTATAGGCTGTGTAGGGTCAAAACCAATAGCAGTTCCTTCTACAGCATCTGTAAATCTGTTTCTTTCGTGAGCATAATTAGCAGATAATTTTACTTTTAAGCTGTTCTCAAAGAAGGTAGGATTCATTACCAATCCAACAGTATTTCTTTTAAACTCATTTGTGATACGTAAACCTTCCTGATTTGTATTTCCTAAAGTAAGACTCGTAGGGATAATGTCAAATAAACTTCCTCTAACCGCCACACTCTGATCAAAAGATCCGGTGTTTCTGTAAATCGCTTTTTGCCAGTCTGTATTTGCTGTACCTAACTTACCTGAATCCTGAGGTCTTCTGTCTGCGATAAGTTTTCTGAACTCATCTGCACTAAAAACATCAACTGTTTTAGTAAGTTTTCCTGCAGCATATTGTGCATTATAATCAACAGAAAATGTACTGCTTCCTTTTTTTGTTGTAATAATGATTACACCATTCGAAGCTCGTGAACCATAAATTGCCGTAGCAGATGCATCTTTTAAGACTGTCATCGACTCTACAGTAGCTGGGTTTAAAGAAGCCAAAAAGGAGGCAGAACCAGTATTAGTTGTATTTTCTAATGGTAATCCGTCGATAACGATCAACGGGTTGTTGCTTGCAAAAAGCGAACTACCACCCCTGATTCGTATTTCAGATAAAGAACCCGGAGCTCCGGAAGAATTAATAGACAAACCGGCAACACGTCCGTTAAGAAGGTTTTCAGTGGTAATATTGTTACCTTTATTAAAGTCTTTTGTAGTAAGTGCCACTACAGAACCTGTTGCGTCCTTCTTTTTTACAGAACCGTATCCGACCTGTACCACAACTTCCTGAAGCAGGTTAGGATCTTCCTCAAGGGTAACAGTGATATCTCTCTGTGTACCAACAGTAATAGTCTGAGTTGTGAAACCTGTAAATGAAAAAGTAATTTGAGTTTGTTCTTTCAGACCATTAAACTGGAATTTACCGTCAAAATCCGTAGTCATGCTTAAATTACCTTGTGATACTTTTATATTTACCCCTGGTATTGGTTGTCCGGTGCTTTTGTCCAGAACAATCCCTTTTACTGTGCTCTGAGCGAAAACACAAAAAGGAAGCAGTAATAATAAAAGTAAAAATTTGTTGTAAATTTTTTTCATACTTTTTTAGTTTTTTTGTTTGAGTTGGGTTTTGTGATTAGTGTGCTTTAAACGAAAAATAAAACATAATTATTCAAACATTCAAGCTTATCAACTCACGCTGCAAAATTAAGGATACTGTATGCTCTAAAGACAGGGAAAAATTCGTTTATAAAGGGGGGCAATTTCGTAAAAACACCAATACAGCACTTCATGAAAAACATGTTTTTTGTTTTTTCGTCCTAAAAAAATGACAAAACAAGTAATCAGTCATTTTAATAATATATTAATAATCAATAAGGTTGTGGTTTTTAATTGATAATTTCTAAATATTTACTTAAAAGAACCTTAAATATTAATCTTTTATAGGAGAAAAACATATAAAACACAACTTATAAATAATCTAAAAAACAGGATGTATTTTATCAATATATAATAAATCCTTATTTTCGCAGAGTAGGCAGATTTCGCCATAATCATATAAAAAATGATCCCGTTTTAGATCTCATTTCTTCTATTTTTCGTATATGAAAGAACAGCTTTTAAAAAAATCTATGAATAAACTAAAGTCTTTTCTTCTTCTTATTATTATACTTGTTACTCTAAATATATTTGGACAGAATTCCCCAATAAAGCATCTCAATATTTCATCAGGACTTTCTAATAATTCTGTTGCGTCAATATATCAGGATCAAAATGGCTATATGTGGTTTGGAACTTTTGATGGTCTTAACAGATATGATGGAAATGATTTTAAAATTTACCGCCATATCCATACCGATCCAAATTCTATTCAGGGAAATGCTATTAGCTGTATAGAGGGTGATTTTGAAAATAATTTATGGATAGGAACAACTGCAGGGCCCGTAATTTTTAATGCAGAACGATCTGTTTTTAGTCCGTTGCAATATTATGATTCAGACAAAAAAATCAAACCTTTAAACGTTACGGCCTACGAAATAATTGCTGTACATCCTCTGCATCTAATTCTTGTCGCTACAAAAGGGGCAATCGTACTTTTTAAGGAAGGTGAGAAAACCGGAATGGCAATACCTTTTAACGGAAAATTAAATTATATCGCAAGATCTATATCTTATAATGCCAAAAAACAAATTTTCTATGTTTTTATAACCGGAACCGGTCTTTGTAAGTACGATATTAAATCCAAAAAACTAACGCTTCTTACTAATTCAATTACAGGAGCAAATTGCATTAAACTGACCCATGAAGGACTCTGGATCGGGTCAGACGAAGGTGCGTACTTATATAATGACAGGCTGAATACCTACTCTAAAAATTACTTTCAGAAAAAAACAGTCGTACGCGATTTTTTTCAGCAGGAACACAGACTCTGGATCGCTACTGATGGAGCTGGTCTTTATACCATTACAAAAAATCAGACTACTCCTGTTTTATACCGCGCCAGCGGTCCTGTTTCATTACTAAACAGTAAATCGCTGTATGATATATTTCAAAGCAAAAACGGAGAAATGTGGTTCGGAACCCTGCGTGGGGGTGTAAGCATGATGGGGAAAAACCCGCTTGATTTTAATCATTTTAAAATCAAGGATCCGCTCACCAATAAAGAAGATGAAGATCCTGCAGCAAACTTCATGCAGTCTTTCTGTGAAGATGAAAATAAAAACATCTGGATTGGTACTGATGGTGCCGGAATGCGATATTGGAACAGAAAACAAAATACTTATGACGTTTACTCGACCACATCAGCTGCCGGCAGAAAAATTCAGAGCGATTTTGTGACCAGCATCGTCAGGGATTCTGATAATGCCATCTGGGTGGCGATGTGGAAAGGCGGGGTCTGCCGTATTGATCCCAAATCAAAAGCAATTCAGAATTTCTCCATTTATAATCAATTCACTAAAAAAGCAGAACAGGAATCATGGCTGCTGTTTTTAGATTCAAAAAAAACATTGTGGCTTGCCATTACGAATAATGGAGCACTTTATCAATTTGACAGAAAACAAAATAAATTTATCTGCTACAGTAATACGCTACGCGATGTTACCTGTCTCTACGAAACCAAAGACGGAAAAATCTGGGGCGGAACTTTTAATTCGTTTTTTGAAATAGAACCAAAAACAAAAAAAATAAAAAGCTATCACTCTGATTATACAATCAGATGCATCACGGAAGATCAAAACAAAAATCTTTGGATTGGTACTGTTGAAGGCGGTTTGCTTTTATACAACCGAAAAAAAGGCACTTTCAAAAACTTTACCACACAAAACGGTCTTTCAAGCAACACCATACTTCGCCTTTTAGAAGACAAAAAAGGAAATTTATGGATGAGTACATACCATGGGATTTCCAGATTGAATACTAAAAATAATACTTTCAGAAACTTTGGGGTCTCTGACGGACTTCAGGGCATTCAGTTTAGTTGGAATTCCGGCTCCAAACTTTCGACAGGAGAGTTTATTTTTGGCGGTATAAACGGATTCAATATTTTTAATCCTGATAATATAAAAGACAAAAAAAATACGGGCAAATTTTTATTAAATGATTTACTGGTAAACAATCAGTCCTTAAAACTCGATAGTCCTTATATCACAGAAAAGAAACTCGAAATGATAAGCGAAGCGGAACTTCCTTATGAAAAATCAGCATTGAGTTTTGACTTTGTTTATCTGGATTATGTCAATTCTGAAAAAATCAATACCGCTTATTTCCTCGAAGGATGGGACAAAGACTGGAACTATACCTCAAAGAACAACAGGGCAAATTATTCCAGACTGACAGAAGGAACCTATGTTTTTAAGGTAAAAACAACCGATATTTTTGGAAACTGGACCGATGAGGTAACACTCGCGACGGTAAAAATCCTTCCGCCATGGTACAGAACATGGTGGGCTTATACATTTTATTTAATCGCTGTTGCCGGGGCCATTTATGCCTACATAGGGTATCATAAAAATAAGGAAAGGCTTCGCTACGAAATTAAACTTACGCGTATGGAGCACAAAAAAGACAAGGAACATGCCGAAAAACAGTTTTCTATGTTTACCTATATAGCTCATGAATTGCGCACTCCACTGTCTTTAATTATAAATCCGTTAAAAAGTACCATTGACAGAAAAAATGCTTCTGAAGATGATTTTGACCTAAGGCTAGCCTATAAAAATGCCAAAAGGTTATTGAGTCTTACGGATCAGTTATTGCTATTCAGAAAAGCAGAAACGGATCTTGATGAACTCAAAATTTCCAAGATTAATTTAAACAGTCTGTGCCGTGATATCTATGAAAGCTTTACGCAGATGGCAGCGGTTAAAAGTTTAAATTATCAGTTTATCGAAGAAAAAACACCTGCAGAAATCTATGGCGATTATGAAAAAATAGAGATTACGCTGTTTAATTTAATATCAAACGCTTTCAAATTTACACCCAATAAAGGAAGTATAAGTATTCAGGTAATCGAAAAAACGGATGATGTTTCTGTTGTTATATCGGATACCGGCAGCGGAATTCATGAGAAAGATATTGATACTATTTTTGAAAAGTTCAAGCAAATTCAGTCCAAGAGCAGCAATGGGTTTGGAATAGGTCTTTATGTGGTTAAATATTTTGTGAATAAACATCATGGACAAATAACATGTACAAGTAAAGTAGGGAAGGGTACTTCGTTTACTATTGTGTTGCCAAAAGGAAGAAGTCATTTTGCGGAAATTAGTATCAATGAGAATTATCCTCAAATGTCGCCTCTTGTAGGCGAACTTCTTGAAGGACTGCCAACAGATAACCAAAATACTCCTGAAAGCGACAATCAGCAATCAACCCCTGAAAACATAGAGTCAGCATTAATCAGTACAAAAAAAGTATTGCTAATTGTGGAAGACAATACCGCAATGAATCATTATCTGGTACAGCTTTTCTCCAAAAACTATATTGTTTATTCGGCAACAAATGGACTCGAAGGACTGAAGCTTGTTCAAAAACACATGCCTGATATTGTACTGAGCGATATTTCTATGGAAGGTATGAACGGTTTGAATTTATGTAAAGAAATCAAACAAAATGATGATTCAAGCCATATTCCGGTGATACTTCTCACAGCTACAACCAGCAATGACATTCATTTGCAGAGTATTACTGAAGGCGCAGATGATTATGTTACCAAACCTTTTGATAACAATATACTTTTAGCACGCGTTGATGCTGTTCTTCGAAACAGAGGGCAATTGCGCAGGTATTTCCTGGACAGCATAACACTTCGTGAAAATGTGAATAAGGTTCCACTTGAATACAAAGAATTTCTGGATAAATGTATCGAAATAGTAGAAGCTAATCTTGAAAACAGTGAATTTAATCTAAAGAGTTTCTCTACTGCCATGGGAATGAGTCATTCAAGTCTTTATAAAAAGATTAAAGCAATTTCGGGACAAACCGTAAATGGTTTTATCAGGTCTATCAGAATCCGAAGAGCCGCAGTAATTATGCTTACTGAAAACATTAATATCGCACAGGTTGGACCTCAGGTTGGTATAGAAGATCAGCGCTATTTCCGCCAACAGTTCGTAAAATTGTTTGGGATGAAACCTTCAGAGTATATCAAAAAATACAGAAATTCTTTTAATAAGGAATTGAATATCATTCAGAAGGGGGATATTTAATTAGAATCTTTAAAGAATAGAGATATTCAAAAGATCTAAATAAACATTGCCACAAGAGGTATTGCATTGATTCTAAATAATTAATTGCAAAATCATAGATTGATAAAAATATAAAAGGTGTAATCAAAAATGGTTACACCTTAAGTAAACTTAGAGTTAAGTAGTAATTCTCTTGAATTAATTACAGCGATTTAAAATACTTGTTAATATATCGATTTGAAAATATACAGTGACATCAACTGTAAGACTGTCTATATTCCAATGGAGTTATATCCATTTTGCTTTTAAATAATTTACTGAAGGATTGAGGATACTCAAACCCTAGTTTAAAAGCGATCTCACTAACTGACAAATTGGTGGTGGCCAGATTTTCTTTTGCTTTCTCAATCAGTTTTTCATGAATATGATGTTGTGTATTTTGGCCTGTCAGGGTACGCAGCATATCACTCAGATAGCTCGATGAAATTCCCATTTCTGATGCCAGGCTGTGAACCGTCGGTAAGCCTGTAATTGCATCATCTTCAAAATGCTTATTTAAAGCCAT
Source organism: Flavobacterium chungangense LMG 26729 (assembly GCF_000735715.2). Taxonomy (NCBI): domain Bacteria; kingdom Pseudomonadati; phylum Bacteroidota; class Flavobacteriia; order Flavobacteriales; family Flavobacteriaceae; genus Flavobacterium; species Flavobacterium chungangense. The sequence continues at coordinate 155,284 of NZ_JASY01000007.1, forward strand.
CTCAAATCTGGTCAGCACATCGTTATTTGCCATTTTTCTGGTAATGAATTGTCGGCTGTAAAAACGATTACAATAGTTTAAAAGTAATTCCAGATTTGAAACAATCACATCAGCACTGAGGTTGTCGATTCGAGACTCATATTCTGTAACGATATTGCTAACCAGACCTTCGATCAGTTGTTCCTCATCATCTGACAAATGAAGCGCTTCATTGACCTCATAGGAAAAAAAACCGTAGTTCTTAATATTTTTTCCCAAAGGATAGTTCCTGATGAGATCCGGATGAAATAGTAAAGACCAGCCTTCATTATCCTTTTCGTCTCCCTGATCGACAGAAATAACCTGTTGAGGTGCAGAAAAGGTCATCGTCCCCTTGTCAAAATCATAATAATTTCGTCCGTATTTGAATTGGCCTTTGAAATTCCGTTTAATACAGATCTGGTAAAAATTCAAAACTAATCGCTCCACCGTTTGGTCTTGTGGTACTTCATCCTTATGATTAATCAGCGATATCAGTGTGTTCTTTGGGGGAGGCAACTTCAGCATTCGGTGCAGTTCTGATACTGAATTGATGATGGTTACCGATTTTTCTTCTTTAGCCATAATACATTATTTTTTTGAAATTACAAACTTACACACGATCTCTTTGTATACGATCAAAATGTTAAGTTAATCATTTATTTGTAACCACCGGAAACTTCCACCATCTGTCCGGTAATTATCTTAGATTCGTCAGATGCAAAAAACACGGCCATCTTACCTATATCTTCAGGCTTCGCCATCCTGCCTAATGCACTTCTGTTTATTGTTTCTCTTATCACTTCGGAATCACTATCGACTCCCAACTTTGCGACCCCTTCTGTTAGAACACCTCCAGGTCTGATAGAATTGACTCTGATGTTTTTAGGTCCCAACTCCTGTGACATTGAAATGGTCAGTGCGTCTGCAGCAGCTTTTGACGATCCATAAACGATAGAATAAGGATCAGGTCTTGTTCCTGCATAAGAAGTAATGTTTACAATACTTCCTCCCCGGTTACCAAAAGCTCTAACAGCTTCCTGGGAAGCGAGAAGTATCCCTAAAACGTTAATGTCGAACATTCGTCTGTATGATTCTTCAGTAATCGCTTCTAGTGGCGCAAATTCATATACTCCTGCGTTATTGATCACTGCGTCGACCTTGCTGTAAGCATCTTCTGCAGCTTTAAAAAGTTTCTGTACATCTTCTTTTTTAGACATATCGCCCTGTACGCTAATAGCTTGGCCTCCTTGGTTTGTGATTTCATCAACAACCGAATTAGCATCTTCTCTGCTGGATGCGTAATTAACCACAACTTTAGCTCCTGCAGCTCCGGCTTCGCGAGCTATTCCGGCACCAATTCCTTTTGATGCACCAGTTACGATGACTACTTTATCTTTTAATATTTGACCCATTGATATTTTTTTAAATTTTATAATTACAAATTTCCAGGTTTTATAAATACAATGCGTATTCAAAACAAAGCAGGTTGTATCCAAAATGAGTGGGACCACGCCTAATAAATAAAAAAAATAGAAAACCTTGACAGATGCAATCTTAAAAAGCAGTTTGGAAGTAGAATAAGGTTGCTGTTGCTGCCTGAAAAATATGAATGTCACAGGGGGAATATCATATCAGTAGAAATAATTAGGAATATATAATTTCGTTATAAGAAAGTTCAATTGTAAGCTGAGAACTTTGCACATGATATGATTTCAAGAGCTGGGATGCAGGACAAAAAAAAAGCCACTCGATTTGAGTGGTCTGTTAAATCTGTAGAAGAAATAAATTAGAACAAAAAACTAAATCCCTTATTTGATTTAGATGAAAAACCTTCTTCAAATTTTTTGATTTCTTTCAAAAGATATTGCTCATATTGGTTTTTCATAAAGGTTCTAAAAAGCTCAATATTTTCATTTTCTCGTGTATCAATTAACGCCTGAATATAATCCTGTTTATCTTCACTATTAACAATAGCAAGTGGAAGATTATAAAATGCCTGAATATAATTCATTAGCAATCTGGAAGTTCTACCATTTCCATCATAAAATGGATGAATACTTACAAGATTAAAATGAGCGTCAAATGATAAATTTAATTTTTCATCAATTGAAAGATTATTATTCATACTTGTATTAATGAATTTTACTAATTCATTTGTCAATCTTTCAACTTTATCATAATTTGGAAAATAAGAAACGCCGGCTGTAATATTTCCTTTTCTAAACATTCCTTTACTGGCATCAACCTCGCCCAAAATAGTATTATAAATACCTCCTGTACTTTTCATTACAACTGCATTAATTTCTTTGATTAATTCAGTTGTAACTGGTATTTGATTCTTTGCTTTATCGATAATAAAATGAAGTGCTTTAAAATGATCCGTAACCATTAAGGTATCGTTTACAGGTTTACCTTTAGGTGTTAGACCATCATCCAACAGAATTTGAGTTTCTAATTCTGTCAAAGTTGATCCTTCAATTTTTGTAGAATGGTGGCTTATGGAAATTAGATTGAACTTCTCATAATGCAATACATCAGTAATTCCTAAACTATTAAATTTTGCTACCAAAGATTCCATTTTATACAATTTAGAATAATTGATTATAAAAATACGATTCTAAATCTATAAACGAGATAAGTTAGAAGAAAATCGCAAACAATAAATCAATCATGATTGTATATAACAAAAAAGCCACTCGATTTGAGTGGCTTTTGATGTGATCCCAGAAGGATTCGAACCTTCGACCTACGCATTAGAAGTGCGTTGCTCTATCCAGCTGAGCTATGGAACCATTTGTTTTAAAACTTTATAGCAAAGTTTCTGTCGGGGTGGCAGGATTCGAACCTGCGGCCTCCTGCTCCCAAAGCAGGCGCGATAACCGGGCTACGCTACACCCCGAAGGCAAAATTTAAGCGGAGAGTAAGGGATTCGAACCCTTGGTACAGTTCCCCATACGCTTGTTTAGCAAACAAGTCCTTTCGGCCACTCAGGCAACTCTCCAAGCTCAAGGAACATGCCCTATTTTGCGGTTGCAAATGTAAGACAACATTCCATATCTCACAAGTATTTCGGTGCTTTTTTTTATCTTTTTTCAATATTTTTTTTAAAACACTTCACAATCAAACGAATAGAATTAACAAAAAAATGATCTTAAATTTAAAATTCATTCGAATTGATTCAAAATTTGAATTTGTATAAATAAAGATTAAATTTGCTAGAATAACTAATAATTACAGAACAATGAACAAAAGAGTTGTTATCGTTTCTGCCGTTAGAACACCTATCGGAAGTTTCATGGGAGGATTGTCTACTGTACCGGCACCAAAATTAGGTGCGGCTGCTATAAAAGGAGCACTCCAAAAAATTAATCTTGATCCAAAGTTTGTGGATGAAGTTTTCATGGGTAATGTTATTCAGGCCGGAGTTGGACAAGCTCCTGCACGTCAGGCAGCACTTTTTGCCGGATTATCGGAAGAAGTAGTTGCTACAACTGTAAATAAAGTTTGTGCTTCCGGAATGAAAGCCGTAATGTTAGCTGCTCAGGCAATTACCTGCGGAGATGCTGAAATTGTTGTGGCAGGCGGAATGGAAAGCATGAGTTTAATTCCGCACTACGTACAAATGCGTTCCGGAAATAAATTTGGTCCTGCGACTCTGCTGGACGGAATGCAAAAAGATGGTTTGACAGATGCTTACGATAACAACGCAATGGGAGTTTGCGCTGATTTATGTGCCACTGAATACAACATCAGCCGTGAAGAGCAGGATAATTTTGCTATTCAGTCGTACGAAAGAAGTGCAAAAGCATGGGACGCCGGAAAATTTGATAATGAAGTTATTCCTGTAGAGGTTCCACAAAGACGTGGAGAACCTATTATCGTTTCAAAAGATGAAGAATATACGAATGTAAAACTAGACAAAATACCTTCTTTAAGTGCTGTTTTTACCAAAGACGGAACTGTTACAGCAGCAAATGCCTCCACTATTAATGACGGAGCTGCAGCATTAATTTTAATGTCTGAAGAAAAAGCAACTGAATTAGGATTAAAACCTTTGGCCTATATAAAAGGTTATGCTGATGCCGCTCAGGAACCAAAATGGTTTACTACAAGTCCTGCAAAAGCACTGCCTAAAGCCTTGGAAAAAGCAGGAATCGGAATTGGGGATGTTGATTATTTCGAATTCAACGAAGCTTTTTCTGTAGTAGGTTTAGCTAATTCCAAAATCCTTAATTTAGATAACGATAAAGTAAACGTAAATGGCGGAGCAGTTTCTTTAGGACATCCTCTTGGAGCATCAGGAGCCCGAATTATTGTTACTTTGTTAAATGTTTTAGAACAAAACAATGCTAAAACAGGAGCTGCTGCAATTTGCAATGGCGGTGGTGGTGCTTCGGCTATTGTTATCGAAAAAGCTTAAATAAATATTCTATTTTAGGAGTTATTGAATTCAAATGCTCCTAATTTTAAACTTATAAATTACCTTAAATGTTCGGAATCTGCAATCTTGCCATAGTACCCGTTCGAGCTGAAGCTAGTGACAGAAGTGAAATTGTTACACAGCTTTTGTTTGGTGAACATATCGAAATATTAGAACGCCAAAATCAATGGGCGCGAATAAGAATTCAGTTCGATGATTATGAGGGCTGGGTAGATTCTAAACAATATCAGGTAATTTCTAAGGAGCATTTTAATCAATTAAGCAAAGAAGCTATTATTTTAAACGCTGATTTGATTGATTATATCAGTGCACCGGATAATTTATTACTTCCAATTCCGCTTGGCGCTTCATTGTCTTTTCTGAACAATAGTGAAATCAATACTTCAAACTTTGATTTTGAAGGCACAAAAACCAGCGGAATTAAACCTAAAAGTGCATTAATCAGCACGGCATTTATGTATTTAAACGCTCCTTACCTCTGGGGCGGAAAAACACCTTTTGGAATCGACTGTTCGGGTTTTACACAAATGGTTTATAAATTAAACGGTTACAGAATTCATCGTGATGCCTCTCAGCAGGCACTCGAGGGTGAACCTTTAAGCTTTATCGAAGAAAGTGAAGTAGGGGATTTAGCCTTTTTTGATAATGACGAAGGAAACATTATTCACGTCGGAATTATAATGGAAAACAACTACATCATTCACGCAAGTGGAAAAGTACGCGTTGACCGTTTGGACCATTTAGGAATCTATAATCCTGAATTAAAAAAACACACTCATAAGCTTCGTGTGATTAAGAAGATTATATAATATTCAATAAATTATTTTGAATTAAACAAGCTTTTATATTAATGCCGTAAACATCGAATTCCCGATTATTATTATAGTTTTAAAACAAGCTTTTGTTGACTACAGATGTCTTTTTTTAAAGTATAATTATATTTAACCCGCTGGATGAAATTAAAAATAAGTGTCAGGTTGAGTCCATTCGTCTTCGCTCAGGATAAACTTAGTCGAAGCCCTTTCGTGTTCAAAAGCCTTCGACTCCGCTCAGGATGACATCAATTCTTTAAGTTATAAATGATTTTTAATCCCGATTTTATACTTTTTATAATCAAGTCAATTTTTTTAATCAATTTCACGCAACGGTTTGTATTTAATTATTTGATATTTAGTATGTTATGTTTAATTGCAATCTATGTAAACCAGTTTGGTGAAATTATTTCGGGCTAAATGATACAAATTAATATCGACGTCGATAAATAAATTAATATACATATCACACCAGGTTACAAACATATTTTAGAGCGTTAGATTTTTAAGTTTTTCTTACTAATCCTTCTGCATTCAAACTTAAGCCTCTTTTAGTTCGTTTTTTTTTTTTGTATTTCCACAAAACCTTTTGCAGTACTTTACAATCCTCCCAATCCACTTTTAAAAACGTTGTTGGTCGAAATAGTATGAAATAGAATATTGATTTACTGTAAATTTATATTTTAATTAGTCTTACTAACAAAAAATATTAATTTCTGACCCAATGAAGAACATATTTTTATTACTTATTCTTTTTTTAATAGGAACACCGGTTTTTTCTCAGGAATTGGTAAAATCTCCTGAGCCTTTTGGTCCGTTGCCAACACAAAAACAAATCGACTGGCAGGAAATGGAGTTTTATGCTTTTGTGCATTTTTCGTTAAATACTTTTACCAATAAAGAGTGGGGTTATGGCGATGAGTCACCGCAATTATTTAATCCAACGAATTTAGATGTTCGACAATGGGCGCGCATTGTAAAAGCTGCCGGAATGAAAGGAATTATTTTGGTGGCCAAGCATCACGATGGTTTTTGTTTGTGGCCGTCAGCGTATACAGAACGCTCTGTGAAAAATTCTCCATGGAAAAATGGAAAAGGAGATGTAGTAAAAGAATTGGCTGAAGCATGCAAAGAGTATAATTTAAAATTAGGATTGTATCTTTCTCCATGGGACAGAAACCACGCTGCATACGGCAAACCTGAATATATAACCTATTTCAGAAATCAGTTAAAAGAATTATTGACCAATTATGGAGATGTATTCGAAATGTGGTTTGATGGTGCCAATGGAGGAGATGGTTATTATGGCGGAGCCAACGAAATAAGAAAAATTAATACACTGGAATATTACAATTGGGACGAAACTTATAAATTAATTTACAAAACCGCACCTAAAACTCTGGTTTGGGGAGTCGGCCCGTCTGAAGCAAGATGGATTGGAAATGAAGAAGGACGTGCCGGAAAAACCAATTGGTCGCTTTTACGCCAAAAAGATGAATTGGCAGGCAAAGTTCATTATACCGAATTTATGTCGGGGCATGAAGATGGAGAGAAATGGGTTCCTGGCGAAGCCGATGTTTCCATCAGACCGGGATGGTTTTATCATAAAGTTGAAGACGATAAAGTACGATCACTGGACGAGATGGTTGATATTTATTATGAATCAATTGGCCGTAATGCTACTTTATTATTGAATCTTCCGGTTGACAGAAGAGGTTTGGTTCATGAAAATGATGAAGCCCGATTAAAAGAGTTAGTTTCGACTATAAAATCCGATTTTAAAACCGAATTATTAGCAGGAACAAAAGTTTCTGCTGATAATATAAGAGGAAACAGCACTTTATTTTCGGCAAAAAATGTAACAGACGGAGATAAAAATACCTACTGGGCAACAGACGACAATGTAAAAACAGCTTCAATTACTTTTGAATTTGATAAACCAACTGATGTTAATCGTATTCTGTTACAAGAAAACATAGCACTTGGACAACGTGTAAAATCTTTTAATGTTGAAGTTAAAGTGGATGGAAACTGGAAAGCGGTAGTTAATGAAACAACTATTGGCTATAAAAGAATTCTAAGAATCGAAAGAGTTAAAGCATCGGCATTAAGAATTAATATAACCGATTCAAAAGCCAATATTGTTATTTCAAATATTCAGGCTTATAATGCACCAACTTATGTACGTATGCCAGAAATCATCCGTGATAAAAATGGCAATGTAACCATAAAATCTGAAGACGGAAATCCTGTTTATTATTCGCTTGAAGGAAAAAATCCAACGAAAAAAAGTATTTTGTATAAAGGAACATTTCAGTATAAGAATGCAGGTCAGATAAAAGCTGTTGCTATGAATACACAAGAGAGTGTAAGCAGTGCTGTAAAAACAGCAAAATTCGGTGTATCAAAAGAAAACTGGAAAATTGTTACCGCTTCAAGTGGCGATTTAAAACAGGCCGACAGAATTATAGATGGAAATCCAAATACAGACTGGAGTTTTGGAAATGATTCTAATAAACTGCCTCAGGAAATCACAATCGATATGGGAGGTGTTTTAAGTCTAAAAGGGTTCACTTATCTGCCACAACAGGTTGGAAATAATCTCAATTTGATTTCGAACTATGAATTCTATTCCAGTATGGATAATGTAAAATGGACGTTAGAGTCACAAGGCGAATTTTCGAATATAAAACACAATCCGATTGAGCAAATTAAGACATTTAAGAAAAGGAAAGCCCGATATATTCGTTTCGTTGCTAAGTCGGCAGTAGGAAAAGGGGCAGCTGTTTCTATTGCAGAAATAAATATCATTGAACAGTAATTGACCTTTAATTTGTTTAAAGTTTCAAACTATGTTTTCTAACGAAGTTAACAGGTTATTAGTCGAATTTTTGATTTATTAGATTATGTAATACTTAATTTTATACTAATAAATTAGAACATCAGGGAAATGATTAAAGAAAGTATAAATTTCAAAGAAGCGGGAAAGTTTGAAGAAACTCGTTTTGAGAAGATTCATAATGTAATTTTCGATTCATCTCACGAGGCATCTGTATTGGTAGCACAGGAGATAGCGAATATAATTCAGAGAAAAGAAGAGTTAAACGAACCTTGCGTTTTAGGATTAGCAACCGGATCATCACCAATAAAAGTATACGAAGAATTAGTAAGGCTTCATAAAGAAGAGGGCTTAAGTTTTGAAAATGTAGTAACTTTTAACTTAGATGAATATTATCCGATGGATAAAAACAATATTCAGAGTTACTGGTACTTTATGCATGAGCATCTTTTTAATCATGTGAACATTTTGCCTCAAAATATTAATATTCCTGACGGAAACATCAGCAATGAAGATCTGCAGCAATATTGTATTGATTACGAAATGAAAATTAAATCATACGGCGGATTGGATTTTCAGCTTTTAGGAATTGGAAGGACAGGTCATATTGGTTTTAACGAACCGGGATCTCATGTTAATTCAGGTACAAGAAGTATTACACTGGATCACTTAACGAGAGTAGATGCGGCATCATCATTTTTAGGAATTGACAATGTACCTAAAAAAGCGATTACAATGGGAATTGGTACCGTAAAAAATGCCAAAAGAATTGTACTTCTTGGATGGGGAATCAGCAAAGCAGAAATTATTAAGAAAACCATTGAAGGTGAAATTTCATCTCGTGTTCCGGCTACGTATTTGCAGCAGCACAGCAACACAACATTTGTTTTAGACACAGAAGCTTCATCAGAATTAACGAGAGTAAAAACCCCCTGGTTGGTAAAATCGGTAATCTGGACAGAAGAATTAAAACTGAAAGCAGTGGTTTGGTTAAGTGAGTTGACTAAAAAACCTTTCCTTAAACTGACAGATAAAGATTATAATGATAACGGGATGTCAAGCGTGTTGTCTGAAGAAGGAACTGCCTACGATTTGAATATTAAAATGTTCAACAAAATGCAGCAAACCATCACAGGATGGCCGGGCGGAAAACCAAATGCCGATGACACGTACAGACCGGAACGTGCAACTCCGGAGAAAAAAAGAATTATCATTTTTAGTCCACACCCGGATGACGACGTTATCTCGATGGGAGGCACTTTTGACAGATTGGTAGAGCAGGGACACGATGTGCATATTGCATATCAGACTTCAGGAAATATTGCCGTTTCAAACGAAGAGGCATTGAAATTTGCTGAAATTACAAAAGCATTAAATCCTGATTCTGCTGAAGCTGAAACGATTATCAACTTTCTGAAAAATAAAAAAAGCAACGATGTCGATTTGCTGGAAGTCAGAAAACTAAAAGGTTTAATTAGAAGAAGCGAATCTTTAGGAGCAACAAGATATTTAAGTGTATCGGATTCTAATGTGAATTTCCTTGACCTGCCATTTTATGAAACAGGAACGGTAAAGAAAAATAATTTAGGTGAAGCAGATATACAGATTATGTGCGATATCATTGAAAGAATCAAACCACACCAAATTTACGCAGCCGGAGATTTAGCAGATCCGCACGGGACGCACAAAGTTTGTCTGGATAGTTTATTCGAAGCTTTGAAGAGATTAAAACACAAAAGTTTCATGGATGACTGTTGGGTTTGGTTGTACAGAGGTGCATGGCACGAATGGGAATCGTATCAAATTGAAATGGCAGTTCCAATGAGTCCGGATCAGGTGCTTAAAAAGCGTCATGCTATTTTCTTCCACCAGTCTCAAAAAGATGGTGTGATGTTTCAGGGTGATGACAGTAGGGAATTCTGGATAAGAGCAGAAGACAGAAACAGATTAACTGCAGAAAAATATCATGCTTTAGGATTAGCAGATTATTCAGCAATCGAAGCTTTCAAGAGATATTTCTTCTAAGAAAATTTTAAAAATATAATAAACTATTTCATGTAGTTTATTTTGGTTAGTTAGTTACCAAGTTTTGAAAATGCAGCCGTGGTTGGCTGCATTTTTTGTGTTTTATAATCAAAGTTTTTATTTTGGTATAAATAATTAATTTTGAGTAAACGCTCTATGCTTCTGGAAATACTTGTTATCCAGAGTTCATTCCGCTTCGCTCATTATAGACTTTTAGTGAAGACTTTTTACGGATCAAGTTATAAATCACCGGATTGGCAAAAGTTAAGTGTAAATATTAATTCGCAGTAAATTAATTATGAAAAATATAATTTATATAATATTCTTTATAGCATCAACATCTTTAAATGCTCAAACAAAAGAAAGCGATTATTTTACCCTTTATAAAGGAGGTGAGAAATATTTGAAACCTGTAAAATATGTGCTTTTCGATTCTTTAAATCCTAATACTGAACGCAAAAAAGACAAACAAAAAATTTATTTCCATATTATGGGAGAAAGTTTTGTTTATAAAAAAAATTATGCCGTAGACACTTGCCCAATAAATTTTTTACAAAAAATAAAATTGGATAATCCTGCAGATTTACAGAAGAATGCATACAAATATTTTAAAAATAAAAAACAAGAAGTAGAAAGAAAAACAAATAGTAAACTTCTCGTTTTAAATCCAGTAACCAATTTTTTTCCGTACTTTAAGGTTTATATATTGGAAAGAAAAAATAACAATAAATTGATAAAATATGAAGTTGATTGGGAATATTCGTCTTTCTAAAAAGGCAGAACAGTTTTTATATCTATTAGTTACTCTCTTTTTTATAACTAATTTAACAAATGCCCAGAATAAAAAACAAGCCATAAATGATTTTTTACATACAATCATTCCTGATTATAATCAAAAAATATTTATAACAAAAGAGAAAACAAGTACAAATCATGTAATTGATATTTTTAAAGGTAAAACTTCTAAAAATTCTCTAACCAATGAATATAAAAGAGATGAAAGAGAAGAAATTAAACCACCTCTCTATAATGAAGAGGATTGGAGAAAAATGAAAAAAAAATATTATCATAAAGCTGAAGAAAATACTGTAGCAAATAATTTATGGGTTTCTACGGATTTTGATTATAAACATATTGAATTATTTTCAGCTCATTTATTTATAGAATTTATTGTCTATCATTCAGAACAACATCGCCCAATCACAAATATTTTTTCGTTTTCAGAACCTATATTTTATAGTGGTAAAAAGTATTTAGTTTTTAAAGTTGGTCAAGGAACGACTGAATCAATTAATGGCTTAACTGATAATTATTTAATAATCATGAAAAAAGAAAAAAGAAAATGGGTTGTGATTAATAAATCGTACCAACTCGATGTGTTTTATTAGTAGTAATAAAAAGCAGTTTCAAAACTTGAAACTGCTTTTACTTTTATATATTAACTTGTTCCGGAAAACTGAATTATTATATTTATTTCACCACTCTCAAGTGATAAAAGAACGGTTTTCGCTAAATTTTGATAATTTGATAATACAAAATAGTCATTCTAACAAAGTTTAAAATTTTTGCTTTACATGACATTTTTCAATTAGGTTTATCCTGAGTGAATTTGAATGGGTTTAGGAAAATTTAAATCGAAGAATTCAAAATCCGCTGTTTTACATGATCGATGTACGATCTTCCAATAACATATCTCAGTCCTTCGATCTCGATACTATTTCCTTCAACGGCATCGATTTTGTCAATTGCAATCGTGTATGATCGGTGTATTCTCAGGAAATTTTTTTCGGGTAATAAATCGGTAAAATCAGACAAGGTACTGTGAATTATATATTTGCCTGTTAAAGTGTTTATTTTTAGATAGTCTTTAAGGCTTTCGATCACCAGAATTTCGTTAAAGAAAATTTTCTTCATTCTCTTTTTGTCAATTTTAACGAATATAAAAGGGCTGTCCGGATGGCTGTCCGGACTTGAATTGTCCTTTTTCTCAATCCTCCTGCTTATTTTATTTAACGTTTTCATCAATCTTGGAAACTCAATGGGTTTCACTAAATAATCTAAAACGTCAAGTTCATAAGTTTCTATTGCAAACTGGCTATAGGCACTTGTGATTACAATTAAAGGAGGGTTTTCGAGACTTTTTATAAAATTAATTCCATCGAGAACGGGCATGTTTATGTCCAGAAAAATAACATCGACATTATTATTTTTAATAAAATTCAGGCCTTCAATCGGATTACTGAAAGTATTTGTTACCTCAAAATTTTCAAGTGGCTCTAAGTAATTTTTAATAATATTAATTGCCAATGGCTCATCGTCTATAATCAAACAATTTATTTTCATTTCTATAATCTTAGTTATTTGAGCGAAATAATTTTGCAGGTGAAATCAATAAGGGGAGTATTTGTTTTAGGTGACTTTAATCACAAGCTTTACGACAAAAATATTCTTTTTATTTTTAAAAGAAAGCTTGTAGTCATTTTTATTATAGCCTAATTCAAGTCTTTTTTTGACATTTTCGAGACCTATACCACTTGACTTGTTAAAATTGTCTTTATGCCCTGTAATTTGGGGCTTTGGATTTGAAATTGTAAAATGAAGAAAGTCTTCTTTAACTTTAAAATTTATATCAATTTTGACCTTTCCTGTGTTTTTATTTACACCATGTTTAAAGGCATTTTCAATAAAAGTAAGTAATATCACCGGAGAAATTTCTTTATCATGTATATCACCGGAAACTGCCATGTTTATTTCCAGTCTTTCATCATTTCTAATTCGCTCCAGATCAAGGTAATTTTGGATGCATAAAATTTCATTTTCTAAAGATTGTTTTTTACCCTTCGTATCGTAAAGCATATACCGCATCAGTTCAGAAAGTTTAAGTACAATTTTTGGGGTTTTGTTTGATTTTTCTACAGATAACGAATAAATATTATTCAGTGTATTAAAAAAGAAATGAGGCGAAATTTGAGATTTAAGAAAAAGCAATTCTGTTTCCAGTTGTGATTTCTCTAAATCGGTTACTCTTTTTTGTTCTTTCTTGAAATCTAAAGTTATTTTAATTGCAGTTACAAAAGTCATCACATACAATTCGCCCATCATCATGTCAATGGTATAATTGAGGGTGAGTTTTTGAATAGTTTCAGGGCCTTCAGGCCACACTTGGTGCGTAATTAATAAATAGGTAAGATTGAATTTAATAACGACCATTAAAAAAATGGTTGCTAATACAGACAATACATACAGAATATATTTTTTTCGATAAACCAAAAAAGGCATAAAAACCAGTATATTCAGATAACACAAAGTCATATGAATAGGAAAACCTAATAAATTTGTTTTTAATGAATAGCTGTAATTGTTAAAATAACTTCCCCATCTAAAAGTATTAAACAAGAAATAAGTCAGCCAGAAAAACACATGATAACGCAATGGTATCCGATATAATTTGTTAGAATTGAAATTCATAATAAAAGTGCATTTTGTGACTTTTTTTGATGTTTATCTAAGTTTATGTGTTGTCCGTCTAAATTAGTTTTAACAAAAGTCAAATTTATTTAAATTTAAAGTTAAATTAAGGTTGTATTATATGAAGAATTTTTTACTATGTCTTTTATTTGTAATTCTGGTTGCAAGTTGTAAAATAAATGTAAACAAAAATAATAATCCGAAAGATATTTTTGTAAGTCAGGTTGATCCTTTCATAGGCACTGGAGGACATGGACATACGTATCCGGGAGCGACTCTTCCTTTTGGAATGCTTCAGGTAAGTCCTGACAACGGTATTTCGGGCTGGGATTGGTGTTCAGGTTATCATTATTCAGATTCTGTTGTGGCTGGTTTTGGTCATTTGCACTTAAGCGGAACCGGAATTGGAGATTTGGCCGATATTTTATTCATGCCGACAAACAAAAAAGTCGATTTAACATTACAAACAACTTCACGAGATCAATTACCTTATAAATCAGCTTACAGTCATGCTAACGAAAAAGCAGTACCGGGTTCTTACCAGGTTTTTCTTGAGGATCCTAAGATTAATGTAGAATTAACGTCTTCACAAAGAACAGCTTATCATAAATATACATTTGCTAAAAACGACAAGCAATCCGTGGTTGTCGATTTAGGATTTGCCATAAATTGGGATAAAGCCCTAAAAACCGGAATTACAATTGAAGACGATTATACTATAAGCGGTTACCGTTATAGTAAAGGCTGGGCATTAAACCAGAAAGTGTTTTTTGTAGCAAAGTTTTCAAAACCTATTTCAGAATCAGTTTTAACGGCTGATAAACAAATTGTTAATGCTAAAAAAGCAGAAGGAGAAAATACTTCGTTACAATTGTTTTTTGACCCGAAAAACGCAACTGAATTGTTTGTGAAAGTAGCACTCTCATCTGTAAGTGTAGCAAATGCAAAAGACAATTTAGACGATCCAAAAGTTAATTTCGATGAAACGAAAGCAAATGCATCTTCAATTTGGAATGGAGCTTTAGGCAAAATAAAAGTTGAAACACCGATAGATTCATTAAAAACAATTTTTTATACCGCAATGTATCACGCACAAGTTGCGCCTGTAACCTATAGTGATAAAAATGGGCAGTATAGAAGAGAGGACGATCAGATTGTTACGGCAAAAGATCATACTGCCTATTCAACTTTATCACTATGGGATACTTTTAGAGCCGAAAATCCTTTATTGACTTTACTGGCTCCAGACAAAGCTTCGGACATTGTCAACTCAATGTTAGCGTATTACGATACCAAAAAAATATTACCGGTCTGGACACTTTATGGCAACGAAACCAATACGATGACAGGTTATCATTCTATTCCTGTAATTGTCGATGCGTATTTAAAAGGTATAAAAGGTTTTGATGCCGAAAAAGCATTCGAGGCAATGAAAACCACCATGATGCAGGATGAAAGAGGACTGAATTTCTACAAAAAATACGGTTACATTCCGTATAATTTATTAGACGAATCGGTTACAATTACTCTCGAATATGCTTATGATGACTGGTGTGTAGCGCAGATGGCGAAAGCTTTGGGTAAAAATGAAGATTACCAGTTTTTCTTAAAACGTTCTCAGGCATACCGATATTTATTTGATCCGAAAACGGGTTTCATGAGAGGAAAATCCGAAGATGGAAAATCATGGAACGAACCTTTCGATCCAAAACATTCGAACCACAGGGAACATACAGATTATACTGAAGGAAATGCCTGGCAGCACAGTTGGTTCGTACCTCATAATGTGAAGGATGTTATTTCGCTTCACGGAAGTAACGAAATCTTTACCAAACGTTTAGAACAATTGTTTACAGAGAGTTCAGAGATTACAGGAAACAATGTTTCGGCAGATATATCTGGATTAATCGGTCAGTATGCACACGGAAACGAACCAAGCCACCATATTGCTTATATGTTTAATGCGGCAGGTCAGCCATGGAGAACACAATACTGGGTTCGTTATATTTTAGATACGCAATACAACACAACACCAAACGGATTAAGCGGTAACGAAGACTGCGGACAAATGTCGGCCTGGTACGTTTTCAGCTCCATGGGATTATATCCAATGAATCCGGCTTCCGGAGAATATGAAATTGGAAGTCCGATTTTCGAAAAAGCAACCATCAATCTTGAAGGAGGCAAAACGTTCGTAATTGAAGCCGAAAATGTTTCAGATAAAAATTTTTACATCCAGTCAGCAACTTTAAACGGAGTTGAATTCAATCAGACAGCAATCAAACATCAACAGATTTTAAAAGGAGGGACTTTACATTTTGTAATGGGAGCACAGCCAAATAAAAACTGGGGAATCCAAAAATAAATACATAAAACAAAACTAACCTAACAACAAAAAATTAATGGATATTATTGACGTATCAATCATCGTAGCTTATATTCTGCTCTCGGTAGGTATAGGAATTTGGATTTCAAGAAAAGCATCAAAAGGACTAGATGATTATTTCCTGGGTGGAAAAACAATTAAATGGTATTTCTTAGGTCTGAGCAACGGATCAGGAATGTTTGATGTTTCGGGAACCTCATGGATGATTGGAGTTTTATTTCTGTACGGCGTAAAAAGCTTCATGTTTATGTGGCTGTGGCCGATATGGAACCAGATTTTCGTCATGATGTTCCTTGCCGTCTGGATCAGAAGATCAAAAGTTATGACGGGTTCTGAATGGATTCTGACTCGTTTTGGAAGCGACAGAGCCGGAAAAGCATCTCATATTATTGTAGCTATTTTTGCCATTATCTCAACAATTGGTTTCATTGCGTATTTCTTCGAAGGAATCGGAAAATTTGTAACCATCATCCTTCCGTGGGATTTGACGCTTCACTACGGCGATATGATTTTATTGACCTCAGAGCGTTCTTATGCCTTGTTAATCATTTTCTTAACGACAATTTATACCGTAAAAGGCGGAATGTTCTCAGTAGTTGCAACAGAAGTTGTACAATATTTAATTATGATTATAGCCGGAGTTTTAATTGCAGGTTATGCCTTCATTAATTATACCGATATTCAGATTAATGCAGTTATTACAGAGGAATGGAAAAATGTTTTTTTTGGATGGCAGTTTGAAACCCAGTGGAGCGATAAATTTCAGACTTTCAATAATTTAATTGATTCAGAGGGGTACAAAATGTTTGGCGCTTTCATCGGAATGACCTTATTTAAAGGTTTCTTTGCGAGTGTGGCAGGGCCAACACCAAGTTATGATTTGCAAAGGGTTCTTTCAACCAAATCAGTCAAAGAAGCCGCTTATATGAGTGGTTTTACCAACCTGATTCTATTCATTCCGAGATATTTATTAATCACCGGAATTGTGGTAATCGCTTTGGTAAACTTAGCACCTGAATTAAATGCAAACACAGGTTTAACCGGAGCCGATTTAGAATTATTAATGCCAAAAGTGGTGAATTTATACATTCCGGTTGGAATAAAAGGTATTTTACTGGCAGGTTTGCTAGCCGCTTTTATGTCAGGATTCTCAGCATTTGTAAATGCAGGACCAGCGTATATAGTAAATGATATTTACAAAAAATACTTCAAACCGGTAGCAACAAATGCACATTATATAAAAGTAAGTCAGATTTCGTCTTTCCTTGTTGTTGGTTTAGGCGTTTTTATGGGATTCTTTGCAGATTCGATCAATTCATTGACTTTATGGATTACAAGTGCATTATACGGAGGTTACGTAGCGGCAAACTTTCTGAAATGGATTTGGTGGCGTTTTAACGGCTGGGGTTATTTCTGGGGAATGTTCGCCGGATTAATCGTAGCTTCTTTGCAATTTGCTTTAGGTCAGGCCAAAGGAGGCTTGTCAGAAGGATCATTTTTATATGATTTAGCACAAGTACAAGCTATTTACCTGTTCCCATTAATATTTGGATTCTCAATTTTAGGTTGCCTCTTAGGAACATATTTGAGCAAACCAACAGATATGGAAGTTTTAAAATCCTTTTATTCAAACGTAAGACCGTGGGGATTCTGGAGTCCGGTTTATAAATTGTTAAAAGCCGAAGATCTGGCTTTCGAAAAAAACAATGATTTCTGGAGAGATATGATGAATTGTGCTATCGGAATTGTATGGCAGTCGAGTATGATTTTGCTTCCGATATTTTTTATCATCAGAGATTATCCAAAAGCGATTACAGCATTAGTGGTATTTTTAGTGACAACAACGATATTGAAGTTTACATGGTTGGATAAAGTTCGTCGAATAGAAGATTAGAGAATTAGAAAATTAGAGAATAGGATAATTAGTCAATTAGAAAATATAAAACACAGGACAGCTTTGTCAAAGTTTTAAACGTCTAATTTGTCATTTCGACAGAGGAGAAATCACACGCGTAACTCGACAAAGATTGACGTCACAGTTTGTCATTCTGACGAAGGAAGAATCTTCACGAGAAACTCTACAAAAATTGGCGAATTTCTGAGTGGAGTCACTTACGAAGATCCTTCCTTCGTCAGGATGACAAAACAGAGAGAATAAAAATAAAAAACAATAAAAAAACAAAAAAATGAGCAGTATTCCCTGGCAAGACAGACCCGAAAACAGTAAAGATGTAATGTGGAGATATTCTGAAAATCCAATTATTGACCGATACGCAATACCATCATCAAACAGTATTTTTAATAGTGCAGTAGTTCCTTTTGAAGAAGGATTTGCGGGAGTTTTCAGATGTGACAACAAAGCGGTTCAAATGAATATTTTTGCCGGATTCAGTAAAAACGGAATCGATTGGGATATTAATCATGAACCAATTGTAATGCAGTCCGGTAATACAGATATGATTGAATCTGCTTATAAATACGATCCGCGTGTGGTTTTTATAGAAGATCGTTACTGGATTACCTGGTGTAATGGCTATAATGGCCCAACAATCGGAATTGGATATACTTTTGATTTTAAAGAGTTTTTTCAATGCGAAAATGCATTTTTACCTTTCAACAGAAACGGCGTTTTATTTCCACAAAAAATTAACGGAAAATACGCCATGTTAAGCCGTCCGAGTGATAACGGACATACGCCTTTTGGAGATATCTGGATTAGCTACAGTCCGGATATGAAATACTGGGGTGAGCACAGATTAGTTATGAAACCAACTCCTTTTGAAGACAGCGCGTGGCAGTGTACAAAAGTTGGGGCAGGGCCAATCCCTATTTTAACCAACGAAGGATGGTTGATGATTTATCACGGCGTTATCAATACCTGCAACGGTTTTCGTTATGCAATGGGATCTGCGCTGCTTGATGTCGATTCACCGGATAAAGTAAAATTCAGAACACAGCCGTATTTATTAGGACCTGCAGAGATTTATGAAATGGTTGGAGATGTTCCAAATGTAGTTTTTCCATGTGCAGCTTTGCATGATACTGAAGAGGATAAATTAACCGTTTATTATGGTGCAGCAGATACCGCAGTAGCAATAGCTTTCGGAAAATTGAGTGAAGTGATTCAGTTTACAAAAGATAATAGTTTATAAAAAATAAGCATGCTTTTAAAAAATCAATGGTTAACAATTGTTTTAGTTTTTTCTTCGATTGCAGTGTTTTCACAATCGAAGAAAAATACTATTGTACCTAAAACCTATACGGCGAATAAAATTACAAAACCAATTTTAATTGATGGAGATGAATCAGATCCGGCTTGGAAAAATGCAGCCTGGACTGCTCTTTTCGAAGATATCGAAAACGATATTAAACCTAAATATGCAACAAAAGTTAAAATGCTCTGGGATGAAACCAATTTTTATATTTTAGCAAAAATTGAGGAGCCGCATGTTTGGGCAAATTTAAAACAACGTGATACCATTATTTTTTACAACAACGATTTTGAAGTTTTTATTGATCCCGACGGCGACACTTTTAATTATTATGAATTAGAGATAAATGCATTAAATACAGCCTGGGACCTGTTTTTATCAAAACCTTACAGAGAAAATGATAATGTTGTTTTAAACGACTGGAATATTCCGGGTCTGAAATCAGCGGTAAAAATCAGCGGAACGCTTAATAACCCAAATGATACTGATGAAGGATGGGTTTTAGAAATGGCAATTCCCTGGGCATCTTATAAAAAATCTTACAACGAAAATAATGTGCCGGCAGATAAATTCTGGCGTGTTAATTTCTCAAGAGTAAACTGGCAGCATTCACTGGTTGATGGTAAATACGAACGTAAAAAAGATGCTGACGGAAAATTTCTGCCTGAGTATAACTGGGTCTGGTCGCCAATGGGCGTAATTAATATGCATGAACCTGAAAAGTGGGGATATGTTTATTTTTCTTCGAAAGAGGAAAAAGACACTTTTACAATTCCGCAGGACGAAAAAGTAAAATGGGAGCTCTATAATTTATATCGGACTCAAAAAGAATATTATCAAAAAAATAAAGCCTGGGCAAAAGCATTAACGGATTTAACGAAAGAAACAATCAAAGTCGATGGTAAAGTTTTAAAACCTATCTTAGAAAATCATTCTTCGGGATATAATATTTTGGTAAAAAGCCCTTTTTCAAACCAAACTTTTACCATTAAAGAAGATGGTCAGTTCTTAAAGTAAAAACAATTAGACAATTTATCAGTAATGATTCATTTTAAGCAACATATTATGGCAATTAAATCCCTTTTTTCAGTCCTGATTATCAGTCTGTTTTTTGCTTGTTCTTCCTTAGAAAGAAAACAAAATCAACCCAAAGAGGATTTTAAAATAATTGGATACGTTGCCGGGTATGAGAATTTTGATCCCGCAAAAATTCATGCGGGCAAATTGACTCACCTTAATTATGCCTTTGCTAATATTGTTGATGGTAATGTTCAGTTTGAGCTGGCTACTGATAAAGCGAAAATAGAAAGCGTAATGGCGCTTAAAAAGCAAAATCCCGGTTTAAAAATAGTGTATTCTATTGGCGGCTGGGTTTGGTCAGATCAGTTTTCAAATATAGCTGCTTATGCTCAATCAAGAGAAAAATTTGCTAAAAGTGCTGTTAAACTAATGAAAGCTTACGGCTTTGACGGAATTGATATCGACTGGGAATTTCCCGGACAACGTGCAGAGGATAATATTTTCAGACCTTCAGACAAAGAAAATTTTACCTTATTATTGGGCGAATTGCGGAAACAATTAGAAATTCAGACTAAAATAGATAATCAGCATTATTTGCTCACTATTGCAGCAGCAGCGGATCAGGAATACATCAACCATACTGATTTGAAAAAAGCACATCAATATCTTGATTTTATAAATCTGATGTGTTATGATTTTTATAACGGCTGGTTTTATCAAACAGGACATCACGCTAATTTATATCCTTCCAAAGAAGAAAAATTTGGAGGAAACAGTATTAGTGAGTCGGTAGATGCATTCTTCAAAGAAGGTGTGCCTGCTCACAAGCTTATTTTAGGAATCCCTTTTTATGGAAGAAAGTGGGAAAAAGTAACACCCGAAAATAATGGTTTATACCAGTCAGCCTTAACAGGAAGTGCTATTGTGGCATCCTGGGAAATTGCTGCAGCATTAAAATCAGGAAAATTTCAGGAATTATATGATGATTCGGCAAAAGCATCTTATTTATGGAATGCCCAGGAAAATATTTTTATTTCTTATGAAACTCCAAAAGAAATTGCTTTAAAAGCAGCGTTTATTAAACAGAAAAAATTAGGCGGTGCTATGTTTTGGGAATATAGTTTAGACAATAATCAGGAATTATTAAACAAACTGTACCAAAGTGCAAGTCTAACAAAACAAAGAAATTAAGTATGAAACTACCAAAACTATTACTTTTTTTACTGGCACTTAGTATTTTTTCATGTGCAAAAAAAGAAGAACAAACCACTTTTAAATTCGGAGTCTGGACAACCGCTGATGCTAAAAAGTCAGATGCAGACTATACAAAAGAGTTTAAAAAATACAAAGAAGGAGGCATCGACGAAGTATTAATCAATACGGGAACTGATCCAAAACTTTTAAAAAGAATAGTGCCTTTAGCTACAAAAGAAGGTTTAAAAGTTCACGCCTGGATTATGGCGATGAACAGACCCGGAGATTCAGTTGCATTGCAGCATCCGGAATGGTATCAGGTGAGCAAAGAAGGTAAATCCTGTTTTGATAATCGCCCTTATGTCGATTATTACCAATGGCTTTGTCCTACAAGAAAAGAATCTAGAAATCACGTTTTGCATTTAGTCGAAGAACTGGCAAAAGTTGAAGGAATCGAAAGTGTTCATTTAGATTATATCCGCTTTCCGGACATCTTTTTACCAATCAGCTTATTGCCAAAATACAATCTTGTTCAGGATGTAGAGTTGCCTCAGTTTGATTTCTGTTATTGTGACGAATGTGTAAAAGCATTTGAAAAAATACATCATAAAAATCCAAAAGAGAGTCATAATACTTCCATCGATATGGAGTGGAAAAACTTCAGACTCAATGCGATTAAAGCCGTTGTTGATGATGCATACAAAATTGCACACCAACACAACAAACAATTAACGGCGGCCGTTTTTCCTTATCCTGAAATGGCAGATCACATGGTGCGCCAGCGTTGGGATAAATGGAATATCGATGAGGTTTATCCCATGATTTATCATAGTTTTTATGATGAAGAAATTGACTGGGTGGGTTATGCTACAAAACAGGGCGTTGCTGATTTAGAAGATAAGAAAACGAAAATCAATACAGGAATTTATATTCCGGGTTTGAAAAACGATGCAGAATTAAAAAAAGCTATTTTGTTAGCAAAAGAAAATGGGGCAGTTGGTGTTTCATTTTTCGACGGAAATGCATTGTCAGAAAGTAATTTAAAGACAATCAAAGAAACAAAATCAAGTTTAAAGTAATATCTTTTAAACACATAGAAACATAGGTTTTAAGTCTGAATAAAAAGAATATAAAAAGAAACTAGTTTCTAACACATAGCTATGTTTGTTAATGCAAGTGAAACGCCTTTTATACGGTTTCAAAAACTATGTCCCTATGTGTTTAAATATAACTAAAAGTAAAAAGCATGTCAAATAGAAGAGATTTTATCAAAAAAGCCGCTTTAGGTGCAGCAGCCGTAAGTTCTGTTATTGGCTTTAGCGGATTTGCAGAGAAAGAAGATGAAAAAGAAGGTGCGTTAGAATTTCCTTCAAAAAAGCCAATTGTAATTTCGACCTGGAATCATGGCTTGCCTGCCAATCAGGAAACCTGGAAACAGTTAAAAGCAGGAAAATCAGCTTTAGATGCAATCGAAGCCGGAATGAAAATTCCAGAAGCAGACCCGACTGTTCGTAGTGTGGGTTACGGAGGATATCCAGACCGCGAAGGAAAAGTAACTTTAGATGCCTGTATTATGGATCACAATAGCAATTGCGGTTCTGTATGTTTTCTGCAGGGAATTAAACACCCAATTTCGGTTGCTAAAAGGGTTTTAGAAAACACGCCTCACGTGATGTTAGCCGGACAAGGAGCTTTGCAATTTGCTTTATCAGAAGGATTTAAAGAAGAAAACCTGTTAACTCCAGAATCAGAGAAAGACTGGAAAAAATGGCTGGAAGATTCTAAATATAAACCCGTTATCAATATAGAAAATCACGATACCATAAGCATGCTAATGTTAGATCAGGACGGCAATCTTGCCGGAGGCTGTACAACAAGTGGTGCTGCCTGGAAAATGCACGGACGCGTTGGCGACTCCCCAATAATCGGTGCGGGGCTTTTTCTGGATAATGAAGTAGGGGCGGCTGCAGCAACCGGTTTAGGCGAAGCTGTTATCAGAACCGCAGGAAGCGCCATGGTTGTTGAATTAATGCGTCAGGGAAAATCTCCTTACGATGCCTGTAAAGAAATTACAGAGCGTATTTACAACAAACATAAAAACCACAAAGACATGGAATACCTGCAGGTTGGTTTTATTGCTTTGAATAAAAATGGTGAATACGCAGGTTACAGTTTAAGATCAGGATTTAATTTCGCCGTTTCAGATGATGAAAAAGGTCACAGAATGGAGGATGCAAAATTTAAAATGTCGTGGGATAAATAATTGTGACAAAGTTTTGTTATTCCGAGGAACGAGGAATCATACTCGGGATTCGACACAGATTGGAATATACGCAATATTTGTCATTTCGACGAAGGAGAAATCTCCGCAAGAAACTCTACAAAGATTGACGAGTTACGTTGAGGAGCTACTAACGAAGATTTACTTCGTCTGTTCGATATCGCTCGGGTCTCCTTCGTCGAAATGACAAACTGAAGTCAAAAACTTCAAAACATAAAAATAAAACCAGTTTCTATGTGCATTCATGCATAGTGTAACGCCTTTCTAAGCTTTAAAAAACTATGTCTATATGTGTTTAAGAAATAATCGCATAGAGAACCCAAAAAACAAAGAATGAAAAAAGTACTATTCCTATTAACCCTAATCACTTCAATTTTCTCGGCTAACG
Organism: Flavobacterium chungangense LMG 26729; assembly: GCF_000735715.2. Classification (NCBI taxonomy): domain Bacteria; kingdom Pseudomonadati; phylum Bacteroidota; class Flavobacteriia; order Flavobacteriales; family Flavobacteriaceae; genus Flavobacterium; species Flavobacterium chungangense. The sequence continues at coordinate 179,371 of NZ_JASY01000007.1, forward strand.
CGCAGAAAGTTTACACGGAAAATGATATTCGTATCATTCCAAAACCGAGTCAGACTCTTATTAAAACTGGTGTTTTTGAATTTACAAAAGATACAAAATTTGTAGTAAACGGTGATTTCCAAAAAGATGCCGCAAATGCTTTGGCTTCTAAATTTGAAGTTGCTGCAGGATGGAAACCAGAAACGACAACAAAAGCGCCAGTAAGCAATTTTGTTCAGTTTAAAGTTGATCCGAACTTAAAAAATGAAGCTTACGTTTTAGATGTAAATCCGACGAGCATTGTTATTGCTGCTAAAGGAAATGTAGGTTTTATGTATGGTTTAGAAAGTATAAGACAATTACTTCCTGAAGCAATTGAAAGTAAATTTGCGATTTCTACTGCAAAATGGGAAATTCCAAGTTTGACCATAACAGACGAACCTCGTTTTAAATGGAGAGGTTTAATGCTGGATTTATCACGTCATTTCTTTGATAAAAATTACATTCTGGCTACAATCGATCGTTTGGCAATGCACAAAATGAATGTTTTGCATTTGCATTTAGTTGATGATCAAGGCTGGAGAATCGAAATTAAAAAATATCCAAAACTAACTGAAGTTGGCGCTTGGAGAGTAGATCAGGAAAACTTATCCTGGAATGCAAGACTTCCGGTAACAGCAGATCAAAAAGGAACGTACGGAGGCTTTTTTACTCAGGAAGAGTTAAAAGAAATTGTAAAATATGCCGCATCAAAAAACATTGAAGTAATCCCGGAAATCGAAATGCCGGCACACGTAAGCAGTGCTATTGCCTCGTATCCTGAACTGGCATGTTTTGATCAGAAAATTGGTGTTCCGTCAGGCGGATTATGGCCAATTACAGATATTTATTGTGCAGGAAAAGAAACGACGTTTGAGTTTTTAAAAAATGTAATTGACGAAGTAATTACGATTTTCCCTTCAAAGTATATTCATATTGGCGGAGACGAAGCTACTAAAACCAATTGGGCAAAATGTCCGCACTGCCAGAAAAGAATCAAAGACAATAACCTTAAAAGCGTAGAAGAATTACAAAGTTATTTTGTAAAACGAATGGAAAAATACATCAATTCAAAAGGAAAAAGAGTAATTGGCTGGGATGAGATTTTAGAAGGTGGTTTAGCTCCTGAAGCAACAGTAATGAGCTGGAGAGGAATGAAAGGCGGCATCGAAGCAGCAGATCAAGGTCACGATGTAATTATGACACCGGAAAATCCTTGTTATTTTAATTTTTATCAAGGTCCGCAAAACGAAGAACCTTTAGCATTTGATGCTTATAATCCGTTAAACGAAGTGTACAAATTTGATCCTGTAGTTGCAACAATGACACCTCAGGAAGCAGCGCACGTTTTAGGTGGACAAGCCAATTTATGGGCAGAACATATCGCTGGTCCAAAAGATTCTGAGTATATGATTTTTCCAAGATTGGCTGCATTATCAGAGACTTTATGGAGTCCGAAAGAGAAACGCAACTGGAATGATTTTACCACAAGATTATTCTCTTTATTCAAACGTTACGATTATTTAGGAATCAATTATGCGAAAAGTGCGTATTTGGTAACAGCTTCTTCAACAGCTGATTTGGCAAACAAACAAATTAAAGTAGAATTGAAAAACGAGTTTCCTAATCCAGACATTCGTTATGCTTTAGGAGATAAAAGCATCGATCATCATGCTGTAAAATATGTTGTTCCAATTGAAATCAAAGAAACAACAGTTTTAAAAGCTTCTTTATTTCAAAATGATAAACCAGTAGGAAAAACATACACAGATACAATTGTTTTCCATAAAGCATTTGCACAAAAAGTGAAATACTTAACACCTTATAATCAGAATTATAAAGGAGATGCAAATACAATGGTGAACACTATCAGAGGAAGTAAAAATTTCCACGATGGACAATGGCAAGCTTGGCTGGTTAATGATATGGAATTGATAATTGATCTTGAAAAAGTAGAAAGTATTGAACAAGTCACTGTTGGAGCTTTAGAAAGCCAAGGCGCAGGAGTTAATTTTCCAATTCAAGTCAAAGTGTTGATTTCTACAGACGGAATTAAATATACACAAGTTGGAAAAATAACACGCCCGTATGCGGTAAATGCAGTTCCAGAATTGAAAGATTTCAAAATCAATTTCCAAAAGCAAAATGCACGTTTTGTAAAAGTAATTGGAGGTAACTTGAAGAAAAGTCCGAAAGGAGAAAGCTCTTGGTTGTTTGTGGATGAGATTTTGGTGAATTAAATATTTTTAAACACATAGAAACATAGATTTTTTGACTTTTTGAAAAGAGTTTAGAAAGAAACTAGTTTCTAACACAAAGTTTAAAGTCATAAATGTATAATCTGAAAAAAAATGAATAAGATATTATTTAAGCTCGGAGTATTATTGATTTGCTTTATGCCGTTTTTTACTATGGCACAAAGCAAAGGATTTTCTATATCTAATGGAGAATTTCAAAAAGATGGGAAAATTATAAAAATACATTCAGGAGAAATGCACTATGAGCGTATTCCTAAAGAGTATTGGAGACATAGGCTACAAATGATTAAAGCTATGGGATTGAATACTGTAGCAACCTATGTGTTTTGGAATTATCACGAAATAGAGCCAGGTGTATGGGATTTTAAAACAGGAAATAGAGATTTAGGAGAGTTTTTACGTATTGCTAAAAGTGAAGGATTATATGTGATTCTTAGACCAGGTCCGTATGCATGTGGTGAATGGGAATTTGGAGGATATCCTTGGTGGTTGCAAAATAATCCAGATTTAGTAATTCGTACCAATAACAAAGCATTTTTAGAAGCTTGTAAAACGTACCTAGAACATTTGTATGCAGTGGTAAAAGGAAATTTTGCTAATCAGGGAGGACCAATTATTATGGTTCAGGCCGAAAATGAATTTGGTTCTTATGTTTCTCAAAGAACGGATATTAGTGCCGATGATCATAAAGCATACAAAACTGCAATTTACAATATGCTTAAAGAAACTGGGTTTCCAGAGCCTTTTTTTACTTCTGACGGTACTTGGTTGTTTGAAGGAGGCGCTGTTGAAGGCGTGTTGCCAACTGCAAATGGCGAATCAAATATAGAAAATTTAAAAAAACAGGTTGATAAATACCATAAAGGTCAGGGGCCTTACATGGTCGCAGAGTTTTATTCTGGCTGGTTAGATCATTGGGCAGAACCATTTATTAAAATTGGATCTGAGGAGATTGCAAGTCAAACTAAAAAGTACCTAGATGCAGGCGTTTCTTTTAATTATTATATGGTGCACGGTGGTACTAATTTTGGATTTACCTCTGGAGCAAATTATAATGAAGAAAGTGATATTCAGCCGGATATTACAAGCTATGATTATGATGCGCCTATTAGCGAAGCAGGTTGGGCAACACCAAAATTCATGGCTATACGTGAAGTCATGCAAAAGTATTCTAAAGCAAAATTAGCACCGATTCCAGAGAAAATACCAGTTGCAAAATATCCTAATCAGCTTATCAAATCGAGTATGGATGTTTTAAGCTGGATCAAAACAGAAAAAGCGGTTGTAAATGATCAGCCGTTAACATTTGAAAAATTAGGTCAGGGACATGGATATGTTTTATATCGTAAACGATTTACGCAGCCAATTTCTTCCGGAAAATTAAAGATTGAGGGATTGAGAGACTTTGCTACAGTTTACGTAAATGGAGTTAAGGTGGGTGAATTGAATAGAGTTTTCAAAAATTACGAGTTGACAGTTTCTATTCCTTTTAACGGTATTTTAGAAATTCTTGTTGAAAATATGGGACGTATTAATTATGGAGCGGAAATAGTACATAATACTAAAGGAATTATTTCTCCAGTATTTATTAATGAATATGAAATTAGTGGTGGATGGGAAATGTATAAAATGCCAATGAATGAAGTTCCAGTTCTTAAAAATGAAACGATAAAACCTGGACGTCCGGTTTTATATGAATCTACAGTAAACATAGAGAAAACAGCCGATACTTTTCTCGATATGACCAATTGGGGAAAGGGAATTGTATTTGTTAATGGACACAATCTTGGACGCTACTGGAAAGTAGGGCCGCAGCAAACGCTTTATGTGCCAAGCTGTTGGTTGAAAACTGGTGCAAATAATTTTGTTGTATTCGAGCAGCTTAATGAAAATACCCAAAAAGAATTAATTTTTACAGATCAACCGATACTTGATAAACTAAACTAAAAAACAAAGAATAATAAATTAGATTAAAGATGAAAAAAGGAATATTCATAATCGCCCTTTTATTTTCAGCTCAGATTTTCGCACAGGCGATCTATGAAGATGAAAGATACGTACCGGAAACAGATCCGCTGGTGTTAAAAAACTTAGACGAATGGCAAGGCAAAAAATTTGGTCTGCTAATGCACTGGGGGACTTACAGCCAATGGGGAATTGTAGAATCATGGTCTATCTGCCCGGAAGATTACGGATGGTGTGAGCGTAAAAAAGGCAGTAATCCTGCTAATTACAATCAGTACATTGCAGATTATGAAGGGTTAAGAAAAACGTTTAATCCTGTAAAATTTGATCCTGCTAAATGGGCAAAAGCAGCTAAATATGCGGGAATGAAATACATGGTTTTCACCACAAAACACCATGACGGATTTAATATGTATGATACTAAATATTCTGATTATAAAATTACGAGTAAAGACGTTCCTTTTCATACAAACCCAAAAGCAGATGTTTTAAAAGAGATCTTCAACTCTTTTAGAGGTGAAGGTATTTCAACTGGAGCTTATTTTTCTAAACCTGACTGGCATAACGAAAACTACTGGGATCCTTACTTTCCTCCATTCGACAGAAACGTAAACTATGATCCCTCATTATACCCAGAAAAATGGCAGAAATATGTTGATTTCACGCACAACCAAATCTTAGAAATTCTTTCTAACTATGGTAAAGTTGATATTTTATGGTTAGATGGAGGATGGGTTAGAAAAAGAGACCAAGTGAACATCAAAGAAAACTACGACGAGAAATTTACTGAAAACGAATCTAAAAACGGTTTCATCAAACACAGAGTGGTAGATCAAGATCCTAAAATGGATGAATTGGTTGTAAAAGCACGTCAAAAACAACCAGGATTAATTGTTGTTGACAGAGCCGTTCATGGTAAAAATCAAAACTACTTAACTCCGGAAGGACGTGTTCCAGCTAAAACGCTGCCTTACCCTTGGGAATCTTGTATTCCCGCTGGTGGCGGGTGGTCTTATTCGCCAGGTGCTGAATACATGACCGGAAGACAAGGAATTCATATGTTAGTCGATATTGTAGCAAAAGGCGGTAACTTATTATTGAATATTGCGCCTGGTCCGGAAGGAGAATGGGACAAAGGGGCTTACGATTTATTGCAGGCTTACGGAGACTGGATGAAAGTAAACAGCACAGCGATTTACAACACAAAACCAATCGAACCTTATAAAGAAGAAAACATTTGTTTTACACAAAATAAAGCGGGTAATGTATTTGCATTTTATTTAGCTAAAGAAGGAGAAAATAAAATTCCTGCTGCAGTTACTGTAAAATCAATCAGTCCTAAAAAAGGAACAAAAATTACCATGTTAGGTTCTAAAACTTCTTTAAAATGGACAAAAGAAGGAAACGGATTTAAAGTAGTTATTCCGGAAAATTTAAGAAATAATTTACCATGTAAAGAAGCCTGGGCTTTAAAAATTGAAGCTATTTAACAGATAAAAGTATGTTTTCAATATCAAAAAAAATAATATCAAAAACAGCATGTATTTTGTATATGCTGTTTTTTAGCATCCCTATTTTTGCACAGAAAGAACCTGCAGATTTTGTAAATCCGTTTATTGGAACTTCCAATTACGGAGCCACTTTTCCAGGGCCAATTGCACCAAGAGGAATGGCGAGTATTAGTCCGTTTAATGTTGCCGGGAAACAAAATAAATTAGAAAAAGACAGTCAGTGGCTTTCGAATCCGTATGTAAACGAAAATACTTTTTTAACCGGATTTAGTCAGGTTAATATAAGCGGTGTGGGCTGTCCCGAATTAGGTATTTTATTATTAATGCCAACAACGGGACCTGTAGAAACAGATCATTTAAAATACGGTTCAACTTATAAAAATGAAGTTGCAAAGACAGCATATTACAGTGTCGACATTGACAAATACAATATAAAAGCAGAGTTTACAGCATCTAAAAGAGTGGGCGTAAGTAAATTTACTTTCCCGAAAGGGCAATCGAATGTTTTACTAAATCTTGGTCTTGGTTTAACAAATGAAGAAGGGGCGATGGTAAAAGTGGTGTCTTCGACAGAAATTGAAGGAATGCGAAGCGTTGGATCATTTTGTTACAACAGTCCTGAAGATGCTTATCCGGTTTATTTCGTTGCCAAATTTTCTAAACCAGCAAACAAATTCGGTGTTTGGAAAAAGCCATCAAAATACGAAGGCACAGAGGCACAGTGGATGACCTACAACGGCAAAACCAGAATGATGGATAATACCATTAAAACGGTTGTTGGTGACAGCATTGGGACTTATTTTACCTATAAATTTGATAAGCAGGAAACTGTTGAGGTTAAAATTGGAATTTCGTATGTAAGCATTGCAAATGCCCGTGAAAACTTAGAAAAAGAAACCGGAAGTAAATCGTTCGAAACCGTTTATAATGACACTTATAAGGAGTGGAACGAAGAACTTTCGAAGATTTTAGTCGAAGGAGGATCAAATGACGACAATACTATTTTTTACACGGCATTATACCACACTTTAATTCACCCAAATACTTTAAACGATGTCAATGGAGAATATCCGGTGATAAAAAGAAGTAAGATTGCAAAAACCGAAGGCACTCGTTATACCACGTTTTCATTGTGGGATACCTATCGAAATATGCATCCGTTAACGTCTTTGGTTTATCCTAAGCAACAATCGGATATGATAAAAAGTATGTTGGAAATGTATGATGAAAACGGCTGGCTGCCCAAATGGGAATTAAATTCAACAGAAACCTTTACAATGGTAGGAGATCCCGCAAGTATCGTGATAGTTGACGCCTGCTTAAAAGGAATTCAGGATTTTGATTTTTACAAAGCCTACTATGCCATGTTAAAAGGTGCTGATCAAATTGAAAATAATCCGCTGCGTCCGGGACTTAAAGAATATATCGAAAAAGGATATTTATCAACAAATTATCGCGGTCCCGTTTCTACAACACTGGAATACAATACTTCAGATTATGCGATTTCGCTTTTAGCAAAAGCTTTTGGTGAAAAAGAAGATTATAAGCGTTTTACGAAACGTTCGCTATCCTACCGAAAATTATTTGACAAAGATTTAAAATTACTTCGTCCAAAAACGGCTAACGGAAAATGGTATGAACCTTTTGATCCTGAATCCGGAGCTAATTTTCAGGAAAATGTTGGTTTTATAGAAGGCAATGCGTGGCAATATGCTTTTATGGTGCCGCATGACATCAAAGGATTGATGAAACTGATGGGCGGCGAGAAACCTTTTTCAGATCAGTTGCAAAAGGTTTTTGACAGCAAACAATTTGATATGGCAAACGAGCCGGATATTGCTTATCCTTATTTATTCAATTATATAAAAGGTGAAGAATGGAAAAGTCAGGAAATGGTGAAAAAATTGGTGAAAGAATATTTCCAAAACAAACCAAAAGGGTTACCCGGAAATGATGATACAGGAACAATGTCGGCCTGGCTGGTATATTCGATGATGGGAATTTACCCAATTTCTCCCGGTGATCCAATTTATACCATCACAGCACCATTGTTTCATAGAATAACGATCAAATTAGATCCAAGATATTATAAAAAGGAAAGCATTGTAATTGAAAGACAAATCAATAATGACGGAAAAATCAATTCGATTGAACTAAACGGAAAATCACTTAACAGCTTTTTTATTTCGCATAACGATTTTGTGAATGGAACAATGCTAAAAGTGATTCAAAATTAAAAACACACTACTATGTTACAAGTAAGAATTAAAAAGACAGCCATTATCCTCGTAATGGCTGTAGGTTTTTTTAACCAGAACTATGCACAGAAAAAATACCCGTATCAGGATTCAAAAATGCCGGTAGAAGATAGGGTAAAAGATTTGTTAAGCAGAATGACACTTGAAGAAAAAGTGCGTCAGATGGATATGTACAGAGGTGACTTTTTTAAAGATAAAGAAGATTTTGCAAAATCTAAATCGGCAGAAAAAATCGGCAAATTAGGAATTGGAGCGATTCATGATCTTTATCCGCGTTCGGCAAAAATGATTAATGATTTGCAAACCAATGTAATCAAAGGAAACCGTTGGGGAATTCCAGCATTGATTATGTGCGAAATGCTTCACGGCTATTTAGATGAAGGAAGTACGGCTTTCCCAATGAATATCGGACTTGGTGCAACCTGGGATGTGAATGTATTGGATAAAGTTGGAAAAGTGATTGGTATGGAAGCCCGAGCTCATGGCGTTCATTTTGGATTTGGTCCAAACTTAGATTTAGGACGCGAACCAAGATGGGGAAGGGTTGCTGAAACTTTCGGAGAAGATGCTTTTTTGAATAGTGAAATTGGTTTGGCATTCATCAAGGGACTTCAAGGAGATGATTTAAAATCGGATCGTTCTATTATTGCTGAGCCAAAACACTTTGCTGTTCACGGTATTCCGCAAGCAGGAGGAAATTCTTCTCCGATTTTAGTAGGAGAACGTTCGGCTCGAGAAGACCATTTGCCTTCTTTCCAAAAAGCATTTATGAAAGGCGGTGCGTTGGGAACCATGTGTGCGTATTCTGAGTTAGACGGAATTCCTTGTGCGGCAAATCATTGGTTATTGACGGATGTTTTGAGAAAAGAATGGGGCTTTAAAGGACTTGTAGTTTCTGATTTAGGAGCGATTAAATACATTCAGACGACACACAAAGTTTCTGATTCTCCAAAAGAAAGTATTAGAGAAGCAGTTTCTGCAGGAGTTGATATGCAGTTTTATGATTTTACAAATGAATTCTGGCAAAACACCATTATTGAATTAGTAAATGAGAAAAAATTAACTCAAGAAAATATTGATCGTGCAGCAGGAGCAGTTTTACGTTTAAAATTCTTATTAGGATTATTTGAAAATCCGTACACAGATAAAAATCTGATTAAAGAGCGTTTTCATACCAAAGAAAACCAGGCTGTTGCTTTAGAAGCAGCTCAAAAATCGATGGTTTTACTTAAAAATGAGAACAATATTTTGCCATTAAGTAAAAATCTTAAAAACATTGCTGTTATCGGGCCAAACGCAAATGCCTCAAGACTTGGAGGTTATTCTCCCAAAAATAGTGTTGGAGTTACAGTTTTTGAAGGTGTTCAACAGTTAGTTGGTAAAACAGCGAATGTGGTTTACGAAGAAGGAGTACCGCTGATTGTTAAAGGACAGGCTATTCCATCAAAATATTTATTTACTTCAGACGGATCTCAAAACGGATTAAAAGGAGAATATTTCAATAATAGAAATCTTGAAGGAACTCCAGCTTTAACTCGTATTGACAGCCAATTAGAATTTGACTGGCCTTGGGCTCCTGGTGATGGTGTTAATGTGGATGATTTCTCTATTCGCTGGACAGGTTACATTCAATCAGACAAATCATTTGACGGCTGGTTAGGTTTGAGTTCTGATGACGGAATCAGAATGTGGGTTGACAATCAATTGGTTATTGACAATTGGACAAAAGGTGCTACAAGTATCGTAACAACTCCAAAAAATATTGAAGCAGGAAAGAAATACAAAGTCCGCATTGAAATGTGGGAAGGCGGCTGGGGGGCCAGAGCGCACTTGCGTTGGAACTTAGAAAAAGTAAACATGCAGCCAGCAATCGATGCCGCAAAAAAGGCAGATGTTGCGATTGTAGTTTTAGGAGAATCTAACGAATTAGTAGAAGAAAACAGAGACGTTGCTGATTTGAATTTACACGGAATACAACAAGAATTAATCGAAGCCATCCAAAAAACAGGAACTCCGGTTGTTTGTGTATTATTAAACGGACGTCCACTTTCTGTAAACTGGATTGCCGAAAACATTCCTGCAGTTTTAGAAGGATGGTTCCCTGGGGAATTAGGAGGAAGAGCTGTAGCAGATGTTTTATTTGGAGATTACAATCCAGGTGGAAGACTGCCAATTACAGTTCCAAAATCAGTAGGACAGTTACCTATATATTATAACCAAAAACCATCTGCGATTCATAGATACGTTAGCGAAAGCGAAAATCCTTTATACACTTTTGGTTATGGATTGAGTTACACAAAGTTTGAATATTCAAATTTGAAAATCAGTGCTGACGAAATCAAACCAAACGGAGAAGTAAAAGTTTCTGTTGATGTAAAAAATACTGGAAATTTTGATGGAGATGAAGTGGTACAATTGTATGTGAATGATGTTTACAGTTCTGTAACGACTCCTGAGAAAACTTTAAGAGGTTTTAAAAGATTAAATATTAAAAAAGGAGATACTACAACTGTTGAATTTATACTTACTCCGGACGAATTAGGTCTGTATAACAGGGAAATGAAGTTTGTTGTTGAGCCGGGCGACTTTGAAGTAATGGTTGGAGGAAATTCGACAAATCTGCTAAGATTAAATTTTAAGGTTATAAAGTAATCTTTGTGCAATGATGATGTATAATAATTAACGTTTTAAGTTTTTTGTAAATAATTCTTTTAAGAAATTAACAAATCGCAAAGATTATGATATTGCTACTTCCAAAAAAGTAAAGATTTTAGTGGTAAAATAAAGTGTTTTGACCAAAATTTTGCCCAACACCTTTTGAAAGATGTCATTTGTCGAAATAATGATTTAGTTAACAAAATGGATTCTTAAATTTAACATGTTATTAACTCAAAAAACAATTTAAACTATGAATCAAAACGTACTAAAATTACTGTTTTTGTTTTTCTTGTTCGGTTTTCAAAACCTTCAGGCTCAAACAGCGACAGTAACAGGAACAATCACAGATGCTGAAGGAATGCCAATTCCAGGAGTAAATGTGAATGTCAAAGGGACTAAAACCAATACATCATCGGATTTTGATGGTAAATACAGCATTGCTGTTCCCAATCAATCTGCAATTTTGATATTTTCTTATGTAGGTTCTGCTACAAAAGAAGTTCCTGTTTCAGGACAGACGACTGTTAATGTAGCTTTAAGTGCAGACAGTCAGCAATTAGGAGAAGTTGTTGTAACTGCACTTGGTCAGTCTAAAGAGAAAAAGGCTTTAGGGTATGCTACCAGTGTGATTAAGTCTGAGGCAATCGTTAAGACAGGTTCACCTACCGTTGCTAATGCTCTGTATGGTAAAGCACCAGGGGTGCGTATTACTTCTACTCCTGGCGGAGCTGGAAATATCAATATCCAGATTCGTGGGATTAACTCTATTACAGGTAAGAACCAACCGCTTATTGTTTTAGATGGTGTCCCAATTCGTGATGGAGAGGCTAAAAATAATGATTATTGGAGTGATCAGCGTATTAGAAGCAATGGTCTGGCAGATATTAACCCTGAAGACATTGAGAGTATATCTATTCTTAAAGGAGCTTCAGCAGCTGCATTATATGGTTCTGAAGCCGTAAACGGAGTTGTATTGATTACATCTAAATCCGGTAAAGGTAAAAAAGGGCTTGGTGTAGATTTTAGTACCAGTTATGCACAAAACCAAATTGCATACTTACCAAGATTTCAATATGAAAGAGGTCCGGGCTGGACAAATGCAAATTATTCTTCTGGCTACTTAGCACCTGATGGTTTTGCTCATTATGATACAAATAATGATGGAATTAACGATACCAGAGGTGTTTCAGCCAGTACTAATAACTTTGGACCTTGGTTCGATGGTCAGCCAATTATGTCATGGGATGGGGTTGTTCGTCCTTATTCGGCTCAAAAAGACGGATACAAAAACATGTTCCAAAATTCATGGGATGGAGTAACAAACATCGCGCTTTCTAACAATACAGATAATAGCAGTATTCGTTTTTCTTACACCCACAATGAATCAAAAGGGTTGAGTATGGGGAACATGAATAAAAAGAATACACTTAACCTTAATGCATCATTCAAAACTGGTGAAAATTTGAAAACTGATGTGATCGTGAGCTATATGAATCAAAATATTCATAACCGTGCTATTGGTATGGATCGATTGATCAATAACTTTACGGGTATGATAAGTCCGTTTGATAATGGTGATTGGTACAAAGCTAAATACAGAACCAGTTTAGGATACAAATATGTTACCGGGTCAAATCAAAGTTTGACTCCAGATGAAAATATCATTCGTAATGGTTTCAAGGCAGATGTTGCTGATTATTTTTGGAATACAGATGCAAATCAACAAGACGAAATTACAAATCGTTTGATTGCCAGTGTTACTGAAACCTATACGATTCATAAAGATTTGAAATTACGTGGTCGTGTTTCTACTGATTTAACATCAGTAAATGTAGAAACTAAAAACCCGGTTGAAAGGCCTTTGGTTTATGGATTTGGTACTGGTTCTTATCAAATGGATGCTAAAGACTATAATATTCTTTATGGAGATGTGATGTTGACTTACAACAAAAAAATTAATGAAGCTTTCGAAATTGGTGCTTCAGCTGGTTATACGGCAACAAAAGAAACGGGATCTACTTTAGCAAGATTTACAGATGGTGGTTTGAGTGTTGAAGGCTGGTATGATATGAATTCTTCAGTAAACACTGCAAAAAGTACTAGTACAAAATATGAAGTTGTAAAGGACGCTGTATTTGGAACTGTAAATGGTAGCTACAAAAACTACTTGTTCCTTGAAGGAACATTAAGAAGAGATCGTACTTCTACTATGAATCCTAATAATAATGCATTTACGTATCCTTCTGTAAACTCCTCTTTTGTATTGTCAGAAGCGGTTAAATTACCTGAAGTAATCAGTTATGCAAAACTACGTGCTTCCTGGGGTATTGTGGGTAACTATCCGGAGCTATATAAGGCTAACGTAGCTTTCAATCAAACGACACTGGGTAATCAGGGTACAACTACTCCTGTGTTGATTACAAACTCTATGAATAATTATGGTAATGAAGGTATAAAACCTGAGATGAAAAATGAATATGAGCTTGGTTTTGAAACCAAATTCTTTGACAGAAGATTGGGATTGGATGTTTCGTACTACAATGCAAAGGTTTATGATCAAATTTTAGATTTGACACTGGCGCCTACAACAGGAGCATCGTCAATTTTAGCGAATGTTGGAGAATTGAGTAACCAGGGAGTTGAAATATCTTTAACCGCTACTCCGATAAAAACTGCATCTTTTTCATGGGATGTTACTTTAAACTGGGCCAAAAATGTAAACAAAGTGGTGAAATTGGCTAACGGTGCATCTGAATTATTACATGCTGACTATGATGGATCAGCAGCTCAGTTAAAATCAGTAGTAGGTGATCCAATGGGAGGTATTTATGCACACCCTGTTAAGACAGATGCCGATGGTAATAAAATGGTTGACTCCGATGGATTTTATATGATTGATGGAGATAAATGGCAAAAATATGGTAGTGCAATGCCTAAAGGTGTGGGAGGTTTATTGAACACATTCACCTATAAAAATTTCACTTTAGATGTTAATATTGATTATTCTTATGGAGGGTATTTGATGCCAACTGGGGTTAATTGGATGACTTCAAGAGGATTGACGGAAGAAAGTTTGAATTACAGTACTAACGAGCGTGGTGGTCTGACTTATTTTGTAGATGCTAATGGTAAGGGTGTTCAGGTTCCTAATAGTGCTACAAGTGGACCAGGCGGTCAAACATTATATCGTGATGGTATGTTGATGAATGGTGTGACAGCAGATGGCGCAACAAATACAAATGTAATATCTCAGGCAGGTTACTATAACATGACTTATAACTGGGGAGGACCTCAATACAGCAGCTCACGTTATGAATTGTATATTCAGGAAAATAATTATATAAAAATGAGAGAAATATCCTTATCGTATAGTTTGCCAAGTGCATGGGCTAGTAAAATTGGTGCTTCTAAAGTTAATTTTTCAGCTTATGGACGTAATCTATTCTTTATCTACAGGTCAATTAAGGATATGGACCCAGAAGCAACTACTGCAGGCTCTAAATGGTCTCAAAACATTAACAATGCGGGAACCAATCCGGCTACCAGAAGTATTGGATGTATGTTAAGAGCATCTTTTTAATTTGATATTTCATAATTTAAAAAATATAACATGAGAAAATTATTATATATATCGCTAACAACTGCAGCAGTTTTTTTAAGCTCTTGTTCAAAAGACGATTTTGCAGATGCGTATACTAATCCGTCTACGGTTGAAACAACTACTGTACCTAAACAGTTTGCCGGATTCATGAAAATTAACTTTGAGGATGTAATTCCTTCTTACTGGAATTATTATACAGTTCTAAAATCTACTTCTCTTAGCTACACGCAGGCACATGGATTTGTAAATTCATCCGGGCGCTATGTTTCAGGAGCTGCACCAGTGAACAGATGGGATAGATTTTATAAGTTTATGGCTCAATATAGAGAGTTGGAAAAAGTGATGGCTTCTTTGCCTGCTGCTACGCAGACTGAAAATAGAATCTATACCATTACTTCAACTATTTATTTATACGATCATACTCAAAAAATGATTGATAACTATGGAGATATTCCTTTTTCTCAGGCAGGTAAAATTAGTTTAACAGGAGGTAATTATGGTGCTGCATTAGCAAAGTATGATAACCAAACAGAACTATATACCCTTATGTTGGATCAATTGAAAGCTTTTTCTACTGAATTGAATACTATTACTTTGTCTGCTGGTGTGGCATTAGAATTCCAAAATCAGGATTTGATCAACAAAGGAAACCTGGTAAGCTGGAAAAACTATTGTAATTCCTTGCGCTTAAAAATCTTGAACAGAGTTTCTGCAGTTCCTGCTTTTGCAACAAGAGCAAATACTGAAATGGCTGAAATCATTGCTGCTGGAGAAATTGTAGATGAAAATTCCGAAAATATTGCTTTCAGGGTTTATACTCAGGATACTGATTTAGATACTTCAGGTTTTATTAATGCTTTAGAAGATGATTTAAATAATCTTGCTCCAAAAGCAATGATTGATCACATGAATGCAAATAATGATCCTCGTAAATCCTGGCTGTTTGAAAGAGGATCACGTGTAGTGAACAACGTAGTGATAGTGGCTCCTACTTATGAAGGACTGGATCCTGCATTGGCATCCGGGGCTCAGACACAATTAATAACTGATGGTAAGATTGCTGTTTACAATCGTTCGGTTCTCAGTAGAAATAAATGGTTGCCGGGAACATTAATAAATGCTCCTGAAGTAAACCTCATTCTTGCCGAGTACTATTCAAGAAATGGTAATTCAGCAACGGCTAAAACACATTTCGAAAAAGCGATCAGACAATCTGTAGAGTATTATGTAAGATTAGCTGATAAAGCTGATGTTTTGAACTGGAAACCAACTGTAGAGCCTACAACACTTGAAGTTGATGCTTATATTGCTGCTATAAACTTTGCAGGAGCTACAACACCTGCAGCTCAATTGGAATTAATTGCTTTTCAAAAGTACATTCATTACAATATAATGCAGGCTGATGAATCCTGGGCTGAACAAAGAAGATTGAAACTTCCCGCTCTTACATTCCGTGAAGATGAAACAAGCAGTGTGAGAAAAACACCACCAACACGCTGGACATATCCAACTTCAGAGAGTGTTTATAATCCGGATAATTATAATGCTGTAAAAGCAAATGATAATTTAAGTACCAAAATATTCTGGGATATAAAGTAAAATTCCAATAATAATGTGCGATTAAAGCACTTATAAGTTTAAACAGAGGTAAGATGTAATTCTTACCTCTGTTTTTTCCAGTTTAATATTTGTCAAAAATTAGATAATAAATGATTTGTAAATACATGATAAAATTTTTCAATACCATATTGTTGTTGTTTTCTTTAGTACTCGTTGCTCAAACCAAATCAGAGGTATATAAAATTAAGTATGATAAATTTGAAAACGGAAAAAAAACAGGCGAGAATATCGCAATCTATGTATACAATCAAATGGTTTTTTTATCAAAACCAACAGATAAAATACAACAATACATCGATTTAAAAAACAATTACAACGTTACCACCATCAAGGATGGAAATATTGTTTTCAAAAAAATAATTCCATTTGACAGCTTGCCTAAACCTAAATTTGATAGTGATACCCGAATAATAATGGGGTATAAATGTCAACATGCTACATTTTCCTATTTTTCTAATACCATAGATGTTTGGTTTACTGAACAAACAACTGTAAAAGGAAGCCCAAATAGTAGTTATTTACCCAATAAAAATGCGCTTGTTTTACAACTTGTTGTTAATGGGAATTATGCTTTTATCGCTAGCGCCATCAATAAAGAAAACAAATATATTCCTGAGCTTAATTATGATGATAAAACCAAGGTTGTTACTACATCTGAATTCGAGGAAATTGCAATAAATTCAAGGTATAAAGTCTTAAGGATTTTTGATAATGAAATTTTAAATTTTGACCCCAATCGTGTTATTCCTAAAGAATCGGAACTTGCAACAGATAAAGTGTATCATTTTTCAAAAGGAAGTGTCGTATTAAAAAAAATAAAAATTACTCCCGAATTAAAAAACAGCAGTGCCATTTTTGCAAAACTAACCAGTAAGTCTACTGGTGATGCGTATGACAGAACTGGTTCAGTATTTATTATCCCAGCAAAAAAAGAGGAAAATACGACTACGTTATTAGATGCTTATTTACATGGATTAGATAAATTACCAATTTATACAGATAATAAAAAAAACAAATATCAGGGAATTAAAAAAGAAAAAGACTATACGCCGGCAATAGAAATACTCCGGTTTTTTACGCCATTTGGAGTTAATTATTTTAATGATAAACGAAAAATAAATAATTATAACTGGGCAAAAGACGTTGTTTATAAAGAAGACGTCACTTCTCTTATTCCTACCGATGAAGATGAAATCTGGATTGGTGTTTTTATTGGTAATTATGATGCTGGAGGTCACACAATAAGTCTCGAACTCGATGCTTATCCATCAATGAAAAATAACGAAGAGAAACCAAATAAGAAAAAGTACGTAGCACCTTTATTTTCAACAGTAAATACGATGGAAATGTCAGGTCAGAATTACGGAGGTCTTTTTGCGAATGATACTTTAAAAGTAAATTTCGAAATTAAGGAAAATCTACAAAATTTACAGCTTTTGTATACCACAACTGGTCATGGAGGCTGGGGAAATGGAGATGAGTTTGTACCAAGAATGAATAAAGTGTTTGTTGATGGTCAGGAGGTTTTTAAAATTATTCCCTGGCGAACTGATTGTGCAACCTATCGATTATCTAATCCGGCTTCGGGGAATTTCTCTGATGGTTTATCTTCCAGTGATTTAAGTAGGTCAAATTGGTGTCCGGGAACATTAACCCCTCCTTATATTATTCCGCTGAAGCTGCCAAAAGGTAATCATATAATAGAAGTAGTTATAGAACAAGGCCCAAATGAAGGTCCGAGTACAAACCATTGGAATGTTTCAGGAGTTTTGGTGGGCGAATTGAAAGATTAATTGTGAAATGAAAATAATTTTAAAATTTAATTATGTAATCCTGCTATTAGTACTAACTGTTTTTTCCTGCAGTTCATTACAAACTAATCCGGAAGCTGTTAATATTACTCAAAGCTATATTACTGAAAATCCTGTTACAACAGCGAGTCACGCCTCAACATTGGTTGAAATAGAGCCTAACGTTCTTTTGGCTGCCTGGTTTGGCGGAAAACATGAAGGAGCAAAAGATGTAAGTATTTATATTTCTTCCTATAAAGAAAAAAAATGGTCAGCGCCTAAAAAAATTATTGAGCCACTAATTAAAGATGGTGATACCCTGCCTTGCTGGAATCCGGTTTTATTTAAAAGTAAAGCTCAAAAATTATATTTGTTTTATAAAGTCGGCAAGAACCCGAGAGAATGGTTTGGTGCTATGATAGTTTCTAAAGATAACGGAAACACCTGGAGTGAGGCAAAATATCTTCCAAAAGGAATATTAGGACCAATTCGAAATAAACCAATTGAAACGACCGCTGGAGTTATTTTGTGCGGAAGCAGCACTGAAAGTATCGATGATAATAAATGGAGAGTATTCATAGAAACGTATACCGAAGCAACAGACAGCTGGACAATAACGGATATTAATGACAGGAAAAATTTCGACATCATCCAGCCCACTTTTTTAGTTCATTCGGCTAAAGAGATTCAGATTTTATCACGAAGCAGGCACAATAAATTAATTTCAAGCTGGTCAGAAGATAATGGTAAAACCTGGCAGAAAACAGACAGTATCAACGTTGTGAATTCGAATTCGGGAGTAGATGCAGTGACTTTATCCAATAAATCTTTTTTATTGGTTAATAACCCTTTAAAGATGGGAAAAGACTGGTTTAACGGAAGAAATGTCCTTGATGTAGAATATTCTAAAGATGGTCTGTTCTGGAGCAAATTATTTGATTTGGAAAATCAAAAAGAAGGCGAATTCAGTTACCCGGCCATTATCCGGACTTCAGATAAAAAAGTACATGTTTTATATACTTATAATCGTAAATTTATTAAACACACAATTTTTGATTTAAAATAAAAAAAGATGCAAAAATTTTGCCTTGCTCTGGACTTAAAAAATGATCCGGATTTAATTGCCGAATATATAGAATTTCATAAAAACGTCTGGCCCGAAATACAGCAGAGCATTTTAGATTCCGGAATTATCAGTCTTGAAATTTATAATGTTGCTGATCGTTTGTTTATGATTATTGAGGCCAATTCTGATTTTTCATTCGAAGAAAAAGCAAAACGGGATGCAGAAAATCCAAAAGTTCAGGAATGGGAAACTTTGATGTGGGAATTTCAAAAAGCACTTCCTCAGGCAAAAACGAGAGAAAAATGGCTTTTAATGGATAAAATTTTCGAACTCAAATAGACTTCAACCGATAAATTCAATTATGAAATTTTTTAAGCGTAAACAAATTACAATCATTTTTGGCAGTCTGTTATTTTTAGGGATTACTGTAAATGCCCAAAAAAACAATCTGGCACAGACATTCTATAAACATGATAAATACCTTTCTTCGGATAAGTTAGAAGGACGTTTTCCGGGAACTACAGGAAATAATGAAGCAGCTGCTTATATCAAAAAATATTTTAAAAAATACGGGTTGAAAAAATTTGATAACAACTTTTATCAGCCTTTTACACTTTTTGTGAAAGAAGGAATAAACAAGATGAAATCAGATAGTGTATCGACTCAAAATGTTGTGGGTTACCTAGAAGGATCAGATGAGAAACTTAAGAACGAATATATAGTAATAGGAGCTCATTATGATCATTGGGGATGGGGCGGACAAAATTCAGGCAGTAAAAAGAAAGAAGCTTTCGCCATTCATAACGGAGCAGATGACAATGCTTCCGGAGTTTCGGCTTTGCTATGCATATTGCAGGAATTATCAAATGCTAAAGTCAAGCCTAAAAGAAGTATTATTTTTATCTCTTTTAGCGGAGAAGAGGAAGGATTATTAGGCTCTAAATATTTTGTCTCACATTTACCGGTTCAAAAAGACGCTGTAAAAGTAATGTTGAATATGGATATGGTGGGAAGGTTAAATGAAGAGAAGCAAATTTACATGGGAGGCGCAGGAACGTTTCCAGATGGAGTAGAATTGATGAAAAAATTAGGAGAAAACAGTTCCCTTAATCCGGTTGTACATGCTGGCGAAGTGGGAGGCTCTGATCATGTCTCGTTTTATAAAGCTGGTATATCCGCTGTAGGATTTCATACCGGAGGCCACCCGCAATATCATACACCCGAAGACGATATTGATTTAATAAATATTGAAGGAGGAGCTTTGGTGTCTCAATATATTTACAATGTATTAGTGTCAATTGCAAATGACCTGCAGCAACTGTATTTTATTAAGCAGGATTAGGGAATATCTAACTAATTATTGTTACTAAAAAAGCTTAGTATTAAAAGGTATACCGTGGTATACCTTTTCTGGTTTATCTAAATAAAAAAGTCCCACCGAAGCAGGACTAAAGATTTTCATCTACGGCATATAGCCTTATTGTGATAAGATTAAAGATTAGAAATTTTAATCAGTTACAAATATATAGAAAAAGTAAATTGGTTTGAATAAGGAAAACCGTATTTGCTTTAATTTATTTTGTGCTATATTTCGTTCGGTTTAAATTTTAAGAGATATGGCGAAAATTTTAGGATTGGATTTAGGAACAAACTCAATTGGTTGGGCATTGATTGATGATGTTCAAAATAAAATATTAGGTATTGGAAGTAGAATATTTCCAATGGGAGTTGAAAATCTGGGGGATGGCGATAACGAAATGTCAAAAAATGCAAGTAGAACTGGTGCAAGAGGAGTTCGGCGTCAATTTTTTAGAAGACGTTTAAGAAAGAAAATTTTACTACAAAAGCTTTCTGAAAATAATATGTGTCCAATGAATTCTGATGATTTTGAGGATTGGAAAAAAACAAAATTATTCCCAACAGATAAACTCTCAAAGTGGTTTGCATTAAATCCATATGAGCTTAGAAAAAAAGCCTTAAACGAAAAACTATCATTAGAAGAAATTGGCAGAATTTTTTACCATTTAATTCAAAGACGTGGATTTTTAAGTAACAGTAGAAAAGGAGGTAATGACGATGGAGCTATTTTTAAAGGAAATGCAAAGGAAGGAAAAATAGGAATTGATGATACATTAGAAAGTATTGAAGGTAAAACATTAGGTTCTTATTTATATGAAATATATCCAAAAGCGAATCAACCTTTTCAGGATGGTTTGGAAAGAATCAGAAACAGGTACACCACACGTAAAATGTATGTTGATGAATTTGAATTGATTTGGGACAAACAAGCAGAATTTCATTCGGTTTTAAATTATGATTTAAAAACAATTTTTGGAGGAAGAAAGCAGGATAATTACAAAGAAGATGGTATTTTGTTTCATCAAAGACCTTTGCGTTCACAAAAGCATTTAGTTGGTAACTGTTCCTTTGAACCTACAAAAACGAAATGCCCGGTAAGTGCTGTTCCTGTTGAAATGTTCAGAATTTATCAATGGGTAAACACTGTTGAATATAATGGAAAGAAAATATCTCAGGAGGAAAAAGATAAACTGATTGAGCAATTACTTTTGTCAGATAAAATTGAATTCAAAAAATTGCGAAAAGCTATTGGTAAAGAAAGTGCAGAATTCAAATTCAATTATAAGGATGATGATAAAATAGTTGGAACGCACACTATTTCTAATCTGTCAAATAAAAAATTCTTTGGTAAAAAATGGTTTGAATTTTCAGATAAAGAACAAGAAGATATTTGGCACGTTTTATATTTTTTTGACAGTAAATCAAATCTTAAAGAATATGCTGTTAAAAACTGGAATTTCACAGAAGAACAAGCTATAGCAATATCAAAGTTTAATGTAAAAGATGGTTATGCGAGTTTAAGTAGAAAAGCTATTGGTAATATTTTGCCATTCATGCAAAAAGGATATACCTATGATGTTGCAGTTGTTATGGGTGGAATAAAAAATACTTTTGGCGAGAAATGGCAAAATGACACATCAGAAAATAATCAGAAACAATTAGATTTAATTGATAACATTGAAGGAATTGTCAGGTCTAAAATTTCAGGCGGTTTTATAGATACCATTAAGGATTTACTTCGTAAAGAATTTCAATTTAACGACAAACAATTAAAAAAACTTTATCATCATTCTGCAACAATTGATGTAGCATCATTGCTTGAAAAATTGCCCGTTGGAAAGGATGCCGACAAGGAAATTCAAGCCATTAGAAATCCTATTGTAATTAATGCATTGTTTGAATTGCGTAAGTTGGTCAATGAATTAATTGATGAACACGGCCAACTTGACGAAATAAAAGTTGAAATGGCTCGTGATTTGAAAATATCTAAATCACAACGAAATAAAATTCGCAGAGATCAAAAACGATTAGAAAGAGAAAATGACAGAGTTAAAACTGAAGTTGAAAAATATGTCAGAGTTTCTCATGATAATATTTTAAAATTTAAACTTTGGGAAGAGTGTAAACAAACTTGTGCATATACAGGAGTTCCAATTCCTATTGCTAAATTGTTTACTGGTGAAGTTCAAATCGAACATATTCATCCTTGGAGTCGTTCATTAAACGACAGTTTCAATAATAAAACTTTGTGTTATGCTGATGAAAACAGACGTAAGGGAGATAAAACACCATTTGAGTTTTATGGAAATGATGAATTGGATTGGATTGCCCGAAAAGAACGAGCCTTAAAACTATTCTCTGACACGAAAGAATACCCAAATGCATATCAAAAATTTAAGCGATTTGTACAACAAAAGTTTGATGATGATTTTTCTTCAAGACAATTAAATGATACAAGATATATAAGCAAGGAAGCTAAAAACTATTTGACTCAAATATGCAACAAAGTAGCTGTTTCACCTGGACAGATGACTGCAAATTTGCGTCAAAAATGGGGTTTAAATACTGTTTTAAATGATGAGAATGCTAAAACTCGTGAAGACCATCGTCATCATGCAATAGATGCTTTAGTAATGGCTTGTGGTAAGACAAGTTATTTGCAGGAATTATCAAAATGGAATCGTTATAATAGAAATTATGATTTAAAAGACTTTCCTATGCCATGGGAAACATTTCGTTATGATGCAGAAAAAGCAGTTGATAAAATATTGATTTCGCACAAAAGGCTAAATAATATTGTAACTGTTAGAACACATAAAGTAGAAAAAAACGGAGTAATTCATAAAAACATTGGAGTAGCAGCAAGAGGACAATTACATAAAGAAACTGTTTTTGGAAAGCGAAACTTTAATGGAGAGGAAGCATTTCACGTTAGGAAATCAATTGATAGTTTAACAACTGAAAAGCAATTAGAAAAAGTAGTTGACGAAACTATTAGAAAGCTAATTCATAAAAGAATTCAGGAAATTGGAGGATTTGTAAAAGGAACTATTCCTGCAAACACATTTTTTGTTGTTGATGAAAATGGAGTAAAGCAACCTCAGATATTTTTACCAAATAAAAGTGGAGCACCAGTCCCAATTTTAAAAATTAGAATGAGAGAAAATATAGGTGGTGCCGAGCAGTTAAAAGATAATTTAAATCAATGGGTAAATCCACGAAATAATCATCACGTGCTTATTTATAAAGATGAGAAAGGAAATTTAAAAGAAGAAGTCGTGACTTTCTGGACAGTAGTAGAAAGAAAAAGAAAAGGTTTTCCAACTTATCAATTGCCATTAGATGGCAAGGAAATAGTTACGACTTTGCATATTAATGATATGTTTTTATTAGGGTTAAATGAAGATGAGGTAAATTGGGAAAATCCTGATTATGAAATTTTAAGAGATAGTTTTTACAGGGTTCAAAGTTTGTCTTCCAAATATTATGAATTTAGACAGTCTATTAATGCAGAATCTCAAAATAAAGTTTCACCTATTTATGAACAAATAAGAGGATTTGGCTCAGGTAAAACAGGTTGGGATTCTTTTAATCCAATCAAAGTAAAAGTTTCAGTTTCCGGAAAAATTTCAAAAATGTAATTCTACTTTAAAAATGTTGTGATTTGATTAAAGATTAGAAAACACGATATTAGTTGGCTTGTTACCATCTAATAATCAAAAGATTAAATTGAAATATCGTATAAAAAAATGCTTCTTTTTTGGATTGATAACCCACGATTGAAGCATTTTTTTGTTTCTAAATAATAATTTAGTTCAGTTTAGGCTAAAACAATTCCAGTTGTGTAGGCTGAGGAGCAGATGGCACGGCTGCTTTTCCCCAGAAATTCAAAATATTGCCAAATTGTTTATCGGTTATTCGTAGCACGCTTACTTTGCCTAAAGGCGGTAGTAGTTTGTGGATTCTCTTTTCATGAACATCAGCGCTTTCACTACTTGCGCAGTGACGTACATAAACAGAATACTGCATCATTGAAAAGCCGTCCTTCAATAAATTAGTTCTAAATCCGGACGCATTTCTTCTGTCTTTTTTTGTTTCTGTGGGAAGATCAAAGAAAACAAACAGCCACATTATTCGATATCCGTTAAGCTCCATAGTACAGGATATTTAATTTTTTTTCGATTTCCCGTGAAGCATTGTTGGAGAGAACTTGACGTTTTTTGTAATGCGATCATCAAAGGACTTTTCTCATCTTTAAAATAAACTGTTCTCGTTAATATTTGTAATAATTCAGATTTGATAGCAGTGTTTAGTTCCTGTTCACTAAAACGTTGCATAATTTCAAAGACTTTTTCGTCTACAATAGGACGAAAAGGCTCCATAATATCATCGGCAAGTGCAAAAGCATTGTATTTACTTTTATGGTGGATTCCTAATGTATTCAATAATCCGCTTCCGGAAAGAGCTCTTGCAGTTGCAGCTCTTAAAATGGCATAACCATAATTCAGGAAATTATTAGGATAGTCGCCATATCGTTCCCGTTTTATTCCGTCAAATTCTAAATTAGGCTGAGGGAAATATTTCCAGTATTGCTGTGCAGCAACTCCTTCCATATTTGTAGAATCTCCACTTAAGACTTTACTGGCCAGAAATGAAAAACTATTTTTGGATTCGGTTATTTTTTCAAGTAACTGCCCCTGATTTTTAATTTTTTCAATTATGGTTTGCTGCCATAACTGTTTCTTTAAAGGTATGGAAGCTTCAATTTGATTTTTGAATATTTCCTGCTGAATATGATGGCTGTTCAGGTTTAAGAACATTCCGTTGGGAAGATGGTTTTTTCCGCAGATAATGATAGAAGTGTTATTGTCAACAAGTAAATTCATGGCCGGTATGCTGAGGTAGATCTCATTATGATCAAGAACGAGAAAGCCTATATCTTCAATGGGAATAGTGCTTTCCTTTATTTCTGATTTTAATACAAGCTGATTGTTTTTAGCTGTTATAGAAAATTTGTTTTCAATTAAAATGGTTCTCTTTAGCATAAATTTAACTTGAAATTATACATCCCCGTTATTGTCTTCAACAGGTATCTTTAATTATTGTTTTAAATTTAGGCTTTAAGGTGATGTTGTTTTTACGGTTTTCCTTAATTCACGTGTTTTAATTTTGACCTTATCTAAAAAGAGATAAGCTAATCTATCAGGTAAATACTTTTTACTCGTTATTTTTCTTGAACCATCTTCTGGGCGTATCACTTTCATGAAGTACAATTTCGGAATGTAAGAACTCTGCGGCATCAGCTGAATCTTGCACTTTTGAGGCACTGCGTGTCAGCATTTCGGATTCAAATCCGGTTAATACACTTTCCCTCAAACCAGTTTTTTTCCAGTGAGATAAAGATTTACATCCTTTTGCAATTTCCCGTGCAAGCGCAAGGGCGTCCAGCAACGCCTGATTCGCACCCTGGCCTTTAAAAGGACTCATAGGATGAGCAGCATCTCCAATCACAGTGACTTGTCCTGAGTTCTCTAATAATTCCGGTGTGAGTAATTCGCGGTCATACACGGGATATCCCGAAATATAAGCTTCCTGGGTGGCTAATAAAATTTGAGGAATCGGGTCGTGCCACTGCGTTCTTCGGCAGGCTTCTTCCTTGAGTGCCTGAGGACCTTTCGCACTTAACTTTTTTGCCTCATCTTCCGGCATTGGAAAGCTAAGCTGCCACATTACAGAATCGGCCGTGTAAGGCATGACATAGATTCGTTCATTGCCATTAGCAGTTTGGAATACAGTAGCGGAATCTAATAAAGCACTATTCAGATTTTGGACAGCACTCAAAGGGCAAATCCCTAATATTACGATACAGCCCAAATAACATAGGGGAGTAATATCTTCTCCAATAAGTAATTTACGGACCGAACTACGAATACCATCGGCTCCAACTACAAGATCTGCTTTGGCACTCTTCATCTTTCCATCGACCTGAAAGTTGAGATGAACATTACCATCACTATGTTTAAAATCGATTAACTGGTGTCCCCATTGTATGTTATCGTTTCCACCAAGTTGCTCCAATAGTGCGAATCGCAAAGATTGTCTTGCGATATGAATATTGCTACGTTTTGGGGGCATTCTCTCTTCTGACTGAAGCCACTTTCTGACTCCCCATTCACCGATAACTTTTCCTTCGGGAGTATGAACCAGATGTCTGGTTGAAAATACTCCTTCTTTTAAAGAAATAATACCTAAGCCCTGAATTGCTTTACTGGCTTGCTGTAATGTTAGTCCATAACCCTGAGATCGGGCATTAAAGTCTTTATCGCGCTCATAAAGAGTAAAAGGGATTCCACGGTGTAAACAAGCAACAGCCAGGGCGATTCCGCCTATGCCCCCGCCAATAATTGCCACGTGAGGATAATTCTCTTTATTTGCAACAGGAGGCCTGTGGGCAGGAAGCAGACCGGTTCCGGAACAGTTTACGCATGAATATAAGTTGCCTTTAGGCTGAACAGGTGCTGTACCTTTACCATTAGTTTTTTCAAATTCATCTAATGCGATTTGGTAATGGAGTCTTACTTTTTTAGTTAGCCTTCGACTTTTTTTTCCGCGTCCCTGGCATTCCGGACAAATTGTCCAGCTTTCCATTTCATTTTGCACTTTTTTTACTTCCACTTTTTACCGGATCTTGATTTACATAAGAAAACAAACACAGATACTATTGATACTGAGTTCAAGAGTCTAAATAATTATAACTCTTATTTCTAATAGATACATCTGTAAGTTATATTTCCATGTTTTTGCTTTTACAGGTGCGCAAAGTTACTATAAAAGATAGGTCTCTGCCGAAGCAGGAGTAAAGATTTTCATCTATGGATATATTTGACATCAGATTAAGACTGAAAAATATCCTAATCGTTTAACAACATAAAGCAATTATATAAAAAGAATTAATTATTTGAAATCTTCAATTGGTTATAGGTTGTTTTCTCTAAGATTTCAATTCTTTTGTATGGCGCAATCTATTGGATTCCGTCGCAAATAAGTCAGTGTAATTCATAAGGTTTTGACTTATGTATTGTACCCAATGGACTAAGTGAGTGTATTAGAATTTCTAAACCAATACTATTTTGTGCTTCACTGCATATAAAACCAATCCAATTCGGGTTTTTATTTCTAGTTTATCAAATAAACATTCCCGGTATCCGTCGATTGTTTTTGGACTTAAACACATTTCTGAGGCAATCTCTTTATACGTTTTTTCGGTACAGGCGTGTTTTATAAAAACAATTTCTTTTTCTTTCAGATTGATTTTTTTAGAGTCATCATTGGCTTTTTTTACCAGCATCCCCGAAACTAATTCTGTTAAATAAAAGCCTTTTTCAATAACTGAAATCATGGCTTCCTTAAATATTTCCGGAGAAGTATCTTTTAGTAAGTAACCTTTTGCACCATTCGTAATCATTTTGATGATTATTTCTTCATCATCATTGACAGAAAGTGCGATTACCTTCAAATCAGGTCTGTTTTCTTTAATCCATTTCATGGTGCTAACGCCATCCAAAACCGGCATATTGACATCCAGTAAAATTAAATCGACATCTGCATTTTCATGATCTTGCAGGTAGGAAACGAAGACTTTGCCATTTTCGAATCGGTTAATTACCTCAAAATCCTTAAAACTATTGATTAAAAGTTCCAGTGATTGTGAAAAGAGCTGATGATCATCTACAATAATAATTTTGTTTTTAGGTTTCATTGTTTTGGGTTAAAGGATATTCTAAAATTACGGTCGTTCCTGATGAATTTGATTCCATTATTAAGATTGCTCCAATTAACTTGGCTCTTAATTTCATGTTGTTTAAGCCTAATCCCGAATTTATCTGACTGGTATCGTAGCCAATTCCAAAATCCTTTATTTTTAATCGAAAAACAGTATCAGTTGTATTAATGGCTACTTCAAATAAATCACTGTGAGAATGTTTAAGGCTGTTGTGCAGGGCTTCCTGAAAAATGCGATAAATAAACAAATCATGTTCCTGATCAATCTGGGGAATTTCTCCCGTAACGGTATAATTGTATGGAATGTTTTTTAGTTTTTTTATACGCTCAAGATCTTGTTTTATGGCTTCAATAAAATTGCTGTGCAGTAGATTGTCTTTATTGATGATCCTGGATAAAATCCGAATCTCATCCAGTGATTTGGCTAGTATTTCTTTAAGATCATTAAGCTCATTTACCAGGACAGGTTTCCCATTGTTAAGATACATATTGAGCTGCATAATACCCACAGAAACTATCTGACCTATATTGTCATGGAGTTCTTTACTAATTTCGCTAAGAGTCTGATCTTTAATTTCAATCCTGGTTTTAATTAACTCGGATTGAAAATACAATTCTGATTCCATTTTCTCTACCAGATAATTGTTTTTCTTTTTTAAAAAATAAAAGAATATCACAAGCAAAGTAATCAGTAAAGTTAAAAAAACAATACTTAACGAAATGACTAATAATTGTATTTCTTTTCGCTCCATAAGAATCCAATAATATAGCAGCTGTGGGCCAGGACATTTAAAATAAACACTACTAAGCTAAAAATAGATTCGTCATGTTTGATCAGGAACCAGTTTAAAGCAAGCATAAAGGGCAGGAATGGTACATGAAAAACTAAAATTCCTAATATGTACCAAAAAAAGACTGATTTTTTAAAATTTAATATTTTGTTTGAATTAAAAATTTCGACTAAGTATAAGCAGGATAATATCATAATTAACAGCACGCCAATGGCAAAACTATAGGTATATGACTGGTTAATATCTTCTTTAAAATATAAGATATTCAAAAAAAATGAAAGGATAAACAGTATTAAACTGAAAAGTCCTGTTATTCGATAATTTGTTTTGGACAAAACACTCCTTAAAAGTAAGATAAAAGCACAAAAACTGACCAGCATATAAAAATTAAAAACATAATAATTTAATATGCCTGTCCATGCCGTAAAATAATAACCTATTCTTTCTATTGCGGCAGAAAACCAAATCAAAATTACTAAAAATTTAGCTTTATTCGTAGGAAGTTTGTGCCAGGAAATTAGGCCGATAATTCCGGAAAATAAAGCTAAATAGACAGTATAAAATCTTAAAAATTCAAACATAATCTTCTAGTATGTTTTGCTGGGAGGATTTCCGATACTTCCGTAATTCATTGGTTCAATTCCTGGTATTTCTTCGATACCAATTTGACGAACCAAAGCAAAAGGTTGTATGTCATCAGGTGCAGTTTTTCTGATTTTTGTTCCTGTGGGTGTTAAAAAAATGGTCATCCGGCCTGCTTTTTCTTCATATTTTCTTTCATCTGGATATACACCATAGTAAAAACGGATTCCGTTTACATCATATCCTTTTTTCTTGCCTTTAGCCTTAATATAATGAATATAATTTTCAAGCTCTTCTACAGAAAACCAAACATTATTGGCATCTTCTTTTGTAATGTATTTAGCAATTACCCGGGCGCGGTATTTCATAAAATTTAAATGCAATTCCTTCGCGAATCTTTTTGTAATTAATTGAGTGGGTCTTTCTGGTTCTCTTTCCATGATTTTTTTAATAGTTAGGGGTTAATTAATTGTTATTTAATATTTTAAATGTTTTTGTTTGAGCAAAATTATTTTAAATTCTTACAAAAACAAAGGGGAAAATCACCCTTTTTTTGTAGGGTAAATTTATTTAAAAATTTGGGTTATAACACTGTTTTGTAGGAAAATAAATAAAATCAATTTTACATCGTTCATTTGGTGCACAAAATGGATAGGTGAAATCTGAAAAGCCTAGTTAAAAGAGTAAGAGCTAATTATAATACTAAAGTTATGAGTTTATATCACGAAGTTTTTGCAGGAGAATCATTCAGCGAAGACAATTATTTTGAAGCTGTACGATATGTTTTAGGACCGGAATATGCTAATTTGAATGAAAGTGAATTAGAAGATGTCCTTTTATCAAGAGTAGATCAAATGTCTGAAAGTGAAGCAGAAGGGTTTTGGTCAAGTTTAGGAAATGTAGCCAGCAGTATTGGTTCAGGAGTTTTGCGCGGTGTTTCGGCAGTGGCTCCAATAGTAGGAACTGCTGTTGGTACTTATTTTGGAGCACCTCAAATAGGCGGAGCGGTTGGTGGACTGGTTAGTAATCTGGCAGGAGCAGGAAGTGCTGCATTAGACAACAGTCGTCAGCAACAACGCAGACAAGGACCTCCGCAACAACAGCGAAGACCAGCTAATAATAACAGACGCAGACAAGCAC
This sequence comes from Flavobacterium chungangense LMG 26729, assembly GCF_000735715.2. Classification (NCBI taxonomy): domain Bacteria; kingdom Pseudomonadati; phylum Bacteroidota; class Flavobacteriia; order Flavobacteriales; family Flavobacteriaceae; genus Flavobacterium; species Flavobacterium chungangense. The sequence continues at coordinate 209,770 of NZ_JASY01000007.1, forward strand.
CTTCACCACTGGGGCAAGCGTGGGGAAATACAACCCGCTATTTGGCCGATGCTGGAAGAGCAGCTTTGCCGGCAATCCAGCAATATGTTCAGGATAACCCTGTTCAGTTGCGTCCACAGGCAGCACAGGATATTGCCAGAGTACAAGGTTTGTACAACCAGTTGGGAGGCGTAATTAATAATCCTCAATTTCAGGCAGGACAAGCACAGCAAAGTTTAGGTACTGCAAGTCCAAATGCACCTATTGAAAGCCATTCTTTTGCTGAACTAATTGAGACTGTTAATTATCTAACCGAGAATATTTTATATGAATATTACAACGGAGGACTAATTCCGACAGAAGACTATTATGTAGATCAATATGGACAATTTGTGGGTTCGAATACACCAAACAGAATCAATAGAATTGAAAATTCTATTGCCAGTTTATAAAACTTAAAAGTTATACAAATGGATGCTTATATAGAATATTTGAAAGAACATAATCCCGAGATGGCTAAATATTTTGAGCTTATGCAGCCCCTGATGGAAAAAAAAGAACCGGAAGAGCAAACAGAACCGCCAAAAGTTGATTTGGAACTTGAAGAAAGAATCAAGAAACTTAAAAAAATCAATCAGAAACTTTTTACGATAATCGAGGGATTGAAATTTCAGCTGGAATTTGAGTTAAATCAGAACGATGATTTGGCAAAAGCCATTGGAGCCTGTTCTGAATGTTTCGGCGAAAATGACGATTGCCCGGAATGTTTTGGAATTGGAAAACCGGGTTACAGCACTCCTGATTTTATTCTGTTCAACAAATATATTCAGCCTGCCATCCAAAAATATAACAAACATTATTTCAATAAAAATTAACCATTAATATTTAAAATTATGAATTATTTCGAAAGTTATTTAGATGAAGATTTATTAAATGAAGATTATTTCAACGAAGACCTTTTAGGCGAAGATTTATTAGAAAGCTATGACGAAAGTTATGATGAAGCTGCCAAACGCAGAAGACCTTCAATAAAAGGAATAAGACCAAATGTGAGTTCAGCCGTAAAGCAAAGATCTAATTTTGGAAAAGCACTAAGCGGAAGAGCAAATGATTATGCTACCAAAAGCGAGTTAAAGAAATCATTAGACGCGATTTCAAGCCAGGTAAACGAATTGAAGAAAACCTCTTTGGCAACAAATAAAACATTGGTTGCATTAGATCAAAAACATACAGAACTTGCAAAGTTGGATGCCCGTAAAGGTGAAAATCAAACCAAGGTTTTAAAGAACATGCAAATGATGAGCATGATGGGGGCTTTATTGAATCAGCCAAAACTTAAACCTGAAAATTTAGAGATTATTGAAGTTCTGGATAAAGAAGGGGATGTAGTTTCAAAACATATAGCTGAAAAAAAAGATACAAGTGCTATTTATGTTGATCAGACAATGTCTATGCTTTTACCAATGATGACAACTATGGGAGATTCTGGTTCCGGAAAATCAGACAATATGAACATGATGTTACCAATGGTAATGATTATGTCTCAGCAAAATCAGGGTACTAGCGGCAATAACAATAATACGATGATGCCTCTTGTCATGATGATGATGATGAATAAATAAATGTAAAAAGGGCAATTGACACCCAATTGCCCTTTTATTCTATTAACACTTAAAAATAAAAAAATGAATCCATTTAATATATTAGTCAATTACATAATAGCAAACAGCAGGGCAGCATTTTATAATGTTCCCGGTAATCAGGAAATAACGAATACAGCCTTGTTAACAGGTATGGTTTCTGAAAATCCATTGATGAGCTATTTAATTATCGATAACAAAGCTAAAATAGAAGGAGAGAAGTTTAGTACGCCAGCTACTGTAACAAAAACTCCTGGTACCGGCACTAATCCTGCTACACCAGTACCAGGTACTACTCCGGGGACAAACCCTGCAACGGGTACAGGCACGCCTGCAAATCCGTCAGGAACTTCTACCGAAACTCCAACCGGAACCCCGGCAACACAGACAGAAGTTGTAACATTAGAAGCGGTAAAAAATGAAATTTCAAATAGTAATCAAATTTTAAAAGATGAGATTACTAAAGGTTTAGAAGCCAACAAAGCAGAATTTAATAAGATGATTGCAGAAAAATTAGACACAAAAATTACGTTTTTAGAAAAGAACCATATAGTAATAAATGAATCAATTCTGGAAATCAAAAAGAAACTGGAGGAAATTTCTAAAGTAAATCAGACTCCTGATACTTCTGGAGCTACAAAAGACCAAAAAGGGCTTCCTAAAAATAATCAGAAATGAAAACGGCAGTTGATCACCCTGAAACCGTTGTGTTAGACAGAATTGAGAAAACGACCACTGAAATTCTGAAAAAAATCAATTGTATTCGTCCCGGTTTGTTTTCCAGTAATCTGAAATTTTCAAAAAAAGCCGAGGAAGAAAAAAAATTATTGTTTAAAGAGCTAATCCCAAAAAAGGTTTTTTCAATTGATAAAACAATCGAACTGGTTAGTAAAATAGCAGCTGATACTAATTTTTTGAAACTGCAGCAAATCGATCAGGATTTTATTTCAGGATTAAAAAAAATTGATCTTAAAAATACCCAATATATTAGCGAAATCAACAATTTCATTACTCAGGAAAACGAAATAAATGTAGTTTTCTTCTCTTTGGTCGAAGAAAATCTCTATTTCACGTATCTCAATTCTGAATTGTATGAGATAAAATATAAGTTAGACCAAATTAATCTGCAACCTTAAAAACAAACCAATGGATCCAAGACTCAAAGTTATATTATATGGTAATCCTGACGAAGAACTATCGTTGTTAATGCGTTTGGAAAAAGAAAAAGACTATCCTGATCATTGTAAAATTATTTCAGAATTTGGAGAAATTGTAAGCATCCAAACGCAACGTCGTTATTTATGTTCTATTTACAACAGTAAAAAAGTAAAAAGTCTGAAAGCACCAAGTGTGATTCCTGCAAATGACGATGTTGAGCCTAATCCTGAAACCAGGGTTTTAGATAAAAAAAATGAGGTTTTAAGCGATACTGTCTCGAATGTGGTTTTTGGAATTATTGATTTTGGTTTCGATTTTAGCCATCCCGATTTTATTAATAACGGTAAAACACGCTTTGAAAAAATTTGGGTGCAGTCTGACAGATATGATGGCAATGAATTTGGATATGGAAGGATAATTAGTCAGGCACAGATTAATGAAGCATTATTAGATGAGTTTCCTTTTAAGAAACTTGGTTATCATCCGGGAAAATCCGATTTATTTGGTAATGGAACTCATGGTACGCATGTACTCGGAATTGCCTGTGGAAATGGTGCCGTTGCACCCAAAAGCTTTGCGCCAAATGCCTCGATTATAGCGGTAGATATGGGGACCAATTATGTAAACGGATCTAATTTGTCTTTGGGCGATTCTGTAAAAGGCTGCGATGGTTTATATTTTATTACAAAACAAGCCGGTGAACGGCCGCTTGTAATAAATATGAGTCTGGGAGGTCATGGCGATCATCATTTTGGACTAACCCTGTTTGAACAGGTCATCGACTATATCGTGACGCACAGAAAAGGAACAGCGATTGTACAAAGTACTGGAAATTATCATCAGGCGAATGCGCATACTTATGGTGATATTAAATTGAATCAGAAAGTTAAAATTCCGTGGATGTTCAAAAAGCATGATCGTACACCCAACGAAATGGAAATCTGGTACGACGGTGATGATATTTTAAGTGTCAATATTTATGATGACAATCAAAAAATATTGCTTTCGTCAACACCTTTTAAAGATGAATTAATTGTAAAAGATGATGATGAGGTTGGAATTTGTCTGCACAGATGCAAAGAACCTAATACCGGCAAAAATCAAATCAATATTCTCGTTAATGGAAAACTGAATTCTAAATTCTGGACGATTGAATTAATAGGCAGGACTGTCAACAACGGTCGCTACCATTGCTACATCGAGCGCGATGATGGCGGACAATCTATCTTTTTACCAGCTATTGTAAATAAAACGCATACAACAAACTCGATCTGTAATTCAAAATACAGTATTGTTGTAGGAGCCTACAATCAGAATGATGATGCAAAACCGATCCTGTCTTTTAGCAGTTCCGGACCAACCGCTGATGGGCGAATGAAGCCAGAACTTGTCGCCCCCGGGTTTAAGATAAAATCATCCTGCTCCTCTTCGAGCAGAGAAAACAGAGCGTCAAATAAGCTTACTTCTAAAAGCGGGAGCAGTATGGCAGCACCCTATGTTGCTTCTTTGGTAATGAAAATTCTGGAGAAAGAACCTAACCTGGATATTATTTCAATACGAAAAAAACTTTTTAGCGCCTGTGATACTGCCTCTTTCAAAGATAATAAATTAGAGATTTTTAGAGCCGGACATGGTTACATCAATCCAAACAGAATAACGTAAACCTGAAATACCATGGAAAATTTAATTTCAAATACCCCGGTTATAAATTCTAATCTGCCTGTTGTAGTAACACAAGGTGTCATAAATAACAGTGTTGGATTGAATGGGGTAAACAATCCGTCAGATGTTTCGCTAATTCAGGATTATCTCAAAATATTAGGATATCCCATAACCAATAGCGGAAGTATTACAAACAGTTTAATGGACAATACTGTTATTTCAATTTTGAATTTTCAGACCAACTATAAAATTGTAGTTACCGGTTTGATTAATCCAAATGATGAGACTTATAATGCATTGAAGCAGTTGAGCCTGTCAGGCATATCGCTGGCAGAAGGAGAAGATGAGTCGTTGCATCAGCCGTTTTTGACCAATTCGTTTTTATTTAGGAGAAATGCCGGAAATGCCGATACACTAAATGTGATTTTTGAAGGAGATTCCTGGCTGGATTACCCTGTACCAAGAATTCTTGACTTATACGACACGATTACTGACCAAAATCAAAGACTTAATCTAAATTGTCTGCATTTGGCAAAATTTGGAGAAACAACTTCGCAGATGTATGCTGACAGAACTCATTTTGTACAATATGTTAGTGGTTACCGAATTGACCGGATTTATTTTAGTGGTGGCGGAAATGATGTTTTTCCACAGTTGGGCCGAATATTAAATGCCGGAGTTACTTCTTTTAATTCGAATTTCTTTACTGATCAGGCAAAATTGAGTGAACTTAAAAACCTTCCTTCCGGAGATGTTTTGTATCAAAAATGTATTTTATATAAAAGATATTTAAATACAGCTACTTTTGATAGTGCACTTTTTAATTCAGTCAATCTGGGTTTAATTTTTAATACAATTAAGCAAAATTATCTTGGTTTTGGAAGTATTGTTAACGCACATGCTACTCCCAATACAATATTTTATATGCATACTTATGATTACCCTTTATACAAACTTGGTGTGAGACCTTCAATTATAGGGATTGATTTGCCTTTAGGCCCCTGGATTAAACCGGTTTTTGATCATTTGGGTATTACTGACGAAATTTTGAGAGCCTATATCATTATTCGGTTATTGGATAAGTTTTATTCGTTATTGAGGCAAATCAAAAATAACTTTACCCATCAGGGTTATCGTTTTCAAAGCCGAATCATAGATTATCGCGGACTCTTAAATTCATCCCAGTACTGGCGAGATGAAATTCATCCCAACTCAACAGGAGCAAGGAGATTGTCTACCAGAGTTAATTTTTAAACAAAAACCCGATCACTTCGGGTTTTTTGCTTTTTAGGAAGGCTTTTTAAATATTTTGATTTAAAATTATAGGAATATTTGACTTTTTAAGACTAGTTATTATCTTTACCAGATGAACAAAAAGTTTATAGTTAGTTTAAAAAAAGGTAATGAAGCTGCTTTTAAGGAGGCTTATCTAAAGTATTACGACAAACTGATAAACATTGCCAAACGTTTTAATTTTACAGTTCTTACTCCCCAGGATTTTGTTCAGGAAACTTTTTTGAGGTTGTATAATAAAAGGGAGTTACTTAATGAAGATGTATTGTTTGATAAACAATTGTTCACTATCTGCAAAAACATTATCATCAATCATGTTAACCGTGAAAATAAAATAATTCAGCTTGACCCTTTGCAACTCGAAGTTGAACAAGAGGATACTGATACCGGAATTTTTGAAGAAAGACAGGAAAAACTACAAATTTTCATTAATCAGCTTCCGGAACAGCAGCAAAAAATATTTACGCTACATAAACTGGAAAATCTTAGTTATAAGGAGATTGCAGCAATTACAGACCTTTCTGAAAAGACAATTGCCAATCATATTTATCTCGCCAGTAAATTTATTCGAAAAAAAGTCGAAAACCATTAGGAACTTTTTTGTTCTCGTTTGTTATATATAAAAACGAGAACAAAAATGCATATTGAAGCGTATAAAACGAATGTCAGAACAAAGAAAGACGCAGGTCTGCTTGTAGCCCTTTTACAATTCATCATTTCTGATTGTATTATCAATTTTGATTTCAAAAACCGCGAAAGAATTCTTAGGATCGAAACCAACAGAGAGATTCAGGAAATGGTGTATGGTGTTTTTTCTAAACAAGGATTTTATTGTAAAAAACTTAACCCGTAAAAGGTCATGGATAAAGAAAAACTGGACAAGGAATTTGAAAAATTATGGAATGAAACCCCTCTTTTGCATTCAGACAGTGAAAAAGAAGCTTCGTGGGAAGAATTCCAGTCTAAAACCTTTGATGCTAAAAGACCAAAGTTTAAAATTTGGCGTTATGCAGCAGCGGCAGCGGTTATCATTTTTATGTTGACAGTAACAGGTATTTATTTTAACAGAAGCCCTTTACAGGATGCTTTTTACCTTACTTCAAATACAATTGAAAATAATACTTCAATAATAAAAACGGTAGCCTTGCCGGATAGTTCAAGGGTAGAACTGAGCCCGGATTCTAAAATTGTTTATGCCAATAATTTTGAAACAAACAGAAAGATTATAGTTGAGGGAGAAGCTTATTTTAAAGTTAAAAAAGATAAAAGACATCCTTTTCAGGTTTTTTGCAATGAAACTACAACCACTGTGTTAGGGACTAGTTTTACGGTTCAGGGAAATGTACAAAAAGGAGTGACCGTTGCTCTTTATGAAGGAAGTGTACAAATGAATGTAAAAAACCAGAATAAAAAGTGGATCCTTAAATCGGGAGAAAAATTTATGTATGGAAACAATATTGCTGAGGTAGCCGAATTTAACAGATTTACGGATTTTGAAAATGAAAAACTGAGTGCTGTCAGTAATTATATAATGGAGAACTATGGTTACAAAATGACTATTCCGCAGGAATATGATAATCAGAGAATTACAGTACGAATCAATAAAAAAGAAGATTTAAAAACAATTGTTCAATTAATAGCAGAAATGTATAACCTAAACTTTGAAATAAATGAAAATTTAAAACACATTACTTTTCGATAGAAAAGAAAAGGATGCACTAGCCGCGAAACTAAACATCCTCCTCATAGTCAGGATAGTATAGAACTATCCCATTTAATAATAATTCAAAAATACAAAATTTCATGAAGCATATAATTTCAGCATGCTTTTTTTTATTCAGTCTGTCTATGTTCTCTCAAAATGTAACGGTAACTGTAGATCAAAATATGACATTAAAAGAAGTGTTTACGCAAATTGAGAACCAAACGGATTTTAAATTTGCTTTTACGGATCAGATAAATACAAATCAAAAGTATTTTAATCAAAAAAGCACTTATAAAAATATCGAAATAAAAGCACTTGTCAATGAACTGAATAAGAATACTTTGATTCAGTTTTCTATCGCTGGAAATAATATTTTCGTAAAGCAAAAAAGTGCTAAAGCTGCTACAGCAAAAAAAAAAAACAAGCTAACCGGTCAGGTTTTAGATGAGAACAAAGAGCCTGTTATTGGCGCCAATATTTTTATCAAAGAACTGGAAAGAGGGGGTACGACTGACGCAGACGGAAAGTTTTCAATAGAATTGAATAAAGGGACTTATACAATTATCGTTAGTTATGTTGGTTTTAAAAATGGAGAAAAGCTAATAACAATTTCTGATGATGAAAGAATAAACTTTGTTATGGATGCCGATAGTCAGCAGCTGGAACAGGTAATTATTACCAACAACAAAGCAGTTGATGTGAGAAATACTCAGATGAGTGTTAATAAGCTTACGATGGAAGAGATCAAAAAAATACCATCAGCCATGGGAGAACCAGATCCCTTAAAATCAATATTGACATTGCCGGGAGTTACAAATGCAGGGGAGCTTTCTTCAGGTTTTAATGTTCGTGGAGGTGCTGCTGACCAGAATTTGACTCTTTTAGACGGAGCTCCGGTGTATGGTGACTCTCATATGTTTGGCTTTTTCTCAATTTTTAATGCAGATGTGGTCAACGGACTGGATTTATACAAAGGAGGGATTCCTTCTAAGTTTGGAGGAAGGGTTTCTTCAGTTCTTGATGTGAGTCAGCTAACCGGAGATTTTACAGATTATAAAGTAAATGGAGGAATTGGATTGATATCGAGTCGTTTGTTAGTACAAGGCCCTATCAAAAAAGAAACAAGTTCCTTTGTTGTTGCAGCGCGTACCTCTTACGCTCATTTATTTTTAAAGTTGGCAGATAATAATAATTCGGCTATGTTTTATGATATTAATGCTAAATTAAATTATCGTCTGGGTGCTAACAACACGCTTGCTTTTTCAGTATATTTTGGAAATGATGTTTTTGATATAAGCGACCGTTTTGCCAGTACTTATGGAAATACTATGGGTATCTTAAGCTGGAAGCATAATTTTTCGGATAAATTAAATACCAATTTATCTGTTTTTTACACTGATTATAAATTTAATTTGGGTATTTCAACAGAAAATTTTGAGTGGGACAATACCATAAAAAGCTATGGGTTAAAGTATAACTGGAGTCAAACTATATCTGAAAAACTAAAACTTAACTACGGAATAGACGGTCAATATTTTGATTTTAACCCGGGGACAGTACAGCCAACAAGCTCAGATTCGCAATTCAATTACAAACAGCTGGATAAAAAATATGCTTTAGAATCGTCTGCTTACCTTGATTTCGAACATCAGATTACAGAGAAGCTGAATCTTCGTTACGGACTTCGTTATAGTATGTTTTACCGTTTAGGAAGCGAGAATATTAGTACTTATGAAAATGGGCAGGCAGTTGCGTATAATCCGATATATAATATTTATGAAGAAGGAACTCCAACAGGAAGTATCTCATATAAAAGTGGAGAAACAATAAGTAAGTTCAATAATTTAGAACCGCGTGCTGCATTATCATATGCTTTTGATGATAATAATTCAGTAAAAGCAAGTTACAACAGAATGGCACAATATATTCATATTTTATCCAATACGCAGTCGCCATTACCCATGAATATCTGGACTCCGAGTGGGCCTTTTACAAAGCCACAGCTTCTGGATCAATATGCAATAGGGTATTTTAAGAATTTTAAGGATGCTGAATATTCTTTTGAAGGAGAATTATTTTATAAAAATATCCAAAACCGTATTGATTATATAGATGGGGCAGATATACTGGCAAATAATAATATAGAACAGGTTATTTTGAATGGTAAAGCCAGATCTTACGGTATGGAATTATTATTTAGAAAAAACACAGGTGATTTCACAGGATGGGTTTCTTATACCTTATCAAGAGCTGAGCAAAAAACTCCCGGAAGAACTCCCGAAGAACCTGGAATTGCAAACGGTGATTGGTATTTATCAGGATATGATAAACTCCATAATTTGAATATTGTGGGCAGTTATCTCTACAATCCAAAATGGTCTTTTAATGCTAATTTTTCATTACAGTCAGGTCAGCCTGTAACGTATGCAAATGGCTATTATGAATTTGGAGGAATCAATATCCCTAATTTTTCACTCAGGAATGAAAATAGGCTGCCACTTTATCATCACTTAGATTTGGCTGCGACTTATACGCCCAAACCCGATAAAAAGAAAGGATGGCAAAGCTATTGGGTATTTAGCATTTATAATATCTACAACAGAAAAAATGCCGCTTCAATGACGTTTGCAACTAATGAAGATACAGGAGCGAATGAGACCAGAAGACTATCCATTTTTGGAATAGTACCTGGTGTCTCTTATAATTTTAAATTTTAATAATATGCAAAGAATAGAAAAGTATACTTTTAAAAGTAAAGCATTGGCTTTATTAAGCCTTCTTTTTGTACTGTTTTTTTCATCTTGTGAAGATGTAGTAAATCTTGATTTAGAAACAGGTGAAACAAAAATAGTTATAGATGCAGAGATTATTTGGAAAAAAGGAACAACAGGTAATGAACAGACTATAAAAATCAGTAAAACAGCTCCTTATTACAATAATACTACACCAAAAGTTTCGGGAGCACAGGTTAGGATTGAAAACAGTAATGGTGATATATTTACTTTTAATGAAACCGAACCTGGATTTTATGTATGTACAAACTTTGTACCTGTTATCAATATGAATTACACACTTTATGTAACAGCCGAAGGGCAGACTTTTACAGCTGCTGAAAAGCTGACTTCTGTAACACCAATTGATAAGGTAGAACAAAAAATTGTTCCGGATTTTGGTGGTAAGGATGTAATAGAGCTTACTTTTTATTATAAAGATCCGGCAAATGAGACCAATTATTATCTTACTGATTATCAAAGTGAATTTCTGATTTTTCCTGAATATGAGTTGACAGATGATGAATTAATTAATGGTAATCAAATCAGTACACGATTTTCGGACGAAGATAAAATGAAACCCGGCAATACGGTTAATATTACACATCGCGGTATTTCTAAAAATTTTTATAATTATATGAAGTTAATTTTAGAAATATATGGTGGAAATCCTTTCTCTGTTCCTCCCGGTAATATCAGAGGTAATATTATTAATACAACTAATTCCAATAATTTTGCTTTTGGTTACTTCAGACTTTGTGAAGCAGATAAAGTTTCCTATTTGGTGAAATAAGATTTTTATTTCTATTGTATTTGGCATTAAATATTTTAAACAATTAGATTTAATCCTTTCCGATTATCGTAAACCGATTTAAATTTGATTCTTAAAGCTTATGTTTTTTATATATCTGTACAATAAAAACAATTTGATTTAAAACGACGCCCCTCTAAATTATCAATTTAGAGGGGCGTATTATAATATATTTTACCTTAATTATGTAAAATCTGTTCTATTGTATATCCTGATGCAGAAGACCCAGCTATAAAAACAGTATATACTTTTCCTGAAGCAAAATTTGTAGGCTGCAGCGTTGCCAGATTTTCAGTTCCGCCGTTTCCACGAACCTGAATACTTAATGAGCCTGCATTAATCTCAGAGTAATTACTTTGACTGTAGCGTGTAATATTTAAAGCAAGGTTGTTGCCCTGTCCATCAATAAAATCAATATTTGAGGGAGCTCCACTACTTAAATGAATAAATTTTACTTTGGCTTTTCCACTAGAGGGAGCACTAATATTATCTTCATAAAGCCTTACCTCAGAATCTGATCTTGATTCTCCGGTCAGGTATACCGTATATCTTTTATCATCATCCAGATCAAGTTCTTCGGTAGCATACAAATTATTATCATCTTCATCTCTGAACTGGCTTACCAAGTTGTTTCCTGAAGCTACATCATGATAAGATACAGAATGATCTAAATATTCCAGATCACTAATGTAAGGGATATTGGCCATGACAAATCTTTGCGAGCCTGAGTTGGGAGCAGCATTAACTACTTTAAGACGTGCAGAACCAAAGGGATCTATATCATTATTGTCACAAGAAGATAAAGATAGCAGTGCTATTATTACTAAGGCTTTTACAGAAATCATTTTAAAGATTGTTTTCATAATTTTAATTTTGGGTTTTACTTCGTTTTTCATCTTTTGCTTATATTTTACCTTAAATCATTTTATTTGGTTTTAATAAGATATTATACTGCGAAAGTAAGAGAGCAATTTCTTATAAAGCTTAAAAAATGAAGTCAAACGGACAATTTTGCGGGTGAACCGTTATAGAAATTATACGTGAGGATTTTGATTAAAGGAAACGAAGAAAATGATACATTAGAAGTATTGAGGTTGCTTAAGTTTTAGCTTTATGCCTCCTCCTTGAGTGTTTGAGTATTTATTTTAAAGGAAAACTCAAAAGTTGATTTATAAGCGAATGCTTTTGCTAAGATCAGTTTCCTAGCCATGCTAATACCTTTGACCTTTTTTCCCTACTGACAAAAATATCTTTGTGAAAAGGTAATGAAAGGTTGATTTTTAGCTTTCTCGGAAAATAATCTGTTACATCTGCTATTGCATTACGGTTTACAAGGACTTGTCTGTTCATTCTGAAGAAAAATCGGTTGGTTCTCTTTTCCATATCTTCAAGGCTTTCAGTCAGGGTGTAACTTTTTCCATTATGTGCGAGCATAACCGTTGTTTCGGCTTCGACATAAAACAAAGCAATTTTATCTAAGGAAAAAGGAAGGAGTCGATCTCTGTATTTTACCAGTATAGAGGTGCTAACAGGCTGCTTTAGATTTGAAATTATCTCCATTGCTTTCTGATATTGTTCAGCAATCTGACCGCTCATTAATTGCTGCATGCTGTGAAATTTAGCCAGGGCGACTTTTAATTCGGCTGCACTAAAAGGCTTCAGAATATACTCGATTCCATTGGATTTAAAAGCATCAAGTGCATATTCATTAAAAGCAGTACAAAAAATTACAGGAACATTAAGAGGTACAGTTTTTATAATTTCAAAACTCAGACCGTCTCCTAACTGAATATCGCTAAAGATAAGATCAGGCTGCGGATTTGTTCTGAAGTAAACAATTGCTTCTTTTACAGATCCCAATAAGGCTACGATTTCAATCTCGTCACTACAGTTTTTCAGACTGGATGCCAGATCTTCTGCTACCAGTGATTCATCTTCAATAATTATGATTTTCATCGGTATTTATTTTAAAGCTTACAGAAAAAGTAACGCCGTCATTGTTGATTATAATTTCATTTCCAGAACAGATGAAGCAGCGCTCAGCCAGATTTGCCAGTCCACTTTTTAAAGATGTTTCACCGGATTCCTTTAGGTTCATTGTATTAGATACTGATATATATTGCTCTTTTTGCTCAATTTTAATTTTTAATGGCTGTTGTTTTGTAAACCTATTGTGCTTGATAGCATTTTCTGCCAAGGGCTGAAGAGAAAAAGTAGGAACACTGAATTTGAGCATATTGGGATCATTAATTTTGATGTTCCATTCTAATGCTTCGCCAAAACGTATTTTCTGCATTTCAAGATAGTTTTGACAAAAATCCAGTTCTTCCCGCAAAGTTGTAACCATACTGTCATTGAGTGTAACGGCAGCTCTTAGAAAACCGGCCAGCTGTATAAGATAATGCTCTCCAAGCGCGAGATCTTTTTTGTATAGCGCTTTTAGTGTATTGAGCGAATTAAATAAAAAATGTGGATGTATCTGCTGTTTTAGAAGTAGATTCTCAGCTTCTGCAGTACGAAGCTGTAATTTTGAATTTTCAAGTTCAGTTTGTGTTTTAGCTAATCTTAAAATGGCAAAATCCTGCAGTAAAAGTACGAGAAAAGCAATAAAAAAAGCTTCCATTAAAAAGGTCATAATAAGTTCAATATCGTAAAAACTCCAGACAATATTAGCCATGTAAGCGAAAAACGGCCATAATAACATTTGAAGTATTATGGATGTACAAAAACTTGTTCCATAACGCCAAATCCTGAATTTAATAATATCATTTGGAAATTTTACGGCACAGAATTCCAAAATGGCGGAGAGTGAAAATGTTACTGTAAAAATGTAAAAAACGCTTTTTAAGGTCATGAACAATATGAGAATAGCCGAATTCTTAAAAATGAACAGAAAAAATAACGCAATCAACGATATTAAAACCGTCAAAAAAATGTTCATTTTATAAATTTCCCTCAATATTAAAGGAGAGAAAGATTTTGCGATATTATTCATTACTGTTGTAAGTGTGGATTTATTCTGTTTTTGTATTCTAATGGAGGAAAAGTACAAAAAATAGCAATACTGCTCTTATAATTTTGATTAACAAATAATACCGCCTGCAACAGGTGGTACTATTTGTCTTTTAGCTATAAAATGAAATTAATTTGCTTTAAAAAATGTAAAAAAGACTGACTTGTGACATATGATTTTGAAAATCAGTTTTTACAGTGGTTGATTTCATTTTGCTTACATCAGTCAATCCCATGTAGTATCTGGCCCCAATACCTAAACCATTCGAAAATTGATACCCAATTCCGCCAACCATACCGGCATCAATTTTTTCTGCGAAATCATCATTGGTTATTTCTTTAAAATCTTCAGAAGCTAAAATTCCTACTTGAGGACCTGCTTCAAAATATAACCCGAAGTCTGTTTTATATTTTACGACAATTGGCACTGAGATATAAGATAGTTTCAGGTCTTTGTCATCAGAGAATTCGCTTTTTAACTTTGCACCTTGTGTAGAGTATAAAAACTCTTCCTGTACTGACCAGTTTTTATTAATATCAAAGGCTATAATCGCTCCGGCATGAAATCCGGGAAGACCTTCTGTGTCAAAATCAGCATTGTAAAAATCACTGTAATTTCCACCAGCTTTAAGACCAAAATGCAGCCTGTCGAAAAAACTTTGGCTAAAAGAACTTGTGGATACCAGAACAATGCAGAGCAAAAATAAATTTTTCATGATTTACTATTTTAAATGTTATCAGGCAACATGCCTTTTTAATTTGATAGTACAAACGTAAAAGTCATTAGTGAGAGAACACCAAAAAAAATAGTTCAAACGGACAAAATTTAAGGGGAAACGGTCTTGTTTATTTAAGAGTAGTGATATCTTTTCCTAAAAGCTTAAAAAACCGTATTATACAGCAGGCTATAAAAATGGTATAAGTACAGTGCGGAAAAATTTTAAAACTGATAGAACATAAAGAGAGAGCATAGTGATTAGAGATTTCAATAAAAAAGGATATAAGTTCTAATTTTTTAAATGATGTTTTACGGTCAGGGAATTGTAATAAATTTATTGGGTTAACTTTCTTATTTATTGAGTTAATATGATTTTTTGAATAACGTAAATTAGTATAAATCCAAAAATAACTACAATTTACAAAAAGAATGCACTTTAAATACGTATTAATTTTCGTTGCTTTGTTTTCAATCAAGGCAAACGCTCAAATTTTAGAACCCGGAAAAGATTTTCGCGCAGCAGATTCACTTTTAAAAGAACCTGGTTTCTCTGTTCACAGAGATAATTATTTTTTAACAGGAGTACCAATAAATGCTGATATTGACCGCAACTCCGCTGATGTAAAATATCAGGTTAGCTTTAAATTACGATTGAATTCAAAACCTTTGTGGGGTGGTTTCTTTCCTTATTTAATGTACACTCAAAAAGCTTTTTGGGATATTTACGCAACTTCAAAACCATTTTCAGAAATCAATTTTAATCCGGGTTTGGCCATTGTTCGTCCATTTTACTTAAAAGGAGGAAGGCTTACCTATGGGGCAATCTCATTAGAACATGAATCAAACGGCAGGGATTCTATTTATTCCAGAACATGGAATATGCTGGCTTTTTCTTTAAAATCTCAGGTTTCGCCAAGATGGATAGTTGGCATTAGAGGATGGTTTCCTCTTGTTGATAAGGAAGATAATCCTGGACTAACTAAGTATGTAGGTTATGGTGAAGCAAGCGCAACCTACCAGCTACAACCGGGACGATGGAGTGCAGACATACTTTTTAGAAAAGGAAGCGGCCTTATCAATTACGGATCCCTGCAGACACAGGTAAACTGGAGACCCTACAAAGATGAGAATTATTACCTCACACTCCAGTGGTTTGTAGGATATACGGAAAGTTTAATTGATTACCGAGAACATAAAAGTATGGTGCGTTTAGGATTTACGATTAAACCTGAGAATATGGGCATTTTTTAAATTTTGTTTATATTTACCTAAACACAGTAATCTTCATTATGAAAGTAAAATCACCATTAACTACAGTTACAAATTTGTTTTTTTTTCTGGTCTCTTTTTTTTGGATTTCTTCTTCCATAGCTCAAAATGAAGTGTATACATCTGAAACTACAATTGCCGATAGTACTTTTGTTAATTTAAAAGAGTACAGTAAAGATTTTATCTACGATATGAAATATGCAACCGAGGATAATTTTTTAAAAGCCAAAGTTTATGATTGTGCCGAATGTTTTTTGCGTTTAAAAACAGTAAAGGCTTTGATAGCAGCTAATAAAGAGTTTATGAACAAAGGCTATAGAATAAAACTGTATGACTGTTACAGACCTTTGTCTATTCAAAAAAAAATGTGGGAAATTGTTTCCAATCCTGAATATGTAGCAGATCCAAAAAAAGGCTCCATTCATAATAGAGGTGGAGCCGTTGATATTTCTATAGTTGATGCCGGAGGTAAGGAAGTTGACATGGGAACTCCCTTTGATTTCTTTGGAATTCAGGCGAGTCATAATTATACTAAACTTTCAAAAAAAGTAATTTCTAATAGAAAATTCCTTAGAAAAATAATGGCTAAAAATGGCTTTAATTCTTTTGATTCAGAATGGTGGCATTATAATTTAAAAACAGGTTTGAAAGACAAGGTTTCCAGTCAAAAATGGAATTGCGATTAATTATTCAACACATCTGATGTTTTCCATAAAATAAGTATCCGGATGATATACTTTTCCGTTCATTTCAGAAGTTAATTCACTTCGTACAATATAATCCTGAGTGTCGGTTAAATATTTGATTCTCATAATGGTAACAGGTGATTTTTTTAATTCTTCATAATTATCTTTCATAAACACAAAAATTCCTGAATTTATTCTGTTGTTAAACTCTTTATCACGAATAAGTGTTCCGCAGTTTTCCTGATTAATGTGCAATAGGGTTACAATTTTGCCATTTTGCAATTGTAAAAATACTTTCGAGTTTTTGTCAAAACAATCCGCTTTTATAAAGTCTTTGCTTTTTTGAATTAATTGAAGATTTAATGTTGGCAAGGCATCAGTTTTTGCCAAAGAAAAAAAGATATAATTTGATGTTCCGCCAAAGTTTTTTTCACTGATTAAATACTCATTTGTAACTTTATATGTACCAATTGAATCCGTTACATTCGTAGCATATTCACAAGGTTTTTGGGCAAATGTGGAGAAAGTTAGCAGAAAAAAAGTTAGTGTAATTAAGTGTTTCATTTTTAAGTTATTTTTCTGCAAATTAAAACTATTTTGCTATTATTTTTATCAGTTGTAAAAAAACAATATGAATTTCCTCCATTTTTTATTTTCCACTTTTTTCGAATGCTTTCTACTGTTTCAGGAAAATTACGTGTAGTAATATTTGCCTGCTGATTTAAAAGTTCCGATTTCATGTCATTTTTGTTGTATGATAACACTTTTTCAATTTCAAAACTCCGTCCTGGAAAAGCAATTAATTCATCAGAAGTGTATAAATGAGAATGTTTATGAAGTTTATTTATTTGGAAGGAAGTACTAACTTCATCAAAACCTCCCGATTTCATAATTGCCGAATTGGGTTCGTACAGAAATTTTTGTGGTAAATGATATGATGCATATTCTAATTTGTCCAAAACAAACTCAAAAGTTTCAATGTTTGCTTTTAAAATATTAGCAGTTTTTACGGTTACTTCGCCAGTATAATGATTATGAATTTCAAAAAGCAATTCTTTTACTTCATTTTCCAAAGCAATAATATGGATGTTTTTTACGAATTTTAATTCTGATAAACCTGCTGAAATATCTAATAAAGGAGCTGTTTTAATTAATATTGAATCTGTTTTTTCAAAATAAAAATCCAATAATTCCGGAACATTTGGCAAGCAGTCTTTTAGCATAAACACTTTACCCTTAGCATCATTTCTACGGGATGGATCTATGTAAATCCAATCCCATTTAAAGTCTGGTTCAGACTCATTTAAGATATTTGCAGAATCGTTGGCGTAGCAAAAACAATTTTTTACACCTAATTGCGTGAAATTATGTTTTACAATTGCCGATAAATCTTCGTTGATTTCACAATGTGTAACGACTTTAAATTGTTTAGAAAAATAATAATCATCAACGCCAAAACCACCTGTAAGATCTATCAGCGTATTTCCTGAAATTAATGAAGCTTTATAAGAAGCAGTTTTCTCTGAAGAAGTTTGTTCTACAGAAACTTTACCCGGATAAATTATGTTTTCTGTAGAAAACCATGTGGGTAATTTTTCCCTAGCTTTTGTTTTGGCCTCAATTTGATTCAAAATTAAAATCCAGTCAACCTCTGGGAAAGGATTTTTCTGAAGTGCTAATTTTGAAATGGATGCACCACTATTTTTAGATATAAATTCCTGAATGTTTTTGTTTAAAATCGAATAGTTCAATGTTAAATTCTTTCGGTTAATACGGTCACAATTTTGTTATCAGGAAAAAATTCCTTCAAAATTACTTTTACCATTGTAAAAACCGGAATGGCGATAATCATTCCTACAATTCCAAAAGTAATTCCGCTGATTATCGTAATCAGAAATATTTCCAGCGGATGCGAATTTACACTTTTTGAGGAAATTATAGGCTGGCTAATATTGTTATCAATAGCCTGGACGATCAGGAATCCTATGATGACATAAATAGTTGTTGGTAAAATTTCAGATTGAAAATCAGCACCAATCAAACTAATCATGGTTAAAATTCCGGCTAATATTGTTCCGATAATTGGTCCTATATACGGAATGATATTTAAAATAGCACATAAAAAGGCAATTACAAAAGCATTTTTATTTCCAAAAATGATTAGTACAATCAAATACAAAATAAACACAACTGTTAATTGTAATAATAACCCAATAAAATAGCGTGTTAAAAAGTGATTTATTTTTGTAATTGAGTTTATAATTTTATCTTCATTATTATCAGGCAAAATTTTTCTGGCCTTTGCTTTAAAATCATCCTGATCCTTTACAAAGAAAAAAGTAATAAAAAATACAGAAACTAATCCCATTCCCATATCGGCAACAAATCCTAAGATAGAGTTTATAAATCGCGTAAAATAACTAAAATTAAACATTGATGTTATTTTTGATTCTTTAAGCATTTGATCTATATCTACATGTTTGATATTAAAATAGGTTTCTATGCTTCTTTCAGTTTCAATAAATTGTAATTGCAGCTGATTGGAGTCTAACAATGCTAAATTGTTGGCCTGTGAAATGATTAACGGAACAAACAAAAAGATAAAACCAACCATCATTAAAATAAAAAAAAGGATAGCAGTTGTAGCAGCCAGGGAATTGCCAAACTTTAATTTGTTTTTTAAAAACTGAACCATAGGATTTGCGATCAAACATAATATGAGTGAGATACACAGATATACAATTACGGTTTGTATTTCATACAAAAAATATAAGACGGCTCCAATAATCAAAATAGTTGTTAAAGCTCTTAAGATTCCATTTGAAATAATTTTTGATGTTATCATGTTTTGAATTTTGACCATAAATATAGGAAAAGCTTTTTAGATTATTTGCTGCAAACAAAAAAAGCGAGATTGTTATATCTCGCTTTGATGTTTTATAATGTATGCTTTTTTAGATTCCAAAAGAAGCTCTTGGCCCTCCGGAAACAAATATAGCAGCCATTCTGTTTTTTTGGCCTGTTGAGAACATATACATGGCATTGTCATTAGTATAATCCATGTAGTTCATTGTCATTTCTACAGGAGTTCCAGGACATGTACTGTAATGCGGGTAAGCCGGAACACCATAGTTTTCTTCGTTATGAACAGGAGTGTCTGATACCAAATCACTTCCACAAGTTGCGTCTCCCCAAATATGACGTAAATTCATCCAGTGACCTACTTCGTGAGTTCCAGTTCTTCCTAAATTAAAAGGAGCATTGGCAGCACCTGATAATCCAAAATATCTGTAATCAATCACAACACCATCAGTTGATGATGGTCCACCCGGAAATTGCGCATATCCCAGAATATCATTACCAATAACACATGACCATAAATTAAGTTTCGTTGTTGGTGAAGTTGGAGCCAATCCGCCCTGAGCAGTTTTTTTCATAGCATCGTTTGTTCCCCATTGGGTTTTGGTAGTCGATTTTCTAATCACCTGATCTAAAACAAATGTAATCCCAACATTTGCTTTTACACCAGAAAAAAGTGCAGGAACATTGTTGTAATCTGAATTTAAGGCATTAAAATCCTTGTTTAAAACATCAATTTGAGATTGAATTTGTGCTGTTGAAATATTCTGCGCAGCGGTTCTGTATAAAACATTTACAACAACAGGAATTTCGATTTTACCATTTACTAAACGGTTGGTCAGGATGCTTTTGTTTGTAAATGCTTCAATTTCATTCATTCTGATTGCCAGCATTGGATCCGCTTTTAACTGTGCGTCTAAAACTTGTTGGGACGCACATCCACGTCTGGTAGCAACACTTGAATTTAAATTTGAACTTGAATCTGATGATTCTGTTTGTTCATTTTGACAAGAAAACAGCATAAGAGCTGTAATTGCGGAAAAAAAAATTTTTTTCATGATAAAGGGGTTTTTGTTATAAAATTACTTTTAGGTTAAATATTAACCCAATTTTATAACAAATATTGTAAACTACCAAATTTTTATAACAAATTATTAACCAGAAATTTACGAACCCTTATGTAGTCTAGTTCTTATAAAAAGTTAAATTTTTTATTTAGAAGTTAATTCGTACAAAATTATACTTGTAGCCTGAACAACATTCATACTGCTGTTTTTTCCAAACATATTAATGTGAACGATTTGATTTGAAATTTCTAAAAGCTTATCAGAGATTCCATCAATTTCACTTCCTATCAAAAGTGCTATGTTTTTATTGTCAGGAATTAAGACTTCTTTTAGAGGTTTACTGTTACTCGTAATTTCTAACGCAATAATTTCAAAATTATTTTCGATTAAATAGTCAATTAATTCAGCTGTTTCTTCAATAACAATATGAGGTACATGGAGATGAGTGCTTCTTGAAGTCTTGTTTATTTTTCTGGGAGTTAATGGAATATCTTTTCCTAAAAAGATGATGTTTTCGACACCAAAAGCTTCACTGATCCTAAAAAGAGAACCAATATTTTGCTGAAAATAGATGTGATCACAAACAAGGGTTATTGGAAATGTTTTTCTTGCAAATTGATTTTCTTTGTGAGTAAGCTGCACTGTCTGGAAATTAATTGGTAAAAATATAGTTGATAATGTTGGCTCCCATTTTTAATGCCTTTTGACGTACTTCTGCCGGATCATTATTTACTTCCGGATCTTCCCAGCCGTCACCAAGATCACATTCATAAGTATAAAGTAAAACCAGTTTGTTTTCTACAAAAATGCCAAAGGCCTGAGGTCTTTTTGCATCATGCTCGTGAATTTTTGGCAACCCGTTCGGAAAAGGAAAAGGTTTTTGAAAAATAGGATGACTGGAAGGAATTTCAACCAGATTATTGTTCGGGAATATTTTTTTGATTTCTTTTCGAATATATTGATCCATTCCGTAATTATCATCAATGTGAAGAAAACCGCCACCATTTAAATAATTCCTGAGATTACTGATGTCAGAATCGCTGAAAACAACATTTCCATGTCCGGTCATGTGCACAAAAGGATACGACAGTAAATCCGGACTGCCTGGTTCAACCGTTGATGGTTTTGCTTTTATCTGCGTTTGAATGTTCGAATTGCAAAACCGTATTAAGTTTGGCAACGAAGTAGGATTTGCATACCAATCACCGCCACCGCTGTATTTAAGCAAAGCAATTTCTTGTGAAAATGAAGAGATGGAAGCGAATAGAAACAAGAAAAATATTTTTTTCATAACTACTTATATTTTTTGTCATTTCGACGAAGGAGAAATCACATTCAATATTCGACAAAGATTGAAGATTATAAATGCGGAGTTTCCAGTGTGATTTCTCCTTCGTCAAAATGACAAGTTGACGATTTAATTAATATTCTCATTAAAAAAAACAACACTGTGACAAGCAACCACGGCGGCAGTTTCAGTACGTAAACGAGTGTTTCCTAAAGTCACGGGCTGGAAATTATTTTCAAGAGCCAGTATAATTTCTTTTTCAGAAAAGTCTCCTTCGGGTCCAATTAACAAGGTTACATTTTCATTTGGTTTCAAGACTTCTTTCAATGATTTTTTAGCAGTCTCTTCACAATGAGCAATTAATTGCAGGCCTTCATTTTTTTGTTTAATGAATTCCTTAAATGAAATGGCTTCGTTTAGTTTTGGTAAAAAAGTTTCATTAGATTGTTTCATTGCTGATAAAATAATCTTTTCAAAACGCTCTTTATTAACCACTTTCCTCTCAGATCGATCGCAAAAAACGGGTGTTATTTCCTGTATACCAATCTCGGTTGCTTTTTCTAAAAACCATTCAAAACGATCATTCATTTTGGTTGGCGCTACGGCTAAATGCAAACGAAATTGCGGTTCAGAAGATTTTTTTATCGAAAGTACTTCAACAATGCATTTATTATCTGAAGCAAGCGTTATTTCGGTTTCAAATAATAATCCTAAACCATTTGTAACGTGTAGAATATCGGAATCTTTTTTTCGTAAAACCTTTATGATATGGCGGCTTTCTTCTTTATCAAAAGAAAAAGTTTCAGTCGTTTCGTCTATATTCGGATTGTAAAATAATTGCATAATTAAAATTGAATTCGTGCTTTTGAAACAACTGCAGAAGTTTCAAAACGCCCTGATAAATATTTCTGATAACCAACAATTCCTATCATTGCAGCATTATCTGTTGTATATTCAAATTTCGGAACAAAGGTTTTCCAGCCGTATTTACCTTCACTTTCCTTTAATCTGCTTCTGATTCCTGAATTTGCCGAAACACCTCCGCCAATAGCAATTTGCCTGATTCCTGTTTCTTTTACTGCTAATTTTAATTTATCCATTAAAATTTCGATAATGGTATATTGTATAGAAGCACAAATATCGTTCAGGTTTTCTTCAATGAAATTAGGATTTTCTATTTTTTTCTTTTGGATAAAATATAAAATGGCGGTTTTTAATCCCGAGAAGCTAAAATCTAATCCCGGTACTTTTGGTTTTGTAAATGTAAATGCTTTCGGGTTACCTTCTTTTGCATATTTATCTATCAAAGGCCCACCAGGATAGGGAAGCCCAAGTATTTTGGCACTTTTGTCAAAAGCTTCTCCAACAGCATCATCAGTAGTCTCACCAATGATTTCCATGTTAAAAAAACCGTTAACTTTTACAATTTGTGTATGTCCTCCGCTAATGGTTAGAGCTAAAAAAGGAAATTCAGGTTTGTCAAAGCCTTCTTCATCTATAAAGTGGGCTAAAATGTGCGCGTGCATATGATTTACAGCAATCAACGGAATTTTTAATGCCAGTGATAATGACTTACTAAAAGAACTTCCAACGAGTAATGAGCCCATTAAACCAGGACCTTGGGTAAAAGCAATGGCTGTTAATTGCTCTTTTTGTACATTTGCTTTACGTAATGCAGCATCAATTACAGGCACAATATTCTGTTGATGTGCTCTGGAAGCCAGCTCTGGAACTACACCGCCATATTGGTTGTGAATTAACTGATTCGCTACAACATTTGAGAGTACTTTGTCGTTATGTAAAACCGCGGCGGCAGTATCATCGCAGGAACTTTCGATGGCAAGAATAAAAACCTCTGAATTTTGCATATAAAGGCACAAATTTTGAATTATATTTGACAAATCAAATTTTTAATTTGCTTTGATTGTAAAGGAGGAGCCAAAATTAAAGAATTTTTATCAAAAACAGTCGTACTTTGTCTGTTCAAAATAAATTTAAAAGAAAACTAAAATAAAAGCAGCTATCAAAAAAGTAAAGAAAATAGTATCCAGAACCCTAATGGGGTTAGTTTTGCTTATACTGGTATCTGCTATTACTTTGTCTTTACCTGTAGTGCAAACCAAAATTGCACATTACATTGCTGAAACACTCAATACCGATTTTAAAACGAATATCAGTATCGATAAAGTGGCTATAAATGTTTTTGGAGGTGTTAAACTTAAAAAAGTATTGATTCTTGACCATCATAAAAAAACTTTAATTTATTCGGATATTATTACCACCGATATTTTAAGTGTAACCCGATTGATTGATGGTGATTTGATTTTTGGAGATGTTCGCTTAACAGGTTTGATTTTTAATTTGAAAACGTATAAAAATGAAGATGAAAATAATATCAATGTTTTTATAAGATTATTTGAATCAGGAAAACCAACTAAATCAAAAAAACACTTTTTGTTAACGGCCAGGAATGCCTATATTTCTCAGGGTGCATTTTCTGCAATTGATGAGAATAAAAAAACGCCAAAGATTATTGACTTTAAAAAACTGAATACTTATATCAGTGAATTTAAAATATATGGTTCTGAAATAAACACCAATATTCATAGATTTTCTTTTTTAGATCACAGAGGTCTTTATGTAACAAATCTGAGTTCAAAGTTTAGTTATTCCAAAAAACAAATTAAACTTGAAAACTTAGCGATAACAACCAAAAGATCCAATATTTACGGTAAAGCGATTTTAAATTATAAAGTTAAAGATTTTTTAGAATTCACTGATAAAGTAAGGTTTGATGTGGCATTAGATTCAGCTTCTTTAGCTTCAAACGATATACGCTATTTTTATAAAGGCTTAGGGAAAAACCAGCACTTTAAAATAAAAACTAAAATAGAAGGCCCCTTAAATAATCTTAATTTAAAAGGATTGAGATTAAGAGATGCAAATGGCTCAAGAATAATAGGTAATATTAATTTCAGAAATCTTTTAGGAAACAAAACTCAAAAGTTTTCTATGAATGGTAAGTTTGATAAACTGATTTCGAGTTATGATAATTTAGTTGTTTTGCTGCCAGATGTTTTAGGAAAAAAACTTCCAAAGGAACTGCAAAGAATTGGTAAATTCAATATTGTGGGTACAGTAAAAGTATCGACAACAGATTTAGAATCCAAATTTAAAATGGCAACTGATTTAGGGAACGGTCAGATTCAGTTAAATATGAATAATATTGATTTTATTGATAAAGCTTCCTATTCAGGAAATGTTATTTTGGATAATTTCAATGTGGGTGCCTTATTAAATAGAAAAGATATTGGTAAAACGACCTTAAATTTAGATGTTGACGGTGTTGGCTTTTCTAAGAAATATCTAAACACGATTATAAAAGGAGATATTGCCAAACTTGACTACAATAAATATACTTATAATAATATTGTAGTAAATGGTAATTTTAAATTGCCTTATTATAAAGGGCAGGTAGCTATTAATGACCCTAATTTGAACCTGACATTTGATGGTCTGGTTGATTTGAGTAAACGCGAAAACAAATACGACTTTCATATTAATGTAGAAAATTCGGATTTAAGAAAACTGAAACTGGTTAAGGATTCAATTTCCACATTTACTGGAGATGCTATTGTTCAGGTAACTGGTAATTCTATTCAAAATTTACAGGGAAATATATATATAAAAGATGCTGTCTATCAAAATCCGAAATCAACGTATGTTTTTGATGAAGTAACTGTGAACTCAAGTTTTGATTCGGATAAATTACGTACTATAACCGTCAATTCCACAGATGTTGTAAACGGGAAAATAGTAGGTAAATTTCAGTTTGATCAGTTAGATAAATTGGTAATGAATTCTGTTGGAAGTCTTTATACAAATTATAAACCTCATAAAGTCAAAAAAGGGCAGTTTTTGCGTTTCAATTTTCATGTTTACAATAAAGTAGTAGAAATGCTGTATCCGGATATTAAAATTGATTCAAGTACAGTTTTGCGCGGCAAGATAGATTCTGATAAACAGGAATTTAAGTTTAGATTTAATTCACAACAAATAACGGCTTCAAAAAATACATTTGATAATGTCCGAATCAATATTGATAATAAAAACCCATTGTATAATGCTTTTGTCGAATTGGATAGTATAAAGACACCTTACTATAAAGTTCGTGATTTCAGCCTGATTAATGTAACTTCTAAAGATACACTGTTTGTTCGTTCTGAGTTTAAAGGAGGAAACAAAGGAGAGGATTATTATAATTTGAACTTATATCATACTATAGATAAAAATAAAAATAATATAGTTGGAATTCATAAATCTGAAATGAAATTTAAAGACTACTTATGGTATTTAAATGAAGATGAAGAAGATAACAATCAGGTAGTTTTCGATAAAAACTTTAAAAACTTTACTATTGATAATATCATATTATCACATGAAAATCAAAAAATTGATTTGAATGGAGTTATAAAAGGATCTGATTATAAGGACGTTGTTTTAAATTTTGAAGATGTTGATATCAATAAAATTACTCCTTTAAATAATAAATTTGTTGTAAATGGTAATTTGAATGGAAATATAAATTATAAGCAGAATAAAAATGTCTACCAGCCTACAGCTTCTATTGAAATTTATCATTTAAATTTAAATAAAATAGATTTAGGAACTTTAAAGTTTGACATTTCGGGAGATGAAGCGTTTAAAAAGTTTACAATAAATTCATCTATTGAAAATAATTTTACTGAATCTTTTAAAGCAGAAGGCAGTTTTGCTATTCAGAATAAAGAAACCATGTTAGATTTAAAATTAAAACTCGATGGTTTTAATTTGGCTACTCTGGGAACAATCGGAGGAAATGTTTTGTCCAATATAAGAGGAACTGTTTCAGGAAATGCTGCAATTGCCGGTAATCTTAAAAAACCGGAAATTAATGGAAGACTTTATGTTGAAAAAGCAGGTATGACTGTTACTTATCTTAATACAGATTATGAACTAAACAATCGTACTGTAGTGGATTTAACAGATGAAAAATTCTTATTTAGAAACAATCAGTTAACGGATACCAAGTTTGGAACAAAAGGATTGTTAAACGGAAGTATTGAACATAAGAATTTTGGAGACTGGAAATTAGATTTAACCATAACTTCAAAACGATTATTGGCATTAGATACAAAAGACAGTGAAGATGCTGCTTATTTTGGAACGGCTTTTATTAATGGAACTGCAAGTATCAAAGGGCCAACAGAAGCCTTGTTTATTAAAGTTGATGCGAAATCTGGTAAAGATACACAGATAAAAATACCCATAAGTAATGTACAAAGTGTTGAAGAAAAAAGTTTTATCCACTTTGTAACGCCCAAGGAAAAATATAATTTAGCTAATGGTATTGTAGAGAAAACAAAAAACTATAATGGCCTGGAATTAGAATTTGATTTTGATATTACCCCCGATGCAGAAATAGAGGTAATTTTAGACAGGGATTCCGGACATGGTATGAAAGGTAAAGGATATGGATCGCTGCTGTTTAAAATCAATACCCTTGGTAAGTTTAATATGTGGGGAGATTTTCAGGCTTATGAAGGAACCTATAATTTTAAATATGGCGGATTAATAGATAAAAAATTCGCTGTTAGAAAAGGAGGTTCAATTATTTGGGAAGGTAACCCTATGAAAGCACAATTAAATTTAGAAGCTGTATATACAACTATAGCAAATCCTGCTGTTTTATTAGAGAATTCTTCATTTAATAAAAAGGTTACGGTAGAGGTTGTTATAGGCTTAAGAGGAGATTTAACTAGTCCGGAACCAAATTTTGATATTCAGTTTCCTTCTGTAAGTAATGTTTTAAAATCAGAAATACAATATAAACTGGATGACAAAGACATTCGTCAGACTCAGGCATTATATCTATTATCCACTGGTTCTTTCATGAGTACAGATGGTTTCAGTCAGGGAGATTTGTCAGGAACATTGTCTGAAACAGCTATGAGCTTATTGGGAGGAATAATTAAGTCAGATAATGATAAAATCAATGTTGGGTTTAATTATGTTTCTGCAGACAGACGTATTGGTCAAGAGGCTGATGGACGGGTTGTAGCAACTGTAACGTCGCAAATTAATGAACGTATTGCTATTAACGGAAAACTTGGAGTGCCGGTAGGAGGTGTAAATGAATCGGCAATTGTAGGTGATATTGAAGTACAATACAGGATTAATGAAGATGGAACTGCAAACCTGCGTTTATTTAATAAGGAAAATGATATTAGTTATGTAGGTCAGGGAATTGGTTACACACAAGGTGTTGGTATTAGTTACGAAGTAGATTTTGATACTTTTAGCGAGTTAGTCAATAAAATTTTCAAAAAATATAAATTAGAAAAAACTGGTAAAAATTCCAATGACTTGCAGGATTCTAATTTAAACCCAGATTATATTAATTTTGTAAACTCTAAAAAAGAAGCTGAAAAGGATAAAAAGAAGTCCGATAAAAAAGAAGAAAAGAAACAAGAACAACAACAAAATAACAACAATCAGGGACTAATACCAGACAATGACTTTTAAAAATATCATTATAAATTTAACCCATTGGGAAATTGATTACATTTGATTTGATGAAAAGACAGATCTGAAATGTAATTCGAGTATAAAACATTCTTAATAAAAAGTTGTCATCATGAGTGGAAGACTTTTAACAGAAATGGGTTTCGAATCTAAAATCAGCACATATTTTTATTCGTCAAAAGGTTGTGGTATAATATTTTAAACATCTTTTCTAAATCATTATAAAATACAAAATTTTGTAACACTTCATTTCTGGATTGTTAATTTTACATTTTTAATTAAAAAAGGATACTTTTATTATTTTAAATGAATTTTTTGGGATATAAAAACTTATTAACCGAAAACGTTTGAATTTGGTAATTTATACCAATTTATAATAATCATCTACTGAAAAGTGGTGAATGTTTGCTAATTTTACACTTTAATACTTAAATAATGCCAAAAACAATAAAAAAAGTAGGTGTTCTTACTTCAGGAGGAGACTCACCAGGAATGAATGCCGCAATACGATCAGTTGTTCGAACATGCGCCTATCATAATATAGAATGTTTGGGAATTTATAGAGGTTATCAGGGAATGATTGAAGGAGACTTCAAAGAAATGGGGCCTCGAAGTGTAAATAATATTGTAAACAAAGGTGGAACGATTTTAAAATCGGCACGTTCAATTGAATTCAGGACACCTGAAGGAAGAAAAAAAGCACACGACAATCTTGTAAAAGCCGGGGTTGATGCTTTGGTAGTTATAGGTGGAGACGGAAGTTTTACCGGGGGGTTAATTTTTAATTCTGAATACGGTTTTCCTGTTATGGGTATTCCGGGTACAATTGATAATGATATTTTTGGAACAAGTCATACTTTAGGTTACGATACTGCCTTAAATACAGTTGTAGATTGTATCGATAAAATTAGAGATACTGCAAGTTCACATAACCGATTGTTTTTTGTGGAAGTTATGGGTAGAGATGCAGGTCACATTGCTCTTAATGCCGGTATCGGTGCAGGTGCAGAAGAAATTCTTATCCCTGAGGAAGATTTAGGTCTTGAAAGACTTTTAGATTCTCTTCAAAAAAGTAAAGCTTCAGGAAAATCATCAAGTATAGTAGTAATCGCTGAGGGTGATAAAATTGGTAAAAATGTATTCGAATTAAAAGACTATGTTGAAGCTAATTTACCTGAATATGACGTCCGTGTATCTGTTTTGGGACACATGCAGCGTGGAGGTTCTCCTTCATGTTTCGACCGTGTTTTAGCAAGTCGTTTAGGAGTAAAAGCAGTAGAGTCATTAATAGATGGTAAATCAAATTACATGGTTGGTTTACAGCAGGATAAAGTAGCTCTGACTCCGTTGGAACAGGCGATTAAAGGAAAGTCTGAAATTGACAGAGAATTATTAAGAGTATCAGATATAATGTCAACATAAAAAGAAACGAAGTTTATAGTGAGAAAATTAAACTTTTAATAGTTAAATAAAAACAAAAACAAAATCGAGTAAAATGTCAAAAGTAAAATTAGGAATAAACGGATTTGGACGTATTGGAAGAATCGTTTTCAGAGAATCTTTCAACAGAGATAATGTAGAAGTAGTTGCAATCAATGATTTATTAGATGTAGATCACTTAGCTTACTTATTAAAATATGATTCAGTTCACGGTCGTTTCGACGGAACTGTAGAAGTTAAAGAAGGAAAACTTTATGTAAACGGAAGAAACATCCGTATCACTGCAGAAAGAAATCCAGCGGACTTAAAATGGAATGAAGTTGATGTTGATGTAGTTGCTGAATGTACTGGTATTTTCACAACTATCGAAACTGCAAATGAGCACATTAAAGGTGGTGCTAAAAAAGTAATCATTTCTGCTCCTTCTGCAGATGCTCCAATGTTTGTAATGGGTGTGAACCACGAAACGGCAAAAGCTTCTGACTTAATTGTTTCTAATGCTTCTTGTACTACAAACTGTTTAGCTCCTTTAGCTAAAGTAATTAATGATAATTTCGGAATTGTTGAAGCTTTAATGACTACAGTTCACGCAACTACTTCAACTCAAATGACATCTGACGGACCTTCAAGAAAAGATTGGAGAGGTGGACGTGCAGCTGCAATCAATATCATTCCTTCTTCAACAGGTGCTGCAAAAGCGGTTGGAAAAGTTATTCCTGAATTAAACGGAAAATTAACAGGTATGGCTTTCCGTGTACCTACTGCTGACGTTTCTACAGTAGATTTAACTGTAAAAGTTGCTAAAGAAACTTCATATGAAGAAATTATGGCAGTTTTGAAAAAAGCTTCTGAAAATGAATTAAAAGGTATCTTAGGATATACTGAAGATGCAGTTGTTTCTCAGGATTTCATTTCTGATAAAAGAACTTCAATCATTGATGCGACTGCAGGAATTGGTTTAAATTCAACTTTCTTCAAATTGGTATCATGGTACGATAATGAGTACGGATACTCTAGTAAATTGATTGATTTATCTGTGCATATCGCAGGTTTAAAATAATATTTTATTAAATGATAAAATCCCGTTATTTCAAAGTAACGGGATTTTCTTATTTTGTTATGTCTTTAATTAATGTAAAAAATACACTTTTAATTGAAGTTAAACTAACTAAAAAAAACTAAACTAAAATGAAATTAATAGTTGATAGCGGTTCTACTAAGGCTGATTGGATAGCGATTGATGATAATGGTAAAGTATTGTTTACTACGCAAACTTTAGGATTGAACCCGGAAATTCTTGATGGTCCTGAAATTATTGAAAGAGTAAATGATCGTTTTGATATTTCTCAAAATCGAAAAGAAGCTACACATTTGTTCTTTTACGGTGCAGGTTGCGGAACTGAAAGAATGCAAACTGCATTAAAAGAGGTGTTTAGAGCGTATTTTGAAAATGCAATTGTAGAGGTTCATGAGGATACCTATGCAGCAGTTTATGCAACTACACCAAAAGGAGAAGAGGCAATTGTTAGTATTTTGGGTACTGGTTCTAATTGTAGTTATTTTGATGGGAAAATATTGCATCAAAAAGTGCAGTCATTAGGCTATATTGCAATGGATGACTGTAGTGGAAATGTTTTTGGAAAAGAATTGATCAGAAAATATTATTTCAATAAAATGCCTAAAGAACTGGCAGTTGAGTTTGAAAAAGAATACGATTTGGATCCTGATTTTATTAAAAATAAATTATATAAAGAGCCAAACCCAAATGCTTATTTAGCAACTTTTGCCAAGTTTTTGATTCAGCATAAAGAGTCTGAGTTTTGTAGAAAAATAATTTTCAAAGGGATGAAATCTTTTGTTAAAAACTATATTAAACAATATGATAATTGCCAGGAAGTTCCTGTTCATTTTGTTGGTTCTATAGCTTTTTATTTAAAAGACGAATTACAGGAAATATTTGATAAGTATGAACTTAAATTAGGTAATGTTTTGAGACGTCCAATTGACGGTCTCATAGCTTATCACGTTGCTAATAAATAATAATTTAGAATGGAAATTGCAATTATTGCACATGATGGTAAAAAAGCAGACTTGATTAATTTTTTAATTAAAAATACAGAGATTCTGCAAAATGAGAATGTAAGTTTAATTGGTACTGGTACAACAGGAGGCAAAGCTGAAGCAGCAGGTTTTAAAACAAGGCGAATGCTCTCAGGACCTTTGGGCGGAGATGCTCAGATTGCCGGAAGAGTAGCTGAAGGATTAACTCAAATGGTTTTCTTTTTTAAAGACCCTTTGTCGAGTCACCCGCACGAAGCAGATATAAATATGTTAATAAGAGTTTGTGATGTGCATAATGTGCCATTGGCAACCAACGAAGCAACGGCACAATTATTATTAGAAGCTATTGCACAGCGATTATAGAAATCTCAACATTTACATTTTTTGGCAAACAAGCCACTTGAACCGTTTCACGTGCTGGAGCGGTTTTTTCATTAAAATAAGATCCGTAAACAGTATTTATTGCTGCAAAATTATTCATATCCATAATAAAAATAGAAGCCTTTACAATATTCTCAAATGTCATATTTGCGGCTTCAAGAATGGCAGAAATATTTTGCATAACCTGATGTGTTTCATCGTTTATGTTTTCTGTAACAAGTTCTCCTGTAGACGGGTTTATGGCTATTTGTCCGGAAGCATACAATGTGTTTCCTGATAAAACAGCCTGATTATAAGGTCCTATTGGTGCTGGTGCTTTTTCGGTGAAGATTATTTTTTTCATATCACAAAAAGATTAAAATTGTATTTTGATTATCTGTTAGAAGCGCTTCGTTTGTTCCATTTAATATCACTAAGCATTCCTGATTTTATTCCAATAAAGAAATTCCAGTTAGAATACGTACCAAGAGGTGTCCAGTTAAAAGACATTCTCCAGCTTAATAAATCTCTTTCAAAACGCAGTTGTGTAAAAGTAACGCCTTTTTGTACAAAATCATAACCGGTTGAGATTCCGCCTTTCCATTTAGGGGTAATATCCATATTTGCAGAAATCATTAAAGAATTACCCGAAATCTTATTTTCTCTTTTTGTATTTGTATAAGTCAATGAATAAGCCATAGTCATATCCCAGGGAAGTTTTGAATTGAAGAATTCTGTTATTACATTCTCAGAATCTTCTTCGGTAAATTGACTTTTCCTGGTGTCATTAAGGTCGGTGTTTGTTCCAAATAAATCATCACTACGACCTCCGTTTCGCTCACTTTGTTTGTTTTCATCCTTTTTGTCGTTTTTGTTTGAAAAGGAATAATTCAGTGTCATATTGGCACTTGTCATTCTAAACAAGCTTCCTCTATTATTGATGTTGAATACATTAATTTGCTGTCCGGAATTATCAATGGCATAAGGGTTTAATGTTGCGGCAAAATTGACATTCATTTTATTGTCAAACAATTGCGTTCCTCCACTAACCCGAATAGGCTCAAGTGCGAATGTTGTTTTTCCGTCAGCATTAAAATTATAACTGGTGCTGAAATTTAAATTATTTAACAGCATCACTTTCTTAGGCTCTGTTTTAGTGCTGTCCTTATCTGTTACTTTTGCTTCAAAAGTATTGCTTAAATCAAAACCGATTATATTAGAATTTGATTTTCCTGGTTGCCCGTAAACTCCGTTTTCAAATCGGGTGTAATCTTTATAAGTGGCTCCGGTTGCATCTATGGCGTATGTGTCATAATATCTTTCAAAACTAGGTGTGTAGGAGTAGGAGAATGATGGGCGCATTACATGTCGTATGGCTTGTATTTTCTTTGTGTCCCCAAATTTGAAAGTACCATAGATAGTGGTTCCTAAACTTGAACTAAAGTTATACGTTCTAAAGGCATCAAAACCATTAACTGTTTTATCAACAACAGTATTTAAGTCGCTATCAAAAGATCTGTTGATTGTTTTGGTTACCCAGGTTTCCTGATAGTTAGTTGATGCACTTGCACTAAAATATTTAAATACTTTAAAGTTGGTGCTAATTGGGATGCTGTGTTGCATTCCGATTTTGGCATTATCAAACATTTGAGGCTTGAAGAATAGTGAATCAGTAGTTACAAAACTGTTTTTACCACTCAGATTGTATTGTAGGTTAATATTTTTAATTAGACCTTTTTTGACACCGTCTTTTCCAACAAATGGATAAATACGATCAACACTTGCCTGTAACGAAGGTAAAGTCATATTTATTTCTTCAGTTTGTGTATTTTGAGAATGCGTTGCAGTTAAGGCTATTCTGGCTTGTGGGATAGTATTGAATGTTTTATTCCACGAAATGGAAGAACTAAGCGTGTTGTTTAAACTGGAACCAATATTAGCCTGATTAATGGATTGTTTGAAATATTTACTACTACCCATATTCACAGAAGCAGAAAAACTCGAGTTAGGATTCGATTTGGAATCTTTTGAGTGTGACCACTGAATATTATAAATATTTTGTTTGGAATAATCAGGATAGCCTCTTTCGCTTGATATTAAATTCTCAAATCTAAAATTAACATTCCCTCTATACTTGTATCTTTTTGCATATGAAGATTCAAAACGCATAGCATAACTGCCGTTGGTATAGTAATCTCCTAAAACAGTTAAATCATAATTGTCACTTAAAGCAAAATAATAACCTCCGTTTTGTAATGAAAACCCTCTGGTGTTAGAGTCGTTATAACTGGGAACAATAATACCCGAAATACTTTTTTCTTCGCTCATTGGGAAATAGGCGTATGGCAATGCAATTGGAGTAGGAACGTCTGCAATAACCATGTTTGTTAATCCGGTAATTACTTTTTTTCCGGGAACAAATTTTACTTTGCTCGTTCTGAAATAATATTCAGGGTTGTCAACGTCAGTCGATGTAGTAAAACGAGCTCCTTTTAAATAGTAAACCGAGTCATTCTCCTTTTTGGTGATTTCTGCTTTAATTTTAAATTCTCCCTGTTCTGTTCTGGAATTATAAATTAAAGCCTTTTTTGTTTTGAAATTAAAGCGAATTGAATCTGGCTGAACTTCATTAGACCCTTGTTTGAAATTCGGATATTGTACCAGAATCCCTGCAGAATCTTTTATCCTTCCGGCGTATACTTCATCATTTTTATAATCAAGAATAATAATTCCGGATTTTAATTCAATATCTTTATAATACAATTCGGCTTCATCATAAAGAGTCAGGGTATTCTTTTTTTTATCTATCTTTTCGTAACCTTTGGCATTATGTTTAAGTAGCCCATCTAGAAAAGCTTTTTTGGGCTTAATGCTGTCAATTTTAATTGTATCCGTTATAGTCTTTGTGGTGTCTTTAGAAGCTTTTTTTGATTTATCAGATTGTCTTGCAGCCGGTAACGGAGTTTTTTTGGGTTTTATTTCCTGAGAATATAAATTACCACATCCTATAGTTAGGAAAAATGATATTAAAACGATATTAAATAAGTTTGTATGCAAAGGTTTAAATGCTATTTTTGTAAAAGTATGGCTTGTTTTTTGACATGTCAAACTTACATATAATTTTTGGCAAAAATAATCAATTGTAAAAATTATAGCTTTGCATTTTATTAAAATTAACTTTTAGATTTATGAACATTTTTAACAAAACTAAACTAATATTTATTTTTTTTCTGACCATAACGTGTTTTTCTGTTTACTC
Organism: Flavobacterium chungangense LMG 26729; assembly: GCF_000735715.2. NCBI lineage: Bacteria > Pseudomonadati > Bacteroidota > Flavobacteriia > Flavobacteriales > Flavobacteriaceae > Flavobacterium > Flavobacterium chungangense. Next base: position 245,372 of record NZ_JASY01000007.1, read on the forward strand.
TCAGTCAAATGTTTTTAAAGTAACACTTGATGCAGGACATGGAGATCATGATTTTGGTGCTGTTTATAGTGGTCGTATTGAAAAAAATATTGCTTTGGCTATTGTTTTGAAAGTAGGAAAGATTTTAGAACTTAATCCAAATGTTCATGTTATATATACCCGAAAAACAGATGTTTTTATTGATTTGGTAGAAAGGGCCAATATTGCTAACAGAGCCAATTCCAATATTTTTGTTTCGATACACTGCAACGCCAATAAAAATACAGCTGCAGACGGAACAGAAACATATGTAATGGGTTTGAGTAAAGTTTCTTCGAATCTTGAAGCAGCGAAAAAAGAAAACTCGGTTATTACACTCGAAAAAGATTATAAACGTAAGTATGAAGGATTTGATCCCAATTCGCCTGAGTCAATGACGGCAATGATGTTGATGCAGGAAGAATATTTGGATAACAGTATTTCCTTAGCTAGTAAAATTGAAGATAATTTTGCAAAACTTGGAAAAAAAATTAGAGGAGAAGGAGTAAAACAAGCTCCTTTTATGGTACTTCATAAGGCTTATATGCCAAGGGTTTTAGTAGAAACAGGATTTGTGTCTAATCCTACTGAAGGAGATATTTTAAATTCAGAAGCAGGACAGGATGATATAGCTCAGGCAATTGCTCAGGCTATTTTAAGTTATAAAAGAGAATACTTTGGAACAGGTGCCCCGGAAATAAACGACATGAAGCCTGCAAGAGATACTTCTATCCCTGCAAAGCCTAAAACAGTTGAAAATACTCCAAAAATAGTTAAGGATACTGTAAAAGGAACTTTTTTTAAGGTGCAGCTTATTGCCAGTATAAAAAAGACACCTTTAGAGCCTAAAAACTTCAAGGGGTTAAAAAATGTAACGATGATCTATGAAAATAATATTTATAAATATTTTTATCAGGAGACTTCAGATTACGAAAGCGCTAAAAAATATTTGCAAGAAGCTAAAAGTAAAGGATATGGTGCTTCTTTTTTAGTAGCGACTAAAAATGGTGAAAAAATCAACATTCAGGACGCTATCAAATAATACTGGTAAGTTCGAATATTTATATTATTTTTGTACAAACACTTACAATTTTGAAACTAACAAGAGAAATCAAAACGGCTATTTTAGTCATCGCATCAATTTTATTATTTATTTGGGGGTATAGTTTTTTAAAAGGGAAAGACCTTTTTACTAATTATCAGACTTTATATGTTGAATATGATAATGTAGAGGATTTACCACAGTCAGCTCCAGTAACTTTAAACGGACTTGGGATTGGTAAAGTAAGTAAAATTACAATCAATGAAACAACAGGTAAGTTATTAGTAGAGCTTCAGTTAAAAACTGATTTCCCAATTTCTAAAACCAGTAAAGCAGCATTATATTCCCCAAGCTTAATTGGAGGAAAACAAATTAAAATTATACCAAATCTGGAAGATAAAAACCTTGCGGTAGATGGGCAAACTCTGGAGGCTGCTATAGAATTAGGATTAACAGAATCCTTAGGTGATAAAATTGAGCCAATTCAGCAGCAATTAAATTTAATGCTTGCAAATATTAATACTTTGGTTTCCGGACTAAACAATGTTTTGGATAAAAAAGGACAGGAAGATTTAAAGAAATCATTGTCAGAATTGAGTCAGACTATGGAGCAGTTTCATAGAGCTTCAGGAAGCCTTAATTCTATTTTAGATACTAATAAAGGGCAGATTAACGGAGTTGTGACAAATTTTAATAAAATGTCAAGCAATTTTAATAAAATTTCTGATTCTTTAAACAAAGCCGATTTAGGTAAAACGGTTAGAAATCTAAATCAGACACTTGCAAAAGTTGACGGTATTATGAGTAATTTGAATTCGGGGAAAGGAACTGCCGGAAAATTACTTAATGATGATGCCCTGTATACTAATTTGTCAAAAACTTCAAAAGAATTAGAATTATTATTACAGGATGTGCGCCTTAATCCAACACGCTATGTAAATGTTTCTGTTTTTGGAAAGAAAAATAAACCTTATGTAGCTCCGACAGAAGATGTAAATTCGACAACTAAAAAATAATAGTAATGGGCTATCTAGATAATATTTTATTTGCTATAGTGCTGATAGCTGGTTTCGCTTTTTTTGCTTCAAACGTAAAAAAAATCATTCGAAATATCAATTTGGGAGTTGATGTAGACAGAAAAGATAATCCTAAAGCACGTTGGGCAAATATGGCTATGATTGCACTGGGACAATCAAAAATGGTTAAGCGTCCTATAGCTGGAATACTTCATGTTGTTGTCTATGTCGGGTTCATAATTATTAATATTGAATTACTTGAAATAATTATTGACGGGTTATTTGGAACTCATAGAATTTTCGCCCCTTATCTGGGATTTGTTTATGATATCTTAATAGCTTCTTTCGAAATATTAGCAATACTTGTAATTTTTGCAGTAACAGTTTTCTGGATTAGAAGAAATCTGATTAGATTAAAACGTTTTATACATTCGGATTTAACCGGATTTCCTAAAAGTGATGCTAATTATATTTTGTATTTTGAAACCGTTCTAATGGTTTTGTTTTTACTGATGAATGCCTCTGATTTGCATTTGCAAAATGTTCCGGGAGGAGTTTTTCATAAGGCAGGAAGTTTTCCGGTAAGTCAATTCATAGCTCCTGTTTTTAACGGAATGTCAAATGAATTGGTGGTTCTGTTGTTTGAAGTTTTTTGGTGGTTGCATATTGTTGGTATTTTGGTTTTTATGAACTACTTGTATTTCTCAAAACACCTTCATATTCTTTTAGCATTTCCAAATACTTATTTTGCAGATTTAAATCCTAAAGGAAAATTTAATAATCTTGAGTCGGTTACCAAAGAAGTAAAATTAATGATGGATCCAAATGCCGATCCGTTTGCTGCTGCTGCTGTAGATGAAAATGCTGTTCCTGCAAAATTTGGTGCAAGTGATGTTCAGGATTTAAACTGGGTGCAATTATTAAATGCTTATACGTGTACAGAATGTGGACGTTGTACATCTTCTTGTCCTGCAAATCAAACAGGAAAAAAATTATCTCCTCGTAAGATTATGATGGATACGAGAGACCGTTTGCAGGAAGTAGGGAAAAATATAGATAGCAATAAAGGTATTTTTGTTCCGGATAATAAAACATTATTAAACGATTATATTACTCCCGAAGAATTGTGGGCTTGCACGTCTTGCAATGCCTGTGTTGAAGAATGTCCCGTTAATATTAGTCCGCTGTCTATTATTATGGATATGCGTCGTTATTTGGTAATGGAACAAAGTGCTGCCCCGATGTCATTAAACGCTATGATGACAAATATTGAAAATAATGGTGCACCTTGGCAATACAGCCAGCAAGACCGATTGAATTGGAAAAACGAGAATTAGGATTTATTGTTTAAATGATTGCTTGTTTATTAACCGTTTGCCGATTTTAAAATAATTTAGGTTTTACAAATGGATTGTCAATTCGTTATCAACTTTTAAGCAATTCAATGATTAACCGATATAATAAAATAAGAAGATGTCAGAAAGTTTAGTAGTACCAACAATGGCAGAGATGTTAGCAGAAGGAAAACAACCGGAAGTGTTGTTTTGGGTTGGTTGTGCAGGAAGTTTTGATGATAGGGCAAAAAAAATCACAAAAGCTTTTGTGCGAATTCTTAATCGTACAAACGTTTCTTTTGCTGTATTGGGTGCTGAAGAAAGCTGTACCGGAGATCCGGCAAAAAGAGCAGGGAATGAGTTTTTATTTCAGATGCAGGCCATTATGAATATTGAGGTTTTGAATGCTTATGAAGCAAAAAAAATAGTTACTGCCTGTCCACATTGTTTTAATACTTTAAAAAATGAATATCCTGAATTGGGAGGTAATTATGAAGTTATTCACCATACAGAGTTTTTGAAGTCCTTAATTGATGAAGGAAGGCTTACTGTAGAAGGTGGTCAGTTTAAGGGTAAAAAAATTACTTTTCATGATCCGTGTTATTTAGGAAGAGCCAATAAAATTTATGAAGCTCCAAGAAATTTAATTGAGAAACTGGACGTTGAATTAGTTGAAATGAAGCGCTCTAAAGCGAATGGCTTATGTTGTGGAGCTGGGGGAGCACAGATGTTTAAAGATGCAGAACCCGGAAATAAAGAGGTAAATATTGAAAGAACCGAAGATGCACTTGAAACCCAACCCGATATTATTGCAGCGGGCTGTCCGTTTTGCAATACGATGTTAACGGACGGTATCAAAAACAAAGAAAAAGAAGGTCAGGTAAAAGTTATGGATATTGCTGAGTTAATTGCTAATGCGCAAGATCTTTAGTTAAGATTCTGAGCTACTAAGAGGTTAAGGTTCTAAGTTTTGAAACCTGAAACCTGAAACTTGAAACAAAAAAATAAATCTAAAATTAAAAATGTATATACCTTTTGAAAATTTACCAGGTGAATCCAGAGTTTGGATTTATCAATCGAACAGAAAATTTTCTGAGGAAGAATTTTCTGAGATTGAAACTGATTTAAAAGCTTTTGTAGAAGAATGGGCTGCGCATGGAACAAGTCTTGAAGCTTCTTTTTTGCTTAAATACAATCGATTTATAATTTTGGCTGTTAATCAGGATGTGCAGGCTGCTACAGGCTGTTCAATAGATAGTTCTGTTGAGTTTATTCAGGGTTTAGAGAAAAAGTATAATGTTGATTTATTGGATAAAATGAACGTAACTTTTAAACTTGGAGAGCATATTGCCCACAAACCATTAATTGATTTCAAGAAAATGGTAAAAGACAAATCGGTATCTGAGAATACGATAGTTTTTAATAATTTAGTAAATAATATTGAAGAGTTTAATGAGTCTTGGGAAGTTCCTGCCGCCGACAGCTGGCATAGCAGATTTTTCTAAAAATAATACTATTTATCGAAAGGCATGAAATTTATTTTTCATGCCTTTTTTGTTTATACAAATAGGTTTTTACTTATTAAAAATGTATTATTGTAAACAAATACTAAAATAAAAAGATAAATACTTATGAATGAAGAAATTAAGATTATTGCTAAAATTACGGCAAAATCATCCTTCAGATGGTTTACAATTGTATCGGTTGGAACTTTATTTACATTAATATGTTTTTTAATAATTCTATTTCAGGACAATGGTGGAGCTGGAGGCGGACACGGAAGTATATATGTATACTTGATAAATCTATTTTCTCATAATTTCTGTGGATTTCTTTTATTTATTGGTACTCCAATGTTTATTTTGGCCTATTTCATGTTTGCAAACAAAGTAGCTATCCAGACTGCTATTCATCAAATTTGGGAAAATAAGATGGGAGGTTACATAGAAGGAAAAATTGCCTTACTTGTAGATAAATTGACAGCTTCTAATAATTGGACTAATTCAATTTCGAATAAAACAATGCTAAAATTGAAACTTTTAGAAGCGAATAAAAATGATAAGGAAAGTTCTAAGATCAAGAAAAAAGTAATTAGTTATTTACTTAATAAAATCAGTTTTAATAATGTAGATTTCGCTAATAAAGATCTTAAACTATCCGAAGTTATTTCTGGTAATATAAAAAAATTTGTGTCTGAAACTATTGAACCTTCATTTTTGGTTTTCTGGCTGCTGCTTTTGTTTCAGTTGGTTTTAATAGTTGTTGCTATATTTTTTTAGACAACAGCTTTGGTAGATTTTGAATTTAGTGTTTTTAATTAATATTGTAATCTTACTTTTATTTCTTATAAAAACGAAACCTCTAAACTAGCCCCGATTACTATGACATAAACAAGTTAATAAATCTTTTTTTTTAAATTTAAATTAGTTTTATTTTAAGACACAGCAAGTTTGCGAATAAGAATTCAACAAAAGGTTTTATATCTTACTCGTTGATAATAAGGGTTGTCCCTGATAAGATTTATGCTGATTTTCTA
>NZ_JASY01000008.1:0-443937 GCF_000735715.2 Flavobacterium chungangense LMG 26729
GCCAGTGTAATTGATATTGGCAGGAAAGAACAGCACTCGGCACGCATCCGTTTTAGCGGGCAGACTGATGAGGTAAAATATTTTACAAGTGAAGCCATTGTCAATTCAGAAATCCTTGTAGAACTTAAGGCGGGTGCTGCTTTTGAATTGTTTGGAATTCCCCAAAACTATTTTACCAATAAATGGATGGAAGTAGATAATTTTTTACCGGATACTGCCACATTTTATGATCAGCTGGATGACTGCGGTCTGGATATTGACAGTATGATTCCTATAGTAGATAATTGGCTGCTCGAAATGGCTGTACGGTCTAAGAATAAACCAAAAACAGAAATCCTACTGGCTATGCAGCATATTATTACAAGTTCCGGCCAGATGGATATTGTGCAGCTACGCAATAAAGTAGGAATGACCAGAGCCTCCTTTCAAAACCATTTTAAACAGCAGATTGGCGTTTCTCCAAAAACCTACAGCCGTATTGTAAGAGCAAATGCAGCATACAAAGAAATCCAACAGATAAAAGATGTTGACTGGCAGCAGATAACCCACAATTTAAGGTATTTTGACCAGTCCCATTTTATAAAAGACTTTAAACATTTCTTTGGATGTACACCATCAGATCTTCACCGTGGCGGTTTTTATTTGTCACAGTTTCTTTATAAACCGGATGATTATTAGAAAATTTTCCTTTTTCAATAGATTCTGGTGTATTTTACAATTTGGTTATAATTGACACCAATAGAACGAAACTGACTGTGAAACGAAGTCAATCCCATATAAAAAATGCCTCAAAACACAACTTGCCATGTTCATGTTGAGTTAAAAACAAAAATCCGCCCTGAGGGACGGATTGAATGTAACAGGGAAAAACAGCTTGATACTTCCAGGTATTTTGAAGTTAATTCAATATTTTCCGGAGTACCTCTTTATGTCTTTTTGTATAAAAATATCCTTCTTTTTCAAGTTTTCCAATGCCTTTGTAGCCTTCTTTTAATTTGGGTTCTACCGTTTTTACCTTGCTAATCGTTTTTTCACTTCCAACTTTATCATTAAGCAAATACTGAACGGTAAACAAACCTATAAGCTGATCAATTTCCGGTTTATAGGTTACTGCTTCCTTAAAATATTTAAGAGAAGCCTCCAATTGATCATCTTCCATATAACAATACCCAATATTAGAAAAAACATCTGCATGCTGTTTCTTTTCATTGGCTGAATAGTTTTTCACTATATCTAAGTAATCATACAATGCATTTTGATACTCTCCTACAATTTGTCTACTTACTCCTCTTTTAAACAACAATCCATAATCCTTACTTTCCGGTGTACTCAATCGTATGGCTTTAGTAGTATACAAAATTGTATTATTATAATCCATAGCATCAAAATATAAAGAAGCTAGAAATGCATTATTTGAGTAATCTCCCGGCTCCAAATCAATTGCAATTATAACAGATTCGATTGCCTTTTTTAAATCTTTTTGTACATCATAAATTATGGCACTATTTATATAGGCTTGTGTCAGGGAAGGATTAACTTCTATTGCCTTAGTATACATTTCTAATGCAAGATCATATTTTTTGTATTTTTTATAATGATTCCCGAAATTATAATAATTATTAGCATTTTTATTATCTGTAATTAAAGCTTTTTGATAGTAGTAAAATGCACTGTCTTTCTTTAATTCATTATTGCTATATATATATTTGCTAAATTACCATAAGCTCCTGATAGGTTATCCTTTAACTGAATGCATTTTTTGTACATCTTTATTGCCATCCCTATCTGGTTATCGTGTTCATACATCACGCCCATATCTAAAAGGATATCGGTATCTGCAGGATTAATTTCATAAGCGCGCTTCAGTTCTGTGTTGGCTTTTTCAGGCTGCTTCAAAGAATTGTAGATTTGAGCTTTTTTAAAATATAATTCAGCATTATCAGGATTATTCATCAATCCTGTTTCAATAACTTTTAATGCTTCTTCTTTTCTGTTAAGCTTTATCAAAGACTCTGATTTGTTAAAAAAATAACTATAATACGGTTTCTGAGCAATCGCTTTATCAAAATAAAGTATTGCTTCATTGTCATTACCTAATTGGTTATAACAGCTTCCAACATAAAATAATGCATCATTATAATTACCATTTTCTTTTTCTCCTTTTTCCAGATATTCTTTTAAATAAACAATAGCACTTTGCCATTTATGCAATTTAAAATAAGTATAACCAAGGTTATAATGCGTATTGTTATTGGAGTCCGGAACTTCTAATAACAAAGTTTTATGATACAAAGGCAATGCCTCTTCAAATTTCCCAATGTCAGAATAGCAGTTGGCTTTCATAAGATAAAAGTCAACCAAATCACCGGTACAAAACTGCAAGGCTTTTTCACAAATCTCTATTGCCTTAGGCTGTTGTCCTGATTTTGCATAAATCAAAGCAATGTTATAATAGGCTGTATTATTAGTATTATCCAATTTCAAAACCCTGTCATATTCTATCATTGCCAAATCTGACTTACCTTCTAACTGATAATCATATCCTTTGGTCAGATAATCATTTATTAACAAATCTCCTTCCCTTTGCTTTGGCTGAGAATAGATTGATAGCCCAATAAAAAATAGAAGAAAAAAACATCGGTTTTGATGCAAAATGAAGTTCATCAGTTTCATAAAATAAATTTAGCTTTGGTTTATTAATAATTCGAGAATAGCCTAAAAATTAGTTATAGAATAAACTCTTCAAATTAAATTTTGGCTTTAACTTCCTCTAACTATAAGAAGATTTGTAATTGAAAATATTATATTAGAATTTGGCTAAACACATACAATTAAAAATAAAATGAATAATTATACCTATCTAATTATTAAAATAATTCCTGCAAATATACAGCATGAACAAGCAGTTTTCTCACAAGATATTTAATAAATTTAAATCAAATCTTATTTATCTATAAAACACACAATTAACCTGATTTAAATAAAAAAAGCACATAATGTATTCCGCTTTTTGAAGAGATATTTTTTTTTACACCAAAAAAGTTTCCAGTATTAATATAATGTAAATCCAAAAAGTAAAAAATTAAAAAACTGTTATCGCATTAAAATGTTATTATATTTACCAATTAGAAACATTTATTTATAACTATATGGAGGTTTTTCTTTTAGCAGGATTATTTGGTATTCTTATTTACATTCTTAATACAATTAAAAGTCGTTTTGATAATCTCGAAAATGATATTCAAAAGCTTAGCAAAAAAATCGATCTTTTAAAAACAGCCGAAAAACCTGTTGAAAAACCGATATCCGCTTCTGTTGTTATTCCAAAAGAAGAAATCAAATTCGAAGAAAATGTAGAAATTAAAGAGGCGCCAATTCCTTCAATAAAAGAAAAAACATCAGAATTTAAGCCTGTACAAATAGATCTTTCTATGGAGGCGAAACCGAGCCTTACGAATCAGGAAGCAATTAAAAAACCTATTACTCCTATTGAACCAAAAAAATCATTTTGGGAAAATTTTAAAGAACAAAATCCGGACTTAGAGAAATTTATTGGTGAAAATCTAATCAACAAAATTGGTGTTTTAATTCTGGTTTTAGGAATCAGTTATTTTGTAAAATATGCGATTGATAAGGATTGGATCAACGAACCTGCGCGTGTTGGAATTGGCGTATTATGTGGTGCCTTAGTAATGGGAATTGCACATAAATTACGTAAAAATTACGCTGCTTTCAGTTCGGTAATTGTAGCGGGGGCTATTGCGATTTTCTATTTTACAATCGGAATTGCTTTTCATGATTATCATTTATTTAATCAATCCATTGCTTTTAGCATAATGGTTGTCATAACAGCTTTTAGTGCTTTAATATCATTATCTTATAATAGAATAGAACTTGCTGTACTTTCTTTAATTGGTGGTTTTGCAGTTCCTTTTATGGTTAGTACCGGAGAAGGAAATTACATCGTGCTCTTTAGTTATATTATTATTCTAAACATTGGAATTTTAGCCATTGCCTATTACAAAAAATGGAATCTTGTTAACATACTCACCTATGTTTTTACGGTTTTACTTTATGGAGGATGGCTCGCCGATGACTTGACCGGTGAAAAACCACATTACCTTGGCGCTTTACTGTTTGGATTTGCCTTCTATTTTATTTTTATCTTAATGAATATAATCAATAATATAAGAACAAAAGGAGAATTCTCTAAAACCCAATTAACTATTTTAGCAAGCAATACCTTTTTGTTTTATGCAGCGGGCATGGCTATTTTATCGAATTTCCATCCTGAATTAAGAGGTTTGTTTACTACCGCAATTGCATTATTAAATTTAACTTATGCGTGGTTTTTGTACAAAAAATTCGGACTGGACAAAAAAGCAGTTTACCTGCTTATTGGATTAACACTGACTTTTATAACACTGGCAATCCCTATTCAGTTTGAAGGCAATTATATTACACTATTCTGGGCTGCAGAAGCTGTTTTATTGTTGTGGCTTTCTCAAAAATCAAAAATTTCAAGTTATCGATTTGGCTCAGTAATCGTTCATATCTTAATGATCATTAGCCTGATAATGGACTGGGATTTATTTTACAGCAATAATTTACCTTTAAAAATTATAATTAATCCAATATTTATAACAGGCGTTTTTGCTTTCTCATCACTATTTGCAATTTGGTTTTTATTGAAAAATGAAACCGAAACCATTACATTTTTGAATATCACTTTCAATCCTGAAAAGTATAAAAAGTACGTTTTGATTATAGGGCTTTCTATATTGTATTTAACAGGTTTACTCGAAATTATTTACCAGTCAAATACTCATATTGAAAATATTAATAGCGCCATTGCATTACCTGTTCTTTATCATTTATTGTTCTGCGTCATGTTAAGTTCTGCTTTAATTAAAAACAAAACGAATGAAGGATCTCAGCTGGCTATCATAATCACTGTCACAAATATTGTTTTGTTTACTTTCGGATTTTCAAATTATGCTTTTTTCGAACATACGGATATCATTCGTACAGGAAAGGGCCAGCCAATAGCGTTTTATCTTCATTATATTTCATTAGCAATAATCGTATATTCCGGCTATCAATTGTTCCAGATTCAAAACAGGAACAATTTCAGTTTTTTCAAAAATCGTTATTTTGTCTGGGTTGCAGCGTTCTTTATTATTTATATTGCAAGTTCAGAAGTCATGCTTCATGGTCTTGTATTGATGAATTCACCAGTCACATTACAAGACATACAAACCAGCACAATGTATGCAAGTTACAAATCTGAAATCCCTTACCTTCGTGAATTGATAGCAGAAGATGTTATTGAATTGGCGAGAACTAAAATAATAAAAACCGGCTTCCCAATACTGTGGGGAATTCTGGCTTTTGCATTTTTAATTATCGGAATAAAAAAACAAGTCAAAACAATTCGAATTATTGCGTTAAGTTTACTTGGATTAACAATCTTGAAATTATTTTTATACGACATCAGCAACATTTCTGAAACCGGAAAGATCGTATCCTTTATTCTTTTAGGAATCTTAATTTTGATAATTTCTTTCGTTTATCAAAAGATCAAAGTGCTTGTTATTGATGAAACCAAACCTAATGAAACTAATGAAATTAAATAATTTTTTTATACTCTTATTCCTGACAAACTTTTCGTTTGGACAATTTCAAATTACCGGAAAAATAAAAGAAGCCAAAGAAAATGGTTTCCATGAAATTGTTTTGCCACCAGAAATCCGTTCATATTCTAAACAAGAATTAAGCGATATCAGAATTTTTAATTCTAAAGGAAATGAAATTCCATATTTCATAAAAAGTAATTCTGAAGCTTTATTAAATACATTTGAAGAATATAATATTGTTTCAAAAACAGTCTCCCCGAAGAAAACCACTTCGATTGTTGTTGCTATTCCATTAACCAAAAACAACAATCAGCTTTCTCTGTTTATTGCTAATGCCGATGTTGAAAAAAAGTATTCTATATCCGGCAGCAGCGATCAGAAAGAATGGTTTGGAATATCAAATTCGGAAGTTTTATATGACTTAAACAGTTCGACAGAAGCAAGTGTAGTAAAAACTATTTCCTATCCGTTGAGCACTTATAAATATTTAAAAATTGATTTTGATGATCAAAAAACACTTCCAATCAATGTTTTAAAAGTAGGAAATTTCAATACGCAGCTTCAAAAAAACACATTACAGGAAATTAAACCCAAAAAATCGTCAACATCTGAAATTTCATCTGAAAAAGAAACTCAAATCCATGTTGTTTTTGACGGACCACAAGTAATCAACCAGATTACTTTTGACATTACAGGACCAACCTATTATAAACGTAAAGCAATTATTTACAAAAAAATAACTATTCAAAATAAACGAAAATCGCAAATAGCAGATGAAGAAATTGTTTCATTAGAATTAAATTCAAATACTAAAAACAGTTTTGAAATTCCCGAAATATTCGAAAAAGAATTCTACATCAAAATAGAAAATCACGATAACCTTCCTTTGTCTGTTTCGACAATAAAATACAGTCAAAAACCAATTTCAATTATTGCCGATTTGAATGCAAACGAAAAATACAGCATAAAAACAGGCGATAATAAGCTGACTGAACCTGATTATGATCTTTCTGATTTTAAAAATAATATTAAAGGAATTTTACCTCAAACATATATCTACAATATTCAGCAAAATTCAACAGCGAAAAATAAAACGGAGCATACATCTTTTTGGCAGCAAGGTTGGTTTATGTGGCTTTGTATTTTGTTTGGCGGAATTACGATTTTATTTTTCACAACAAGTCTTATAAAAGATCTGAAAGAAAAAAAATAGACTGAATTTTAAATTTTAGTTTTAAAAAATAATTTCTTCCCCTGTTTGTTTGAAATTTGATATAACAAACGGAAAGAAATTTCGGAATACCAAAAAATAAATCCGATCAAACTCCCACCAAACAAAGGCTAAAGAATGTTTAGCAAATGTTAACAAAATAGATTTTCAAAAACCATAAATAATTGTATTTTTACGGTTCAAAATTCAGAAAATAAATGGGCAAAATCATTGCGATTGCTAATCAAAAAGGAGGCGTTGGAAAGACTACTACATCAGTAAATCTTGCTGCCTCATTAGGTGTTTTAGAGAAAAAAGTATTATTGATCGACGCTGATCCTCAGGCCAATGCTACATCTGGCCTTGGAATTGACGTAGAATCAGTTGAAATTGGAACTTATCAAATTCTTGAACACACTGTAACACCAAAGGAAGCCATTTTAAAATGTACGGCTCCAAATGTTGACGTGATACCGGCTCACATTGACCTTGTTGCGATCGAAATTGAATTGGTTGACAAAGAAAACCGTGAGTACATGCTTAAAAAAGCATTAGAAGAGGCTAAAGAAGAATATGATTTTATTATCATCGACTGCGCACCTTCTTTAGGATTACTGACACTAAATGCCTTAACAGCAGCGGATTCAGTGGTTATTCCTATTCAATGCGAATATTTTGCACTCGAAGGATTAGGAAAACTTTTGAACACCATAAAAAGTATTCAAAAAATCCACAACCCTGATTTAGACATTGAAGGGCTATTACTAACCATGTACGATTCGAGATTACGTTTATCAAATCAGGTTGTTGAAGAGGTTCAAAAACACTTTAATGATATGGTTTTTGAAACCGTAATTCAAAGAAATGTAAAATTAAGTGAAGCACCGAGTTTTGGTGAAAGTATCATTAATTATGATGCTACCAGTAAAGGAGCTGTGAATTACATTAATTTAGCTCAGGAAATTATAAAGAAAAACAGCAAATAGTTTTTATGACAAAAGCAATTAAAAAACAAGCCTTAGGAAGAGGATTATCAGCATTATTAAAAGATCCCGAAAACGATATTACATCAGTAGAAGATAAAAATGCTGACAAGGTTGTTGGAAACATCATTGAGCTTGAAATTAGTGCTATCGAAATAAATCCGTTTCAGCCCAGAAGTAATTTCAATGAGGAATCATTACGCGAATTAGCCACTTCTATTAAAGAACTTGGTGTAATTCAACCTATTACTGTTCGAAAATTAGATTTCAATAAATACCAGTTAATTTCCGGAGAGCGCCGTTTACGTGCTTCTACTCTGGTTGGTTTAACACATGTTCCGGCTTACATCCGTATTGCTAATGATAATGAATCATTGGTAATGGCTTTGGTTGAAAACATACAGCGTCATGACTTAGATCCTATCGAAATTGCGCTTTCATATCAGCGTTTAATTGATGAAATTCAGTTAACACAGGAGCAAATGAGTGAACGTGTAGGAAAAAAGCGTTCTACTATTGCCAATTATTTACGCCTTTTAAAATTAGACCCAATTATACAAACCGGTATTCGTGATGGTTTTATCAGCATGGGTCACGGAAGAGCCATTATTAACATTGAGGATTTAGACGTTCAAACAGATATTTATCAAAAAATTGTAAGTCAGAATTTATCTGTTCGCGAAACTGAAGCTTTAGTTAAAAATTATCATGAAGGGCAGCAACCAAAAGCAGAAGGAAAACCAAAATCAGACGCTGCTTTTGTTGTCAGAGAAACACAAAAAAACAGCTTTAATGATTATTTTGGCTCAAAAGTTGATATAAAAGTTGCCGGAAATGGAAAAGGAAAAATTACGATTCCGTTTAACTCAGAAGCCGACTTTAACAGAATTATAAAATTAATAAACGGATAGTGAATAAAATTGTCCCCATAGGCCTATTGTTCTTTCTCTTAGGAACCGTCTCTCTTTTTGCCCAAACAAAAGAAGAAACGGTTTTAGTCGCTAAAGACACTACCAAATTGCAGGAAATAGATCCGCTTACACCAGCAAAAGCAGCTTTTTATTCGGCAATTTTGCCCGGTTTAGGACAGGCGTACAATAAAAAATACTGGAAAATCCCTTTGGTTTATGGTGCAATTGGTACCAGTTTGTATTTTTATATTGACAATAACAAAAAATACCATCAGTATCGTGACGAATACAAACGAAGGCTTGAAGGATATAGCGCAGAAAGTGGTGATTTTGATTACCTGAGTGATGACAGACTTATTGCCGGCCAAAAATTTTACCAGCGTAATCGTGATTTATCCGCTTTATTTGTTGTTGGATTTTACGTCTTAAATATCATTGACGCAAATGTTGATGCTGCTTTGATTCAATTTAACGTCAACGAAAGACTATCTCTTCGTCCGGAAATTTATCCCTCGGATGTAACTTTTAAACCAAATGTTGGACTAACTTTTAATTACAACTTTTAAATAGCTTTTTTTACCTCTATTTAAATTTAAAAATATACAAAAAAATGAAAATTGCACTTTTAGGATACGGAAAAATGGGTCAGGTAATCGAAAGGATTGCTCTGGAAAGAGGTCATGAAATTGTCTTAAAAAAAGATGAATTCAATACATATGACGGACTTTCAACAGCAGATGTCGCTATAGATTTCAGTGTTCCTACTGCAGCCGTTTCTAACATTTCAAGTTGCTTTCATGCAAATGTACCGGTAGTTTCAGGAACAACTGGCTGGCTGGAACATTATGATGAAATGGAAGCACTATGCAAAGAAAAACAAGGTGGTTTTATTTCGAGTTCAAACTTTAGTCTGGGAGTAAACATCTTTTTTGAGTTAAATGAATATTTAGCCAAAATCATGGCTCAATTTGACTCTTATAAAGTATCAATGGAAGAAATTCACCATACCCAAAAATTAGATGCACCAAGCGGAACTGCAATTTCTTTGGCAAAAGGAGTGATTGAAAACAGCGCTTACGCAAAATGGACAATGGAAAGTCCAAAACCGGAAGAGATTTACATCGAAGCCAAAAGAATTGGTGATGTTCCCGGAACTCACACAGTAACTTATGATTCAACCGTTGACAGCATCGAGTTAAAACATACTGCACACAATCGTGAAGGCTTTGCTTTAGGAGCTGTTATTGCTGCTGAATGGTTAGCAGGTAAAAAAGGAATCTACACAATGAAAGACGTTTTAAATCTGGAATCTAAATAAAATCCAAAAAATAATATTCTGAAATTTCAGAACTAAAATATAAAACTATGACACTTTATCTTTGGTTTGTTTTTTTCTTAGCCGTACAAATAATTCATTTTCTGGGAACCTGGAAATTATATCAGGCTGCGGGCCGAAAATCCTGGGAAGCAGCAATCCCTGTTTATAATTCGATTATTTTAATGAAAATCATAAGCCGACCAACATGGTGGACACTACTGCTTTTCATCCCGATTATTAATCTGATTATGTTTCCGGTTGTTTGGGTAGAAACACTGAGAACTTTTGGCAAAAAAACAACTTTAGATACTATTTTAGGAATTTTTACTTTAGGATTTTATGTTTATTATGTAAACTATACCCAAAAACCAGAGTACAATGCCGATAGAAAATTAACACCCGAAAACAGAACAGCAGACACAGTTAGTTCACTCCTTTTCGCTATAATTGTAGCAACGTTGGTTCACACATATGTGGTACAGCCTTTTACAATCCCAACCTCTTCCTTAGAGAAATCACTGCTAATTGGGGACTTTTTATTCGTAAGTAAAGTAAACTATGGCCCAAGAGTTCCTATGACCACGATTGCATTACCAATGGTACACGACTCTATTCCGTTAACTAAGAGAAAATCATATCTAAGCTGGCCACAATTACCTTATTTTAGATTGCCTGCTTTAGAAAAAATAAAACGAAATGACATTGTTGTTTTCAACTGGCCGGTTGATACAGTGCATTACTTCTTTGAACCAAAAGGAAGACCCGGTGTAATAAAACCAATTGATAAAAAATCAAATTATGTAAAACGTTGCGTTGGTATTCCAGGTGATAGTTTATCCATAAAAGACGGTTTTGTATACATAAATAATAAAAAGCTAATTCTTCCTGAAAGAGCAAAACCACAATATTCTTATGCAGTAGCATTAGACGGTAAAACACCAATTGATTTTGAATCTCTTTTAAAAGAACTTAATGTCAACCTTGTTGATGTTTTAGGATTCAGAGATCAAACAAAAAGAGACACTTTATATTTTGCTGCTTTAACAGAAGCAAATGCTGAACGTTTGAAAAATACTCCCGGCATTACCAATGTTAAAAGGCAAATTTCTAAAGGAAATGAAAATGCAATTTTCCCGCATATCAACAAATGGAATCAGGATAATTTTGGTCCAATATACATTCCGGAAGCTGGAAAAACAGTTGCTTTGACAAATGAATCGTTACCATTTTACAAAGACATCATAACTACTCATGAAGGCAATACGCTACAATTAGATGGGGCACATTTTTTAATCAACGGTAAACCGGCTACTACATATACCTTCAAACAAAACTACTATTGGATGATGGGTGATAACCGTCATAACTCAGAAGATAGCCGTTATTGGGGATATGTTCCCGAAAATCACATTGTAGGGAAACCTGTTTTTATCTGGATGAGTTGGGATACCAACGGAAAAGGTATTAATAAAATCCGCTGGGACAGGGTTTTCACCACTGTTGATGGCGAAGGACAGCCACAATCCTATTTCAAATATTTTCTGATTGCATTAGCCGTATTTTTTATTGGAGAGTATTTTTGGAAAAAAAGACAAGAAAAAAAAGCATAAATAGTCGAACGTCTGAAAGTCAAAAGTCATAAAGCCAATCCAAAACTTTATGACTTTTGACTTTCAGACTTTTAAAACTTAAACAAAATGAATTCCTTATTACTTCCTACCTATTTTCCGTCGATTAGCCATTTTGCAGTTATGGTTCAATCTGAAAATATCACTTTTGAAATGGAAGATAATTTTCAGAAACAGACTAATAGGAACCGCACCTATATCTACAGTCCAAACGGAATTCAACTTTTAAATATTCCTGTTAAACATTCTAAAACGGCACATCAAAAAACGAAAGATGTTCTAATTGAGAATGAATTTGACTGGCAGAAACAGCATTTCAAATCTTTGGAAGCCGCCTACAGAAGCTCTCCTTTTTTTGAGTTTTTTGAGGATGATATTCTTCCTGTATTCGAAAAAAAACATATGTATCTTATGGATTTAAATCTGGAAGTGCTGGATATAGTGACCAAATGTTTACGTATGAAATTAGAGTTTGGTAAAACAACCGAATATTTTCATGAGACAGAAAACATCTCAGATTTCAGATTTTTGGCAAACGGAAAAAAAGATACTAATTCATTCGAAAAATACCCTCAGGTTTTTGATGAAAAACATGGTTTTATTAATAACCTAAGCGTTTTGGATTTACTATTCAATGAAGGTAAATTTGCAATGGATTATTTAAAAGCACAGAAATTAGAAGTAAAATAGGGTAATAATCTACGTTTTGAATTTTTTATTGGAATTTGGAGAATCAAAAATTGAAATTTATTATTAGTTATTCCATCGAAATCCTTGTCATTATTGGATAATGATCAGAGTTTTCAAAATCAGAAAAGCTCTCAAACTGTTTTACTTTCATTTTTGGATCTGTAAAAATATAATCAATTCTAGCGGGATAGTAGCGAAATTTATATGTCGCTCCAAAACCTTCCCCGGCTTCTTCAAAAGTATCTTTTAGCTTTCCTTTAATGTTTCTGTAAACATACGAAAATGGACTATTATTCATGTCTCCACATATAACAATAGGATTTTTACACTGTTTAATATTTTCTTTAAATATTTCTGCCTGCTCCTGCTGCTGTCTAAATCCCGCACTGATTCTGCTATAAATTTGTTGTGACTTACGTTGGTTTACATTATCAATGTCATTCGAAATCTTATCAACATCAGGTGATATTTTAATTGACTGCAAGTGCATGTTATAAACACGAATAACATCTTTCCCTCGTTTTATATCAGCATAAACTACATTATTATCTGATTTAGGAAAAATAATGTTTCCTTCATTTATAATTGGGAATTTTGAAAAAATAGCCTGCCCTGTTTTTATTTGATTCCCGTCAATAAAAATATAACGGTGCGGATACACTTTTAAATCAAGGTGTGCTGAATTTGAGTATTCCTGAATGCATAAAATATCGGGGTCTTTTTCATCAATAAAAGCTTTAATATTTGAAGGGATATCATCACGATCCAACCATTTAAAAACATTAAAAAGACGCACATTATAACTCATTACAGAAAAATCTTTTTCATCTTCTACATATTCCTTACCAGAAATTTTATAGAATTTACTAATAAATGTAATTCCGGTCAACAACACCAAACCAGACAAAATAAGGCGTTTTTTAAACTGAATTGCCCAATACACAAAGAAGAAGGCATTTAAAACAAAAAAGGCTGGCATAAACAGCGTAAGCACCGATAAAAGCGGAAAACTTTTAGGTGCTAAAAAAGGCAAAATATAGACACTAAATGTAACAATAGTTAGTACTATATTTAAAAAGAACATTATTTTATTAAACCACGAAAGGTTCTTCATAATTATCTTGCTAAAATTATTTTCCAGCTTTAAATAAAAACTCTTTTTCTTCTTTTGTCAGACAATCATAACCAGATTGACTAATTTTATCTAAAATCTCATCTATTTGCTGTTGCGTTTTGTCTTTTGTAACAATTCTTGAAGTAACTTTTTCTGTAGGTTTTTGATAATTTTTATGAACTTTTTTAAATGGGGTCGTAGGGGATTTTCTAAACAGATTAACAAAAAAGTCTATTATTCTGGAAACAATAATACTTAAATCTGTTCCGTTTTGAAGCAGTTTAATGTAAATAAAACCAAAAAAGGCCCCGGCTAAATGTGAGATATGTCCACCTGTATTATCCAAACGCAATTGCATAAGATCTAAAATAAGTATCACACCTGTAATATGCCATAATTTTACATTCCCAATCAACAACAAACGAACATTCATCAATGGCTGATACGTTGTTGCAGCAACAAGAATTGCCATAATTGCAGCGGAAGCCCCCACAATAGGAGCTGAAATATTCAAAAAATAATAACTTAATGCAAATGTAATCCCGGCAAAAATGGCACTTAAAATATATAAGCCTAAGTATTGTTTTTGAGTAAAAAAAGTCAAAAACAACTGGCTCGCAAAATTCAATACCATCATATTAAACAATAAATGTAAAAATGAAGAATGAAAAAATGCATACGTTATAAATGTCCAGGGTCTGAATAAAAAAACATTAGGATCTGAAGATAATTCTAACCAATTTGGAAAATCAAACTGACCAAGAGAAAATTGGTAAAACACCAACGAAATCAGGAAACAGGCAATATTCCAATAAATTAAACGTAGCGAAATACCGCCTATTTTATATTGCAATTTTAAATCATCCAGAATATTCATAAAAGATTCTTTTTGGTTTTATTATTAATTATTTAAAGTTAAAAATTAATTCCAACGATTATCATTAAACTGATTTTTTTTCCAGTATAACATCATTAAATAACCTGTTAACGCTCCTCCAAGATGTGCAAAATGCGCGATTCCGGTGCTACCGCTCGCAAAAAAAGAACTTCCTTTTAATCCAAAAAACAAATCAATTGCTAAAATTACCGGAACAAAATACTTTGCTTTAACAGGAACTGGAATAAACATAAATCCAAGTTGGGCATTAGGAAACATAAATGCAAAAGCCGTCATTAAGCCATAGGTAGCACCAGATGCTCCTAAAACAGGTGACTGAACTATTGAACTTGCTTGTACCAAAGAATTAAATTGTTCCTGTGTACAGTTTGCCTTATCCAAAATAGTAGCAATTTGACCCGGTATCATTTTCCCATTTGCATCAAATAAAGACTGATAATCTGCATTTAAAATCAAATGAAGATCAGATTTAGACAAATTTAGATTGGTTACAGCATTTAAAATACTCTGTATCTCTAAATAATTCACTCCTGTATGAAGCAATGCAGCACCTAAACCACAGGAAATATAAAAAAACAAGAATTTTTTCCCTCCCCAAAAATGTTCTAATGCAGATCCAAAACTATACAATGCAAACATATTGAAGAGAATATGTGCAAAATTCGGCCATTGCGCATGCATAAACATGTGGGTAAAAATTTGCCAAATTTCGAAATTATTACTTTCCGGATAAAACAGTGGTAAATATCCATAAGAGACCTCGACCAATTGAGATCCAATAAAAAAAAGAATATTAATAATAATCAGTTGTTTTACAACTGGAGTCATATTCATCATAAGGCAAACTTTTTATCTATATCTTCCACACGCATGGTGATGAAAGTAGGTTTTTGAAAAGGTGAAATATTAGGATCTTTACAGGCAAATAATCCGTTTACCAAATTATCCTGTTCTTTTTCGGTTAAATAAGATCCGGTTTTAACTGCTAAACTTTTGGCCATTGATTTGGCAATGGTATCATTTTGACTATAACTATTGGCTGGGATTCCGTCTTGTAAATCACTTAATAATTGTTCGATTACTATAGAAACTTCGCTTTCGGTAATATTTACCGGAATTCCTGAAATTACGATATGATCCGTTTGTGCATTCTCAAAAACAAAACCTGTTGTTTCTAATGAAGGCTTTAACTCTTCAATCAATGTCATTTCATCTGAAGAATAAAACAAATTCAAAGGAAACAACAATTGCTGACTTGAAGCCTGATTTACTGTCATATTCAGTAAAAACTGTTCGTACAAAATACGCTGATGAGCGCGTTGCTGATCCACAATTACCATTCCTGATTTTATTGGCGAAACAATATATTTTTTATGTATCTGATATGTTTTTTGACTTGCCTGCTCTATTTCATCATCATTAAACAATGACGATGTTACTTCCTCATTTTCGAATGTAAAAGGCGAACTCTCAATACTTTCTACATTATCTAAATCCAACCCAACATATAAACTTTCCCAGCTTGCTGTTGGTTCTACTCTTTTAGAATATCCGGAGTATGAGTTTGACCCTGAACTAAAACCTGAACCCGAACCAGATCCTGAACCAGCTTTTGAATAATGCTGATTTGTTTTATCATCTGTAAAAGGATTAAAAGTTCCATCAACCTGAATCGTTGGTGTTTCTGCTTCCAAATCTTTATAATAGTATGGTGTGTCTAAATTCGAATCCCTGTCAAAATCTAAAACAGGGGCAACATTAAATTGTCCAAGACTATGTTTAATTGAGGCCCTTAAAATAGCATACAAAGCCTGTTCATCATCAAACTTAATTTCAGTTTTTGTTGGATGAATATTGATATCAATCGTATTTGGCGGAACTTGCAGATACAGAAAATAACTTGGCTGCGAACCATCTTTCAAAAGTCCGTCGTAGGCTGCCATAACCGCATGGTGCAAATAGCCACTTTTTATGAAACGATCGTTTACAAAAAAGAACTGCTCACCCCTGCTTTTCTTAGCAAATTCAGGTTTACAAACAAATCCCTGAACGTTTATAATTTCAGTATCTTCATTTACGGGAACTAACTTTTCATTGGTTTTCCCGGACATTATTCCAACAATACGCTGACGATAACCCGCAGCCGGCAAATTGTACATTTCGCTTCCGTTATGATAAAAAGTAAAATGAATATTGGGATGCGCTAAAGCAACACGTTGAAACTCGTCCATAACATGACGAAACTCAACTGTATCCGACTTTAAGAAATTACGTCTGGCAGGAATATTAAAAAATAGATTCTTAACCGCAAAAGAAGTTCCTTTTGGCAAAACTGCTACTTCCTGCGAAATAAACTTGCTTCCTTCAATAACTATGTGTGTACCTAGTTCCTCCTGATCTTGCTTTGTTTTCATTTCCATATGCGCAATTGCAGCAATAGAGGCCAAAGCTTCACCTCGAAAACCTTTAGTGCATAACGAAAACAAATCTTCGGCCTGACGGATTTTTGAGGTTGCATGACGCTCAAAACACAAACGAGCATCTGTAACACTCATACCCTTACCATTATCAATAACCTGAACTAATGACTTTCCGGCATCTTTGATAATAAGTTTAATGTCGGTTGCATCAGCATCAACAGCATTCTCCAACAATTCTTTTACGACTGAAGCAGGTCTTTGAACCACCTCTCCGGCAGCAATTTGATTAGCAACATGATCAGGAAGCAATTGAATAATACTTGACATTAAAATTTAAGATTGTAGATTAACGATTTAAGAATTTTGATTTAAAATCTAAACCAAGGTGTACAAATTTAAGAATTTTCTCTTGGCTTTTGGAATATGTGATGTCATAAAAAAAACAAAAAACCTATACTATTTGACACAGTATAGGTTTTAGTACTTTTAAAACAATTGTGTTTATTCGTTTTCTATTTTGATTGGAGTTTCTTCAATTTGAATTGCACCTGAAGACAATAAAGGCTGATTAAACGGATGTGAAATTGAAGCCTGCTGACGAATGTACGCCATTTTTATTGCTGCAATAGCAGCTTCTGTCCCTTTGTTTCCGTGAATCCCTCCACTTCTATCGATTGATTGTTGCATTGTATTGTCTGTCAAAACACAAAAAATAACCGGAATATCTGTTTGAACATTCAAGTCTTTGATTCCTTGTGTAACACCTTCGCATACAAAATCAAAATGTTTGGTTTCTCCCTGGATAACACAACCAATTACAATAACTGCATCAACATTTTGTGTTTGCAGCATTTTTTTTGCACCATAAATCAGTTCAAAACTTCCGGGAACATTCCAGCGGATAATTTGCTGTGCAGGAACCTCGCAATCTGTTAATGCTTCAAAAGCACCATTGTAAAGTCCTTCTGTTATAGTGTCGTTCCACTCAGAAACAACAATCCCAAATCGAAAGTCTTTCGCATTTGGGATCGTGTTTTTATCGTATTCTGATAAATTTTTATTTTCAGTAGCCATCTTTTATATTTAAGATTTTAGATTTTCAATTTAGATTGTAAAAATACAAATCTAAAAACTAAATCTGAACTCAAAAAATAAAATTATTGCGCTAATCCAATCAATACATCAACAGAAGCAGCTTCCGGAGTTGCATCAAAGTTTTCTTTAATATCTGTAAAGTATTTCAAAGCGTCTTCTTTTTGACCTAAAGCCAAAGCTGTTTTTCCGGCTTTCAACAAGAAACGAGGTGTTGTAAAATCGTTCTTATTCGATTCTGCAGCTTTTACATAATAATCAAGAGCTTCTTTTTGTTGATTTTTTTGAGAATAAGCATCTCCAATTCCTCCAATTGCTAAAGCATTAACGATAGCCTCATCTGATTTGAATTCTCCTAAATATTTAATTGCATCATCAAATTTACCGATATTCAAAGAAGCCATACCCGCATAATAGTTTGCTAAGTTACCAGCATCTGTTCCAGAATATTCGTCAGCAATTTTAATAAATCCGAATTTACCTTCAGAACCATTTAAAGCTAATTTATACAATGAATCGCTTGCTACTCCTTCTGTTGCTTTTTTATAATTTTCCTGAGCAACAAACATTTCATTTGCCGCTTCATCTTGTTTAGGAGCTTCAATAAATTTTTGGTAAGCTAAATATCCAATTGTTACTACAGCAATACCGGCAACCAAACCAATAATGATTTTTTGATTTTTAGCCACCCAGTCCTCAGTTCTTGAAGCAGTTTCATCTAACTTTGAGAAAACACCGGCAGTTGTACTATCTTTTTCGTCAATAATTACCTCTTGTTCTTCATTAACTTCTTTTACTTCCTTCTCTTTTGGTGTCTTATATCCTCTTTTATTGTAAGTTGCCATTTAAAATTAATTTAGTGAACGGCAAAAATAAAATTTTTATTGAAATTGACGTCAAAAAAATCAATTTTATCACTATTTTAAAAAAAATAATTTCAACAATCATAACTCCTTTTAGTTCAGTTATAAAATAAATCATTCGAAAAAGCCTCAAAAGCCTTTTATATCGATAATTTTCGATAATTTGCACCCTCGAATTCTTGGCTTTCCAAAACACCAAAATTCACCTTTAGAGTTCCTTAAAATGCATTTAAACAAAATTTCTCTATTCAATTATAAAAATTTCTCCGAAGTTAGTTTTGATTTCGACCACAAGATCAATTGTTTTGTTGGCAAAAACGGAATTGGCAAAACCAATGTACTCGATGCTATTTATCATTTGGCTTACGGAAAAAGCTATTTTAATCCGTTGGCTGTGCAAAACATCAAACATGGAGAAGAGTTTTTTGTGATTGATGCCGAATTAGAAAAAAATGACAGGACGGAGCAAATTGTCTGCAGTTTAAAAAAAGGGCAAAAAAAGGTTTTAAAAAGAAACGGCAAGGCTTATGATAAATTTTCGGACCACATTGGATTCATTCCGCTTGTGATTATTTCTCCGGCAGATCGTGATTTAATTGTAGAAGGCAGCGAAACACGACGTAAATTTATGGATAGTGTGATTTCGCAATTAGATTCTAATTATCTGCATCAGCTTATTCAGTATCAAAAAATAATTGTTCAGCGTAATGCTTTACTGAAATATTTTGCACTGAATCATGTTTTTGATAATGACACCTTATCTATATATAATGAACAACTGAATAGTTTTGGACAGTCTATTTTTGAAAAACGAAAAGATTTTCTGGAACAATTTATACCTATATTTAATACACACCATCAAGCTATAACAGGATCCGAAGAATCAGTTCAATTGGTTTATGAAAGTCATTTGTTTGATAAAGATCTCCTGATTCTTTTACAGGAAAATATCAATAAGGATCGTGCGCTGCACTACACAAGTGTTGGTATCCACAAAGATGATTTATCATTTGAAATCGATTCATATCCAATAAAAAAATTCGGGTCACAAGGCCAGCAAAAATCATTTTTGATTGCTTTAAAACTGGCACAATTCGAGTTTCTTAAAAAACAAAGCGGCGTAAAACCATTGTTACTTTTTGATGATATTTTTGATAAATTAGATGAAAGCCGTGTCGCTAAAATAATAGAAATGGTTAACAGCGAAACTTTTGGCCAGCTTTTTATTTCAGATACACATCCGGAACGTACCGAAAAAATTGTCAAATCGACACATCAGAGTTATAAAATATTTAATTTGTAATTTTATAAAGAATTCAAAAGTTAAAAAAAACAACTGCAATAAAAAATCGATTATGCTTACAAAAGAATCATTGCAATTTTTAGACGATTTAAAAAAGAACAATAACAGAGACTGGTTTCAGGACAATAAAAAAAGGTACGAAGTATTCAAAAAAGATTATCATCAACTGGTAAGTGATTTCCTTGATGTAATGAAACCCCTTGATCCCTCACTGGAATTATTAGAAGTCAAGAATTGTACTTTTAGGATTAATCGTGATATTCGATTCTCAAAAGACAAATCACCTTACAAAGCACATTTAGGCGTTTGGATGTCTGCAGGAGCTAAAGGTGCGAATCGTGCAGGATATTATGTTCATATTGAAAAAGGCGCCAGCTTTATCGCAGGAGGATTTTATTCGCCGGAAGCCGAGGATTTAAAAAAAGTCCGTAAAGAAATTGCATTTTTTCACGATGATCTGGAAGCTATTTTAGCTAATAAAAATTTCAAAAAAGAATTTGGAAATTTAGATATAAACGAAAATAATTCTCTTAAAAGCATGCCTCGTGGTTACGAAAAAGACCATCCGGCAATTGCCTTTTTAAGATTAAAAAGTTTTACTGCTACTCAAAAATATGACATTTCTGAAGTCACCAAAAAAGATTTTGTTGGCAAAATGAGTCAGAAACTAATCGCACTAAAACCTTTAAATGAATTCATTAATCGTGCTTTAGAAACAGAGGAATTTTAAGTTTATCGAATGAAAAAAAGGAAAATACTTTTTCTGGGAGAATCCTATCGTGCCGATGCTATAACGTGGATGAAAGGCTTGAAAGAATTTGGCGATTTCGAAATCTGCACCTGGGAACTTCAAACACCAAACAATTCAAAACTGAATCGGTTCAAACGCCTTTTAGAATATATCTTTTCTCCTGTTTCGATTAGAAAAACAATCCGTCAGCAAAAACCAGACATGATTATTGCAGAAAGAACAACCAGTTATGGTTTTCTTGCTGCAATTTCCGGAATGCATCCAATTGCAATTGCTCAGCAAGGCCGAACTGATTTATGGCCTGAAACTTCTGTTTTATATCCCTTAAAAAAATTAATTCAAAAATATGCTTTCAAAAAAGCCGATTTAATTCACGCCTGGGGACCTGTAATGACTATTTCGATGAGAGAAATTGGCGTGGATATGAATAAAGTCCTGGTTCTTCCAAAAGGAATTGATTTATCTATTTTTACTCCGTCAACCCATAATCCAAAAAGAATTGAAGCAATTGTAACACGTTCTCTCCAGCCAGAATACCGACACGATTCTATTCTAAAAGCTTTTGGAATTTTAAACCAAAAAGGAATTGATTTTTCGTTAACCATCGTTGGCAATGGAACCCGATTGCAGTTTTTGAGAGATCTGGCAAAAGAATTGCAAATCGAAAACAAAGTAATCTTTACAGGAAGAATTCCGAATACAGAACTTCCTAACTTACTACAGCAATCAAATATTTATATCAGCATGCCCATTACCGAAGGTGTTTCAGCCTCTTTATTTGAAGCTATGGCCTGTAATTGTTATCCCGTAGTTTCTGATATTCCGGGAAATCAAAGCTGGATTAAACATCGTAAAAATGGACAGTTGATTGAAATTGACAACATCGAAATGCTGGCCGAAGAACTTATTTGGACTATAGAAAATGTCGAATCCCGAAATATAGCTATTCTTCAAAATAGAAACTTTGTAGAAAATAATGCTAATTATGACATTAATATGAAAGCCATAGCAGAGAAGTATCATGCCTTATTGAATTTAAATAAATAATTGCAACATTTTTATCGGTTGAGCGTTAAGTACTATTTTGACATTTATTACAGAAACAGAATTTAGCTCCAATTAATACACCTCAAATATATTTCGCCAACTTCATAAAAACAGATTCGTATCGAATAGCTGACTTTTTAATTGCATCAGTACCAGCAATCTATACCAATTAACGAGGCGTGAAAAATCTGATAAATTAACCAAAAAGACTGAAAAAAGCAATAATATTACACATTAAAACCAACTATAATAAATTACAATCATTACATTTGAAATCAATTATGCCCAAATACGGGATTTACAAAAGCATTATATTTATGGAAATCCAATCCAATTTTTCTTTAAAAAATTACAATACTTTTGGTATAGAAGCCAAAGCGAAAAAATTTGTTGCCGTACATTCAGTTGATGAATTGAAAACTATTTTGAAGGAAAATAAAAACGAGAAAAAATTCATCTTAGGCGGAGGAAGCAATATGCTTTTAACGCAAGATATTGACGCTTTGGTGATTCATATTGATTTGAAAGGTAAAAGAATAATCAAAGAAGATGATGATTTCGTTTGGGTCGAAAGTCAGGCCGGAGAGACATGGCACGATTTCGTACTTTATACAATAGACAATAATTTTGGAGGACTGGAAAACATGTCCCTGATTCCTGGAAATGTTGGAACAACACCTGTTCAGAATATTGGTGCATACGGAACCGAAATAAAAGACACCTTTGTTTCCTGCGAGGCAATAAATATTGAATCTCAGGAAATGAAGACCTTCACAAATACCGAATGTAATTTTGGATATCGTGAAAGTATTTTTAAAAACGAAGTAAAAGATCAATACATTATTACATCTGTAATTTACAAATTGACAAAACGCAATCATAAAATCAATACTTCATATGGCGATATTACTACAGAATTAGCCAAGAACAACATTACTGTGCCGACCTTAAAAGATGTCAGTAACGCCGTTATCGCTATCAGACAAAGCAAGTTACCTGATCCTAAAGAATTAGGAAACAGCGGCAGTTTTTTTAAAAATCCAATTTTATTAAAATCTCATTTCGAAAAAATTCATAAAAAGTTCCCTGAAATGAAATACTATGAAGTTTCTGAAACCGAAGTAAAAGTTCCGGCGGGATGGTTAATCGAACAGGCAGGTTTTAAAGGAAAACGCTTTGGCGATGCCGGAGTTCATAAAAATCAGGCTTTGGTTCTGGTAAATTACGGAAATGCAACCGGGCAGGAAATTCTGGCGGTTTCCAGAGATGTTCAAAAAACAGTTTTTGAAATTTTTGGCATTCAAATCGAAGCGGAAGTAAATGTTATTTAAACTAGATTTTTTTACCTATTTAACTCCTAAATGAAAAAACTAAATATTAGAGTAATTTTATTTCAGTTGATCGGAATAATTTTCTTAATTCATGGTATGCTGCAATTAAGATTTTATACTGTTGCAGAAAAATTCATTTGTGCTACAAATCATTTTCAGGATCAAAAATCGGAATGCTGGAATAGATTATTTCCAACCACTGAAGATATTTCCAGTTTTTGGCCTAGTATTTATATCTGGATATTCTTAGGCTTATCAGCTGGAGTCATTCTAATTTCTTTTTTGAATTGGAAGTATAAATTTTCATCTCTAAATACAATTTTAGTCTCAATAGTAATGTACATTATTATAAGACTTAAATTCTTCAGAAAAGGAGTATTCTCGAGACTATTCGATTTTTTTGCTTCATCAATTACTGATGATTTTGCCTTACGATTTATCATTGGAGGAATTACTTTTACTGCCTTTGGAATTATCGTTTTATGGCTAAGTGTTAATCCAAAATTGTTTAATTTTAGAAAAACTTAGTTTCAAGCCTTTTTTCAATCAAAGCATATGTGAACGATTTATAAGTTTTAGCAAGACAAAAAAACACTTAAAACATTCCTAAATGTATACACCTGACTTATATAAAAATGAAGATCCGGAATCGATCAGAACTTTTTTAAAAGAAAATAGTTTTGGAATTTTAATTAATCAGACTAATGGCAAATTATGTGCGACCCATATTCCGATTGAACTTGAAGTGAATGCTGACGGAAAAGAAATCCTTCAGGGACATATTTCAAAACTAAATCAGCAGGCTGAAGGTTTTACTGAAAATGATCAAGTTTTAGCAGTATTTACCGGCCCACATTCGTATATTTCTTCTTCGTGGTATGATCATGAAAATGTGCCGACATGGAATTACATAGCCGTACATGTTTACGGACGAATTAAAATTGTAGACGAAGCTGCTTCAATAGAACAACTTAAAAAATTAGTTGATAAATATGAGGCCAACTCAGAAAACCCTGTTATTGTAGAAAACTTATCTGCAAAAACAATGCGCGAAGCTAAAGGTATTTTTGGTTTTGAGATAGAAATTGATGAAATTCAGGCCACTAAAAAACTATCACAAAATCGTGATGACCACAATTATAAAAATATAATTTCAGAGTTAAAAAAAACCGAAAACCCTCAGGCTATTGCCGTTGCAAAAGAAATGTCGAAATGCAGAAAGTAAATCGGTTTTAATCATTGAAAATTACGAATTCATAAGTACATTTGCACTCGCAAGATTCAAAAATTAAAAGACATTAAAACAGATGCTTATACTTTTACTTTACTTCTTTATTGCTGTTGTATTCATACAAATTTTTTATTACTTAGGGATTTTTGGAAAGTTCGCTTTTGGAAAACCTCAAAGCATTACACCAAAAAAACTTCCGGTTTCTGTAATTGTCTGTGCAAAAAACGAAGAAGAAAATGTAAAAAAATACATTCCACTATTGGCGGAGCAAAATTACCCTGATTTCGAAATTGTTTTAATTGACGATGCATCTAGTGATGAAACGTTAGAAGTTTTTGAGGAATTTGAAAAACAATATTCAAACATCCGATTAGTAAAAGTAAAAAACAACGAAGCTTTTTGGGGGAATAAAAAATACGCTTTAACTTTAGGTATCAAAGCTTCTTCAAAAGATTATTTACTATTTACCGATGCAGATTGCTATCCAGTCTCAAAAGAATGGATTACTGTCATGACTTCACAATTTACCATGAATAAAACTATTGTATTAGGATATGGAGGTTATGAAAAAACGGAACGTTCTTTATTAAATAAAATTATCCGTTTTGAAACAGTTCTTACAGCGTTACAATATTTTTCATGGGCAAAAACAGGGCTTCCTTACATGGGAGTCGGGAGAAATCTGGCTTACAAAAAAGAAGAGTTTTTTAATGTAAACGGTTTTATTGAACACATTCAGGTTCGTTCAGGCGATGATGATTTATTTGTAAACCAGGCAGCAAACAAAGCAAACACTACAATTGCATATACACCTGAAAGTTTTACTTATTCAAAACCAAAAAAAACCTACAAAGAGTGGTTTACACAAAAAAGAAGACACGTAGCTACTGCAAATTATTATAAATTTTTCGACAAAATTCAATTAGGTCTTTTTTACAGCTCACAATTATTATTCTTTTTATTAGTTATACTTTTACTAGCTTTTCAATTTCAATGGATCGCAGTCCTGGCATTATTGGCAACCCGCTATACGATTGTATGGATTGTATTCGGATTTTCTGCAGGAAAATTAAAAGAAAATGATCTTAAAGTTTGGTTTCCTATTATTGAAATCGTGCTTGTAATTATTCAAATTAATATATTTATAACTAATATTTTTTCAAAACCAGCAAATTGGAAATAAATTCTAAAATAGAAAAAGCAAAAGAAGGCGATCAAATCGCCTTTACTTTTTTATTAGATTTTTACTGGAATGAAGTGTACGGATTTATGTTGAAACGTACCGAAAATGAGACTATAGCTGAAGATATTACTATTGAAACTTTCTCAAAAGCTTTCGATAAGATTGCAACTTACAACCCGGATTTTCAATTCAACACCTGGTTAATCAGTATTGCAAAAAACGTTTACATTGATTTACTGCGTAAAAAGAAAACGAATCTTTTTATAGAAATCACAGACAATGAAGATCAACAGGCCTACAATATTGCCGACCCTACTCCTTCTGCAGAAGACGCACTGATTAAAGAGCAAAATTTATCCCGCTTGCTTTTATGCATCAAAGAATTAAAACCACATTATCAGGAAGTCATTCAGTTGCGCTATTTTCAGGAAATGACTTATCAGGAAATTGCACTCAAAATTAATGAGCCCTTAAGTAATGTAAAAGTAAAATTACTTCGTGCTAAAAAATTATTAGCAGAAATTATCGAACGAAATAGATAATTTACTATCTTTAATTAAAGAATAAGATATCAGCATATTTATTCTTAAAAAATCAAATATTTCACACACAAAAAGTTCTTTGTTTTCGTTATTAGTTAAACTATAAACCTTGTCATGCTTATGATTTAATGTTACTTAACCTTTTAAATCTAATTACTATGTCTAAATTAAGCCTTTACGAAACCAAATGGACTGATCTTGTTTTCGAAAACAGAAACAAAGAGTACGGCGCGTACCAATTACGTCAGGAGAATACCAAAACAACTGTCTCAGCACTATTTATGGCGTTACTGTTAATAGCAGCTTTAGGAAGTCTGTCGATGCTGATTGGCAAAGTTTCAACAACTTCTGCTATCACTGAAAGCATTCCTACGTTGGACGATGTAATAACACCTGTTGATTTAGATCGGATAGTACGACCGGAAACTGAAGAAGCTGTTGCACCGCCAGCACAGCAACAACAAGCCGTTACCCAAGTAACACAATCCAGTCAATTAGTAAACCCTGTTGTCGCTGTAGCTCAGGATGCTATACAAGACATTGCAACAAACAAAGACAATGCTCCAGTAGTAGATAATACTTCCATCGGAACTGGAACTGCTGTCAATGTATTGCCAACAACAGGCGGTAATGGAACGGGAGGAGAAGCAACTAAAACAACAGGCGACGGAAATACGGTTGTAAGCACAGCCATATTAGACAAAATGCCGGAATTCCCGGGCGGAATGGCTAAGTTCTACACTTATGTTGGAAACAACTTTAACAAACCTGAACTGGACGCTGAAAGAACATTGCGAGTATATGTTTCTTTTGTTATCGAAAAAGACGGCTCAATGACTGATATTACAGTAAAAAACGATCCTGGTTACGGATTAGGAAAAGAAGCTATACGTGTTCTAAAATCATTAAGAACAAAATGGACTCCGGGAATATTAGAAGGAAAACCGGTGCGAACCGCTTATAATCTTCCGATAATAATAAAAACGGAAATGGAACAATAACAATACAAAAAGCAGAATTTAGGTTCTGCTTTTTTTTTGATCAAAAATGTATATTTACACAAAAATCAATTTATTCAAAAACACATTTTAATGCCTTTCACTTTTTCTCATCCTGCAATAGTTTTACCATTAAAATATTTTCCAAAAAAATGGTTTTCATTAACAGGATTAGTTATTGGCAGTATGGTTCCGGATTTCGAATATTTTATCAGAATGAAAGTAAAAAGTATTTACAGTCACACGATTGATGGAATATTCTGGTTCGATTTACCTCTCGCTCTTCTGTTGGCTTTTCTTTTTCACAACATAGTAAAAAAGTATTTATTCCAAAATTTACCTAAGAGTTTTCAAATAAGGCTTTCAATCTTCAACGATTTTAACTGGAATAATTATTTTAAAAACAACTGGTTTATTATAATTATTTCAATTTTAACAGGAACTGCATCGCATCTTTTCTGGGACAGCTTTACTCACGATCATGGATATTTTGTCAATCGTATTTCCTGGCTGCAAAAAACTTTTTCCTTTTTTGATATAAAAATCCCAGCATTAAAAATTGCACAGCACTCAAGCACAATTATAGGAGGAACAGTTATTCTTTATACCTTTTTTAAACTCCCGAAAGGTTCTACTCCAATTTTCTCAATAAATAAAATTTACTGGATTTTATTATTGCTTATATCTTCTATAATTTTATTTTTTCGATTTACAACAGAACTAAGGGCTAAAGAATACGGAAACATTATTGTTTCTATTATTTCATCGATAATGATTGCATTAGTTTTAACCCCTATTTATTATATTTTAGCAAATTTTCAAAAAACTAGAAAATTCAATTAATTTTGTAAAAGCTTAAAAAGAGAAATCAATCAAATTAAAACTAAAAAATGGGAATATTTTCAGCTATTCTTGGCAACGCCGGTTCAGTAAGCCAGGAGGATTTAATTAAAAAATACGGACAGCTTTTAACCGATAACGAAGAAATCGAAATGGGTTTTAAATTAATCCGGGACACTTTTGTCTTCACTAATAAAAGATTAATTTTAGTTGATGTACAAGGAATTACAGGAAGCAAGACCGAATACAAGTCAATTTCATACAAAAGCATTACACGATTCAGCGTAGAAACTGCCGGAACGTTCGAACTTGATGCCGAATTAAAAATCTGGGTTTCAAGCGAATTACAGCCTAGTATTATAAAACAATTTAATAAATCAGTAAATGTTTATGATGTGCAAAAAGTATTGGCACATCATGTTTTAGGATAAAACAACAAACCCGACAATATTAAACTTGTCGGGTTTTCTGTTTTTCAGACTTCTTATTTCTTTTTAGTTGTCTTTTTCTTTGTTGTTGCTTTTTTAGCAGGTGCCGGTGCGGTATTTACAATTTTTTGCTGCACATACGCTTTATACAAACCATCTTTCTCTGCTCTCTTTTTAGCATCTTCAGCTCTTTGTTTTGAATCCGGATGCGAACTCATCATCTGATCTAAAAAAGAAGACTGAGTTCCTTCGCTCATTTTGGCTAATATCCTGAATGCAGATTCTTCGGCATTAACATTATAACCATTCTTTTTCATAAAATTATAAGCAAATAAATCAGCTTCAGCTTCTTGTTTACGACTATGCTTGCTATCAATCATAGCGCTTCCAATTTTTCCTAACTGACTATCTGTAAGACTTGTAATAGTTGCAGATTGCGAAGAAACGCCATCTAACAAAGCTTCTTTTTGATAAGCAGCACGCATAGCATCTCTTGAATCATTATTAGCTACGTGACCAATTTCATGGCCAATCACAGCCAATAATTCGTTATCATCCATAATATCCATTAATCCTGAATAGACTCTTACACTTCCATCTGCTGTTGCAAATGCGTTTACTTCTTTTATTTTATACACTTTATAATTTAAAGTATAACCTTCACCAGAAGTGTGCTTACCAAAAACCCTGTTTAATCTTAAGGTGTAAGGATCAGTAGGACCTGCAACTTCGTGTTCTGCGTCTAATTTAGCTACAGCTTCTTTAGATAATTTAGCTGCATCTTCGTTTGTAAGAGTAAAACTAGCCACCCCTTTTTGAACTGCTCCTATAGCTTTTTCACCAAAATTAATTTGTGCCTGTACTTTTGTAAAGCCCAAAGAAGCCAATAGAATTCCTAAAACTATAAATTTATTTTTCATCTTTTTTAATTTAATTACAGAACAAATATACTTAGAACTAAAAATATAAAACGATTTATATTTATTTCTTTTAACCGTTAAAGAACCATAAATTCTCTACATTATTAAAATTAGTATCTAATTTATTATATAAAATTAACAAATTATCGATAATTAACAAATAAACTCGACAAGATAACAATTAGACACATCTCTAACTTATACAACTTTGCGTATATTTGTAGTTCAATTTTAATGTATGGAAACTGTAGTAGAAAATATCCCTACCGGAAAACCAAAATGGTTAAAAGTAAAACTTCCAATTGGTCAAAAATATACTGAACTTCGTGGTCTGGTAGACAAATATAGCTTAAATACCATCTGTACTTCAGGAAGTTGCCCAAATATGGGTGAATGTTGGGGAGAAGGAACTGCAACTTTTATGATTTTAGGTAATGTATGTACCCGCTCTTGTGGTTTTTGTGGTGTAAAAACCGGAAGACCAGAAACAGTAGATTGGGACGAACCAGAAAAAGTAGCACGTTCTATCAAAATAATGAACATCAAACATGCTGTAATTACAAGTGTAGACAGAGATGATTTGAAAGATGGCGGTTCTATTATCTGGATTGAAACCGTAAAAGCAATTCGACGTATGAACCCAAATACGACCCTTGAAACTTTAATTCCGGATTTTCAGGGAATTGAAAGAAATCTTGACCGAATTGTAGAAGCAAATCCTGAAGTTGTTTCTCATAATATGGAAACTGTTCGCCGTTTAACCCGTGAAGTACGTATTCAGGCAAAATACGATCGTAGTTTAGAAGTTTTACGTTATTTAAAAGAAAAAGGGATTAACAGAACCAAATCAGGAATTATGTTGGGACTTGGCGAAACTGAAGAAGAAGTTTTTCAAACCATGACTGACTTGCGTAATGCAAACGTTGATGTAGTAACTATTGGTCAATATTTACAGCCCAGCAAAAAACATTTACCTGTAAAAGAGTTTATAACTCCTGAGCAATTTGCCAGATATGAGAAATTCGGACTTGAACTTGGATTCCGCCATGTAGAGAGCGG
Source organism: Flavobacterium chungangense LMG 26729 (assembly GCF_000735715.2). Classification (NCBI taxonomy): domain Bacteria; kingdom Pseudomonadati; phylum Bacteroidota; class Flavobacteriia; order Flavobacteriales; family Flavobacteriaceae; genus Flavobacterium; species Flavobacterium chungangense. Next base: position 30,397 of record NZ_JASY01000008.1, read on the forward strand.
CCCTCTTGTTCGTTCATCTTATAAAGCACAAAAACATATATTGTAAAAAGTTTATTCGGTTAATCATTAATTGTTTAACCGATTAAACAAACCAACAGAATAAAAAATTGAAAACTAGAATTGCTATAAATGGTTTTGGAAGAATTGGCAGAAATTTATTTCGATTACTTTTAAACCATCCCGAAATTGAAGTGATTGCAATTAATGATATTGCAGACAACAAAACGATGTCACATTTGATAAAATATGACAGTATTCATGGAGTTTTACCTTTTATGGTATCTCATGACGAAAAAAGCATAATAGTTAATGAAAAACATTATATGTTTTTTCATGAAAAAAATATTTCAAATTTAGACTGGAAAAGTCATAATATAGATTTTGTAATTGAATCAACAGGGAAATACAAAACCTACGAAGAGTTAAATGCACATATTGAAGCAGGAGCCAAAAGAGTGATTCTTTCTGCTCCGTCAGAAGTAAACACTATAAAAACTGTTGTTTTAGGAGTAAATGAAGGAATTTTAGACGGAAGCGAAAAAATTGTTTCGAATGCAAGCTGCACGACAAACAATGCTGCTCCGATGATAAAAATAATTGATGAGTTATGCGGAATTGAACAAGCCTATATTACCACTATACATTCCTATACAACCGATCAGAGTTTACATGATCAACCGCATAAAGATTTAAGAAGAGCAAGAGGAGCCAGTCAGTCTATTGTTCCTACGACAACCGGGGCTGCGAAAGCACTAACAAAGATTTTTCCGGGCTTACACCAAAAAATTGGGGGCTGCGGAATTCGTGTTCCGGTTCCTGATGGTTCTTTAACTGATATTACGTTTAATGTAAAACGTGCTGTAACAATAGATGAAATTAACGATGCTTTTGAAAAAGCATCCCAAACATATTTAAAAAACATTTTAGATTACACAGAAGATCCAATCGTATCAGTTGATGTAATAGGCAATACAAATTCATGCTTATTTGATTCTCAACTAACTTCTGTCATCGATAAAATGGTAAAAGTCGTTGGTTGGTATGATAATGAGATAGGCTATTCATCAAGACTTATCGATTTAATTATACTGATGAAAAAAACATAAGATTCCATTATAAAAAGTATTACAGTATGAAATACCTTTTTATTTTTATCAGTTTTTTTTACACCTTTTTGTATTCGCAAACTAAGCCGAATACAGATAGTTCTTCCTATTATAAAAATTTAGCCATCTCCGATAAAAAAGCAGACATCGTTGTACAAAAATCCAATTTCAGGAATTCTTATGAATATCTGAATTTCCAGAAAGCGATGACATTCAAATCACTTAAAAATTACAAATTAGCTTCTAAAACGCTAAAAAAGATAGTTCAACGCCCTGATAATAATAACACTTTAGCTGTCAAATCAGAAGCTTATTATCAACTTGGATTAATTGAAATACAACTAAAAAGAAATGATTCTGCCATTTTTTACTTTAATAATGCTTTAGAGGAAAATTCAAAAACAAAAAATTTAAAACAAAAAGCAAATATTATATTAGCCATAAGCAACTATCACAAAAACAACAAAGAATATGAGCGTGCTTACAATTACCTGAGTGAATATTATCAAATAGAGCATAATATTCTAAAATTAAATGACAGCAAATTCAATTTTGATAAACATAAAAAAATCAATCAAATTCATCTTTTAAATGAAGAAAAAAGAAAAAGTGAAGAAAAGGCGCAGATAAAAACGTATCGATACTCAAAATTGATAAGCATTTTAGCCATTGCGTTAATCTCAATTCTTTCTTTATTGAGTCTGGCTCTATACAAAAACAATGTTATTAGAAATCAGAATAATTTAGTTTTAAGAGAAAAAAACAAAGAACTTATTCTGGCAAAAAATAAAGCTGAAGAAGCTTCAAAAGCGAGAACTGATTTTTTATCAACAGTAAGTCATGAGCTTAGAACACCATTAAATGCAATTAACGGCATCACACATTTGTTACTAGAAGAAAGTCCAAAAGAATCACAATTAAAATATTTAGATTCATTGAAATTCTCCGGAAATTACCTCACTACCTTTATCAATGAAATACTTGAAATAAATAAAATCGATTCAACTAAAATTGAAATAGAAAAAATTTGTTTCGACCTAAAAGCGTTACTTAACAATATTCAAAATTCTTTAAAGGAATTAGCAGCAGCCAACAATAATCATTTTTTACTGGAAATAGACGATGCTATTCCGGATAATTTAATTGGCGATACAACCAAACTTTCTCAAATAATCCTGAATCTAATTAACAATGCCTTAAAATTTACCCAAAACGGCAAAGTAACACTTATCGCAAAATTACATGTTCTGGAAAACGAAAAAGCAACAGTTTATTTTGAAATTACGGATACCGGAATCGGAATTCCTAAAGATAAACAGAAAAAAGTTTTTGAAAGTTTTTCACAAGGTTCTGTAGAGGTTAATCGCAAATATGGCGGAACAGGTTTGGGACTTACAATTGTAAAAAAACTCATCCACCTGTTAGGAGGTAAAATTCACTTAGAAAGTGAAGTAGGGAAAGGTTCTACGTTTAATTTTAAATTAAACTTCGACATCAGTAAAACCCCATCAGAAAAAATTCAGGAGGCAAAATCTTATAATGATAATCAATTAAAAAACAAAATCATTTTATTGATTGAAGACAATAAAATCAATCAGATGATTACCCGTAAAATGCTCGAAAACAAATCCATATGCTGTGAGATACTTGATAATGGAGAAGAAGCAATTGAATTATTAAAAATAAAAACTTTTGATTTAATTTTAATGGATGTCCATTTACCGGGTATAAGCGGCACAACAGCAACCCAGCTTATACGTGAATTTAATAAAACAACACCAATCATCGCCCTTACGGCTATTTCGCTCGATGAAAACAGAGAGCAGCTTTTATCTTTTGGAATGAATGATGTAATTACAAAACCTTTTGTTCCTGATATATTTTACAATACTATTGCTAAGTTTTTTGATTGATTTTTTGATCCAACTAACTTTTTACATACTGCAAAATAGTTGCGTCAAAATTTTGCTTATGATTTATAAAAGTACTTTTTATAGGCAAATAATACAAATTCGAAATTATCTCAGCTTCTTTTAAACGCACATAATCTTTTTCGGTTGTAATGATTTTTTTGTTTTGAGCTTTATTTCGAATTTCATTTAAATCGTTTTCAGAAAAATGATGATGATCAGGAAAAATCAAACATACATCATTTTCATTCTTCAAATAATCAAAAAAAGGTTTCGGTTTTGCAATTCCGGCCAAAAGTACTTTTGGTTCTGATTTTATTTCGTTTACAGCTTTTTTTTCTTCTAGATTATAAATTGCATCGTCATAGTCTATAAAAGTAAAATAGATTTGTTGACCGCAATTTAATTTAAGTTTCGAACGAATTTTGTCTTGTTTTTCATCAGACAAATTCTTCGGGCACTTTGTGACTACAACAATATTAGCTCTATTGGCTCCTCTCCTGCTCTCTCTCAAATTTCCTGTTGGCAGTATAAAATCATCTGCATACAAATCGCCAAAAGCAGTCAGTAAAATATAAAATCCCGCTTTTACTTTTCGGTGCTGATAGGCATCATCCAATAAAATAATTTCCGGTTTTATTTTCTGTGAAAGCAATTGTGTAATTCCGTTGGTTCTATTCGCATCAACCGCAACCTGAATATTTGGAAATTTCTGGAAAAACTGAAAAGGCTCGTCACCTAAAATTTCGGCATTCGAAGTTGAATCTGCCAAAATGAAACCTTCAGATTTACGTTTGTAACCACGACTTAAAGTAGCTACTCTGTAATTATCCGATAACAATCGAATTAAATATTCAATCTGAGGCGTTTTGCCAGTTCCGCCTACACTGAGGTTTCCAACCGCAATAACCGGAATATCAAATGAAGTAGATTTTAAAATTCCTTTATCAAAAAGAAAATTACGAATTAAAGTAATGAATCCGTATAAAATGGCAAATGGGAAAAGTATTTTTCGAAGTAAGTTCATAAAGTTATTTATCTGAATAATGCCCCATTGCGGAAATTACAAAAACGGTTACAATATCCTCCTGCACTTTATATATAATTCTGTCTTTAGAGTTTATTTCTCTCGACCAAAAACCACTTAGTCCGTATTTTAATGCTTCCGGTTTTCCAACACCTTCATAAGGAGTTTCACTAAGTTCTTCTAATATTTGAGTGATTTTTTTAATACTAGCCTGATTACCTGCCTTAAAATGTTTCTTTAAATGTGCTTCAGCTAATTTTTCTATTTTAAGCCCAAACTTCCCCATACATCTTTTGGATCAACATCAGTATAGTCACCTCTTTTCTCTGATTCTAAAACCATTTTTACAAATTCAGGATTATAGGGGCTGTTTTTTTTTATAAGTTTCTTTGAATCTGTTTCTACAATCTCTACTCCATCAGCTCCTTTAACAAAAGCCTCAGACAAAATAGCCATAAAAGCTTTTCCTGCTTTAGTACGTTCGTTAATTTTTATTGTTACTGTAGTCATATCGATTGATTTAGAATCACAAATATACAAAATATGAATTATTAATGTAAATAATATACATTCAGCAAAGGTCAACTTCAAACAAATTCGTTAATTTGTTAATACAAATAATGAAAATTTAAAGATGAAAATCAAAAACATAATAGACGTACTTGAACAAATGGCACCATTGGCTTACGCAGAAGATTTTGACAACGTTGGCCTTTTAGTCGGAAATTCAAAAACTGAAAGTACGGGCGTTTTGGTTTGCCACGATGCATTAGAAAACGTAATCAAAGAAGCCATTGCTAAAAACTGCAATCTGGTGGTTTGTTTTCATCCAATATTATTCTCCGGAATCAAAAAAATCACAGGCAAAAACTATGTCGAACGTGCCATTTTAAAAGCTATCAAAAATGACATCGCCATTTATGCCGTTCACACTGCACTAGACAATCATTCGCAAGGAGTAAACAAAATATTTTGTGATGCTTTAGGCTTAACCCATACAAAGGTTTTGATTCCGAAGCAAAGTTTCATTCAAAAATTAGTTACATACACAACTCCCGATAATTCAGAAAAAGTTAGAAATGCATTGTTTGAGGCAGGTGCGGGTACAATAGGTAATTATGACAACTGCAGTTTTAACTCTGAAGGCTTTTTTACTTTTCAGGGAAATGAAGACAGTAATCCTGTAATTGGCGAAAAAGGAAAACTACATACCGGAACCGAAATAAAAATTGAAGTTGTTTTTGAAAAACATTTGCAATCCGGAATCTTAAAAGCCCTTTTTAAAAATCATATTTACGAAGAAGTCGCTTATGAGATTTATGATTTACAGAATTCGCATCAAAATATCGGGCTTGGGATGATTGGTGAACTGGAAACTGAAATGGATGAAAAAGACTTTTTGTATTTCGTAAAAGATAAAATGATTGCCGATGGAATCCGTCATTCAGCCTTTACAGGAAAAAAAATAAAGAAAGTTGCCGTCTTGGGAGGATCAGGAAGTTTTGCCATTAAAAACGCACTTCAGGCGCGAGCAGATGCTTTTTTGACCGCCGATTTAAAATATCATCAGTTTTATGAAGCCGAAAATCGTTTACTTTTAGCCGATATTGGTCATTTTGAGAGCGAACGGTATACAAAAAATTATATTGTTGATTATCTTAGGAAAAAAATCCTTAATTTTGCAATCATTTTATCAGAAGAAAATACAAATCCAGTTAAGTACTTATAGAATATGGCGAATACGAAAGAATTAAGTGTTGAGGACAAGTTAAGAGCAATATACGATTTACAGCTTATTGACTCCAGAATTGACGAAATCAGAAACGTAAGAGGGGAACTTCCATTAGAGGTTGAAGATTTAGAAGATGAAGTTGCAGGTTTAAGCACTCGTTCAGAAAAACTTAAAAGTGAACTTGAAGTAGTTGAGGATCTTATCAAAACTAAGAAAAACGCTATTGAAGAGCACAAAGAAGTGATCAAAAAATACACAAAACAACAAGAATCAGTTCGCAATAACAGAGAATTTAATTCTTTGACCAAAGAAGTTGAGTTTCAGGAATTAGAAATTCAATTGGCTGAAAAGCAAATCAAAGAAATGAAAGCTTCTATCGAGCATAAGAAAGAAGTTATTTCAAATCTAAAAGAAAAATTAGAAGCTAAAAGCAATCACTTAAAGCATAAAAAATCTGAATTGGATGCAATTATGGCAGAAACTCAAAAAGAAGAAATCTTCTTAACGGAGAAATCTGCTGAGTTTTCTGAGCAAATTGAAGCAAGATTATTAGCTGCTTACAACAGAATAAGAAGCAGCGTTCGTAATGGTTTAGCGGTAGTATCTATTGAAAGAGGTGCTTCTGCAGGATCATTCTTCACTATCCCGCCACAGACTCAGGTTGAAATTGCTTCCAGAAAAAAAATCATCACTGATGAACATTCAGGAAGAATCTTAGTTGACAGCGCACTTGCTGACGAAGAGAGAGAAAAAATGGAACAATTGTTCGCTAAAATCTAAATAAAATTGTCCCGATCAACATCGGGACTTTTTTTTACCATAAAATTATTGGTTTTGGGAATTAAAAAAGGAATTCGTTTTATTACATTAAAATCGGTAGGACAATACATTAACTTCCTAAGTTATGTCCGCCCACAAAAAGCCGTCGAACTTTCATACGCACTTTTCAGCCAGCCACGGGACGGCAGATTACTAAAAGAAAGTTTACCAAAATTTTTAAAAAACACAGAAACAGAAACGTTTCACCATAACGAACATCATTTTCAAACGTATATCTGGAAAGGAAACGAAACCAAAATCTTACTTGTTCATGGCTGGGAGAGTAACTCTTCCCGCTGGAAAAAAACTTTCCCTCATCTTCAAAAATCAGGAAGCACTATTATTGCCATTGATGCACCTGCACACGGACAAAGCAGCGGAAAGGAATTTAACGTTCCGCTTTATGCCGAGTTCATCAATAAGGCAGTAGAAAAATACCATCCGGATATTATAATCGGGCATTCTATTGGCGGTGCGGCCTGTGTTTATCATCAGTATTTATTTCCAAATACCAGTATTAATAAAATGGTAATTTTGGGAGCGCCTTCAGATCTAAAAACGCTGATTGACAATTATGTTTCGATGTTGAGTTTAAATACCAAAATGTTTTCGCTTTTAGAAAATCGTTTTTTAACACATTTCAATTTTAAACTCGAAGATTTCTCCGGACAAAAATTCGCTTCTCAATTTAATATTCCGGGTTTAATCGCTCATGACACAACAGACAAAATTGTTGCTTTTGAAGAAGGAAAAAAAATCGCCAGTAATTGGAAGAACAGTCAGTTTGTCGAAACTAAAGGATTAGGTCACGGAATGCACGATGATGAATTATATCAGAAAGTGATTGAATTTTTATTTTCATCTTAAGTTAAAAATCTAAGTTCTGTTAATATTTTCTAAAAAAATCTAATAGTCCAATAATCTAATAATCTAAGATATCTAAATAATTATGATAGCCGTAATTTTTGAAGTTATTCCGAACGAAGGGAAAAAAGAAGAATATCTTGATATTGCCGCAAGCTTGCATCCTGAATTAGATCATATTAAAGGATTCATATCGATAGAAAGATTCCAGAGTTTTAGCAATCCTGAAAAAGTCTTGTCCTTGTCTTTCTGGAAAGACGAAGAAAGCATTCAGCAATGGAGAAATCTCGAAATGCACCGTCTTGCTCAGTCCAAAGGCAGAAATGAAATTTTTAAAGACTATCATTTAAGAATTGCCTCTGTAGTTCGTGATTATGGGATGTTTGACCGCAAGGAAACTCCAAAAGACAGCTCAGGCTTTCATGATAAATAAAAAGCTTCAAAGTTGCTAAGACCCAAAGGAACAAAGATTTTTTTCTGAGTTTCTGAGGTTAAAATTAAAAATTCATTTTTAGTTTTAAAAATCTAACAGTCTAACAATCTTAAAGTCTAAGAAGTCTAATTTTTGACTACTTTTGCAATATGGAAGAAAATCTAAAACGCCTTAATAAATTCATTGGAGAAACAGGGTATTGTTCCCGCCGTGAAGCAGATAAACTCATCGAAGAAGGACGCGTAACCATAAACGGTGCCGTACCCGAAATGGGAACCAAAGTTTCGCCTGATGACGAAGTGCGCATAGACGGAAAACTAATCGTTGAAAAACACGAAAAAATGGTGTATCTGGCTTTCAATAAACCTACAGGAATTGAATGTACAACCAATCTTGAAGTCCGAAACAATATTGTCGATTATATCAATTACCCAAAACGTATTTTTCCAATCGGAAGGCTGGATAAAGCCAGTGAGGGATTGATTTTCATGACCAATGACGGCGATATCGTAAACAAGATTTTACGAGCCCGAAACAACCACGAAAAAGAATATACCGTAACCGTAAATAAACCGATAACCGACCGTTTTATACAACGTATGGGAAATGGTGTTCCGATTTTAGATACCGTTACTCGAAAATGTAAAGTAGAGCAAATTAGTAAATACACCTTCAAAATTATTCTGACACAAGGTTTAAATCGTCAGATTCGAAGAATGTCTGAGTATTTAGGGTATGAAGTTACGGCTTTAAAACGCATCCGGATTATCAACATTTCACTGGATGTTCCTGTGGGACGCTACAGAGATTTAACCGATGCTGAAATAAAAGAACTAAATCAGTTAATCGAACCTTCCAGTAAAACTGAAGAAGCCAGTTTACCAAAACCGGAAGCTCCAAAAAGAAGAACAGAATTTATTTCAAAACACGATCCCCGATTTAAAAAAAGAGGAGATTATTAAGCTTTCGCTATAACAATCTCCTTGATTTTCAAATAATTTCTATTTTAATATTCTAAAGTGTTTTACGAAGTCTTTGTATTTATCACTTAATGTAACTTTGTGATTACCTTTTAGAACAATCAAATTGTCATTCACAATTATTTCCTGAATTTTTGTAGCGTTTACAATATAATTTCGATGGGTCTGAAAAAATTTTGCAGGATCCAGAAGCTGAATGATTTTGGTCAGGGAGATTAAAATAACGAATTTTTCTGCTTCGGTTATAATGTTGCAATAGCGGTCTTCGACTTCTATGTACACAATATCCTTGATTTGTACCTTCTTCAAGGATTTATTTTTTTTGATAAACAGCGAATCATTACTTATTACGGCATTTTGATCTTCGCTGTGAAAAGCATTGGTCTGTCCATAAAACTTTTCGACAGCCATTTCGAGTGCGTACAAAATTTCCAGTTCGTTAAATGGTTTCAGCAAAAAGCTAAAAGGCTTGGTCAGTTTAGCTCTTTCAAATATCTGACGATCCTTTGAACTGGTTAAAAAAACAAAAGGTTTTACGCTATTGGGAACAATATTTATTGTTTCTGCAAAAGTAATTCCGTCCGGTTTTCCATCTAAGAAAACATCGATCACGACGATGTCAATTGTATTTTTGTAAAAAAGGGTTAGTGCATCCTGATACGTTTGGGCAATTCCTACAATGTTATAATTGTTTTCGGTTAGTACTTTTACAAGCGCATCGCTTTCGGCCGGCGTATCTTCGACAATAAGTACATTTATATTATCCATGATTTTTAAACTTTGGTAATCCTATGATGATTTTAGTTCCAACACCTTCTTCACTCTCTATATCGAGTGTTCCTTCGTTTTTTCGAATCAGGCTTTTGCACAACTGCATTCCTAATCCGGTTCCTATAATATCATCGTTTTGCTTTTTAGACAATAAAATGGTTTCTTTTAATAATTCTTTTCTTCTTGCTTCGTTCATTCCTAATCCGGTGTCTTCGATGACCAGATAACAAAATTCTTCTGATGCAGGACGGCTGTAAATAGAAATCGTTCCGTTTTCTTTAGAGAATTTAATCGCATTGTCTAAAAAGTTCCGAATGATGATTTTAAGCGAATCCAGATCAGCAAACACATAATCTGAAGCCGCAACATTGATTACAAAACTAATGTTCTTATTGAGCATCAAAGGCTTGTAATTATACTCTACATGCTGCACTATCGAAGACAAATGCAAGGATTCCTGGTAAAAATAGCTCTGCTGGGTTTGCAATAAAGCCCAATTGAGCAGGTTGTCCAGCAAATTGTATGCACCACTGGCAATGGAGCTGTTTTTGTGCAGTAAAACATCCAGCTCGGTATAGTTTTTACTTTCAAGATTATCCAGAAGTTTACTATTACTCACTTTCAGAGCATTTACAGAAGAACGCAAATCATGACTGACGATTGAGAACAATTTATCTTTTGTAGCATTGAGTTCATCCAGTTCGTTTTTCTGCGCTAAGATGATTTTATTGCTCCTGATTTTTTGCCTGTAAAAATAAACTCCGGTACCCAACAGTACAAACAATAAAACCGAAGAAATGAGAAACCCATTTCTTTCGGCTATTTTTGCTTTATTCTCTGCAGCCAGAACGTTGACTTCTTTTTGCTTTTGTTTTATGGCAAATTTCTTTTCAAGATCTGCAATCGCCCAGACTTTGTTTTGATCATTTAAGGAATCTTTCCATGCTTCGTATTCTTTTCTGTAAGTTAAGGCTAACGGGAAGTTTTTTCTATTTTCCTCTACTACTGCCATGTTTAATGTGGCATTTTGCTTTAACTCAAATGATTTTACTTTTTTAGAAAGATGATATGCTTTTTCGAAATATGGAATTGCCTCATCATCCTTGTATTGTATATAATATAAATTAGCAATATCCATATAGGAACCAATAAGCAATATAGTATCTTTTTGTACTTCTTGTAATTTAGCACTTTTAAACAAATACTCTTCAGCTTTGTCATATTTTTCAAGGTGTAAATAACACAATCCTAAATTATGAAATACAGTACTTTTTTTAAAATCGTAAAAATCTTTGCTTAAGTTTTCAACCTCATTAAAGTTCGATAATGCTATATTAAAGTCTCCTTGCTCTAAAGCAATTTCTCCTAAAGAAAAATTTACTTTATAATAAAATTTAAAATTAGGAGAAATTAACTTAAACTCTTTTTTTGCTTCTTTAAAAATTTTTTTTTCAAAAAAACTTATCGCTCTAAAATAATGACAATAATTAAATAGCTCAAGAGAATTTCTACTGCTAAGTTGTTTCATAGAATAAACTAAAGTAGAATCCCATTGCTTTTCAAAAAAGAAATGTTGAGCTTTATTAAAATTAATTTGCTTATGATATTTTATTACTTTATTTCTAATCTCAAATTTCATTAAATTATTTTCTGATATTTCCTGAGAAAAAAGAAAAAATGTATTTAATATAGAAAGAAGAATAAAAAAACTTTTAATCATTATCTATCTGATTAAATTTCATTCTAATTATGTTGTACTGTTGTCACAGTCCCTCTAGAAGTTACTGGATCAGAATCCCACAGAAATGTCTGGATTGATGTTAGGTTTGAAAGTCCACCAATAAAAATATCTGCATCAGCCTGAAAAATTACTTCATAAATAAACAAATCTCCCGATAATTCTTCAGGCTGATTGTATACTATAAAAAACTGTAATTGTGCATCTCCCTCAATATCTATATAGGTATTCTGAATGACGCTATAATCAAGTACTTCGTTTTTGATGGCCTCAGCATCTACATAAATAATAGCATTCATCGTAAGTGTATTGTCTTTGGCAGAATAGTAGGCTTCAACATAAGGAGCTAGAATCTCTACAGATTTCGTTTCCTGAAATGTCACATTTCCTATTGAATTTGCTCCTTCAATAGGCGTAATATCTGTTCCTGGAGGATAAATGATTACAGGGCATTCAGTTGGGGTAATTTTTTCCATGGTAAATAATTTTTAGGTTTGTTAATTAATATTTAGATTTTATGAATCCTGTTAATTAAGCCATATTTAACTGACATAACTAGCAAATTTCACAAATCAAATATAACAAAGTATTTCTTAATAAGTTTTGTTTAAGTGTACATTCAACGTTATTATTTGCTTTTTGTCAATAAAAAATTGAAGAAAATCGATTAAAAAGAATGTTTTATAAAAAAAATCCTACTCGTTGTTGAATAGGATTTCTTTAGTTATTTTACTATTTCTTCAAAAACTCATAATACAATGCTTTTGATAAAAACGATTTTTCCTGATAAGAATGAATTTCGGCTTCTCTTGCAGCTTCTTTTACCTGACCGTCTAAATTGTTCTTTAAAAAATATTCTCTTCTTGATTTATCATTAAAATTCAAATCACTCAAAAAAATCGGCTCTACTCCTTTATTTACTGAGATATTATAATTGGTAATCAAATTCCCCCAATTGAAATAACTGCAAATCAAAATCGTTCCGTATACATACCAAATCATGTGGTTAAAAAGATAAGCGTTTGTTTTTTGCCTGATTATTTTTTGAAAAGAAACCATTAAACCTATAATTGCTAAAGCTAAAAACAAGTATACGCCAAGCCTTTTATAAGTTAACCCGAAAAAGGCAATATATTCGGTATTTTTCATCACTGCACTTACAATTAAAACACAGTTTAATGCAATCCAGATTTTGGCGAGCCTTTTGAGCTGTGCGGCTTTTTCATCAAAGTTGAATCCGCCTTTGAAATAAAACAGAATTACCCCGACAGCCATAACGATGGAGAAGATTACAGCATTTACGCGTTCGTGTGTGTCTGAACTTAAATTTGTTTTCTCGACCACTTCAAAAAACTGCTCGTAATTATAGGTTCCGATGAAAATCAATAACATTAGGTTTAATAGTACCAGCGTAATTTCGCCGCTCTTTCTTTCAAAATCGACATCCAGGAAAGAAAATGTATTTTGGTTTTCGATTGTGTCTGTATTGCTGAAATCATTATCTAATACATATTTTTTTTCATAACAAACTTCCGGGATCCAGTAATTCCAAAAACTGAAAGAAATATAGAACCCTAAACCTGAAATAACGATTAACTGCCAAAGATCAATATCTAAAGTATAATCTGTAAAGAGTGAAGAAAAATGATCGCTTCCGAAAGAATAGACAATAAAAAAGAGTCCTAAAAAAACGGTTGGGATAATCACGAAAGCAACGAGTTTTTTTGCAAAATTATTATGGATTTTCTTTTCGGGAAGCCATTGTTTAAACATGAAAATGCGTCCTAAGGAAGTAATTCCGTTTAAAAAGATTAGCGGTATTACCTGAATTACTTTGAGTTCTCTTTCATGGGTTTTGAATTGTAAAAAGACAACTGATAATGCCAACGCCCAAAAAGAGGCAAAATCTCCGTACCAGGCAAATGCCAGACAAGACAATATAGAGGTTACAACTAATATTAAATGGGTTCTGTCTGTAAATTTGTCCTGAAAAAAATAACAGATGGCCGCCGTTATTGCCAAACCGAACAACGCCAGATTAATGCCCATTGTCTCATTGTAAAAAAGCAGTGTAAAAATCAAACTGCTGGCCAGAATAAATTGATGTTTTTTCATGGTTGTAGAATTTTAGTTGTTGTGTTGAAATTAAATTATATCTTTTATGATTTCACTTATATTATTTTTGATTTTATTACATAATTCAAAAAGTACTTTGTATTTCAAAGTTTTTAGATAAAAAAATTTGAATATTTAAAATTTCATTAATTTTTCCAGATAATTAAGGTGCTCTTTAAAGGCAGCACGCCCAAGATCGGTGACTTTGTATGAGGTTTTAGGTTTTTTGCCTACAAATTCTTTCTTTACTTCGATATACTGGGCTTTTTCAAGAGCAGAGGAATGGCTTGCTAAATTACCGTCTGTGATATTCAAAAGTGTTTTCATTTCGGTGAAATCAATCCACTCGTTTACGATCAGAATAGACATTATACCTAATCGGACACGGCTTTCGAAATCTTTATTTAATTTATCAATAATTCCCATGGGCTTATTTGTATTTTTTGAACATTACTAATCCGTACAAGATGTGTAAAATACCAAATCCGATTATCCAAAAAATTAAACCATATCCTAAATAGAAAAGAGAAATAAATCCTAAAACCAGTTCGCAATATCCTAAATACTTTACATCAGAAAATGTGTATTTTTCTGCATTTACAAGGGCTAAACCGTAGAAAATTAAAGTCACAGGAGCAACTAAAACATATAGGTGGTGATATAAAAGCGCTAAACAAAATATCCCGCCTGACAAAAGTGGAATGGCTAAATTTAAAAGCATTTTTTTTGTTGCAGATGTCCAGATCGGCAAGTTGTATTTTTTGCTTTTTCTGATGGTAAAAAAGATTCCGAATGTAAATGCAAAGACCAAAATAAGAAGAGCAATCCAAACTAACTCTGAAACTAAACTGGCGGAATACAATTTATGATCACCATCAAAATAATCAAGACCGTTGGCTTTGAATAATTGATAAACGTACAATCCTCCGATAAGAGCTGACAATCCTGCAAAAACTCCTGAGAGTCCGCTTAAGGATATAAATCTTGAAGAGCGTTCCATCATAGAACGAATGTGGGCTAAATCTTCCTGGTGCTTCTGATCCATAAATAAAGTACTTTGTACTGCAAAGTTATTATTTATTTTGAATTGGCAAATAAAAATCTAAAAATATTTTTAAGGATAATGTAGATTCTTCTTTCGAGGTTTCTAAAACCTTACAGGTCTTTAGTCTTGTTAGAATAAAAAACAATATTGTTTTAGTGCTTAAAGTATACCTGCAAGGTTTTGAAAAACTTTCAGGAACTATGGGTTTATAATTTCCTGTGAGCCGCGTGAGGGATAGAAATAAGCTACCGAAGTAGCATGGATAGCCCGACCCTGTTTGCGGAAAGGCGCACAATATACGTCAAGATTGGAGCGCCTTTTTGCAAACAGGGTCACGCCCAAAGTATATAAAAACGAAAAAGCCTGTTTGCAGTGAACAGGCTTTTGCTTTATAGTGAGATTTTTAATTAAAACCATCTTCTTCTTTTGAATAACAAAACCCCTAAAACAGATAAAATAATGGAAACCAAAAGCAGAATCCAGATTCCGTATCTGCTCTCTTCTAAACCATTTGGTACGTTCATTCCGTACAAACTGGCGATTAGCGTGGGAATCATTAAAATGATAGAAATTGAAGTCATCTGCTTCATAATATTATTCATATTGTTTGAAATTACTGAAGCATAGGCATCCATCATTCCTGTTAAGATGTTGCTATAAATATTAGCGGTATCCTGTGCCTGACTTAATTCGATTTCGACATCTTCCAGCAAATCCAAATCGTAATTTGCCTTATGTGCTTTTAGGTTTTTAACTCGCTGAAATAAGACATCGTTGGCTTTCAGAGAAGTAATAAAAAACACAAGACATTTCTCGATTTGAAGTAATGCCTGCAGTTCTTCGTTTTTGATGGATTTCTCCAAATTATCTTCTGCAAGTTTAATTTTTTGATTGACTTGTTTTAAATATTTTAAATACCAAACACTCGATGAAAGCAGCAATCGTAAAACCAAATCAGGATTGTCTTTGATTTCAATATTCTTACGTTGTGAATACGAGACAAAATCTGCTATGATTTCTGTTTTGTAAAAAGTAATGGTTACACAGATATCTTCTTTAAAAATTACGCCCAGCGGAATGGTCTGAAATGGCAATTTAACATCATCGCTTTTGATGGGAACCCGCATAATAATTAGCGTCCAGCCATCTTCAATTTCGATACGGGGTCTTTCGTCGATATCTTCGATATCATTGTAAAAGGCTTCGGGAATCTGAAGCTCTTCTAATAAATATTTTTTTTCTGAATCTGTTGGATCCTGAATACTAACCCAGCAATCTGGATTCCATTTTGGGATTTCTATTACTCCGTTGTTGTTTGTGTAAAAGGCTTTCATTTCAAAATACAGGGTGTTATCACAGCATTTTGAAATTTTTCAAAAGCTGCTTTAATTTAATACTAACGAATAATAATCGTCCATTTGGAGAAGTGTTTTTTTAGTGTGGCAAAAGTATCTTTTATTTTTAAAACCTGAAACTTTAAACTATTAATTAAAAATTAAAAATAACCTATTGGAAAAATTGAGGACATGAGCGAAGTTGAAGGTTTTTGAGTGTGAAAAGCTTCGACTCCGCTCAGCCTGACACTTGTCTTTAATGTAAAATAACAAAACCCACTCGTTTGAATGGGTTTGTTTATTGATATTCTATAAAATATTATTTTGCTGCGCTTCTCATTTTACGTGCTAAAAGTGTATTTTTAAGCAACATGGCAATTGTCATTGGCCCTACTCCACCCGGAACCGGGGTAATGAAAGATGCTTTTTTGCTTACACCATCAAAATCAACATCTCCTTTTATAACATATCCTTTTGAGTTTGCTGCATCTTCAACTCTTGTGATTCCAACGTCAATAATTACAACTCCGTCTTTTACCATATCTGCTTTTAAAAATTCAGGAACTCCTAAAGCTGTAATAATGATATCTGCATTTTTAGTAAAGTCGGCTAAGTTTTTAGTTCGGCTGTGTGTTAAGGTAACGGTTGAATCTCCCGGATTGCCTTTACGGCTCATCAGAATACTCATTGGACGTCCTACAATATGACTTCTCCCAATTACAACAGTATGCTTTCCTGCAGTTTCTACTTTATAACGCTCCAACAATTCCATAATTCCGAATGGTGTTGCAGGAATAAAACTTTCCATTTCTAATGCCATTCTTCCGAAGTTTGTTGGATGAAATCCGTCAACATCTTTGTCAGGATCAATAGCTAATAAAATTTTTTGCTCATCTATGTGTTTTGGCAAAGGCAACTGAACGATATATCCGTCTAAATTATCGTCTTCATTTAACTCTTTTATTTTTCCTAATAAATCTACTTCGGTAATATCTTCAGGCAAGGCTACTAATGTTGAATCGAAGCCAATTTGCTGACAAGATTTTACTTTGCTTCCTACGTAGGTTAAACTTGCTCCGTTATTTCCAACAATTACTGCTGCCAAATGAGGCACTTTTCCTCCGGCTGCTTTTATGGATTGAACTTCAGCTGCAATTTCGTTTTTAATGTCTTCAGATGTTTTTTTACCGTCTAGTATTTGCATTGTTTTTTGTTTCTGGTTTAATTTTTTGTTTCAGATTTCAAGTTGAAACGACACTTATGTAGATTCAAGTAAAAAAGTTTCAAATTTCGTTTCATAACCTGAAACCTTAAATTTGAAACTTTCTTTTTTATTATCTCGGCATTCCGCCTGGCATACCTTTCATACCACCCATCATTTTCATCAGGTTTTTTCCGCCTGGTCCCTGCATCATTTTCATCATTTTGCTCATTTGATCAAACTGCTTCATCAATTGATTCACCTGTTCGACTTTTGTCCCGGAGCCTTTTGCGATTCTGGCTTTCCTTTTTACGTCGATAATGGCGGGTTTGCTTCTTTCTCCCGGTGTCATCGAATGAATAATCGCTTCAATATGTTTAAATGCATCATCTTCGATTTCAACATCTTTCATGGCTTTTGAAGCTCCCGGTATCATTCCAACCAGGTCTTTCATATTACCCATTTTCTTAACCTGTTGTATCTGCGTTAAGAAATCGTCAAAACCAAATTCGTTTTTAGCGATTTTCTTTTGAAGTTTTCTGGCTTCTTCTTCATCAAATTGTTCCTGAGCTCTTTCAACAAGAGACACGACGTCTCCCATTCCTAAAATACGCTCAGCCATACGTTCCGGATAGAAAACATCAATTGCTTCCATCTTCTCACCTGTACCTACAAATTTGATTGGCTTGTTTACAATTGATTTAATCGAAAGCGCCGCTCCACCACGAGTATCACCATCTAATTTCGTTAAGATAACGCCATCAAAATTCAAGATATCGTTGAAAGCTTTTGCTGTGTTTACAGCATCCTGCCCTGTCATAGAATCGACAACGAATAAGGTTTCCTGAGGTTGAATTGCTTTGTGTACACGTGCAATTTCATCCATCATTTCCTGATCTACAGCCAAACGTCCTGCTGTATCGACGATAACAACATTAAATCCGTTTGCTTTGGCATGTTTTATTGCGTTTTGAGCAATCTCTACAGGATTTTTATTTTCCGGTTCTGAGTAAACCTCAACACCTATTTGATCTCCAACCACATGTAATTGATTGATCGCTGCAGGACGGTAGATATCACACGCTACAAGAAGAGGTTTTTTATTTTTCTTAGTCTTTAAAAAGTTGGCTAATTTTCCTGAAAAAGTTGTTTTACCTGAACCCTGAAGTCCTGACATCAAAATTACTGTTGGATTTCCTGAAAGGTTAACTCCGGCTACATCGCCTCCCATTAATTCTGTCAGCTCATCTTTTACCAGCTTCACCAATAATTGTCCTGGCTGAAGCGTAGTCAATACATCCTGACCAATTGCTTTTTCTTTTACTTTGGTGGTAAAATCTTTAGCAATTTTAAAGTTAACGTCGGCATCAAGCAAAGCACGACGAACTTCTTTTAAGGTATCGGCAACGTTTACTTCTGTAATTTTACCATGTCCTTTTAATATATGGAACGCTTTATCTAACTTATCACTTAAATTATCAAACATAATTTTGTTTTCTTTTATTGAAGTGCAAATATAAACTAAAGTTACAAAGTCACAAAGATACCAACTTGTAAAATTTAGAGAATATCAATAAAAAAACCAGCTTAACTAACTGGTTTTTTGTTATACTCTGTAATTCTTATGCTAATAATGTTCTCTTTTGAATTTAATTTTTTTCAAAATAAAGATAGTTATTGTTAGTTATGTCGCGAAAGCGTATTACAGAATTATTAAATTCAAATAATACCCAGCTATAATCTAATTTATGAAGCAGTAAGGAGCTGTAATTAAAGTAAATTTTGAACTCTTTGGCACCGTTTACTATATTACAATCCCATTGTCCTGTGGCAGAAATTCCATCTTTTGTAGCGACCACCGTTTTGTCGTTTTTAAAAACAAATTCATATCCAGTATAGGAAGAAGTTTTATCTGAATCCTTAAAAAAATAAGCAATCTTCCAGGTACCATTAGTTATTGTTTGTGTAAAATCAAGCGATACAATGTTATTTTCTGCGCAATTATCAATTGCATATTTAATTGCATTTTCGAACTCTAAATTATTCTTTATCGATTTTGTCTGATTATTACATTCTGTTATTGAAATAGGATAACTTAACGAAATATACTGGCTATCATTTAAATTTTTTATAAAATTAAAAAATGCCTGGTCACTTGTAATAGAAACAGAACTTGCAGACTGATTATAACTGTTGTAAATATTAATTGTTATGGGATAATTTATATTTAACCCATTTATTTTGGATAAAAGATCAGGGTAAAGATTCCAATAATCGATTAAGGAATCAAAGTCGGCTTCATTTGGAATCAATTTTTCTATATAATTATAGTAAATCATTGTTACCGGAAAATCTATTTTTACAATATCATCATCAGTAGTACTTGCGTTTATATTGTCAACCACTTTTTGATAATCTGCAGTAGTGTTAATCGCAATACTTGCATTATTAACAGTAACAGTATAAGGTAGTTTTATAGTGCAATAATTAGACCCGTCGATTACGTTATCCTGTACGGTTTTTACCATGGCAACCCTTTGCAAATAAGATGTAAGCGGGGAAGAACTGTTTACTGTCTGGGTATTATAGCTTTGTTCGTCTGATTCACTTTGACAAGAGAAAAAGAAGAGAAAAGCTAATATAGATAAATATTTATTAAAACGAAACATATTTATATTTTTACAAATGTATAATTTAACATATTGTTTTTGGCAAATTGCCCATCACTTATTGCATAATTTGCCCATTTTTCCAGATAAAGTAATCCTTTTTTTACAAGGAATAAATTATGGTTAAAATGAGCGTTGGCAAGGTAAAACCTGATTTTGAATACTAAATAATTCAACCAGTCTATACCTGAATAAAAACATTTTACTTCGGTTATACCCTACTTGAATTAAAAAGAAATACTTTTGCAAATCCAAATTGAAAGATTTTACTGCTAATGCCAAATATAGAACAATCAAATACTTGCGACGAAATAGTATTTTCGTCTTTTTTTAAAAGTCATATCAAAGCACTTCGGAATTTTCTTTTTTACAAATTTGGAAATAAAGATCAGGCCGAAGATGTAGCTCAGGAAGCCTTTTTGAAACTTTGGCAAAACTGTGCTTCTGTACCTGTTGAAAAAGCAAAATCATATATTTATACGATTGCAAACAATAGCACTTTAAATGAAATTGCGCACCAAAAAGTAGTTTTACGATATGAAAAAAATTTCGCTCCTTTAGACAGAACCAATGAAAGTCCCGAATATCTTTTAGAAGAAAAACAATTTCAGGTCAAACTTTTAAAAGCTATTGAAAATTTAAACGAAACACAGCGTGTGGCATTTTTAATGCACCGAATTGATAAGAAAAAATATAGTGAAATTGCCGTAGAGTTGAATATAAGCGTAAAAGCAGTAGAAAAGCGCATTCATCTGGCTTTATTAAGTTTACGCAAAGAAATTGATTTATAAAAGTAGGGTAAATGCAACCCTGGTTGTTTTAAAATTATAATGCCAATACAATGAAAGAAGATGATTTATTAGCCAGATGGCTTAACGATGATTTATCCGAGAAAGAATTAGCCGAGTTTGAAGCAAGTCCTGATTTCGAAAAATACCACAAAATAAAAAATTATACGGCTCACCTGGAAGTAGATGACCTGGATGAAAATGCGATGCTGTCAAATATTCTTCAACAGAAAAAAACAGCTCCAAAAGTGATTCCGTTATACAAAAAAAGGTTATTTCGTGTAGCAGCTATTTTTGTCTTAGCACTTGGGATAACTTTTGTGATGAAAAATTTTGTACCACAAAGCCAGACAGCAAATTTTGGAGAAAAAACCACTTTTTCATTACCCGATAATTCTGAGGTTGTATTGAATTCAGGATCTGAAATAAACTATAAAAAATGGAACTGGGACACTAACAGACGTCTTGAACTGAAAGGTGAAGCTTATTTCAGGGTATCAAAAGGCAGACGTTTTGAAGTGCAGACGCCACTTGGAAAAGTTTCGGTTTTAGGAACTCAATTTAATGTAAAAGCCAGAAAAAACAGATTTGATGTAACCTGTTATGAAGGTCGTGTCAAAGTAAATTATGCCAGCACACAAATCATATTGACACGCGGGCAAAGTGTAACTTTTGAAAACGGAAAACAATTCAATACGGATATAAAGTCATCTAAACCTGCATGGATCGACAACCAAATATGTTTTAATAAAGAAAATATAAAAAGCATTTTAGACGAACTTCAAAGGCAATACGACATTACAATTGAATTAAATGCGGACCATACAACTTCTTTGTTTACAGGAAAACTGCCTACGAAAGACCTGGATATGGCATTACAAATTATTAGTACAACCTATCATTTAAAAGCAAAAAAAGTTTCAAAAAATAAAATAATTTTTGACGAAAAATAAATGTTACGCCCCAAACCATTTCATTTTTTGTTTTTTTACCTTTTTCTTGTCCTGAACGTTTACGCGCAAGACAAAGGAAATGTTATGCCTTTAAAAAAAATTATAACTGAAATAGAACAACAGCATCAGGTAAACTTTAATTACACTGAAGAAAATGTTGCAAACTTTTTATTATTGCCTCCTAAAAGTTCACTTTCTTTAGAACAAAAACTACAATATCTCACCAGAAAAACCAATTTATCTTTTGAAAACCTGGGGAATAAATTCATCAACATTTATAAAAAAAATAACGATTCAAAAGTAATTTGCGGATATGTTTTTTCTAATATTGATAAAAAACCTATTGAAAATGCTAATATTCATTTAAACAGCATCACTCATATCACTACTGATTCAAATGGTTATTTTGAATTTGAAAAAGGCTCTAAAAATATTTTTTTTATTAGTCATGTCGGATTTATGGTCAAAAAAATAACAACCGCGAATTTAGATTCTCAAAATTGTCTCAAAATAATCTTAGAACCTGAAATTACCGAACTTGAAGAAATCAAAACCAATCCTATTTTAGCTTCCGGTATTTCGAAAAATAGTGATGGTTCATTTGAAATTAAACCAAAGAAATTTGGTATTTTACCCGGGCTTATTGAATCAGATGCCTTGCAGACCATGCAGCAAATTCCAGGTGTAAACAGTATCGACGAAAGCGTATCAAGTATTAATGTCCGTGGCGGAACACACGATCAAAATTTGTTTTTATGGAATGGAATACGAATGTTTCAAACTGGACATTTTTTTGGTTTAATATCGGTATTTAATCCTAATTTGGCACATACTATTTCTATCTATAAAAATGGAAGCTCTCCATTTTACGGCGAAAGCGTTTCTAGTGTAGTGGCTATTTCCTCAACACCTGAAACAACAGAAAAAAATAGTTTTAGCGCAGGAATCAATATGATTAATGCTGATATTTATGCAAAATACAATCTTTCGAAAAAGAGTTATATAGAAATTTCAGGACGAAAATCCATCACCGATTTTGTAGAAACACCAACGTACAAAGAATATTTTAATAAAGTATTTCAAAATACAACCATTACTGATTTTTCTCAAAATCAAAATATTAATTACAAAAGCGACAAAGAATTCGATTTCTACGATGCCACACTTAAATACGTTCAAAAACTGGGTTTAAAGGATCAAATAATATTAGATTTGATAACCATACAAGACAACTTAAAAGTATTTCAGAGTGCTGATTCGTACAACATAAATAAATCTGAGGATAATATTTTACGACAACAAAACTATGGTGGTAATTTATCCTGGAAAAGAAACTGGAATAGCTTAAACACTACTAAAATAAATATTTACAATTCTTCGTATGAACTTCTTGCGGACCAAAAAACTACAACTGGAAATCAAATAGTAATTCAGGAAAACACTGTCGCTAATAATGGAATTAATTTAGAAAACAACCACACGATTAATTCAAAATTCAGTTTTCATGATGGCTATCAGTTTAATGAAATTGGTATCACTAATTTAGAACAAGTAACTAATCCGGATTTTTATCGTAAGACCAAAGACGTTTTAAGAACCCATGCCTTAATTTTAGAAGGAAGATACAATGACACCATTTCCAGAGTAATACTAAATGCGGGAATACGATTAAATTATATTGAAAAATTTAAAAAATATATTCCTGAACCCCGCATACAGTTTAATTATGGGTTCAACAAAAATCTAAATCTGGAATTGCTTGGAGAATTAAAAAGTCAAAACTCCCAACAAATTATTGATTTACAGAAAGATTATTTTGGCATTGAAAAAAGGCGCTGGATTATTTCAAATAATACAACAATTCCAATACAAAGAAGCAAGCAAATATCATTGAGTCTGTTCTATAAAAAAAATGACTGGTTGCTGGATATAGAAAATTTTTATAAAAAAGTAAACGGAATTACAACTGCCAGTCAGGGTTTTCAGAACCAGTTAGAATTTGTGAGAACAACCGGTGACTATGAAGTTTTAGGAACAGAATTTCTAATTCAAAAAAAGATGAATCATTTTCTGACCTGGCTTAGCTATACTTACAACAATAATAATTACCATTTCTCTAATTATGAATACCCAAGTTTTCCGAACAACTTCGAATTAATACACACCATATCGTGGGCCGGAAGTTATGAAAAAAATAATTTTAAAATAGCTTTGGGAACAAAATGGTCTTCAGGAAGACCAAAAACATCTCCTGATATTTCTAAAATAGACCTTTCAGATCCTGTGTTGGTTTACAATAAACCAAACAATACGAATTTGAATATTTTTTCGCAAGTCAATCTTTCCTCTACATATAAATGGAAAATGCCCAATGGAATTCAGTACAAATTAGGAATCTCCATCCTGAATATCCTCAACAGGAAAAATGAAATTAGCGAATATTACAGAATAAGTTCCCTTTCAAATTCGATAGAGGATGTCGAAACATTTTCACTACAAAGAACTCCAAACCTGAGCTTTAGAGTTTCCTTTTAATCCAAATATCCCGGATTGCAAAATAAGCAATACATTTCTTTCATTTTTTTTTCAAAAAATAATAATTCTTTGGTAGGGTAATCTACATCAAGGCTGTTTTACTACTGAACCCCTAAAAGAATAAAAATGAAAAAAAAATTAATACTAACTATTCTTGCAATAGTTGCTTTTGGCATTTTTGGTTACTGCTACGTCTGGTATGGAGGTGCCAGAAACGTATCTGCCGAAGATGCTGTATTTAATGTTACCTCAAAAAGCATTATAGCAGAATTTGATGCTGATATTGACAAATCAAATACAAAGTACCTGGAAAAAGCAATCGCCATCAAAGGAATCGTCAGTAAAGCAGACCAAAAACAAGTCATTCTGGACAACACAATTGTTTGTGATTTGAAAGAATTAGATCCTGCGATTAAAGAAGATCAGGAAATAACTCTTAAAGGCAGAGTTGTAGGATATGACGACCTTATGGGAGAGATCAAATTAGACGAGTGTACAGTAATAAATAATGATTAATAAAATAAAAATGAAGAATTTTTTAGGCTTTATGCTTGTGTTTTTTTTAACGGGAAATCTATTTGCACAAGATGATTTACTGAGTCAGCTGGATACCATTAAATCAGATGAAAAACAAATTGAAATTGCAGCCTTTAAAGGATTGCAGATAGCCAATATGCAATCTACAAAATTGCCGGCAAAAGGAGAATGGTATATGCTTGTATCACATCGTTTTGGTGATTTGTCTGAAGGATTTAATAATTTCTTTGGTTTAGATAATGCCCTGACAAAGTTTGGTGGAATTTATGGTGTAACAAACTGGCTTAGTCTTGGTGCAACCCGTCACACATACAATAAAACATATGAGGTAACTGCCAAATATAAAATGGCTAATCAGCAAGTAAATGGTTTTCCGGTTACAATTGTAGGTTACAATACAATGGATATCAACAGCGCACTGGAAAAAGAAGTGTATCCAAATTTACAATTTTCGGATCGTTTAGCTTTTACTACCCAATTATTGGTTTCCAGAAAAGTAAATGAAAAATTATCAGTCGAATTGGGACTTATTAATGTCTATAAAAATCTATATGATGATTCGATTGAACAGCAAAATGTATTTTCGGCAGCAGGAGGATTACGATACAAAATTGCCAAAAGAATGAGCGTTAACCTGGAATATGCTGCACGAGTAATAACAGAAGAAAAAGCAATAGATCCTTACCATAATCCGCTTACGGTTGGTTTGGATATTGAAACCGGAGGACACGTTTTTCAACTCGTATTCTCAAACAGCCAGCCTATGAATGATGTAGCGGTATTTTCAACTGCCTCAGGAGACTGGAATAAAGGAAAGATTTATTTTGGATTTAACATGTACAGATCCTTTTAAAAACAAGAAACATTTAAGTTAACATATGAAAAAGAATATAGTATTATTATTATTTATCTGTACAGCATTTTTAGTTTCCTGTACAACCAGAACTTATGAAGAAATTTCAGAGTCAGAGTCATCCTCTTCACCTACTTATACAGCAAATGTTGGGCCTGTCATACAATTAAACTGTGTGGGTTGCCACTCTGCAGGAAGGCGATCGCCTACTTTAGAAACGTATGAGCAGGTCAGGGATGCCGCTCAAAATGGAAACCTGATATGCAGAATAGATCAAACCCAATCCTGTGGAAGCGTTATGCCGCCAGGTGCACCTATGCCCAGAACAACCATCGACATGATTTTGCTTTGGCAAAAAGAAGGATACAAAAATTAAATACATATAAAATGAAAGAAATACTAATATCAGCATTGTTTTTATTGGCGGGAAATATGGTTTTTTCGCAAAAAATGGTAACCAGAACCGGAGAAGTAAAATTTGAAGCCTCAATGCCTGCTTTTGAAGAAATAGCAGCAACTAACAAAACAGCATCTGCTATCCTTGAAAAGAGTACAGGCGACTTTGTGGCTTTGACTCTGATAAAATCATTCAAATTCAAAGCACCATTGATGGAAGAGCATTTTAATGAAAATTATATGGAGTCTTCTCAATTTCCAAAAGCAACTTTTAAAGGAAAGATTTTAAATTTTGATGCTAAAAAATTATCTGCTACAAAAACAACTTATGACTTAGAAGGTGATCTAACCATACATGGTGTTACAAAAAAGGTAAAAACGAAAATCAGCCTTACTTTAAGTGGAGCCAAAATTCTTGCAGCAAGCGCCATTTCGGTTAAACCGCAAGATTATAAAATTGAAATTCCAAGCCTGGTTAAAGGAAAAATAGCTGAAAATGTAAAAGTTACAATGAATTTCGTTCTTGAACCAAATTAATTAAACAACTGATTTTACTATGAAAAAACTATTCGTATTGACTGCTTTATTATGTTTTTATATCTCTACGGCACAAGAAAAAAATGTATTTGATATTGCCCGAAGCGGAACTTTAACAGAGATTCAAAATCTCAACAAATCAAACCCGGATTTAATCAATTCGCTTAACGAAAATAAAACAAGTCCGTTGATACTGGCTTGTTACAGAGGAAATATTGAAGTTGCCAAATTTCTTATAGAAAATGTAAAAAACATTAACTACAACTCTGATATGGGAACGGCTCTAATGGCGGCAACGTATAAAAACCAGCCACAATTAGTAAAATTATTGTTAGAGAAAAAAGCAAATCCAAATGCAACAGATGCAAACGGAATCACAGCATTGTCACTAGCAGTTCAATTTAAGAATACTGAATTAGTAAAATTGCTTTTAGAACATAAAGCTGATAAAACAATTAAAGATAATCAAGGAAAAACAGCATTTGAATATGCTGTTTTTTCTCAAAATGAACCCATCATTAACCTTTTAAAATAATCGATTATGAAAAAAATTACTCTTTTAACACTTTTAGCAATTGGTATAAGCAGTTTTGCCCAGCAAAAATCTACAGGAGATGTTACTTTCTCAACCAACATTACAGCTAATTTGACATTAAACAATACCACTCAAAAAGCAACAATAAAACTTATAGGTCCTTCAGACCGATGGTTTGCACTGCAATTTGGAAGTTTTACAGGGAGCGGAGGTATGGCTTCAGGACAAGATTTAATATACTCAAATGGGACTACTCTGGTTGATGCAAGACAAAACGGAGTTGGAGCTACTCCAAGCACAGATGCTACACAAAACTGGACTGTAACTTCTAATACTGTAGCCTCCGGAATTAGAACTATAATCGCAGAACGAAATTTTTCAACCGGTGATGCAAATGATTATACCTTTAATTATGCAAATACTACTATAGATTTTGCATGGGCCAAAAATAGCTCTGCCGGACAATCACTAAACAATCACGGAGGAAATCGAGGATATGGTATTGATACAGCTTTATCTACTTCTTTAGGTGTAGATGATTTTGGTTTGAAAGCTTCTTCTATTTCACCAAATCCATCAAACGGGAATTTTACCATTGAAACAAAAACAGGTTTAGATCAAATAAATGTATACTCTTTAATAGGAACACTAATTCAGACTATTGAAGTAAAAGATAAATCGAATACTGTTGAAGTGTCATTAAAAAATTTACAAACGGGAATTTACCTGATAGAATTGCAAAACGATCAGGAAAAAACCTGGAAAAAAATAATTATTAAATAGTTGGTAGGCTGTAAAAAGCCAAATTAATTGTTAGAATAAAGCGTCAAAACTATTTAACTCTAAGAATAGTTTGACGCTTTTTTTATTGCCAATTATGTTTTAATATCTCAATCGAAAGTTATGAAGACAAAAAAAGAGGCTAGAAAAATTCTAACCTCTTTATCAAAAAAAAAATAAAAAAAACCAAGTTATTAACTAATTGAAAAGTTTAACATCATAATCTCTTAGAATGTTGTAGTACTATTGGCCTGATAAGCAAAATTAAAAGTATAAAACCCGGTATCAACCGTTTTTAATGGGTCTGGAGTTACAGGAGCCCCTTTATAGTAGCTTAAAATTTCGAATTTTGCATATTTACCATCATGTGTTTTTATAACAAAAACTTTTCCTGCGATAGGAGAAATAATATGAGAATTCATATCATAGTTATACCACCCTTTTCCACTTCCTTTAGGAATTGCATAAACAGTAGCTGCATCCTGAGCAAAAGCAGAAGCTGCAGGATATAAAGTTACGCTGGCAAATGTCCCCGAAACGATACTGGCTGCACCAGATCCTGTTCTGTTTGGTTCAGCATCTGTCATTTTAACTCCCCCATTTACAATAATAGTTGTAGTATTGAAAGCTACGTCCCAATTATCAGTGGTAACGACTTTATTTTCTGAAAAACTGAACTTTGTATATCCTGTTTGTGATGCATCAAGATCAGAGACTTTTATAGTTTCAACTGCTGGAATTGTATTGTTTTTATCATCATCACTGCTACAAGATGCTGTAAAAATCACTAATGCTAAAAGCGAAAGTTTTAAAAAATTTGTTTTCATGGTAAAAATGTTTAATAAATATTAATTAAAAGTTATATTGAATTCTTGCAAAAAGCTGTCTTCCAGCAAGGTTAGCAATCTGGACAGGATCTGTATAGTCAAATAAATTATTGGCTCCGGCCTGAAGCATTAATTTGTCCGTTATGTATTTTGAAATTGACAAATTGGTTAGAAAATAATCATTTACAAACTTGTCGTATTTATCCAGAATGTTATTGTTATTGGTGTCAAACATACCGTATTTGCTTCGGTAGAAAACCCGTAAATTGATATCCGTTTTTATTACCGGAATTGTATAAGCGAATTTAATATTGGCGGTATGTTTGGATCGATTGTATAATCCAAAATAATCTGATTTACTAATTTCAACCGTTTGTAATTGTGAATTTCGGATGTATTGGTGTTCTTCAAAATTATCCAGAACCGATTTGTCTTTTGCCATTAAATATTGATATCCCAACGATACAACAAATTCTTTGGTAAAACTATAAGTCGAGTTATACTCTACACCATAAGTAAATATTTTATCGAAATTGGTATAACTAAAAATATTCTGTCTATTGTTTTTTTGTGCTACAACTTGTGTGTCAATTAAATTATCTATCAAATTATAGAAAGCATTTACATCTATTTTTATTTTGTTTCTTTTATAAAAACCTCCAAAATTAAAATTGATCGAACTTTCAGCTTGTAATGGTTTGTCAAAACTTATTCCTGCCGTTCTGGATAAAAGCTGACCCTGCTCTTCAAATTCGTTTAAACGATCCTCAGCAACATTATATCCTAAAACAGTATAACCAACTGACGGATTGGTAAAATCAAAAAATAATTGTCTGAAATCCGGTGCTTTATAACCGTAACCAACTGAAGATTTCAAAGAAAAATTATTATTAAACTTATAATTCACCCCTAGTTTCGGACTGAACTGCGAAGCATATTCGCTATGATTGTCATATCTGAATCCAGCAAGAATATTCAATTTTCCGGATGGGTTGTAATCGTATTGTACAAAAACATATTGAGAATTAAAATTTACATTACTTTCAAAATAGGTTCTGTCAAGGGTTTCATAATTTAAACCAACTCCGGCAGTTAATTTGTCATTTTTTATTGAAAAAGTTGTTCTGACTTCCGGTCTGAAAAGCCATTGATTGTAATATGTTTTTTCAAATTGTACATTATTTTCGTCATTTAAAAATGAATCATTTTTATAATTGGTCGTATATAATTCGTATTCTGAATATACTTTAGAATTCCATTTATGCTCTAATTTAATTTGCGAATTCCATTCCTTTTCCTTTGCCTCTCCATTGTATATTTTGGATTCAACTACAGCAGCATTATCTGATTTCTGATTAAAAAACCGATTGCTTACAATTAACTTCAGATTTTCTGAAAAATCGTAATATAATTTTGGCTGAATGGTCGTATTATAATATCCTTCTACATTTTTCAGTGATGTACTTTTATCCAAATCATATCCATCAGTTGCATAATAATTAGCAAACAAATTGGCAGCAAATTTCTTCTTCTTCCAAAGTAAATTAGCATTAGCATCACTGGTATTGAATGTTGCATATCTATAAGAAAGACCACCTGCAAACATGTCTTTTGTGGGTCTTTTTGTAATTACATTAATCACTCCGCCCATTGCTTCAGAACCATACAAAGCGGATGAAGCTCCTTTTACAATTTCAATTCTTTCTATGTTTCCAACCGAAATCCTCGATAGATCTAAAACTCCTGAACTTCTCCCTACAAGTGGCAGACCATCAATCAAAATCATGGTATAAGCTGCATCCAGACCCTGCATCTGAATTCCTTCAAAACCACTTTCATCCGGAATTAAAATAATCCCTGTCTGTTCACTTAGAATTTCGTTTAATCTTGTAACCCCGGATTTTATAATTTGCTCTGATGTAATGATTGTCATTGGTAGTGGCAATGATGAAAGCACTCTTTCTGTCCTTGTACCTGTAGTAACCGTAACTTCCGACAATTCATTTATAGAAACACTATCTTTTTGTTTTTCCTGAGCAACAGAAATCTGACAACAAACAAACAGCGTAAAAAGGATAATTTTAACTTTCATTATTTTTATTCAGTCTTAATAATACTGCAAATATATAATTATTTTTATTTATTCTAAATAAACTTTATATATTTGCTAAAAATTTTTAAACCAAATTAATTCCTAAGTTATGATTACAAAAAGCCTCTACTTATCAGCCGTTATGGCTTTAATTTGCAGTCTTGGTTTCAGCCAGGATAAAAAACAGCAAGACATTAAATCAATCAAATCAATGTGCGGGTGCTATGAAGTAAAATTTAATTTTGCTGAAACTTTTCAGTATGCAAAAGATTCTGCCGCTTACAAACCTTCACAAACCAAACATGAATCTGCTTTAGAATGGGTAGAATTATTAGAGGACACTCCTAACAAAATCGTCATGCAGCACTTATTAATTGTAAGTGATGACATGATTATTAAACACTGGAGACAAGATTGGTTATACGAAAACACAGACTTGTATTTATTTGACAGAAACACTTCATGGAAGTATAAAAAACTGGATAAAAAAGCTGTAAAAGGACAATGGACTCAAAAAGTATATCAGGTAGACGACAGCCCAAGATACGAAGGGTCTGCAACCTGGGTACATGTTGATGGTCAGAATTACTGGGCAAATGTAACAGATGCCCCATTGCCAAGAAGAGAACACACAAAACGTAATGATTATAATGTTTTAAAAAGAAGAAACATTCATGAAATTACTGCTACCGGATGGAATCATGAGCAGGACAATGATAAACTGATCAGAGATGACAACGGAAAAGATGTCTTGTTAGCGCAAGAAAAAGGAATGGACGTTTATACTAAAGTTCCGGATATTAAATGTATTGCCGGTCAAAAATGGTGGGCAGCAAATAATGCACTCTGGAAAAATGTTCGTGATAAATGGCAGACTCTTTTTGACAGACATAAAGACTTAAACTTAGAAGCTAAGGTTGATAAAAAATCCCTATATTCTCTTTTATTTGATTTAAAACCAAATGCAACGAAAGCAGAAACGGATGTGATTATCGACAAGTTCGTAAAATAAATTGTTTTGTGTTAGTTGTTAAAATAGCCGATAGTTTTAAAAACTACCGGCTATTTTTGTTGTTTGTTTTGACTAAACCACTATGGACTTAAAGTCTATAGATTTGGTTTGGCAGACAGAAAGTCTACAAGGTTTAAAAGTTTAATTTTAACCACAAATTACACAGATTTTCACGAATTATTTGTGTCAATTTGTGGTATAAAAACTTTTTTAGACGCTAAAAGCGAAATGTACTAAAGTATATAGTTTTAAACTATTTTTACATTCTCTCAGGAACTTCAATTCCTAATAACGCAAAAGCAGATTTAATAACTTCGGCTACTTTTTGCGAAAGCTGTACTCTGAATATTTTTTTAGTCAAATCTGTTTCTCCTAAAATATGTACCGACTGATAAAATGAATTATACTCTTTGACCAAATCATAGGTATAATTTGCAATTAAAGCCGGGCTATGGTTTTGTGCCGCATTTTGAATTACTTCAGGAAAAAGTTCGATTTGTTTTACCAGTTCTTTTTCTTTTTCGTGAATCACTTCGACTCCGCTCAGTGTGACATTGTAGTCAAAATCAGCTTTGCGAATGATCGATTGAATTCGCGCATACGTATATTGAATAAACGGACCCGTATTTCCGGCAAAATCTACAGATTCTTCCGGATTAAATAAAATACGTTTTTTTGGATCTACTTTTAAAATGTAATATTTTAAAGCTCCTAGCCCAATTGTTTTGTACAATTTAGCTTTTTCTTCAGCAGAATAACTTTCCAGTTTTCCTAAATCTTCAGAAATTTGTTTTGCTGTTGCCGTCATATCATGCATCAAATCATCAGCATCTACAACAGTTCCTTCACGGCTTTTCATTTTTCCGGATGGCAAATCAACCATTCCATATGATAAATGATATAAGCTTGAAGCCCAGTCAAAACCTAACTTTTTCAGAATTAAGAATAATACTTTAAAATGGTAATCCTGCTCGTTCCCTACGGTGTAAACCATTCCGCCAACATCCGGCATGTCTTTTACACGCTGAATTGCAGTTCCGATATCCTGTGTCATGTAAACCGCAGTTCCGTCAGAACGCAGCACAATTTTACGATCTAAACCTTCGTCAGTCAAATCAATCCATACTGAACCGTCAGGATCTTTTTCGAAAACTCCTCTGTCAAGTCCCACCTGAACAACATCTTTTCCTAATAAATACGTATTGCTTTCGTAGTAATATTTATCAAAATCAACTCCAAGATTGGTATATGTTACAGCAAAACCGTCATAAACCCATTGGTTCATTTTTTTCCAAAGTGCAATTACTTTTTCATCTCCGGCTTCCCATTTCTTAAGCATATCTTGTGCTTCAATAATAATAGGCGCTTGTTTTTTTGCTTCTTCTTCCGTTTTACCAGTTTCTATTAATTGATTGATTTCACCTTTATAGGCTTTATCAAACTCAACATAATATTTACCAACTAGTTTATCTCCCTTCAAATTTGAACTTTCCGGAGTTTCTCCATTTCCAAATTTTTCCCAGGCGAGCATCGATTTGCAGATATGAATTCCGCGATCGTTAATGATTTGTGTTTTATATACTTTTTTACCCGAAGCTTTAATAATTTCAGCTACAGAATATCCCAGCAAATTATTACGAACGTGACCTAAGTGTAAAGGTTTATTTGTATTTGGCGAAGAATATTCGACCATTACCGCCTTATCTTCAGGGTTTGGAGTTATGAAACCAAATTTAGTGTTGTCTTTTATTTCATTAAAGAAATTCAAATAATAGCGATCTGCAATTACGATATTAAGAAAACCGGAAACAACATTGAATCTTGCAACTTCTGCCACATTTTCAACCAGATAATCTCCAATTTTATTTCCTAATTCAACAGGATTGCTTTTAGTCAATTTCAATAAAGGAAAAATCACCATGGTAATATCTCCCTCAAACTCTTTTCTGGTAGTCTGGAATTCGATTTTATCAACAGTAACATCAAATAATGCCTGAATGGCGCTTTGTATAGAAGGAGTAAGAATTTGTGATAATGACATGTAAACTTATTTTAAAGTGAGCAAATATAATGCTTATTCATCAATTAGAGAAAACGAAAAACATATTAAATACTAAAGAATAATTAGAAATTCTCAAAAACAGACTTGTTATAATTGTTAAAATTATCAAAAAAATAAACCACTAATCCCTTACAAAACAGAACATCTAAGAAAATATTAATTTTTTCTTATTAATTTCTTGTAACAAATTGTTAGCAAAAATGTCTTATTAGGAAATTTGAATACAATCAATCATCAATCAAATCAAAATAATCAATTATCAAATCATGAAATTAAAATTCTTTCTGTTTGCATTATTCAGTTTTATTGCAGCAGCACAGGCTCAGAATACGGGAACGGTTTCCGGAAAAATTATTGAAAAATCCAATAAGGCTCCCATTTCTTATGCTACAGTTTCGATTAAAGACAACGGAAAAGTGGTATCAGGGGTAAACACAGATGACAACGGAGATTTTACAATTAAAAACCTTCCTCTAAAAAGTTACACAATCGAAATTCAGTATATTGGTTTTAGAAAATATATTGGATCTGTAATTTTAAGCGACAATAAAAAAACGGCTGCTTTTAATGTATCTCTTGAAGAAGAAGCGACTCAGCTCAAAGGCGTTAATGTTGTTGCTGAACGTTCTACAATTGAACAAAAAATTGACCGTAAAGTGATCAATGTTGGTAAAGACCTGACAACTGCAGGAGCTTCGGCATCTGATATCATGAATAATATTCCTTCTGTAAACGTAGATCAGGACGGAAAGCTTTCACTTCGTGGAAATGAGAATGTACGTGTATTAATTGACGGAAGACCAACAAATCTTGATCCGGCGCAATTACTGAAACAGATTCCGTCAACTTCGATTAAAAAAATTGAATTGATTACTAATCCGAGTGCAAAATACAATCCGGAAGGGATGTCAGGAATCATTAATATTGTTTTACACAAAAATGCGAATACCGGTTTTAACGGAACTTACAGTGGTGGTATCACCTTCGGACAAACTGCAAAATACAATCAGTCATTAGATTTAAATTATAAGACCGGAAAAGTAAACTTCTTTGGGAATGCAGGTAATAACTTTGGAACACATTTTAACGATGGATTTATCAAAAAAACAGACAAGAGTATTACACAGGATTTAGACATTTCAAACGAAGACGACTCCTACTTATACAAAGTGGGGATGGATTATTTAATTAATGATCATAATACTCTATCTTTTTACACCACTCAAAATAAAGCAACAGGACTTGGCTTTGTAAATACTAATATTGATTATGTTAATTCAGCGGATAACATTTTAAATATGTATCAAAAATCAAGATATCAGGGACCAAACAAAACCGGTACATATAATTTAGCTTACAAACACATCTTCAAAAAAGAAGGTCATACATTAGATTTTGAAGGAAATTATAGTGATACAAAAGAAACTCAAAATGCGGCTTTTGATACTGAAACAACAAAAACTGATAATACATCCAACAGTATTGTTTACAGTGATTTCATAAATGATGAACGAAAATTAAGCACTTTTAATGTTGATTATGTAAATCCGTTAAACGAAAAGACGACCCTCGAAGCGGGTGCAGAAGCCAGAATAACCCGTACTGAAAATAACTATACAACCAACAATCCTATAGTTACTGACAAAGTTGTTAATTATACTTATGATACTGATATTTATTCTGCTTATTTAACATTTGGACAGAAATTTAAAAAATTAAGTTACCAATTGGGAGCTCGTTTTGAAAGCTATAACGTGACAGCTAATTTAAATAATGGTTCCAAAAAATTTGATGATGATTATATTACTTTATATCCATCAGCTTATTTAACATATAATCTAAATGAGAAAAACACTTTGCAACTTAGCTACAGCCGTCGTGTTGACCGTCCGAGTTTAGAACAGACAAAACCTATTCGTGAGTTTTCTACTCCGTTGGTTACTTCATTTGGGAATCAGGAACTAAGACCTCAGTTTACTAATTCTGTTGAAGTAAATTACACTAAAACCTTCGAAAAAGGTAGTTTTACTACAGGTGTTTTTGTTAGAAGCATTAATGATCAGATTGGCAGAATTTTACGTCCGGATCCATCAGATTTAAACGGGAATAAGCAAATTTTAACGTTTGCCAACTATGATCACAATACAGCATATGGTTTTGAAGTTTCTTTGAATTATAAAATTACAAAATGGTGGGATATTCAGCCGTCTATCGATTTTTCAAGCATAGATCAGGATGGCGTTGTGTTTTTAGCAAATGGAACATCAAAAAACAATCCGGTTACAGTTGCAGCATTCAACGGACGTATGAACTCTAACTTTAAAGCAAATAAACGTTTAAGTTTCTTATTGTTCGGTTTTTACAGAGGGGCTGTTGATGGAGTTCAAAATAACAGCCATGAAATGTACAAAATGGATATAGGGTCACGTTACACATTATTAGACAACAAAATGAATATTAGCTTACGTTTTAATGATGTTTTCAACACTATGAAATATGCTTTTGACACCCAATATCCTTATCCGCAATCAGGACAATTTACATGGGAAAGTCAAACAGTTTATTTAGGCTTAACCTATAATTTTGGAGGTGGAAAAATTAAAAACCTGCAACGTAAACAAAGAGAAGATAACACTAATAAAGGTGGTGGCGGAATGTTTTAGTCCTACTTTTTAATTTTGAATATTTTTTTTATTAGTACTTGTAGAAAAATGCCTGGAGTTTGCCAACTTCAGGCATTTTTTATTGATTAACATTTATAAAAAATTTCGAATTTCTTTTATTTCTTCGGGATTTGCTGTTTCTGTATTATCTGTAATGGCTGATGAATGATAAAAAGTAGGTTCTAATTTATCCTGCAATAATTTAATATTTGATGATCGTAATCCTCCGCCAGGCATAATTTCAATTCTGTAATTGGCTAATTTTTGAATTTTCTCTAAATTAAAAATTCCCTCTTCAATACTTATTTGCTGTCCGGAAGTTAAAATGGTTTTAAAACCACAATCTATAACATCTTCTAAAGACTGCTCAACATTTTTAACCACATCAAAAGCACGATGAAAAGTACAGGAAAGGGGATAAGCTAAATTGACTAATTCCTGATTTTTCTTTTTATTGACACTCCCGTTTTCATTTAAAATTCCAAAAACAAAACCATCAACACCTAATTTCTTAAATTGTTTTATGTCTTGCTTCATTTCGACAATTTCTTCATCTGAATAAACAAAATCTCCACCTCTGGGTCTTATTATAACGTGCATTTTTATAGAAAGTTTTTCACGAACCTTTACCGCCAAAACATAATTAGGTGTTGTACCGCCAAGATGCATATTTTCGCACAATTCTATTCGGTCAGCACCGTTCTCCTGGGCAATTAATGCTGATTCGTAATTAAAACAGGCTATTTCAAGTTGACTCTTTTTCATTATGTAACAGGAATTGAATTGAACCAAATATAAAAAAACCTGCTTCAAAATGAAACAGGTTTTATATAATTTCCAAGTAATAATTTACCATTTGATAATGGCACTTGCCCAGGTAAATCCACTTCCAAAAGCTGCTAAAACAACAGTGTCTCCTGACTTAATTTTTCCTTGTTCCCATGCTTCTGTTAAAGCAATTGGAATAGACGCAGCGGTTGTATTACCGTATTTCTGTATATTATTATGAACCTGATCGTCTGATAATTTGAATTTGTTCTGAATGAATTGTGAGATTCTTAAATTTGCCTGATGCGGAATCAGCATATCAATATCCGATACCTGCAAACCATTTGCTTCTAAACCTTCATTGATAACTTCAGCAAAACGAACAACTGCATTTTTAAACACAAACTGTCCATTCATGTAGGGATAATAACTTTCATCATTAGGATCGTTATCGGCAATGATATCCGTTACCCAACGTGCCCCCATCCCCGGAGCCTGCAAAGCTAATTCTTCAGCATGCTGCCCTTCAGAATGTAAATGAGTCGATAAAATTCCTTTCGTTAAATCTTCTTCACGGCTTAAGACTGCCGCTCCTGCTCCATCTCCAAAAATAACCGAAACTCCACGCCCACGGGTTGTCATATCTAATCCTGTAGAATGAACCTCAGAACCAATTACTAAAATGTTTTTATACATTCCGGTTTTAATATATTGATCCGCAACAGAAATTGCATACACAAAACCAGAACATTGATTTCTAACATCTAATGCTCCTACAGTTCTTAATCCTAAATCTCGTTGCACTAAAACTCCGGGACCAGGAAAATAATAATCCGGACTTAATGTAGCAAAAACTACAAAATCAATATCTTCTTTGGCAACACCAGAACGCTCAATTGCTATTTTAGCCGCTTTTACTCCCATCGAAGTTGTGGTATCTTCTCCACGAATAATATGTCTTCTTTCCTGAATTCCTGTTCTTTCCTGAATCCACTCATCATTGGTATCAATAATCTTAGACAAATCATCGTTTGTCACAACATTTGAAGGAACATAATATCCTAAGCCCGTTATTTTTGAATGATACATATTTTTTTATTATTTGTTAAAAATTTGGACTACAAATTTAAGTATACTTAAAAACATAAGTATACAAATTACTGTTTTTTTCGCAATTAACAATTTAATACTTTCTTAAAACTATTCATTATCTTAATTTCTCTTTTTTTATATTTTGTTTTGTTTAATAAATTTAAAAAAGAAGTAAAAAGCACAAGAAATGTAACAAGATTACGATATTTTAGACTAACAAAATACATCCTTCCTTTTTAAACACAAAAATTGAAATTATGAAATTAAAAATTACCCTGCTTCTATTTTTAAACGTGAGTTTTATTGCTTTTGCACAAGAAAACCTCATGTATCAAAAACCATCCAAATCAATTTTGGACCTGGCTGATTATGAAAGAGCACCTAGTGTATCTATGGATACTAAAAAAGAATATTTGCTTTTATCCTATAGAAGCACCTATAAGACTTTAGATGATTTAAATCAGGATGAACTGAGACTGGCTGGTTTAAGAATTAACCCTAGCACTAATATTTCCAGCACTGTAACTTATATAAACAATTTAAAAATAAGAAAAATAAATAACACAGCGGAAATACAGGTTTCGGGATTGCCGGACAATCCAAAAATAAGTAATATTCTTTGGTCTCCAAACGATAAGAAAATTTTATTCTCTCATACAACAAATTCAGGAGTTGAACTTTGGGTTTTGGATGTTGCTTCAGCAAAAGCTAAAAAACTTACTGAGGGAATTGTCAATGCAAATCTAGGAAATCCATTCAGTTGGTTTTTAGACAACGAAACTATTTTGGTTAAAATGCTTCCAAAAAACAGACAACCTTTACTTGACGCCAAAAAAGATTTGCCAACCGGACCTATCATTTCGAATACATCAGGAACAAAATCACAAAACAGAACCTATCCTGATATGTTGAAAAATCAAAATGATGAAATAAATTTTGAAAACATTATCACTTCTGAATTATATAAAGTCAATCTTAACGGAACTGCTACCTTGTTTAAACCAGCTGCTATGTATGCCGGAGAACGAATTTCGCCTGATGGAAATTACATACTATTAACCACTATCCAAAAGCCTTTTTCGTATGTTGTACCCTTAAACCGATTTCCTTTTAAAACGGTGGTTTATGACAATAATGGGGTAGAGATAAAAGTGGTAAATGAAGTTCCGCTTAATGAAATTATACCAAAAGGCTTCATGGCAGTCAGAAAAGGAAAAAGAGAAATGGCATGGCGAAATGACAAACCAGCTACTCTATCATATGTTGTAGCTTTAGACGAGGGAGATCCTGCCAATAAAGCAGATTTTAGAGATGAACTATTTTTATGGGAAGCACCATTTACAAAGGATGCCAATACATTAGTAAAAATACCTCAACGATTTAACAATATTACCTGGGGTGATGACCATACAGCAATTGTTTCTGATGAATGGTATGATACTCGAAATACAAAAACATACCTCATAAATCCTTCAAATCCGGATCAACAGCCAAAGGTAATTTCAGACAGGAATTCGCAGGACATCTATTCTGACCCTGGTATTTTTGAAACCAGAAAAAATGCTTATAACAAATATGTATTAGCAATTGAGAATAATACTGCTTATCGAATTGGTGAAGGTTTTACCAAGGATGGGCAATTTCCTTTTATCGATGAGTTTAATCTAAAAACTTTACAAACCAAACGTTTATATACTTCTGCTTATAAAGATAAAAAAGAGGATCTTTTGGAAATTGAAGATTTTAAAACCGGAAAAGTTTTAGTCCAGATCCAATCCAAAAATGACTACCCAAATTATTATTTCAGAAATATTAAAAAGCAAAACGCCCTGACTCCAATTACCAGTTTTAAAAACCCGTTTGAAAGTATTAAAGATGTCAGCAAAGAAGTAATTAAGTACAAACGTAAAGACGGTGTTGAATTATCAGGCACTTTATACCTGCCGGCAGGATATGACAAAGTCAAAAAAGAAAAATTGCCTTTATTAATCTGGGCTTATCCGGC
This sequence comes from Flavobacterium chungangense LMG 26729, assembly GCF_000735715.2. Lineage (NCBI taxonomy): Bacteria > Pseudomonadati > Bacteroidota > Flavobacteriia > Flavobacteriales > Flavobacteriaceae > Flavobacterium > Flavobacterium chungangense. The sequence goes on from NZ_JASY01000008.1 coordinate 70,576, forward strand.
AGAATACAAAGACAAAAGCAGTGCCGGACAGACAAGTCAAAACCCAAATGAATTTACTTTTCCGTACTATGGTTCATTTGTATATTGGGTAACAAAAGGATATGTTGTTTTGGATGATGCTGCCTTTCCTATAATTGGAGAAGGTACAACAGAACCAAATGACAACTTTATTACTCAATTAGTCGATAATGCTGAAGCAGCAATAAATGCCGTTGATGCATTAGGATATATTAACCGCAAGAAAGTTGCTGTGGGCGGACATTCTTATGGCGCTTTTATGACAGCGAATTTATTAACTCATTCTAATCTTTTTGCCTGCGGAATTGCACGAAGCGGAGCGTATAACAGAACTCTGACTCCTTTTGGTTTTCAGACTGAACAGCGTAATTACTGGGAAGTTCCATCTGTTTATAATACGATGTCTCCTTTTATGAATGCAGACAAAATGAAAACACCTATTTTATTAGTACATGGAGAAGCAGATAATAATCCTGGAACTTTCACTTTACAAACTGAACGCTATTTTCAGGCATTAAAAGGATTAGGCGCTCCTGCGAGGATGGTAATTCTGCCAAAAGAAGCGCACAGTTATGTTGCTAAAGAAAATATCCTGCACTTACTTTGGGAACAGGATCAATTTCTGGAAAAATATTTAAAAAACTAATGATATTTGGTCTTCTATTCACAAACAAAAAAGTCTCTGATAAACTTCAGAGACTTTTTTATTTGTGTTTTTTAAACTTTAACCTTTCAGCCAGGCATTTCTTAGTTTTTCTTTTGAAATATCTGTAGCTTTAAAAGTTTCGCTTTCCTCGTATGGTAATTTTACAGTTCCTTTAATAGATTGCACTTTTCCTTCACGCTTTATCTGAACAGTAATTGGATCATTATCTTTCCAGTTTTCACTCTCACCTATTAAGTCATAAATATTATCTAATGAATATGGTTTAGTATTTATAGACAAAATAACATCTGATGGTTTAAGATTCAAATTAGTAAAAAACGGATTTAACTCAATATCCGGTCGAACACTTATTTCTTTTGTTTTTGGATCTACTCCTATATACGGCACCTGTCCTTTTAAGAAAACTGATCCTGCCTTTTTCTCAGAAGCTTTGGTTACCCCCACTTTTGCCAAATATTGATCATACGGAATAGGAGTTGTTCCGGCCACGTAAGTTTTTAAAAATTCCCCAACCTCAGGATAAGTCAACTTTGTAATTTTATCAAAAAGTTCATTATCATTAAATGGTTTTTCGACTCCGTATTCCTCAGATAACTTGTGCATTAGATCAAGAATTCCTCGTTCTCCGTTACTTTTTTCCCTGATTATTATATCAATACACATTCCAATCAAAGCCCCTTTTTGATATACATTCAAATATTGGTCTTTATACGGCTGTTCCAACACATTTTTACTCATAACAGTAAAAGACATCGTATCATTTAAACCTTTTGCCTGTTCGATCTTATCGGCAATACGGGTATAAAATTCAGCTTCATCAATTAACCCCTGATTAATCTGGAAAAGATTGGCAAAATATTCTGTTACACCTTCATACATCCACAAATGTTCAGACATTTTTGGAGCATTATAATCAAAGTACTGAATTTCTTTAGAATGAATAGTTAATGGAGTTACAATATGAAAAAACTCATGAGAAACTACGTCTTTCATCGATTCAACCAATTTATCTTTAGGCATCGATTCCGGCAAAACTACAGTTGTAGCAGTTGGATGTTCTAAAGCACCAAAACCATGTGCATCATCTTTTGCCATACTTGACAGATACAACAAAACTGTATATTTTTTAGTAGCATTTACTTTTCCTAAAAAGTTTTTCTGCGCTGTCATCATTGTTTTCATCTCCGGCGTAATGCTTTCTGCCGTAAATTTTCCTGTTGGAGAGTATACTGCAATTAAAATATCCATTCCATTAACGTTGAATGTAGTATAATCAGGCTTAGAATACATAATTGGGTTCTCTACCAAAACAGCATAACGAGAAGTTGTAAAAACATCACTTGTTTTGCTTGCATCTTCATCTGTCATTGAAGTTGCTCCCCAAAGTGTTTCAGGATGTGTTATGGTAACTTTATAAGGAATATCTAATTTATCCTGAAAATATCCAACAAAACCATGTGTGTTGACCATAAAGTTGATTCCTGCATTTATGTTTGTTCCCGCTGGCGAAAAGACATCATCATTACCAAAACCGGTTCCTTTTTCAGTATCAAAAGTATCACCCACCAAATAGGTAATCGTTTTTAATTTTTTTGCATCAGAAATAGACCAGGAATTATCATCAATTCTTTTTACACTTAAAGCATTTCCTTTAGCATCAAAAGCTTTAAAACCATCTGAATATTTTCCGTAATTATCCGTAGAATAGGTTCCCGGAACAGTTTTAGGAATACTGTAAATTACTTCATTAGTTTTTATTTCAGGTGCAGTAACTGTTACCAAAACTTTATCATCCTTTATATCTGTAAGATTAATATTGACAGCCACATTTTTTTGCGTAGCACCTGAAGTCCCGGTTTTACAGCTCCAAAGTGTAACTGCGAGAGCTAATGTGCAAATTATTTTTTTCATTTATTAAAAGTTTAATTTTTATATAAGTCTTACAAAATGTAAAACTGTTACAGTAAAGATATAAAATAAAAAAACTCCTGCGATTCAGGAGTTTTTGTTTAATCTAATTTATTTTTGATATAATATTTGCCGTCCAAATCCTCATCAAAATCATCTATTTTAACCGGTTTGGGTTTTGGTTTATTTGCAATTGCCTTCTTTTTCCACATCTCAAATTTTTCAAGAGGCATTTTCTTTTTCATTATTTCCAGAACTTCTTTTTCTGACAGCCCAAATTCTTTTTTTATAATTTCGAATGGATTCTTTTCTTCTAATGCCAACGAAACAAGCTTTTCAGTTTGTTCCCAATTCAATTCTTTGCGGTTACTCTTTTTCATCTCGTGAAAATTAATTCAAAATAGAGGTTAATGATTAATAGATTGATTTTCAATTTAAGTATCAATATTAATAAAAAAAATAATTAGTTGATCAGATTGAGTATATTTTTTTTATTGATTTCAGCATTTTTTTACGGTATCTGAATTTTCTCTGACATATTTGCAAATTTTATAATTTATCATTTATTCTTAACCCTTATATGCATTTTAAAATCTTATAAAATAAAATTTCTACATAAAAAAAGAAAACCAATATCTGATTTGCTCTCTCTATTTTTAAAAAACTAATATTAAACTATTTATTTTCATGATTTTGCAATACTGTTTTGTAAATAAATCCTGCTGCAATTGCACCTAAAAGCGGAGCAAGCCAAAACAACCAAACCTGTAACAAAGGTTCACCTCCGGCAAAAATAGCCTGAGATAATGATCGTGCAGGATTAACTGAAGTATTTGTAATTGGAATACTAATTAAATGAATTAATGTTAAGGCTAAACCAATTGCAATACCACAAAAACTTGTGTTTGCAAATTTATCTGTAGCACCCAAAATTACTAGCAGGAAAAAAAATGTAAGCACGAACTCAACCATAAATGCTGATGACATAGAATATCCCTCTGGTGAAAATGCGCCAAACCCATTAGATGCAAAAGCTCCGGCTTTAGTATTGTCTATTGCATTTCCTGCTTTGCCTGACCAGATAATAAACAATGTTCCTGCTGCAGCGAGAGCACCAATACATTGTGCTATAACATACGGAATCAAATCTTTTGCCGAAAATCTTCCACCTGCCCATAACCCAATTGAAACTGCAGGATTAAAATGCCCCCCTGAAATATGCCCGACAGCATACGCCATTGTTAATACGGTCAAACCAAATGCTAATGAAACCCCAAGAAAACCAATTCCTAATTCAGGAATTCCGGCTGCAAAAAGTGCACTTCCACAGCCTCCAAAAACAAGCCAGTATGTTCCAAAAAACTCTGCAAATAATTTTTTCATAATAAATGATTTTAACTAATGGTTAGTAATTTAGGTATATTGATATGCCCATAAAATCAACAAAAGCTGTAATGGCATACGCAGCAATAAAATCCATTTTGGTAAACCAAAACCTGCTTTTTTATTTTGATACATGAAAAGATTTGCCGGAAAGACAGCAACGAGCAAAGCTATAATTCCCCATGCAGCAAAATGGCTCATGAAAGGAAGAACGAGGAGAAAACCTAAAATTATTTCGGCGGCTCCACTTATAATATTTAGTAATCCGGGATTTAGGAAATAAGGAGGAATGATTTTAAGATACATCCCCGGAGATCTGAAATGATTAATTCCGGCAACAATATAAAGAAAAGCCATTAGATACAAATGCCAGGGTAAATCCATGATAATCAGATTTTAGCACGAATTTAATAAATTCCAAGGACTTTTACCTGAAAGTATGATTTTTTTTACAAATCAATTATTTTTCTAAAATTAACATTCATTATAATGATTGCCAAAACAATTAGTACGATTCCGATCCATTGTAAAAAAATCACTTTTTCATTTAATAAAACAAACGCCATCATTACCGAAACTGGCAGTTCAAGAGCAGAAACAATGCTGCCTAATCCAATTCCGGTCAAAGGAAAACCGGCATTCATAAGTATCGGAGGAATTATAGTCCCGAAAAGAGAAAGCACAATACCCCATTTCCAGAAAATTGAAAAATCAAAAGGTGCATTTTGTGTAGCCAGAGCAAACGAAAAAACAATAACAGAACCACCCAAAAGCATATATAAACTTCTTTGAGCCGAAGAAATTTTGACAGCTATACGGTTTGCTGTAAACATGGTTGTAGTAAATGATGCCGCTGCCAGAATGCCCCAGCCAATTCCACGCCAATCTAACGCAACATTATTGTTAAGAATATTAGTTGCTAACACAGTTCCAATAAGAACAATAAAAACAGCAATTATCTTTTGAATTGATGGTAGTTTCTTTTCTAAAATCATTTCAAGCAAAACCCCCATCCAGACAGTCTGCATTAACAAAACAATACCTATTGAAACAGGAATATACTTTACAGCTAAATAATAAAACAAACTAGTCATACCCAATGAAGTTCCGGCCAACATTAAATTAAAAATATTTTTCGTCGTTGCTTTTACTACATTTTCCTTATGCTTTGCTTTTTGAAAAGCATTAATCAACAAAATACCTAAAATGCCTAATATAAATTGAGAAGTAGTAACTTCTGCAGTCGTAAAACCTTCCGCATAAGCCATTTTTACAAATGTAGCCAGCATACCATAACTTGTAGCACCTAAACCAACCAGAAAAACTCCTTTCAGTATATTTTTTTGTGACATTTTGCTTTATTTAAAATTGAGCCTGCAAAGATAACACATAGTTTTGGGCTTACTATTCAAAAAACCAAAAAGGCAAAATTTTAACTTAAGAGCCTGTTTAAAATTTATTTCTGAAAAATCAAACCTTCAATCAACTTCATTTAAAAAATTTCTTTATTTTGCACCCAAATCTAAAAAACAATGAAAAAATCAATTATTGCATTTATTGCAATTACCTTATTAGCTGTCTCATGTGATAAAAAAGAACCAACTGACAGTGTACATATTACAGGAAACATAAAAGGATTAAAAGAAGGAAAATTATATATACAAAGATATAATGACACAACTTTGGTAGCTATTGACAGCATTAAGATTGATGGAAATTCAGCTTTTGAAACTACTATAAAATTAGAATCCCCGGAAATGCTTTATTTATTCCTGGATCGTGGCGTTACCAATTCATTAGACAATAATATCATGTTTTTTGCTGAACCAGGAAATATAAATATCGATGCAAATCTTGATAATTTTATTAATGGCGCCAAGATTACCGGTTCAAAAAACCAAGAGCTATATGAAGAATATCAAAAAGTAAACTCCCGCTTTAAAGACGAAAGTCTTTCATTGATAGAAGCAAAATTTAAAGCATTGAAAAGACAGGATCAAAAAGCAATGGATAGCATTGAAGCAAAAGGTAATTCGAATATTAAACGAAAATATTTATTCGCTACCAACTTTGCAATTAACAATAAAGATCATGAAATAGCACCTTATATAGCCTTGGCAGAAATTTATGATATCAATATTAAATTTCTGGATACTATTCAAAAGTCGATGACTCCTAATGTAGCTAAATCATTATACGGTAAAAAGCTAACCAAGTATGTTAATGACATCAAAAAAGAAGAAAAAAAATAATTTGAATATTTTAAACAAAAAAGTCCTGAAAATTTTCAGGACTTTTTGTTTTATTACAAGACATTAAAAAATCATAATGAACCTGATCCCATAAACCATTGAATCTAAAACTTAATTTATTCCAAAAAAAAACCATCACTTTTTGTGATGGTTTTTTGCTGAGCCGGCGGAGGGACTCGAACCCACGACCTGCTGATTACAAATCAGCTGCTCTAGCCAACTGAGCTACGCTGGCGACTCATTTTAAAACACAATTATTAATGGTTTTGTTGTCCCAAAAATAAGACTGCCCTTCATTATAACGAAAAACCATCACAAAAGTGATGGTTTTTTTGTTGAGCCGGCGGAGGGACTCGAACCCACGACCTGCTGATTACAAATCAGCTGCTCTAGCCAACTGAGCTACGCTGGCGACTCATTACGGGTGCAAATATAAGGCGGTTTTTGGTTTTTCCAAAATATATTTGAACTTTTTATACTTTTTTTTGGCTTACAATTCGTTGATTTTAGCAATTAATTGATTAGCAGTTTGTTCCAACTCAACATTGATTTGCTTGAAGTGTGCCTTTTTGTTTTCAACATTTTTAGCATTCACTTTTGTGATCAAAGTATCAAAAGCAGCGATTGCCTGATCGATCAAAGCATTCGTTTCAGGTGTAGGATTTCCTGTAGTAGACATTTCAAATAAGTAAATTGCCTCAATAATATCTCCTAATACGAAATTGATGTCTTTCTTTAAATTCTTAACGTTTGCCATTTTATTTTAATTTTAATTTGCGTTTGCAAAAGTACACATAATCTTTATATTAAGCGCTATGAAATATAAATTTCTAAAATTGAAGCCTTTCCATTCAAAATAAATGCATTTATCTCAGCCGGAATCAAAACAGTATCTCCTTTTTGATATGCTTTTTTAAAACCATCAAATTCAATTTCAAAAGCCCCTTCTATACACATATAAACCGTAAAAGTCTCTCCTGATTTAGAAACGGAAACCTTATTTCCCAACGGTATAAAATTGGTTGTAAAATAAGGACAATCAACAACTACATTTGATGTATTCGTTTTTGTTTCGTATTTCTTTTGTGTATCTACTTTATTATAATTTATTGCGTCAAGCGCTAAATCTACATGTAGCTCTCTTGTATTTCCTTGAGCATCTTTACGATCAAAATCATACAAACGATATGTAATATCTGAAGTTTGTTGAATTTCGGCCACAACCAGCCCTGCTCCGATTGCATGAACCGTTCCGGTTTCTAAAAAGAAAACATCTCCAGATTTAGCTTTTACAGTATCAAGAATAGAAACCAGGTTTTTATCATTAAGATGCTGCAAATACTCTTCTTTGCTGGAATCATTTTTGAAGCCAACAATAATTCTTGCGTCCGGGTCAGCCTGTGTTACATACCACATTTCGGTTTTGCCGAATGAATTATGACGTTCTTTGGCTAATTTATCATTTGGATGAACTTGTATAGAAAGATCTTCTCTAGCATCTAAATATTTAAAAAGCAAAGGAAATTGTTTCCCGAAACGCTTGTAAACTTCGGTTCCCAAAATTTCGTTTGGCATTTCATCAATAAGCTCCATTAATGATTTACCTTTTAGCTCTCCATTAGCTACAATACTCACATCTCCTTCTACAGTTGACAACTCCCAGCTTTCTCCGGTAATTTTTGAAACAATTGGCTTGTTAAGAATTGTTTTTAGTTTTTCTCCTCCCCAAATTCTTTCTTTTAAAATTGGTTCGAATTGCAAAGGGTATGATTTTGGTTTCATAGTTTTTTTTTGGCTAATATCTTTATTAATACAATATTTATCTAATACTATTTTTTAAACTTATAATACTAATTCTTTAATTGTATGCAACGCTTTCGGAATATGGCTGGCAGCATTCATACTGTCAAAAATCAAAATTACAAGACCATTTCTGTCAATTACATACGTTACTCTTCCGGGAAGGAGTCCGAATAAATTATTTTTAACTCCAAAAAGATGCCTCAATTTCTTATCTTCATCTGATAACAAAATAAATGGCAACTCATGTTTTTTAGCAAACTTGTGATGGGATTTCACACTATCACTGCTTATCCCAATTACTTCTGCCCCTAAATCTTTAAAATCTTCATATTGATCCCTAAAGCTGCAGGCTTCGGTAGTACAACCCGGTGTATTATCTTTAGGGTAAAAATAAATCACGAGTGGCTTCCGCCCCAAAACACTTTGGCTTTCAAAAATTTCTCCGTGACTATCTTTCGCAGTAAAATTCGGAACTATATCTCCTATTTTTAATGACATTCTTTATTCTCCTTTATAAGTTACAAAATTACGTTCCGTTTCATTCAAAACGATTTCTAAATCAAAATCGGGCTGAATTCTTTTTCTAATTTTATTCCATATCACAACGGCGATGTTTTCAGCTGTTGGATTCAAATCCTGAAATTCAGGAACATCCAGATTCAGGTTTTTGTGATCAAACGGAATTTCAACTTCTGCAAGTATGATGTCCGCCAATACTTTTACATCCATTACAAAACCAGTTTCCGGATCAATTTTTCCTGTAACACTCACTGTTAAACCATAATTATGACCATGAAAATTGGGATTATTACATTTTCCAAAAACTAAATCGTTCTTTTCAGATGTCCAGTCTTTCCTGTGTAATCGATGCGCAGCATTAAAATGTGCTTTTCTTGATATGGTTACTCTCATTTAGGCTTTAGTTAGTAGGTTTTTTATAGTTTGTGGTCCTCTAAATAATGATAAAATTCATCAAAAATTATTTTAAACCAAACAGTGTAAATTTCGGGATGCTTTTCAATATCATCTTTTACATCTTCTATCATCATCCATTTCCAATCCTCTACTTCTTCTAAATTGATGGCTGGACTATCATTATAATATCCAATCATCACGTGATCAAGTTCATGTTCAGTCAAACCATTATCAAAAGGCGCTTTGTATATAAAGTGAAACAGTTCTTTTAATTCGGTTCTAAAACCCATTTCCTCAAACAATCTGCGACTTCCAGCTTCTATATTCGACTCCCCTTCACGTTGATGACTGCAACAAGTATTTGTCCATAGTAAAGGTGAATGGTATTTTTGATGAGCACGCTGCTGTAACATTATTTCATTTTTACTGTTTAAAATAAAAACTGAAAAAGCGCGATGTAAAACCGCTTTCTCGTGTGCTTCTAATTTTGGCATTAAACCAATTTGCTCATCATTTGTATTAACTAATATTACGTTTTCTTCTATCATAAGGCGTGTTGATGTAACAAAAATACGAAAAAAGAAATGGCTTGAAAATCTCAGAAAAGATTGTGAAAAGTTTAACTAAGCCTCATTTTATTATACTCTATTGATTTTCAACATCATATTTCATTATTTTTTCAAAAAAAACCTTTTAAAACCAGGCTTTTAAAACTACAACTATATATTTTTACGTAAATAAACAAAAAGTTAAAACACACTTAAATATATCTGAATTATAATATACAAATATTTCTGCATGAAATCTCATCGTATCTTTGGAATTCAGATTAATCTCCAAAAACATGAAATCAAAAAATCTCATCAGCCTATTCTTCCTAATGCCTCTTTTTATTTTGCAGGCTTGCGGACAAAACACTAAAAAAGAACCTGAAAATAAAGTTGTGGAAAACAAAATCAACAAACCCGGAAATCCTTATTATTCAAATACAGCTACAACCAAATTAAATGTTAGCGATGCAGAATGGAAAAAAGTTTTACCCGAAGATGTTTATGCTGTCATGAGAGAAGCAGATACAGAAAGACCTTTTACAGGAAAATATTGGAGCACAGATGAGAAAGGAACTTATTATTGCGCCTCATGCGGAAATAAACTTTTTAGATCAACAACAAAATTTGCGAGCAGCTGCGGGTGGCCAAGTTTTTTCGAACAAAACAATAAAAAAAGTGTTATTTATAAAAACGACAACTCTCTTGGAATGGAAAGAATCGAAGCTCTCTGCGGAAGATGCAATGGTCATTTAGGTCATTTATTTGATGATGGCCCAGCACCTACAGGAAAACGATATTGCATGAACTCGATTGCCCTTGACTTCATTCCTGATTCTAAAAAATAAATATTTTATATATGAAAAACATAATTTCATGTTTACTGATAGCATTCACGCTTAATGGATTTGCACAGGAAAACAAAACAAAAAGCACTTCTAATCTGGAAAACATTACTCTTGGCGGAGGATGTTATTGGTGCGTTGAAGCTGTTTATGAAAATTTAGAAGGCGTAAAATCTGTAGTTTCAGGTTTTTCAGGAGGAAAAACTGCGAATCCTACTTACGAAGACGTTTGCACAGGAACAACCGGTCATGCCGAGGTAGTACAGATTACGTATGATAAAAATATTACCAACATTAATGAAATCTTTAAAGTCTTCTTTACGGTTCATGATCCGACAACATTAAACAGACAAGGCGCAGATATAGGAACTCAATACCGATCTGTAATTTTTTATAAAAATGAGGAACAAAAAAAAGCAGCTCAACGAATTATTAATGAACTTAATAATGCAAAAGTTTACAATAGCCCTATTGTTACAAAAATCGAACCTCTTACAAAATTCTACAAAGCCGAAAATTATCATCAGAATTATTACGAAAACAACACAAACCAACCGTATTGCAAGATGGTAATTCAGCCAAAAATAGAAAAATTTGAAAAAATTTTTAAAGCTAAATTGAAAAAGAAACCTTAAAACAAAGGTCTTATATTCAAATAATTACCAACAAAAAAGCCTGTGTCAAATACGACACAGACTTTTTGTTTTTTATTAAAAAATCAGATTCTTAGTGAGTAACATCTAAAGAATAAAATTTCACATTTGCATAAGCTCCGGTTTCATCACCCTGAAGATTACATCCTACAGTAAAATAATTATCAAATGAATTCCATAATTTATAATCACCTCCGGAATATACCTTTTTCTCACCATTTACACTAACTTCCATCTTTCCATCACTAATTTCAATTTGAAATGTAAATTTATCAAAACCAACTTTATTTTTAAATATATAACCATCATCATCAATCCAGGAATCTTCTTTTAAAATATCAACTCCTGTAATAGAGGGGTCAGCAAGTCTTTTTGATCTTAATTTTACATATCCATTATCCCAAAAAACTTTTAAGATTGACGGGGCAGATTTATCTTTTGCACCAATTTGATTAACCTGATCTTCTTTTAATCTACCACCTATTTGGGCAAATATAACACGTGGGTGCTGATCGTTCTTTTTATAAATCTCCCCCATTTTAAGTGATGCTTTTAATTTAGCCCCTTGTTTAAAAGACCAGCTTGCATCTCCTCCAAATGAATTTTGCTCTTTTAAATCTGTTTTATTAAAAGATCGTTTAGATTTTATTGAAGGATAGACATAAAAAACCAAAGATCTGTCAGTCAAGTCATTGAACATGAATTTTTGAATTTCCACATTTTCAGCATAATCCAAAATTTTTGGCGCTTTATATGTAGTAACAGAACCTTCAGGAATTGTTAATTTCCATAAAGTCAAATCTATTTTTGGTGCTTTTTGAGCATGAATTAGAAAAGTAGTACTTGTTAATAGTAATAAAAGATAAGTTCTAATTTTTTTCATTTTTTTGCTGTTTTTGGATTAAAATAATATTTGATTTTAAGAGAAATAAGCAGGAAAAAAAATAAAATCAAGTTCCAAATATTTTTTTTCAGAATAATTTTTTTTGCATATTTTTCTTTGTAATCGATTGCATAAAAATATATTTTTTTTTTAATATCCTTATATTTTTTTTAATATTTTTTTCTATTCCTTAAAAAAAACAGTTTAAAAATAACAATTCATGATTAAAAATCAAAAATAAATAAACATCATTAAGAAATAACAGAAAGAAACAGCAAATCATTGAATAATTTAAAATAGAAACCTATGGATTTTTTAAATGAAAAATCTATAATTAACTAAAAAAAAACAGAATTACAAAGTAATTACATACAAAAAAAATATGTGATTATGAATTTTTTACTCTTATAAAAGAAAAAAAAATTAAAAACAGAATGTAACAAATGTTTGTTTGTTTTTATACACAAGTGTAAAATTAACATTTATTACATAAAAAACATCAGCTAAATTGATTACTATAGTTTATCAATTTTTATTTTAATAATGTCTGATAATTCTAAAATCCTTTCTGAATCACTTTTATTTACTACAAAAAATAAATAATTATCCCCACCTGTATCGTAAGTCATTAATTCAAAATGTAATTTTCCTAAAGCAGATTGAATATACGGAAATAATTCATGACTATACGTTTCTTCCGGGTATTCAAAATTTAAATCCTCACCAATCATTTCAGAAATAAAATATTCAGCATCTTCGGGATCAAATTTCCAGTCGCTGTTCCATGCATTTATACTTTCAAAAAAATCGAAATGACCTTCAACTTGTGCATGATACTCTTTTGTTTCTTTTTGAAAATCTTTAAACAGCTTTTTAGAATGTTTCGCCAGTAGTTTTTGATCTGCATTCCCTCTTGAAACAAGTTTTATAAACTCTTCAAAAGTTTCTGCTGTAACTTCTTCTGCTTGTAGTAAATTCTCTGAAGAAATCAGCTCAATATCTTTCGGAATTTCAATATTCATATATTGACAAATCCCCTGCAAAACAGTTTTGAAATCTTTGATGCCAATTTCCTGCGTTTCATTTTTTGGATCATTAAAATTCAGATACTCTGAGTCCAACAAACCTTTTGTATAATCTATAAAATGACCACTTGAATATAAAATCTTAAAATCGTTTATTTCTGTACTATTTGTACAGCAAAAAAAGATAACAAAGTTATTCAGAATACGTTTAAAATGTGTTTTCATTTGCGTACCTGGAACTGAATAAAACTGAATATGAATAAAATCATATTCCAAGCCTTCTTGTATATTTTCTTCAGAAACACCACCAATATCAATTTTTTTATAAAGTTCATTTAAAACTTCATAAGCGTTATTGAAACCCGCTTTTTTAATTTCTGTATGTCCATCGTTATGATCAAACGAACCTGGAAAATAGAATAAATTAACCGATATTGTTTCCTGAATCCCTTTTATTTTGAATTCAAGACTTCCATTTTGGTTATATAAGTATGAATAAATCGGCTCAATAACATCAAAAGAAATTATTGATTTGGGTTCATTGTTTCTATTAAATAAATTTGATAAAAAGTTTTTCATAGCAGTTAATTATTATTCACATGTTGTATCTCTAAAGTAATAAGAAATACAGACATTAAATATTTTCTGCTCTAAAATTATTTTAAAGTTTCCGCAATCATCAAAGCACATTTTTCGCCATCAATTGCCGCAGAAATAATTCCTCCCGCATAACCCGCACCTTCTCCACACGGATATAAACCTTTTATTTGCAAATGCTCATAAGTAATAGGATCTCTTGGAATACGAACCGGTGATGAAGTTCGGCTTTCCGGTGCATGCAAAATTGCTTCGTTGGTCAAATAACCCCGCATGGATTTCCCGAACTCTTTAAACCCTTCACGCAAAATTTGCGATAAAAATCCTGGAAAAACCTGCCCCATTTCTACCGAAGTGGTTCCGGGAACATAAGATGTTTTTGGTATATCTGCTGACACTTTATTCTGAGTAAAATCAATCATACGCTGTGCCGGAACTTTTTGGGTTCTTCCTGCTAAATGCCATGCTTTTTGTTCAATACTTTTTTGAAATTCCATTCCGGCCAAGGCACCAAATTTTGCAAAAGGTTTAAAATCTTCTAATTTCAATTCAATTACAATTCCGGAATTTGCCGTTGCCTGATCACGCTTAGAAGGTGACCAGCCGTTTGTAACAACCTCTCCCGGACTTGTGGCACAAGGAGCAATTACACCTCCGGGGCACATACAAAATGAATACATTCCGCGTCCGTTAACTTGTTTTACAATAGAATATGGCGCGGGGGGTAAATGTTCACCACGATAATCACAACTATATTGAATACTGTCAATTAATTGCTGAGAATGCTCTGCGCGTACACCCAATGCAAAAGGTTTTGCTTCAATGAAAATTTTCTTTTTATCCAATAACTCAAAAATATCACGTGCAGAATGACCCGTTGCCAAGATCAATTTATTGGCAAGAATCGTATCTCCATTTTGAGTTACAATTCCTTCAACTTCATTGTTTTTTAATAATATATCGGTCACACGGGTATCAAATAAAACCTGACCGCCAAATTCGATTATTTTGTTACGAATATCTTCGATTATTTTAGGTAATTTATTGGTCCCAATATGAGGATGCGCTTCTACCAAAATATCTTCTGATGCCCCAAAAGCGACTAAAAGTTCTAAGATTCTGGTAACATCACCACGCTTTTTAGAACGAGTATATAATTTCCCATCTGAATAGGTTCCTGCTCCGCCTTCTCCAAAACAATAATTAGAATCTTCGTTTACTATATGTTCGCGATTTATTGCTTTTAAGTCACGGCGGCGTCCGCGCACGTCTTTTCCTCGTTCGATTACAATTGGCTTTAGACCCAATTCAACTAATTGCAAAGCTGCAAAAAGCCCTGCCGGACCAGCACCAACAACAATTACTTCCTGCGATTTTGAAACGTCTTTATATACAGGAAGTTCAATTTTAGATTCCTGAAATGGTTCTCCTTTTAAATAAATAAATACTTTTAAATTGATCTTTATCGCTTTTTGCCGCGCATCAATTGATCGCTTCAGAATCGAAACATGTTGAATTTCCTGGGGAGATACTTTTATTTGTTTGGACAAATAGTCTTTTAGCAATAATTCATTTGCTGCTATTTCGGGAGTTACCTGAAGTAAAAGTTCTCTTGGCATTGTATTTTATTTATTCGATTAGCTTTTCTATTTATGAAAAGAATATGCAAAAATAACATTTTGAAGTGAGACTTTGTACCTTTGTGTCTTTGAAACTTTACACCTATAATAATGTCCAGAAAAATAAAACTAATTTGGGATTTTCGTGGTCCTGCTTCTGCAAAAACAGCGGAACATCATGAAATTCATTTGAAAGAATATATCGCAATCGAAAAACTCCCCTTAAATATAACGGGTTTTGAAGTTATCACCGAAATGCTGGCAATTGCTTTTATGGTTGTTACTGATGAAAACATGATTCAGGTAAGAGATGCTTTGAAACCACATCGAGGAGAACTGTATTCTGAGTAAGATGTAAATAAAAAATTCCAAATTCAAACTGAAAACTCAGTTTGAATTTGGAATTTTTTATTTTTTTAGGGATTAGAAACTAATTTTGTAGTCACTAAAGGTATAACTTTCATTTTTTTCTCCTGACATCTTAACACTTTTAAAATCTACCACTTCATCCTCATTTTTTACATTGTATATGTATATTTCAGGATCTTTTGCATTGGATGAAAGTTCATAGAATTTTCCTTTTTCTGTCCACCATTTCCCTTTTTCTGTAAAAGTTTCTATTTGACAGTCCTGCTTTGTTGTAAACATAATAACATAGGTGCCATTTTCAAATCTTTGCTGTATCCAGTGTTTTTCTACACCTTCAATTTGTTTCTCAACTTCGAAACCTTTCCAAACACCAATTAATTTTGAGTCTTGTTCTTTTAGATTTGATGAAAAACTAAAAATTAAGAGTGATAATAAAATCAAACCTACTGGCGCAAATAATAAGGAAGCTTTTTTCATAAAATTAATTAACTGGTATTTCAATTGTTTTCATATAATCATTTAAAAAGATAAACATAAAAGATTCTACTTCTTTATCTGCTTTGTAAGCAGCTTCTTTTTCCTTCAAATATTTATTTTCTTTCTTTTTGTTCTTTGAATTTCCAGAAATGCTCAAATCCAGCTTTTTATCAACATCATCTGTCATTTCTTTAAATTCTTTTGCTTTTTGTTGGTATTCTTCAGTTTTCTTATAGTATTTAAAATAATCCTTTTTATAATCCATAAATTCCTGAGCAGTTAACTTTTTAGATTTTACCTTAACTCCATCTTTTAATTCTATTAGATTGTAATTTTCATACAAAGAACTATACCCCATATGAACATAGTGCAATATTTTTCCAGAAGGGCAAATCAAAAGGCCGGAATAATAACTGCATTCAAAATTTTTATTTTCACCAAAAATGTTCTTATATATTGACGTCAAAAAGAAATGAGAATTTCCCTTATCATCTTCTTTGTATTCTTCTTTATAAATATTTTCAACAACTAATTTCCCATCCAAAAATTTAAAATAAGCAATATAACCTCTCCAATTAGCACTGGACATTAAGGTAATTAAATTTGCAGGAATTGGATGTTCTTTAAAATAACTTTCTAATGGATTTGATTGTATACTTAAAGTGTCCTTTTCTACTATTAAGTAATCTGGAACTTGGGCTGTCGCAAATAATTTTACTGTTGCAAGAAGAAAAATAAAGGTAAAAAAAAACTTTAAACTCATAGAAACATTTTAGTTTGCAACCTCACTAATAAACTTAATTCGCATCAGTCGTAATTCATCAATATCATATTCTCCATCGAATTCTTTAAGTGCGTCTTCGATTTTATCGGATTCTGATTCCATGAAATAATCGTGAATTTCTTCCTGCTGATCATCATCAAGCATATCGTCCACCCAATATTTGATATTTAACTTGGTTCCTGCATACACAATCATTTCCATTTCTTTAATCAGGGCATCCATGGAAAGTCCTTTTGCAGAAGCAATATCACTTAATGGCAATTTCCTGTCTATGTTCTGAATGATATATAATTTATTGGCTGAATTTACTCCGGTAGATTTCACTACTAAATCGTCAGGGCGAATGATATCATTGTCCTCTACATAGCGGCTTATTAAAGTAACAAAATCGTTACCATATTTCTTGGCTTTTCCTTCACCAACTCCATGAATATTGTATAATTCTGTTAAAGAAATCGGGTATTTTAAAGCCATATCTTCAAGAGAAGGATCCTGAAAAACTACAAAAGGAGGAACTCCAAGTTTTTTGGCTACTTTTTTACGCAATTCACGTAACATTCCCATCAAAACTTCATCTGCAGTTCCTGATGATTTTCCGGCAGTGACAATAGCTTCATCTTCAGATTCATTGTATTCATGATCTTCAGACATCATAAAAGAAACTGGTTTTTCAATAAAATCCAATCCGTTTTTGGTGATTTTAACTACTCCATAAGTTTCTATATCTTTAGATAAATATCCGGCTACGAGAACTTGTCGAAGCAGTGCCATCCAATATTTTTCGTCGTGGTCAGATCCTGAACCAAAAAACGACTGCGTATCTGTTTTATGTGCCTTAATAACCGCATTTATACGGCCAATTAAAGTAAATACAATTTCCTTTGATTTGTAAATATGCTTGGTATCGCGAACAATTTCCAACAACTTAACCATCTGATCTTTGGCCTCAATTTTATTCTTAGGATTACGCACGTTATCATCCATATCGGCCCCATCGCCATTATCCGGAAATTCTTCCCCAAAATAATGCAGTAAAAACTTTCTTCTTGACATTGAGGTTTCGGCGTAGGCTACAACTTCCTGCAACAAAGCAAAACCAATCTCCTGTTCTGCAACTGGTTTCCCAGACATGAATTTTTCTAACTTTTCTACATCCTTATAAGAGTAGTAAGCCAAACAATGTCCTTCTCCTCCATCACGTCCGGCACGACCTGTTTCCTGATAATAACTTTCGAGAGATTTTGGAATATCGTGATGAATTACAAAACGAACATCCGGTTTATCGATTCCCATCCCAAATGCGATTGTTGCAACCACCACATCTACATCTTCCATCAAAAACATATCCTGATGTTTGGCACGGGTTTTCGCATCTAAACCTGCATGATAAGGAACAGCACTAATTCCGTTAACCTGTAAAACCTCAGCAATCGATTCTACTTTTTTACGGCTCAGGCAATAAATAATTCCGGATTTTCCTTTATGCTGTTTAATAAATCGAATAATATCCGACTCAATATTTTTAGTTTTTGTACGTACTTCGTAATATAAATTTGGCCTGTTGAAAGATGCTTTAAAAGTACTCGCATCAGACATATCAAGGTTTTTCAGAATATCTTCCTGAACTTTTGGAGTTGCAGTAGCAGTAAGTCCTATAATAGGAACCTGACCCAATTGTTTGATTATATTTTTAAGATTTCGATATTCAGGTCTGAAATCATGACCCCATTCTGAAATACAATGCGCTTCATCAATTGCTACAAATGAAATAGGTACACTTTGTAAAAAAGTCACATATTCTTCTTTTGTTAAAGATTCCGGAGCAACATATAAAAGTTTAGTTAAACCAGATGTAATATCTTTTTTGACCTGAGCAATTTCTGTTTTTGTGAGAGATGAATTAAGTACGTGTGCAATTCCATTTTCAGAAGAAAGACTTCGAATAGCATCCACCTGATTTTTCATTAAAGCAATTAGAGGAGAAACAACGATAGCTGTTCCATCCTGAATTAAAGCAGGCAGTTGATAACAAAGAGATTTACCACCCCCGGTTGGCATAATGACAAAAGTATTTTTTCTATTTAAAATACTTGTAATAACTTGTTCCTGCAAACCCTTAAATTGGCTAAAGCCGAAATACTTCTTTAATTCTTTATGTATTTCAATTTCGTTTGAATTCATTCTTTATATTAATGGTATTTTGTATAAATTTGCATCATAAAGATACGAATTTCTTTCACATTCACAAATTTTAACTTTCCTGTTTTGATTACAAAAGAAAATATTTTAGCTATCGCAAAAAAAACAATACTCTCTGAAAGTGAGGCAATTACAAAATTAATTGATTTTCTTGATGAAAATTTTTACGAAGCAACACAACGCATCTACCAAACAAAAGGCAGATTAATTGTTACAGGAATCGGAAAAAGCGCCATTATTGCGCAAAAAATGGTTGCCACATTCAATTCGACCGGAACCCCTTCTATGTTCCTTCATGCTTCTGAAGCGATCCATGGAGATTTAGGAATGATACAAAATGACGACATTATCATTTGTATTTCAAAAAGCGGAAATAGCCCTGAAATTAAGGCCTTAGTTCCTTTACTAAAACGCTTTGGAAATATTTTGATTGGAATGACAGGAAATATAACTTCGTTTTTAGCAAAAGGTTCTGATTATGTTTTAAACACTACTGTTGATATGGAAGCGTGCCCCATAAATCTTGCTCCTACAAACAGCACAACAGCACAACTTGTCATGGGTGATGCACTTGCAGTCTGCCTTATGGAAATGCGTGACTTTAAACCCGAAGATTTTGCCGTTTATCACCCAGGGGGCGCTTTAGGAAAAAAATTATTACTGCGTGTAAAAGACATGATTGAGAATTCCTTAAAACCTATGGTTTCACCGGACACATCTGTTAAAAAGGTAATTTTTGAAATCTCCGAAAAAAGACTTGGTGTAACTGCCGTTATCGAAAATGATAAAATAATAGGAATTATAACAGATGGAGACATTAGAAGAATGCTGAACGACAGAGATTCGATTGCAGATTTAACCGCCAAAGATATTATGAGTAAAAATCCAAAATTAGTTTCTTCAAATACCATGGCTGTAGATGCCCTGAATATTTTGGAAGATTTTTCGATAACACAATTGATTGTTTCTGACGATGGCCAATACAAAGGAGTATTACATTTACATGACATTTTAAAAGAGGGAATTGTATAATGGCAAAGAAAAATCTTAGCGAAATGTCGTTTTTAGATCATCTTGAAGAATTAAGATGGTTATTGGTTAGAAGTACAATTGCAATATTGATAATGGCTTTTGCAACTTATTTTATAAGTGATTATTTGTTTGACCAAATTATCTTGGGTCCTATCAGGCCTACATTTTTCACTTATGTATGGTTTTGTGACTTATCCCATCAATTGGGATTTGCAGACAGTATCTGCATAACAGAACTGAATTTTATTATTCAAAATACTGAAATGGAAGGCCAGGTCAATATATTTGTCTGGATGTGTATCTTAGCCGGATTTATTTTAGGTTTCCCTTATATATTATGGGAAATATGGAAATTCATCAGTCCTGCTCTATATGAGAAAGAACGTAAAAATGCAAGAGTATTTATTTTTACTTCTTCATTGCTTTTCTTCCTGGGAGTTATATTCGGATATTATATTGTAATACCGATGTCTGTAAACTTTGTTGCAACTTTCTCTGTCAGCGATATTGTAAAAAATCAATTTACGCTTGAATCGTATATGGGAATGGTAAAAACAAGTATTCTTGGTAGTGCATTATTTTTTGAATTACCAATTGTTATTTATTTCTTAACCAAATTAGGATTAGTAACTCCTTCTTTCTTAAGAAAGTACTGGAAATATGCTGTAGTAATTATTTTGATTATTGCTGCAATCGTTACACCTCCAGATGTTGTGAGCCAGACAATTGTTGCTGTACCAATGTTAATTATCTACGAAGTAAGCATCCTAATCTCAAGGATTGTTTATAAAAATAAAATGAAAGAAAATGTCTGATATCATTCAAGAGTTCAACGACTATCGTTCTAAAATGAACGAAAAATTACTCGCTGACAACAATAAAATTGTAAAGCGAATTTTTAATCTTGACACTAATGCATATGCACCTGGCGCTTTGGATGTAAAGACAAAAGAACTGTTGGGCTTAGTGGCCTCTGCTGTTTTACGTTGTGATGATTGTGTAAAATATCATTTAGAAACAAGTCATAAAGAAGGCGTTACCAAAGAAGAAATGATGGAAGCAATGGGAATTGCAACTCTTGTTGGAGGAACAATTGTAATTCCGCATTTAAGAAGAGCATACGAATTTTGGGAAGCTCTGGAAGAGTCAGGAAATTAGATAATTTGACAATTAGTCAATTAGATAATTTAACACGATATGTTAATTCATTTATTTGATTAATTAATTTTTATTTATTTTGCCGATCTGGGATTGAAATTATCTCATTTTCAAATTACCTAATTATCTAATTGAACAAATGAAATTAAGAGCCGATAACTTAATCAAAACCTATAAAGGGCGTAGTGTTGTAAAAGGAATTTCCGTTGAAGTAAATCAGGGGGAAATTGTTGGCCTTTTGGGACCAAATGGTGCCGGAAAAACAACTTCTTTTTACATGATTGTGGGATTGGTAAAACCAAATCAGGGGAATATCTATCTTGATGATTTAAATATCACCGATTACCCAATGTACAAACGTGCACAACAAGGAATTGGTTATTTAGCACAGGAGGCTTCTGTTTTTAGAAAACTAAGCATAGAAGATAACATCTTAAGTGTTTTGCAATTAACGAAGCTTTCTAAAGAAGCTCAAATTGCAAAAATGGAAAGTTTGATCGAAGAATTCAGCTTAGAGCATATCCGTACTAATCGAGGTGATTTGCTTTCGGGTGGAGAGCGCAGACGTACTGAAATTGCACGCGCTTTGGCAACAGATCCAAAATTCATTTTATTAGATGAACCTTTCGCAGGAGTTGACCCGGTTGCAGTTGAAGATATTCAAAGAATTGTAGCGCAGTTAAAAAACAAAAATATCGGAATCCTGATTACAGATCACAACGTTCAGGAAACTTTGGCAATTACTGACAAAACATACTTAATGTTTGAAGGAGGAATTTTGAAAGCAGGAATTCCTGAAGAACTAGTTGAAGATGAAATGGTTCGCCGGGTTTATTTGGGTCAAAATTTCGAATTAAGAAAGAAGAAATTAGAATTCTAAAAATTCTTTTTAGCTATTATAAATGGTAAGAACTAAAATAGTTGTTTTAATTCTTACCATTTTTCTTTTTGCAACTTACTTTTCACAATAAAAACTAATCTACTGTTATATATTGCAATTGCTGTAAATCTCCGTTATAAATATTTATATCCACTGTACGTTCAATTCCAGGAACAGTTGCCTTTTCAGTAAACTGCCAAAACAGCCACTCGTCTTCGATTTTTTCTCTGTAAAAATTATAATTGGCAATCCAAAAAAGATATTCACCAAACTCATCTTCCAAAAAATCAGAATAGTATCTTTCTCCGGTATATATTATTGGCCGTACTTTATAATGATTTTCAACTTTTAACAACCAGCGTTTCAGTCCTTTTTTGAGACTATCCAATGATTGATTTTTTGGCAGTTTTTCGATATCCAGTACAGGAGGTAAATCGCCTTTTTCTAATTTTACTGTTTTGATAAATAGATCAGCCTGCTCTATAGAATTTTCGTTTGGACGATAATAATGATATGCTCCACGAATCATATTGTTTTTCTTGGCACCAATCCAATTTCGTTTAAACTGAAAATCTTTTCTGTCTTTACCGACAGTAGCTCTTATAAAAACAAAATCGAGCGGATACTTTTGCTCTAAGGTATCAACATAGGACCAGCTTATTTTGCCCTGATATTCCGAAACATCCAAACCAATTGATTTTCCTTCATGCTTGGCCAAAACCTGAAAATTGCGAATATCTGATAAACGCTTATCTTCAATCTCTTTTTCAGACATTTTATGGCTTTTAAAACCTAAATAATAGGCTAGTCCTCTTCGATAATGATAGA
The DNA here is from genome assembly GCF_000735715.2 of Flavobacterium chungangense LMG 26729. Taxonomy (NCBI): domain Bacteria; kingdom Pseudomonadati; phylum Bacteroidota; class Flavobacteriia; order Flavobacteriales; family Flavobacteriaceae; genus Flavobacterium; species Flavobacterium chungangense. The sequence continues at coordinate 93,419 of NZ_JASY01000008.1, forward strand.
TTACTGCAACAAAAAGTATTGCGAAAACGGAGAAAGAAATAAAACGTAATATCTTGCTAAAAAAGGATCTGCCGCTTTTTCTGGAAGCCGTTTTACGATAAGTGGTTTTTCTGGCCATTCGAATAAACTACTTTTTCAAAAATTTATTATTTATGACTGATAACAATACATAAAAAATGATAATTACAGGAATTGCACTAAATTGAAGCAACAAAAGCAAAACAATAGAGATTGCTAAAAAAACAATCTGAAGCACATTGTCTTTGAAAGTAAACTTTTTAATTTTTAAGGCAAACAGCGGAATTTCAGCATTCAAAATGTACGCACTACATAAGGTGATAACAAGTAAAATCCATTGATTGGTTAAAATTTCCAAAATCATTAATGAGTCAGAAAATTTTAAAACCAAAGGCAGACTCAGAATAAAAAGTGCATTTGCCGGAGTTGGCAAACCAATAAACGAATCTGTTTGACGCGTGTCGATATTAAAATTAGCCAATCGATAACATGAACCTAAGGTGATAATAAATCCTAAAAATGGAATTACCGGATTTGTTCCTAATTCGTGGGCACTATTTGTAAACATTGAAAACATAACATACCCAGGCACTACTCCGCTGGTTACCATATCTGCCAAAGAATCCAATTGCAATCCAAGTGGACTCGAAACTTTAAATAATCTGGCAAAAAAACCATCAAAAAAATCAAAAAATATTCCTAAACAAACCATGTAAAAAGCCATTTCATAATTTTGTTCAGAAACAAAAACAATGGCAATACAGCCACAAAAAAGATTGATTAGTGTAATTAAATTAGGAATGTGTTTTTTAATATTCATTTTTTATAAATTTGATAAACATAGAGAACAAATTTAGCATAATAACTCAATGTTATATGCGTTTTTAATACAGTTTTTTATTCTGACACCTGACTTTTACATTATTTATCAAAAGGAAGAAATTTGCTCAGTAAAAAATTATATTTTTGGTAAAAATTTAAACAAGCCTAGGTTTGAAAAAACAAATACGTTGAAAAAAATCTTAGTATTTTTATTGTTTTGGAATTGTGCTTCCAATTATGCACAGACTGTTCGAAAATATTCGAACGAGTTTATGAATATTGGAGTTGATGCAGCAGCTTTGGCAATGTCAAGCGCTGTTGTTGCTTCGACAAATGATGTTAATTCTGTTTATTGGAATCCGGCAGGTTTGACAAATCTTGAGGATCACCAAATTTCATTAATGCATGCCAATTATTTTGCAAATATTGCTCAGTACGATTATATTGGATATGCAATTCCAATTGATGACAGAAGTGCCTGGGGAATCTCAATGATTCGTTTTGGGGTAGATGACATTTTAGATACAACAGAATTAATAGATAATCAAGGCAATATTGATTACAACCGTATCAGTTTATTCTCGACAGCTGATTATGGTTTTACATTTTCGTATGCCCGAAAACTGCCAATTGAAGGATTTCAGTACGGTGTAAATACCAAAGTCATTCGCCGTGTAATTGGTAAATTTGCTAATTCCTGGGGATTTGGATTTGATTTTGGCCTACAGTTTGAAAGAAACGACTGGAAATTCGGATTGATGTTACGCGATATTACAACTACTTACAATGTTTGGAATATTGATGAAGAAGAATATAAGAAAATCTCAGATGCTATTCCCGGAGAAAATCAGGAATTACCAGAAAGTACTGAGATTACATTGCCAAAAGCACAATTAGGAATTTCTAAAAAGTTTGAATTTCATAATGATACGAGTCTTTTGGTTGCAACAAACCTAAATATGCGTTTTGAACAGACTAACGATATTATTTCATCCAATATTGTGAGCATTGATCCTGCACTTGGACTTGAATTTGGTTATACTGAGCTTGTTTTTTTAAGAGGAGGAGTAGGAAACTTTCAAAACGTGACGCAATTAGACAATACAGAGAAATTAAATTTTCAGCCTAATATTGGGCTTGGATTTAAATATAAAGGAATCCAGGTTGATTATGCTCTTACAGATTTAGGAAACCAAAGTACTGCTCTATATTCTAATATTTTTTCACTTAAAGTAGACTTAGGAATCTTTAGATAAGATTTATTATTAAAAAAATCCAGCCATGAGAGGTTTTACGTTTCGAAAAATAATATTGTTATTACTGATGTTCAATTTTAGTTTTGGACAAAGTTTGCCCTTATCAAAAGAAGTACATGTAAGCGTATTAACTTGTGGACTTGGCAATGAATCTTATTCCTTTTTCGGACATACTGCAATTCGTGTTGCCGATACTGCAAACAACATTGATGTTGTATACAATTATGGAGCATTTGATTTCAGAACTCCAAACTTTGTGGCCAAATTTGCAAAAGGTGATTTACAATATTTCGTAATTGCGCATTCTTATGCTGATTTTATAAATGAATATAATTACGAAAAAAGAAGTGTCTTTGAACAAGAACTGCTTATATCACAAGAGGCAAAACAAAAACTTTTTGACAATTTAAATACTACTCTACTTTCCGGGGATCGTTATTACACCTATAAATTTATTGATAAAAACTGTACTTCTATGGTGGTTGATGTCATTAATAAAACATTAAAAAAAGACGTAATTACCAAAAAGGATAATACGGATAAAACATACAGAAGCGTTTTATTTCCTTATTTTGACGGTCATTTTTATGAAAAGTTAGGAACGAGCATCATTTTTGGGACAAAAGTAGATCAATTAAGCACTAAAATATTTCTGCCTTTTGAGTTAAAAAACAGTTTAGAAAAAACAACTTTTCAAAATCATGCTTTTGTAAGCAAAAGCAAAACATTATTAGATTTTAAAAAAGAAACACCGGCTTCGTGGTGGAATAACGTCTACAGTTATATTATTTTACTTGGTTTTATTGTCCTTATAAACAAAAAATTTATCGATAAAATTTATTTATTTATTTTGTCCGTAATGGGAATCTTTTTTTTCTCAGTTGGTTTTTATTCTTTTCACCAAGAACTGGCAATGAATTATAACATCTTGTTATTTAGCCCATTTTTATTGATTTTGATTATTTTATCAGCGTTTAAAAATAAAAAATGGACCTATAAATTCGCTGTGCTGCATTTGGTTTTATTACTTATTTATACACTCTTTATAATTAACAAAGCACACTTTTTTATTGTTTTACCAATGATTTTTACCAGCGGGATAGTTTTGATAAGAGTTGCCATCAGAAATAAAAAAAGAATTCCGATAATCATTTAAAATTACTTACTGTCCTCTATAGAATAAAACTGTTGTAATGGTTCTAAAAGTAATACTCAGATCAAGGAATATGCTTCGATGTTTTATATAATACAAATCATATTGCAGTTTTATAAGACTTTCCTCTATAGATTCACCGTATGAATAATTAACCTGTGCCCAGCCTGTAAGCCCGGGCCTTATAACGTGTCTGGTTTCATAAAACGGCATTATATCTGCAATTTCTTTTACAAAAAATGGCCTTTCGGGTCTTGGGCCAATTACAGCCATATCCCTTTTTAAGACATTAATAAACTGAGGTAATTCATCAATTCTTGTTTTACGCATGAATTTTCCAAACGGTGTGATTCTTTTATCATTTGATGTTGCAAAAACAGCTCCAGTAGTTTCGGAATTTTCAGTCATTGTCCTAAACTTATAGATTTGAAATATTTTTCCGTATTTACCTACTCGCTCCTGTGTATAAAACAGAGGTCCTTTATTCCAAAAGATATTGGCTATAAAAATAAATGGAATAAAAACAGCGCAAAAACATAAACCCATTAAAGAAAAAATGATTTCAAGAATACTTACCAATAATAGATATAACTTATTATTGTTGCTCCGGCTAAAGGGGAAAAAACGATAAAAATCCCGAGAAATATATTGTACCGGAATTCGTTGCGTTTTACTTTCATAAACCTGAGTATATTCTCTAATAATATTTCCTGATTCAAGCAAATGAAGCAAATTTTGGTATAAATCGGTAGTAATTCCTTCTGTTTTTTGAGAAGCGATCACAATTTCAGAGATATTATTTTTACTTACAAAACTTAACAAATCACTCTTTTCAATTTCTTTAATGTAATTTAAAGAAAAATCCTCTTCGGCAGAATAATCAGCATTTACAAAACCAATAATCTTATAATGAGGATCAACGTTTTCCAGACCCAAAACGAGTTCGTCTGCCTGATTCTTGTTACAAATTAAAATTACATTTTGCGAAAATCGTTGCGTTGCCAAAAAGTATACATAAAAAAATCGCCAAAGCAATAAAGCACTCAAAACGGTAAAATAAAAAACCAGTATTGTTGATCGGTGTTTAGGTAATTCAGGCGATAAAACAGGAGTAAACAAATAAAGTAAAACTGTGGCTGTACTTGTTAAAACTACACTTTGAAGTATCTGAAACTGATTACTTGCAACTTGTAAATTATACATCTCGAAAATTGATCCAAAAATATATACATATCCTATCAATAACCACAGTCCCTGAAAATTTATGGTTTTAAATTCAAAATAATTATGATTAAAAAACGTACCTATCAAAAATAGCATTCCTAAAATAAACAGAGCATCAAAAAGACGAAGCAATATTTTACGTTCAGATATTTCGAAATGCATCTTGTTTTTAAAAAGCATAAAATTTTCAGGTTAATTTATTATTGACAAATGTATTATAAATATTGACATTTAATTCAGGCTATTAATGTCTTTTTCCTGATTCCTGATCTGAACTAAAAGAAGAGACAGGGAATAAACAAATGCAGGAGCAGCTGTTCGCATAGCTGCGTGGTTGATCGTCAAAAGCCAAAAAAAATAAAAAGATAAAAAATACAAATGCTGCCTATTTTTAATATACAAAATAAATGGAGTTATAAAAAGTATTAAGAGTCCGAAAAGCCCAAAAATACCATGTTCACTCAACATACGTGTTATTTCATTGTGTGAAGCAACATTTATGCCCAATTTGTCTTTTCTTACTTGTTTTCCCATTCCTGCACCTACTCCTAAAATAGGGTTATCCATAAACGTTTTAAATTCAATATCCATTATAGCTTCCCTGCCTCCTAAACGATCTTTTTTGCTTCTTCCGGCAGCATCCTGATTTGAATATCTTTTTTCGATTAAACCGGAAGTCTGAGCTGATGTATAAGACCAGACAGCAATTCCCATTAAACCTGTAAGCAAAAATATATAAATAAATTTCTGTCTAATTTGGGCTCTCGAATAAAAGTACAATATGCTCAGTAAAACCACAATCATTACTACTCCAGTAATGACTCCTCCTCTCGAAAAAGTAACAATTGCTCTGTAACTTATAAGTAAAACAATAAAACCATTAATTACAAGTAATATTTTTGACTTGGAAAATAAAAGCAATTGTGTAAAAAAGACAAACATGCCTAAGCCTAGAACTGTTGAAACCTGATTAGGTCCAAATCCGCCTGAAGTTTCAAAATTAGATTGTGTACTTTTAATTACATCCTGTACACTCGGATTATATAAAAACAAATAGATTGCTGTAGTAAAAATGGGCAACCCCATTGCAACAACCATATATTGTAAGTCCAAAAACCTAACATTACGCCTAAAAGTATAAATCGCCGAAACGCCTAAACATATCGGACCTGAAAGATTAAAAACCAAATATTTCTTTACATCTACCCCATAATCATCTGTTGAAGCTGTGACTAAAATACTGGGAACAAGCAGTAAAAGAAAAAGCCAAAAAAATATTGATTTAACCGAAAAACCACTATATGCCATTCCCACTAACATAAATAATATAACGCAAAATTTTATATATTCATTATTAATGTTCCCCCCTGTCATTCTTATAAGAACTTCTGCTCCTACTAAGTAAGCACAGACTACCAACACTTCGTTATTTTTGTTTTTTGTCTTATACACATAAAAAAAACCGATAATTGGAATTATAACAGCGTAGATTTTACTAAAAAAAGGTAAAATAAAAACAACCAAAGCTATTCCTGAATGAATAAGAAGCAGTGAAATATAAAAAAACAGTTTACTTTTCATTCTGACAATTTTTATACACCATTATAAGTTTTTGAACTACCGTTTCTTCAGAGTAAGATTCCATCACTATTTGCTTCATATTTTTGCTGTAAAGCTTCTTTTTTTCCTCATCACACAATAATAAATAATGTAATTGGTTTTCGAGTTCACCACTCTTATTTGGATCAAACAACAAGCCGTTAAAATGATTTTTTATCAATAAAGAACAATATCCTGCATTAGTTGATAAAACAGGCACATTAGCCAAACCATATTCTAATAATACAACAGGAAATCCTTCCTGCGTAGAAGCTAAAATCCCAATAGCTGCTTGTGATAAAATATGCGCAACATCATTTCTGCTGCCATATAAATAAATGTGATTTTCCAGAGAATGTTCTTTTATAATTTTTTTTAAGTTCTCTGAATAATCATCAAAATAATCATGTCCGATTAAATGCAAAGTCCAGTCACTATCTTTTAAATTCAAATTTAAAAATGCTTTTAAAATAGCTATATGATTTTTTGGTTCTTTTAAATTTGCTATACATACGATTCTCTTTAAATCGGTACCTCTCAAAAAGGTTGATTTTTGAAACTCAATTTTAGTTTTAACAAAGTTTGGCAAAAATGATACATCTGAACAAAGCAAGTTCTTTTTATTCCAGTCAAGTAATTGTGGATTTACTGTAACAATAGAATTAAAAAAAGAAGAAAAAAGTATTAGGATACGATTATTTTTTTTTGCCTGAGTTACTCTTTTTCCTAAATGATCATGCCAAATAATTTTAATTCCCGGCGAAATAATTTTTAATAAAACAGCAATGAAAAAAGAAGAACTGTGAGCATGTATGAGACATACGTTGTTTTTTTTTAGATAATTCTTTAACTGCAGAACCGCTTTTATATCGATTATTTTTTTCTTCTTCAAGAACAAATAAGACGTTTTAGGGTCAATCTGTTGTAAAAGTGCTCCTTCTCTTCGCGTTACAATCAAGCCCGAAAAAGCAACTCTTTCAGATAATGCATTTGCATAATTCACTGCCATTTGTTCAGCGCCTCCTGCTTCTAAAGAGTCTATTATCTGTACAACTCTCATATTATTAATTGTTTTCTTATTTCGGATTCAAAAATATCTGTAGTGTACTGTTGCGACCATTCTCTTGCTAATTCGCTCCTTAAAATAAATTCATTTTGATTTTTTAGCAAATTATCGATTTGTTTTGTATCATGTTCCAGCTTCATTTCTAACAAAATGCCCCTATTGCCGGCATCTAACATAAAAGATACACAGGAAACTTTTGTAGCGACAGGTACGCATCCCCAAAACATAGCTTCTGCGATTGCTTTTGGCCATCCCTCACTTTTAGAAGGTAAAAGTACAAAATGGCTATTTTGATAAGCTTCCTTAATTATTTCCTGATCCTGATTGCCATTTAGAATTATATAATCTGATAATTTATTTTCTTGTATATAAGCTTCTATAGCAATTCGTTCAACGCCTTCTCCATATATATTTAACAAAATATTGTTTCCTTTTTGTACTAAATGCTGAACCAATTTGATAGCATATAACGGATTTTTACCGGCAACCAAACTTCCTACAAAAGAAAATTGGATTATTGACTTAAAAGCTTTTTTTGGTATATATTCTTTTTCTAATTCTGAATAAGTTGCAGTAAAAAAAGGTCGTATATTTTTAGATTGATTCTCCCATTCACCATAAACCAAAACTTGCATATTACGTGTTAAAAAAGAATTACCCAAAATATATTTCTGTAATTTATATGTAAACGGCTGTTTGCTTTTTGGATCCCAATTTCCTGCATATTTGGCCGTTTTGATTTTATACGGAAAAAACATTTGTATAATACAGCCTATTAATCCCATATTTCCCGGGCATCGCAAATGAATATGATCTGCCTTTTTCATTGCATAGAATATCTTAATAAAAATACCAGGAAACTTAATTAAGGATAGTATTATACTTTTAAAATTAGTAATATTAAAATTAGGGACCTTTTTGAAGTTAATTTTATTATGATTATAGGCAATATCAATTACTGAAGGAGCTCTTTCTACAAGAGGCGCTACAATGGTTACCTCATCAACATATTTTAACCAAATATTCATTTCACGTATGTAAGGAGCATAACCAAAATATTGGCTGCCTTTCTGAATGTGATTGACATGGGTGATTATTGCAAATCTCATTTTACTTTAATTCGGCAATTACATAAATAGTAGAGCCATGATACTTGCCAATTAACGCCTTGAACAGAAAGTTAAAAAACTTTTTATTTCTTAAATCCAAATAAGGAATTTTTTTAATTTTAATTTCATTCGTTTTAAATCCATTGAAATCCAAAACTTTTTTTATGGAATTTTCTTCAAAAAAATTAAGGTGAACAGGAGGTCCGCTTTGGTATATTTTATCATCTCTTTCAATAATTTTATAATTGAGACGCTTATTGTAATTAGGAACTGAAAAAACTAATTTACCTTTTGGAGCCAATTTACTCTTTGCCAGTTCAAAAAACAATTTAAGGTCCTGAATATGCTCCAACACTTCCCATAACATAATGATATCCACCGTCTCAGGATTCTCATTCATTTTCGAAAAATCTCCATTTATAGAGTTAACTTCTAATTCTAATGCTTTTTCATGTGTAGCTTTATCAATTTCGATACCTTGGTAAATTATATTTTTAAAACTCTTTAAATAAACTCCTACTAGTCCTATACCTGAACCAATTTCTAAAATTTTTTGCTTATGCTTTTTAATTATTTTAGACAAGAGTATTTTTCTATTATAACCAATATTTACAATTTGCTTTTTTAAATTATTAAACTCTTCAACAGAGTGTTTACTGTATTTCGGATTAGTTGCATTGTAAAGTTCGTTATAAACCCTTTCAAAATCCTTTTCAGTGTAAATTTTTCTACAAAAAACCAAATCGCATGAATTACACTTCACTAAATTAAATTTTTGATTTTCATCTTTAATTTCAGCGCCACAGCACTTGCAAACTCCATAAAAACTATTTTGATTCATAATTCATAAAATTTGAGGCATTATAAATTTTAATTTTTTGTTTGTACAATTGGTTAAGAAAGTCTTTAACAATCTCTTTATTGTTATCACCACTTATACTTTTTCCTATACTTGCACTTTTATTATAATATTGATTCCCTCCAATTCCCATATCCAGGCCATATACTTCAAGGGGTTTATCTTTTTTAAAGGCTAATATTGCTCCTAACATTAAGGTATTGAAACCTGAATTGATACTTTGATATGTAAAACCAAAATCTTCCTTCAGACTTTCAATTAATTCTTTATATAAGAATTCTGAACTTTTATTATACTTATAATTAGTAATCAAAAATTCTCTTTTATTTCTATGTTTTCTAAGAATATAATGCAATACTTTTTCAAACGAATTGGAGTTTATTTTAGATTTATTATTCATTATCCAAAAAGTAGTTCCCATCCATTTATCTGTTGGAACAAAAGATTTCAAATATTTTATTAGATAAAATGGATCATGAACAACATAAATATGAGGCATGGTTTTGACAATATTGATTGAATCATTACAACAAAAATAAAGTGCGTCTTTCTCCAGTACTATTTTTTTTGCACTGGGACCACTTGCTACAACGACAATTTTTTTAAAATCTGATATTCTAAAGTAATCACTTAAATTATTTAATGATTCGTAATCTGAATAATCCAACATTCCTTTTCTAACAGATCTGGAATATGGTTTTAGTCTATGATAAAAATAAATATAATTCCTTTTCTTAAACAATGAAAATACATTCATACCTATTATTTTTGTCTTGGTGCATTAAACAATATTGAAAACCAACCATAAATCCTTCCCGCTGTTTCTGTTAATGCTTCCTTCTTTTTTTTACTATTCCAGATATTGGTGGCTCGGACAGCAGTGAGAAATAGTGCAGTTAAATTCCATTTTATTCGTGCTTTTAGTAGTGGCTTGGGAAAACTTACTCGCCAAACATACCATCCGTTACGTAAAACCATTTTTCCATATTGAAATTGATTGGGTCTTCCGCCATCATCATGATAATGAAATAATTTAGCAGATGTGTTAACGTACAAATCTCCTATTTTAGATACCCTTATCGTAAAATCAGCATCTTCATAAAGACCATATCCTTCAAAGTATTCTGAGAATTTAATAGTTTCTAAAATATTCTTTTTAAAAGACGAAACACCTCCTAAAAAAAATTCTGTCTTATAGATTTTATTTGTGGGCGGAAAATAACTCATTGCTTTTCCATGTCCGAAATCCGGAACAATTCCGGGAGGACTATTGTCTAATAAACCTATTTTTTTTCTTAAAACAAACCTTTGGGAATATTTTCTTTTCCAACTTTCAAAATAGAAATAATTAAACTTCTTAACTTCGTTTTCACTACATCTTTGCCAATCTGCATTATTATTTATAATATACCCGCCTGCCCCTAAGGCTTCCGGGTATACGTCATATGTATGAAGTAAATTTTTAAAATAATCCAATTCTAAAACCGTATCATCATCTAAAAAGCAAACAACATCAATATCTTTTGCTACTTTAGAAATACCAAAATTCCTTTGTTTGGTTAGTCCTCTATTTTCATCAGAAACTAATTCGTATTTTAAATATTGAAATGAATTTTGTTTTAAAATCTTTTCCGTTTTATTGTTAGTTGATCCATCTACAATTAAAATTTCATTTGGATATAAACTTTGCGCCTGAACCGATTTTAAGAGTTTCAGTAGAGGCTCTGGCCGCATATAAGTGCAAACTATTAGTGAAAACTTCATTTTTTATTCTTTAATTCATTAGCCCAATATTCACTTTGTTTCCATTGCATTTTAAAATTTAAAAAATATCGTATTGGATTTTTAATAGTCTGTAATTTGTAAAACTTAAAAAATAAAATGGTTTTATATCCTTTTATCTGTTGTTTAGACAAATGCAACTGGTCATACAACATAACCGTTGGTGAAGGTTTAGGCTGAATTTTGTCATTGTGCCAAGGTAAAACAGGTTTAGTTCTAAACCCTCCTATTGGAGCTTTTAAGTGCAAAATTTCAGGTTTTGGAAAATAAATAACATCAACACCCTGATTACGAAGCTGCATACCAAAATCTGCATCTTCCCCAAAACCAAACTCGAATTTCATATTAAACTGCATATTTTTTATAAATTGATGCTGAACAATACTACATCCGGAACCAAAAGTAGGCCATTGAAATATTTTTTTATAAATTAATTTTTCATTTTTTTGAAAACAATTAAAAGTTGCGGCTTTTATTCCGTACAATTTTATCTGTTCTAAAGCTTTCTCAAGAAAATATTTTTCAAGTCTAATGTCATCATCAGCCATAAAGACCCACTCGCTTTTGATTTCCTTTAATGCTAAATTTCTGGCATTACACGCTCCTGTTTGGTGCGTAAAAATATGTTCTATTGAGAACGGCCAATTTTCACGAGTAAGATAATCTAATTCAGATATACTTAAAGGATTTGGATTTTGCTCTACAATTATAACTTTTGAAGGCAAACTTGTCTGTATTTTTAAATCCTGCAAAACATTGTATAAATAATCTTTTCTACCTATTGTGGGAATAATAACATCTATTTTTCCACCCGTAACCTGTTTCTTAGAGCTGACTTCAATTTCATCTAAAATATTTTCGCTTAATTTTCTTCGAACATAAAACAGACTAAAGACAAAAGGCAAAACGGGTATCTTTCTTTCGTATAAAAATAAATTTAAAAACAACAGAAAGATCCACTGTATCTTATAATGCTGTTTTACAAATCGAAATAATACAAAAGTATTTTTCTTGCTTGTCGCGATTTTTCGTGAAAAACCAGTTAATAATTGAGGCTCAGAATAACATAGAAGACCTTCAGGCATAGCCAGTTTTGCTAAAGAATGTAAAAAATAATCAAAGCTGCCGGATGTTGATAAACTATCTTTTAAAGTATTTAATACCGAAGTATGAATTCCGCCTGCAAAACTACTAACCAGCCAGCTTGGATAACTTACTTTTTTATTAATTTTAATGAAAGATGATAACTCGCAATATCCAATTGCTTCTGAAAGAAACGTTTCATCAATAGGATTATATGATACCATTATTTTATTATGATGAAAAACCGTAACCATTCCAGCAAGATTTAAATTGGGTTTTAAATCAATATGGCACCAAATCAATAAAGAATTGGGATACAACTTTGCCATTTCGAATAATGTTCTGGCTATGTTATTTTGAGAAAAAGTGATGGGCTTTGCATCAACTTCAACCTGAACTACATTATTATTTTCATGATAAATCGCTATCATTATTTCCTTGAGTTTAAAACTTCTTTATAAAAATCGATATTCTTTGAAACAATTTTACCTATATCGAATTTTGACTCTACTTTAAACCTTGCCAATTTACCAATCTCTAAACAAAGCTGATCATTTTGTAATAGCTCTATTATTCTTGAAGAATATAAATCATAATCAGCCGGGTGAACCAAATATCCATTTACTTTGTCTTCAATAAGTTCTTTAGACCAGCCTATATTACTGTTTACAACCGCTTTCTGCAAAGCCATAGATTCAATAGTTACCATCCCAAAGGTTTCAGCATAAGCTGGAAACACACATATATTTGCGTTTTTTATGTAATGCTGAATCTCAGAATAGGGAATCTTACCCAGATAATTCACATTTTTTAAATCCTCATCCTTAAATTGATTTTTCATCAATTGCCAGGTCGATTTTGATTTTGTTTGAATATCAGGAGCATCACTTCCTATTAAAACCAATTTGGCTTCAGGAAAACTTTGTCTCACTTTATTAAAAACTTCAGGCAATTCTAACACTCCTTTTTTTCTAATTAAAGTTCCTATATACAATATTAAATTTTTCTCGTAGACTTCCGGAGTTGTGTTTTCAAAATTTTGAAGTTCCAATCCGTGGTAAATAACCTTAATTTCTTTTTTTTTGATTTTAAAAAGTTTTTTAGAAACTTCTCCCGCAAAACCAGTTGGTGCAATAAATGCATCAGCCTGTTGAATCGCTGTTTTTTCAAACCACAAGTTTTTGCGTTTTTGCTTTCTGGCTTCTAAGTGACAAAAATAAGTATCGCTGCCATGAAAACGAATTATTACCGGAACAGTAAAATTCATAAAAGCTGTAATTCCGGTCCAATCAGGAGCTTCAATGAGCGAAATTTTTTCTTTTTCAATAATCGCATTACAATAATTCTGAATATGTTTTCGATGAAAAAACCAACTCAATAATTTATATTTTTTATTTTTTATCAAATGAATTTTAATTCCATTTTCAACAATAATTTCTTGTGATTTTTGACCATAAACAAATACTGAGACTTTTACATTTTCTTTTACTAAAGCGATTCCAAGATTTTTAATACTTGTACCAATACCAGCCGCATTTGCTACTTTGGCATGAGGGAACTCGGGAGTTAGAAAAGCTATATGAATCATTTCTTAAAAAAGTCTCTTAAAATTATGGAAGTGAAAATTTTAGACCCGGTATCATTCATGTGACCGCATGACGAAAAATATTTATCTTCTATTACTACATTCTCATAATTATGAATTTCAGGATAAGCTTTTTTTACTTTGTTAAAATAGTTCATACCCACAACATTCTCGCACATGGGTGTCATTACTGGTATAAAATTAATTTTATTGGCTTTACAGATAATCTTGATTTCCTCATAATATTTATTATGAGTCAATGGATTTAGTTTTGCAATATTGTTCTTCATATTAGCATTTTTATGCCTTTCTAATCCACGGTATCCCAGGTTATCTAACTGATTTGTTTTTTTGTGAATAGCTGCAAAAAATGTTTCTCTGCACCCTATTTTAGTTTCATATTTAATATATCGGTAAAAAGGAATATAATATAACTCACAAAAATTTTGCTGCCCTTCAAAATGACTTTTTATGATTTTTGAATTGTGAATATAAGGTAAAAATAAAGCCGATATTCCCTCTGCTTCATGTTCGTTTGACAAATTCAAATCTGCCTCCAAAATTACATTCTTGATATTATATTTTCTCTCAATCATTAACTTTAGAAGTAAGGAAGCCTCAAATAAATGTCCCCCACTCATTCCATAATTAAAAGTTTTTAATCCTTTTTCTTCAAACATCTTTGCATCAAAATGGTTATTAGCTCTTGATGAACCTAAGATTACCACATCAAAATTTCTGGATTTTGAATTAAAAACATCCTCTATTTTTCCTCTATTTTTAGATTGTAAAAAAACATAAGTATACAATCCGTCAAGAATGATTGCTATTAAGATCGTGATACATAAAATCTTGAGCGTATAAGTCAAAAACTGTTTCATTAAAACTGAAAATAAATAAATTCTTTGTAATCTGAATAAGTTCCAAAAGCTATTATGGATCCAATAGCCAAAGCTATTTTAAGCATACTTCTTTTTCCTGAAAGTGGCTCAACTTTGGTACGATTATTCCATTCGACTAAAACAAACGCACCAATCATCAGCAAAATTTCATAACTATATCTTTCGTTGTCTAAATATTGAAAGTTAAAATCTCTATTAGTAAAAATTCTCTTTAAATACAAAACCGCGTCCGTAATTGTTTTGGCTCTGAAAAATACCCAGGCCAAACAAGTTAATAAAAAAGTGCAAAGAATGCTTATTATAACTTTTGCCGAATCTAAATTGAATTTTAGCAGAACAGCATCCATATTATTTCGATTGCTATTAGATAACAACAATGGTAAAAAATAAACGGCATTAATAAATCCCCATGCAATGTATGTCCAACTGGCTCCGTGCCAAAATCCGCTGACTACAAAAATGATAAATGTATTTCTGATTTTCATCCAGATTCCGCCTTTACTTCCGCCTAATGGAATGTATAAATAATCACGAAACCAGGACGAAAGTGATATATGCCATCGACGCCAAAACTCTGCAATATCTCTTGAAAAGTAAGGATAATTAAAGTTTCGTAGTAAATCTAATCCGAATAATTTTGAAACTCCCAATGCAATATCTGAATATCCTGAAAAATCTCCATAAATCTGAAATGCAAAGTACACTGCTCCCAGAATTAATGAAAATGAATTCATTGAAGTATAATGATCAAAAATGGCATTGGCATAAGTTGCGCATGTATCAGCAATTACTACTTTTTTGACTAGCCCCCAAATGATTTGATAAATACCCTCTTTAGCTTTTTCTAAATCAAATTCTCTTTTGACCTTTATTTCCGGCAATAAATGTGTCGCTCTTTCTATTGGTCCTGCTACCAAAAGCGGAAAATAACTCACAAATAAGGAGTAATCTATAAAGTTATATTCGGCTTTTATTCGTTTATAATAGATATCAATTACATAAGATAAACCGTGAAAAGTGTAGAATGAAATTCCGACCGGAAGAATCACATCTAGCAAAATTGGGCTAGCTTTTATTCCGACAGTATTTAATAATTCTGAAAATGAAGCAGCAAAAAAGTTATAGTATTTAAAGACTCCTAAAAATCCTAAATTAACTATAATGCTTAACCAAAACCAGAATTTTCGGCTTTTATCTGATTTTCCTTTTTCGATTTGAATTCCGGTATAATAATCCAGAAATGTGGAGAAAACCAATAAAAAAAGAAATCTCCAATCCCAACAAGAATAAAAATAATAACTGGCAACTATCAATAAAGCGTTTTGAGTGTTTTTGCTTTTATTAAAAACAAACCAATAAAGAAAAAAAACAATTGGTAAAAAAATGGCAAAAGCCAAAGAGTTAAAAAACATAAATTAAGTTAGTTATTAATCACAAATAGATTCTTATTGTCATGAAATAAAAGTATTAGAGCCACTTGATTATAAAGTCCTGAATCGGAATATAAAAATCTCCTACATTTTCTTCAACTTTTTCCGGACTCCAATTCCACCATTCTATTTGTTTCATTTTTGAAATTGTATCCAAATCATATTTCATTTTGACAATCTCAGCCGGAACACCTGCAACAATAGCATAATCAGGAACATCTTTCGTTACAACTGCACCAGCCATAATAGTTACACCATTACCAATTGTTATGTTTGGCAAAATTACTGCATTCATGCCAATCCATACATCATTGCCAATTTTAGTTTTACTTGGATCTGTTTTTATTTCTTCCTTAAATTCAGATTGCGTTTTATTACCAATGAGCAAATTTTTATTTACCATATGGTTAAAATGAGGAAATGTAGTAACCTCACTCATCATATGATGACCAGAATCTAATATAAAATTAACATCATTTGCTATAGAACAGTATTTGCCAATCTCTAAGTGTGAATTATTATGCCATTGCCATACAAATGCGCCATTATGATATGTCTTATATCCTATCGTAACATTTTTTGCCTGATGCAAATATGTTTTATTTTGACCTATTAGAAAATCATGGTAGTTTTTTCCTAATATTTTCCACGCTATTTTACGTAAAAGCAATTTCATTTTACTATATGTTTAATACCGTCCCATATACGTTGAGATGCTAACTGTGGTGGGTGCTGATTTATTTTTTCAAACCATTTTTGAGCGTATTTAATTGTTGTCTCTGTATTTGACAAGCTGGCGTTTATTTTTTGACCAATTTCCTCACGCGAGTTTAACCATATTACCGCTTTTTTGTCAGGCATTGATCTAAAATGGATATAATTATAAATTTTTGCTACCGCCCAGTTTTTATCTTTCTTGCTAACAACATCATAATTAATAAAAGCACATGGCTTTTCAAAACTCACATAATCAAAAACCATCGAAGAACCAAGATTTACAACCATTTCTGTATGCTTTATAGTATTCGCATGCAAAATAATATCAGCCTGAGTTGGTAAAATTGTGTTCCAATCCTCACTTATTTTTTGCCATGCAGGAGCAATTGGTCTAATAATATCTTTGTAATCTTCGAGTGTCTTATCGTATCTTTTCGAGAAATCAACAGGACAGCGTCTAAAAACAATTCCTAAATTATTTCCTTGATCATTAAGCTTACGAACTGCTTCTGCAACATCTTTTAAATATTCTGCATCATCAGGGCAGGTTGTTATATCATCTCCTGAATAGCAAATATATTTTTTATTTACATCTAATTTATTTTGTTCAAAGAAAAGGTCACGTGAAACTAAATTATCTATATTAAAGTGCGTTTCAAACTGAGGTGTTCCTGTAATAAATATTTGTTTCTCTTTTATATAGGGATAATAATTAAGTAATTCGTTCTTCATATGCTGGCTCCACACAAAATAGTAATCCGTTTCAACAACCATTGTGGCTTTAGGCAAATTATCCCAGGAAAAAATAAAAGTCGCTGTGGGAATTCCTAATTGTTTCGCAGCCAAAATTGGAGCAATAGCAAGGGTAGGACGTTGATTTGTGCAAAAAACTATAGCAGGTTTTTCGCTTTGAAGTGTTTCTAAACATTTCTGATAATAAGCTGTTTTTTCTTCACTTTTTTTGATCTTTTCACGAATAACTTTTAATCCTTTTTCTGAGGAAAGAAAATAAATGAGTATCTGTGCAGTAAAACTTTTTATTTTGCTCTTAATTCCTTTATAACTAAACGGAAATCTATAAGTATCATAAACAATATCATCATTCTTTTTAATATTTAAATTGAGTTCAATATGTTTTCTCACATTTTTATAAATATCCGTAAAAGAATGCGTTTTGGCTTTTTCAATTTTAATTTCTTTAAAACCTAGTTCCTTTAATTGAAAAGGGGTATTGTTCCAAAATGTAATATCAAAACCATTTTGAATACCAATTTTATGAAAATTTGTAAATGCAAAATTTCGTAAGCCAACGCCATCTGGTAATAAAATAAAAATCTTATTGTTTTTCATTAAAATCCCTAAACTGTTTTTGATGATTAAGCTTCCAAATATCTTGGTTTTTTATACACTCAAGAAATAATTCTTTACTATTGCCCTGTCCGAAATCTTCATTGGAAGGATTAACTTTATGCGAAACTATTAAATTCAGAGCCTCTTTTATGTTTGTTCCAGAATAGTCTGTATTTATGATATCTGCATGAATAGCTCTATTTTGCTGTCTTGTTCCAATGTTTATAATTGGGATTCCATAATAGGGTGCTTCGCGAATTCCAGCACTACTATTGCCTATAATAAATTGACTGTTTTTTAATAACATCAAAAAATACTCGAAACGAAGCGATGGAAAGATTCTAAATCTTGGATTATCTTTTAGTTTCTCATATTCTTCTACAATGAATTGGCTTCCTAAATCATTATTTGGATAAATTACTATATAGTTGTGATTGTCATTTAATAAAACTTCAACAAAATCGTGAGCATATTTTTGCATGCCTTTAAATTCTGTAGTGACAGGATGAAACATTACAATTGCAAACTTTTGGAAAGGAATTTGGTAGTATTTTTTAACTACATCCAAATCAGGTAAAAGGTCCGAAAACATAATGTCAATATCAGGAGAACCAATAGTAAAAACAGATTCATTGATTTCTCCCATTTGAAGCAGCCTCTTAGCAGCTTGTTTATTTGAAACAAAATGGATGTGGCTTAATTTACTCACACTGTGTCTGATTAATTCATCTACAGTACCTGAAATTTCTCCACCTTCAATATGTGCAACTAAAATATTATTTAATGACCCTACAATGGCTCCTGCAAGCGTTTCTACACGATCACCATGTACCACAATCATATCTGGATTAATTGTCTTGCAATAGCCTGACAACCCCTCTATGGTTCTGGCCAGGGTTAAATCCATAGTAGTCTCATGAGTATGATTCTCAAAAATAAAAACATTTTTAAAATTACAGCGTTCAATCTCAATTAAAGTATAACCATACAACTCCTGCAGATGCATCCCTGTAACAAAAACAAAAACTTCAAAATCCTGCTGTATTTCAAGGATTTGAATTAATGATTTTATTTTTCCAAAATCAGCACGTGTACCTGTTAGGAAAAGAATCTTTTTTTGTGAACTACTCAAAATCCGAAAAGTCTAATTGTTCATCGTTTTCAATATCACGCAAAGCAACTTTTCCGAGAATATTATTAAAGTTTTCTGCTAAAATTTTACCGGTTCCGGGACGTTTTACCCAGATATTCTCTTTATTTAATATCTCCCCTTTTTTGATATCTTTAATAGAACAAACTGTCGCAAATGCAAAATCAATTGTGACTTGTTCTTCTAAAGCCGGCTTTTTAGATCCACCACGCATTAAAGCAATTTCTGCAGATGAAATAATTAACTCCTGACATGCCTTTTCATCCATACTACATACAATGTCTGGTCCTGTACGCTGCATATGATCTGTAAAATGGCGCTCTAAAATACTTCCTCCAAGAGCTACTGCTCCAAGGCAGGCATTATTATTTAATGTATGATCGCTTAACCCAAAAACTTTATCGGGAAAAGCTTCATGTAATTCTATCATAGCTCCATAACGAACCAAATGAATTGGTGTAGGATATAAATTGGTAGTATGTAAAAGAGCTACCGGAATATTATATTTATCAAAAACAGCAACTGCTTTCTGTACGCTTTCAATTGTATTCATGCCCGTACTTAAAATTACAGGTTTTCCAAAAGATGCGATATGTTCTAATAATGGATAATTGTTACACTCTCCAGAACCTATCTTATAAGCCGGAATATCAAACTTATTTAATCGTTCAGCAGCTGCACGCGAAAACGGTGTTGAAATAAAAATCATTCCTTTACTTTCAACATATTTTTTAAGCTCTAATTCATCGTCTTCGTTCAACGAGCAACGCTCCATAATTTCGTAAATAGAAACATCTGCATTACCCGGAATTACTTTTTTTGCAGCTCCGCTCATTTCGTCTTCAACAATATGGGTCTGGTGTTTTACGACCTCAACTCCTGCTCTATGCGCAGCATCAACCATTTCTTTGGCAACCAGAAGAGACCCTTCATGGTTAATTCCTATTTCAGCTATAACTAGAGGCGGAAAATCTGCTCCTATTTTTCGTCCGGAAATTTCTATATATGGATTCATAAATGTATTATTATTGTTTCTTGTACAGAAGATATTCTGCATAATCAAAATCATTTTGATCATCGATATCAACATTAGCAAAAATATGATTCATTTTTAAAGGAAAAGCATTCTCTGATAAAATTTTACTTTCTAAAATCAGTTTTGCTTTACTGATATAAAGTAATCCGTTTTCATAAAATAAAGGCTCTAAATCCTGACTTCGCTGACCGATTGTATAATTGAACGGAATAAATTTATTATTTTCTATTTTTCCTAACTTTTGATAATTCTGACTAACGGTAAATAAACTATCTATTTTTTTTTCCTTATAAATTTCAAATGCTTCTTTTAATAAATTTACTGGTCTTAATGGATTTGTAGCTTGTAATAAAATTACATTTTCTACTTTATCATCAATTTGTTCCAGAACATTTTTTAATGCTGAAATTGTAGGTTCTAAATCACCTGACAAGGATTGAGGACGGTTTACAATTTTAGCACCAAATTGTATGGCAACTCGTTTTATTTCTTCGTCATCTGTCGAAACATAAATTTCATCAACAATATCATTATTTGCCTGAGCATATAAAATACTATGTGCCAATAAAGGAATTTCACCAAAAATTTTTATGTTTTTCTGTGGTAGTCTTTTAGAACCTCCCCTAGCTGGAATTATAGCTATTGTTTTCATTTATAGCAATCTGTTTTTAGCATTTTCAATAACTACATTCATTCCTGAATTCCAGCTTTCCGAACTGTATAATTCTTCTAAAACTGGTGCTGAATCATTTTTATTTTGATCTAAAAATTCCAAAATAGCATCTTCCCATTCTTGCTCAAAATGTGGATTCTGAATCAACTTTCCTAATTTTCCATATTGCAAAACTTCTGGAACTCCCCCTAAAGCCGAAGCAATACAGTAACAACCAGAATGCAAAGCCTCTATCAAACTCAAACCAAAACCTTCATGCCATAAGGTGGGAAACAAATAACAATCTGCTATTTGGTAATATTTAGGAAGCGTATCATTTGGAATCTGTCCTAAAAACCGAACTCCTTCTACCGGAGTATTTCTGGTAGCGCCAACCACTAATAAAATTGCATTTTTATGAAATGTATTAATCTTTTTCCAAATTGGTAAAATAAAATCTAATCCTTTTTTAGGAACATCTCTTGAACACCAGATGAAAACTTTTTTATCTTTTAATTCTAATTCATCTTTTAAAATTTCTTTTTGCTCATTGCTTATTTTTTGAAATTTTGAAGTATCAATTCCGTTATGAAGTACAGAAAACCTACAAGGTAAAATAGTATAATATTCTTTATGAGCCTTGTAGCTATCATGCGTAAGCAAAACCATTTCGTCAATAGTTTCATAAAAATATCGACTTGCCAAATTTCCATAAAAAGGAGCGAAACCATGATAGAAAAACTGAAGAAAACAGTTTTTTCTAAGTCCTAACTGTAACAAAAGTTCTTGAAGAGGTTTTACAATCCCAAAATTATCTACAATTTGAATTACGTATTTCTCTTCTTCATTTAGATTTTTTTTTAATGCCTGCAAATAATTAAAGTATGGTTTTTTTTTCCATCTTTTAAAAAACTTATATTTTTTGCTTTGGCTTACAAATTCGTATTTAACATTATCAAAAACTTTTTCAGGTTGTTCACAAATCACATAGTCTATTTGATTAGTTCCTCTTAAATAATTAGCATACAAAGTAGTCCAACTTCCTGTCTTATGATAGGGTAATGCAAATTGAGATATCAAAATTACTTTTGGCATATAGATTTATTTAAAATGGACAAACTTCCATTAATTGTTTTTGGATCTGAATAATTCTTTCCTTTTTTGGCAATATATTACTTGAACTAAAAACAATCTCTAATTGATCATTAGTAATTGGCCCTTCTAAAAAAAGTGGTTTATACATTGCAAGATCGACCGATTCAAAATAATCCTGATATTTAATCCCATCACCAAAAATTTTATTTGAAAATTCAACCCAAACTGCTGGAATTTGATATGCATGTGATACAATTACTCCGTGTAAGGAGGAAGAAATTATTTTTTTGCAGGACAAAATAGCGTCAGTGACCTCTTCGACATTATTAGTCATTAAATTAATGACCAGAATATCTTTTAATCCTTTATATTGAATCATAACATTTTCATAATCAACATAGTGAGGAATAATCCCTAAATTATATTTTATTTTGTACTCAGGATTATAATGCTTCGGCATCAGTAAAGCAGGATCACCATAGATTTCAGGAACCTGATATCCTTGTTCGATTAACAGTTTTCTTGTTTGAGGTCCCCGGACTGCCAAAAATTCTGCTTTTTTAATTTTAAATTCTTTAGATATAATACCACTTCCCCAAACTATACATCTCCCATTTATTTGAGATAAGATACTTCCAACTGTAAAATAAACTGTGTGAAAATGATTCAAAAAATTGCGCTTTTTTGGATGCGTCCAAATAATCTTTTTATCAGATATTTTTTCAACTAAATACCTGCCAATCAAATCACCATAATTTTCCTCTTTTTTACTGGCTAAATGAATTTCACTCCACCAGAACAGCCTGATCTTTTTTCGATTTATCATAAAACCTTAAAACTATTTTTTAAAATTTAATTTTGAAAACGACGCTTTTCAAATTTTCTTCAATCTTATAAATATAGGCTTTAGTATGATAAAATGAAATCATATGCTGCAAAATTCGATCGTTTACTTCCTTCAAAGTATAAAATTGAGGCACTTTTTTTCCTAAATATTTTTTTAATTTATATTTTATTGAATTTTCGAAAGGGTCATTTTTAATTTGAATAGCCAAGATGCATTCATTAGCTAAAGCCAATTCGTGAAACAAAAAATAATCAATATTTTCTCTCTTGTTTGACACTTGAACAACTGGATAATTCTTTAATTTATCAAAGTCAGATTCTGAGATAACATTTCCCCAGGAGTCTTTATTAACTGTGGTTGTTCCATTTTTCAAATTTTGCTTCATATGCTGATTATTGAATTCAACAATTCCTGATAATTGCAATTCGGCATTAAGTTTTTTGATTTCTCTTCTTCGATAATTAAAATGCCACTGGTGCAATACCATGGTTTCTTTATCATAAAAATGCACTTCGCAACCTACATTTTTTAAGCGATTATGAACATCTGTATCCTCAGCTCCCCAAAAATGAAAAACTTCATCAAAGCCTCTAATTTCTTTTAATTTATTAACTGGAAAAAGAGAAATCCCTGTGGCATCGCCATTGCTAAAGAAATTTATTTTATATTTTTCAAACGATTTTTCTTTTTTACTTTCTTGTTCTGAAAGAAACCCTACCTGAAAATAAGTAACTTTATCATTTGCACAATACTGCTTCATGACAGTCGTAAAATCAGAATGAAAAATCATATCAACATCAGCAACTAAACAATAATCTGATTGTAAATTTTTGATAACAAAATTGAGTGCTTTACTTTTATTCCAAGGCTGAAATTCTGAAAACAAATAGTGATAGGTACAGAATGAAAATTCTTCAACTATTTTTTTAATTTCTGATGCTATTTCTTTTTTTGACCCATAATCAATAAAAACAACTTCAAAATTTTGCTCTTTTTGTTGTGCCAATGAATCTAAAGAACGCCTGATACGTATAGTTTCCCGATTTCGATAAGGATAAATAATGGTAATCATTTTTTAATTACTTTAATAATTTTTCACCTTTTCCTATTATTTTAAAACAAAAATATGCCACTATAACTTTACTCCAAAGCATCAAATAGTCCTTCTTAAAAAAAGTGAGTTTTTTAAGTAATTTAAAAAGACAAATTAAATCTGCTGTATTCGAAATCACAAAAGGCAAATATTTCATCATCGATTTAAAATAATATAATCTTAATTCATTTGATAGCTTATCTCTCTTCTCTAATAATTCTATTAACCTAACGACACTATGCAAATGCGATACTTTCAATACTGCCTTTTTTCTATTGTCAATATGCGAGGTTATATTATTTTCATGCTTCCTGTAATATGTCAGGTATGAATCAACAACTTTTAGGTTAGGATTTTCTAAAAGAATTCTTGCATAAAAATCGCCATCTTGTCCAGCAAGGAGTATTTCGTCAAAAAGAAGTTTTTGCGATTTCAAAAAAGACATTTTCCACATAACATCTGGTAAATACCACGAAATCTTTAGTGTCAGGAAATCAACCAATGTATTTTGAGTTAAAAAAGTTCGATTCTCTCTACCAGTAATTTGAGTAATTGTTTCTTTGAACATCATTGTTTTAGAAATCACACCGTCTAAATTAGTTTTTTCTTGTAAAGTTGTTATTTTTTGAAGAATGAACTCAGGATGCATAATATCATCACTGTCAAACCAATTAACAAATTCTCCCTGAGAAACTTCAAAACCATAATTTCTACAAGCATTTGCTCCTTTAATTCTGTTATCAGGGCGCTTGAATAATCTAAATCTGGAATCCTTTTTTATAAAATCTGATATTATCTCAAATGAATGATCTGTCGAATGGTCATCTACTAATATGCATTCCCAGTTTTGAAAACTTTGAGAACCAATACTTTCAAGTGTTTCTAAAATCAAATGTTTCCTGTTATAAAATGGAATAATGATAGATACTAGTGGTTTCACGATTGTATTGCTTTTAAGATCAAACAATCAAGAGTATCAATATGCTTTTTCATAGAAAAATATGTCCTAATATTTTCTTTGCCTCTCAAACCTAAAGAAATGGCATACTCTTTATCTCTCAGAATGGTCTTCATATGCTCTGCCATTTTTTTTACATCATGTTCTTCAAATAAAAGACCTGTCTGCTTATCTGTAATGACTTCAGAAATACCTGCATGCCTAGATGCGATTACGGGTAAACCGGCAGCACTTGATTCTAAAATGGCTAATGGTGTTCCTTCCATATCGCCATTTTTTGCAGTAATAGAATGTTGAACAAAGGCTAAAGATTCGGTCAAATATTGCCCATATTTTTCGGGAGTAATAATGCCGTCAAAGAAAACTGAGTTCTCCAACTGATAGTATTTACAAATATTTTCACAGGTTTCAAGTAAATTACCATCTCCTCCCATAATTAATTTAGCTTCCGGAAATTCACTTAATACTTCTTTAAAAGCCAGTAATGTGTAATAAGGTGCTTTTTTATTTGTAAATCTTCCTACTGATATAAACTGCTGTTTACTAAAGTTAGGCTGACAGTCTAAAAATAAATTGTTAGGTCCATAAATATTTTTAACTAATTTATCTCTTGGGCAGCCCAGTTCAAGTAATTTCTCTTTCATTACCTCAGAAACAACTACAATATAAGTTGCATAATCAAATATTCGAGCATATTGTTTTTCGAATTCCTTTATTGTAGAATACATTGAAGCATCGTATCCATGAAAATGAACTATTAACGGAATTTTAGATTCTTTTATAACATCTATAAACAGTCCGGCTGTTGTTCCGTATTCAAAAAAAAGCAGATCAATGCCTTTTTTTTTCCATGAATTTAATAATGCCTTTTTTTCAGAATAAAATTTTTTCTTTAGCAGGAGATTCAAAAATTTACCATAAATTTTCTTTGCTCCTTTTAACAATATTCCTTCTCCTTCTAAATTTAAGTTTGAAACCGATCCAAAATAATAATAAACTTTGCCTGACAAATGATTTTTATGCGCCTGGATAAAAGTTTCAGAGTATGCATTTTGTGAAGGTGAGATTATCGCTATTTTATTTTCTTGCAGTCCCATATAATCCAGTTATCATTTGTCCTTCGTTAAATTTTACCTGACCAGGTTTATCTTTTTTTAATAATATTTTAATCAATGGTTTTATTAACAGGGTTGCTATCTTTCTTTTATTTTTAGATAATGAACTTCTTTTTACCCATAATCCCAGCATTTGTGCCATTGCTGCATGCCATCCTCCTGTTGCTTTAATCTGAAGATTTGTAAAACCTGCTTTTTTTAAATGTCTTTCAAGTGAAAATGGAGTGTATCGATACTCATCATGGGGAACTTCGTGCAAATTCCATAAAAAAGGGACCGTGAAAAAAAACACCCCATTTGGTTTTAAAACCCGAAAAACTTCCTTCAATACAATTTCCGGTTCAGGACAATGCTCTAAAACTTCTGTTCCAAAGGCACATTCAAAACTGTTATTGTCAAATGGCATTACAACACCATCCCATGTATAATCTGGCTTTACCAAATTATCATAAATTAATGCATTTTCAATATCTAATCCTGTGTAATTTAAGACTTGACTATTTTCGAGAATAAATTTTTCGTATGGCTTTTTACCGCATCCAATATCCAGAATATGACCCGAAAACAGGTTTATATTTGATTTTAAAGCATTAAAAATTGCTTTGCGAATACAATAAGTATCTAAATTACTATTATTGAGCTCTATTTTTGTAAAATTATCCATTAATTTGTTAAAATCTTTTTATCAATTATTTTATTCATAATTTTTGAGCCATAAGCCCTACTTTAATTTTAAAAATTTAAGCCCTTTACTTATATATAGTTTTAGATATTCATAGCGATGATAATTTATCATTTTATCTAATTCATTCTGATACGAATTACTAAAATGAGTTTTAAAAAATCTAAAAAGCTTAATATTTTTTTTATGATAATTTTTTAATGACAGAATTGAAGTAACGCCATTTTCATTTTTTCGATAAACTCCCATTTCTCCTTCAATTCGTTTAAGTCTGCCTTTCGAAGCAACTAATGAAAACAAAGCTCTGTCACCACTTAAGACCTTCTCAAACCAATCTGGAATTTGCAAAAATTCTTTTCGGAACACGAACGAGCAGGTATGAAAAAGTGCCGTTTTAGAAAAAGTGTCTTTAAGTTCAAAATCATTTTTTTCATAAACGCGCCAAGGTTGTGGTTTAAAATTTGGAATCATCTCATTAATCATAATTACATTATGAAAACAACCTGAATAATCTTTGTTATTATCTAAAAAATCAATTTGTTTTTGAAGCTTATTTTTGTCAGTCCAATAATCATCTCCCTCACAGAGTGCTATATATTCGCCGGAACACTCTTTTAAAGCAAAAATAAAATTTGGCATTATTCTTAGATTACTAGGATGCAAAAAATATCGAATACAATTTCCTTTAGGATGTGATGTTATTATACTTCTGATCACCTCATCAGTACGATCTGGAGAGTGATCATTTGCAATTATGAGTTCAAAATCAAAATTAGTTTTTTGCATCAAAATACTTTCTATTGCCTCGCGAATGTAATTTTCATGCTTATAGGTAATCATGCATACACTAACCTTCATAATAAAAATCTAATGGTGCTATTTCTTTTTTAAAACTTGCAGGATTTCCTGCTACCATACAATTATCAGGAACATTTTTAGTTACTATAGATCCGGCTGCTACAACAACATTTTTACCTATGGAAACATCTGGCAAAATAACAGCTCCACTGCCAATGTGCGAAAATGAGCCAATTTCACATCTGCCTAGTAAAGTAGCATTTGGTGAAATTTCAACAAAATCTCCTATCAAAACATCGTGAGTTACAATGACATTATAATAAACAATACACCCTTTACCCAAACGAACACCATTAGAAATTATAGCTCCCTGCAAAATGTTATTTCCAGCACCAATTGAAACATCAAAATTTCCTATTTGAGCTAATGGACTAATTGTAGATGATAAGCTCCCTCCCAAAGCCTCAAAAGTATCTTTTATCTGTTTTCTCAAAATAGGCTTTCCGATTCCTATTGTGAACGAGGAGTCTGTAGTCTGAAAATATTTTTGAGCTTCTTGTTTAGAATGAAGTATTTTGAATTTTTTAAATAAAAAATCAGGCGCATTTAAGGTTATGTCATCATAAAATACAACATTCTCTAAATCGTTTTTATGATAAAATGTTTCTAACACCTCTTTAGCAAAACCTTTTGCACCTATTATAAGCATAAACTTTTATTAATTACTGCAACAATTTGTTCCAATTCTGATTCTTTTATTCCAACATATAATGGCAAACACAATATTCTCGAAGAAATACTTTCACTAATAGGCATTTCTGCCTTATTGATGTAGTTTATTGTATTTAATGAAGGATAAAAATATCTTCTGGGATAAATTGAAACTTTGTTGAGATGAGTCTGAACATTTAATAAATCAGTTTCATTATTAAATACAACAGGGTAATAACTGTAATTCCAGGTTGTATTTTCTCTAAGTTGTATTTTTTTAATTTTATTTTTATCCAAATTCGCATTATAATACTCTACCACTTTTTTTCTCTCATCCAGAATATAATCTAAGTAAGGAAATACAGCTAAACCCATGGCTGCCTGAAGCTCAGAAATTTTTCCATTTATTCCTAAACCATAAAAATCAAGTTCTCCTTTATGTCCAAAATTATGCGAATAATATAATTTCTGAAATAATTTCTCGTCTTTACAGAACAAAGCTCCACCCTCTGCAGTATGAAAAAGTTTTGTAGCATGAAAACTTACAGTACTAACATCTCCATATTCAAAAATACTTTTTTGTTTATATTTTACACCAAAACAATGAGCTGCATCATAAATTACTTTTAAGTTGTGCTTTTGCGCAATCTTTTCAATAGTCTCTACATCACAGGGATTACCAAAAACATGTGTGGCTAATATTGCCTTTGTTTTTGAAGTAATTGCTGCTTCAATTTTAGTTTCGTCAATAGTAAAATAATCAGGATGGATATCAACAAAAACTGGTGTACAATTTTCCCATATTATTGCCGCTGAAGTAGCAACATAACTAAACGGAGTGGTAATAATTTCGCTATTTTCTCCTAAAATTTTTACTGCTATTTGCAATGGAACAGTTCCGTTACTAGTTATTAAAACTGAAGAAACATCTAGATACGACTTTAATTTAGTTTCTAACTCTAAAACGAGTTTACCTCTATTTGTAAGCCATTGTGTAGCCCAAACATCATTTAGAATTTCATCGTATTCATTTTTTGGAGGTAAGAATGTTTTAGTTACGTTAATCATTTTTTTGCTATGTGCAATTGTTTTAAAATTATTGCCTAAAATTTAATTGAATTAAATTTTATTATTTAGAATCTGTATTTATTTCCCATTCAAATTGGGGCTTAATATATCCTGGTTCTCTACCCATGTAAACCCCTAAATCCCTACCCCCATCAATTACTGTAAATGATATGATATCTTTTTCTATAAAAATGGGTTTTTTTCTGTCTTCAACCAAAAAAAAGGATAAGAAGTATTGTCCTGACTGAAAAAAGGAGGCCGGAAAAAAACACGTTAATTCATTATTACCATTCACTAATTTAGCGGCTGTTTCCCCATTTGAAAAAGAAAATAAGGTTTCACCCATTTCATTATATAAATGATAGGTAACATGATATTCTTTTTCTTTTTTATTTTTAAGTTCAATAAAAGTTTTTAGTTCAATTGCTTTGTTCTCTACAATCGGATCTTCGATAGTTTTACCAGTATTATTAATTGAAATTTCTAATAATTTAAATATTTCTTTATCATACAATTCATCAAATTTTCTTTGGTTCATAATTTCAGAATCACCACTTAAATAGTAACTTACAGCATGTTCAATATTACTAATCAATTTAATTTTTCCTTTTTCTAAAACCACCCCTTTATTACACAAGCTTTTTACTGCTGCCATATTATGGCTAACAAATAAAACAGTTCTTCCTTCACCTTTAGATATATCTTTCATTTTTCCAATTGCCTTTTTTTGGAATTCAGCATCACCTACAGCTAAAACCTCATCAATAATTAAAATCTCAGGTTCTAAAAAAGCTGCAACAGCAAAAGCTAATCGAACAGTCATACCACTACTGTATCTTTTTACAGGAGTATCAATGTAACGTTCACAACCAGAAAATTCAATTATTTCATCGAGCTTTGAAGTAATTTCTCTTTTGGTCATTCCTAAAATAGCCCCGTTAAGGTAAATATTTTCGCGACCGGTCATTTCACCATGAAAACCTGTTCCTACTTCCAATAAGGAAGCAATTCTTCCTTTTGATTTTATACTTCCCGTAGTAGGAGCTGTTACTTTAGAAAGAATTTTCAATAAGGTGGATTTTCCGGCACCATTCTTACCTATAATCCCAACAACTTCTCCTCTCTCAACATCAAAATCAATATTTTGTAACGCCCAGACATAATCACTGGTTCCTTTAGTCGACCTGTCATTAGTATCACCTATAGTTAAATAAGGATCTTCTTTCCCTCGAACTTTATACCACCATCTATTTAAGTCATGACTCAAAGTACCTGTCCCAATTTGTCCTAATCGGTATTGTTTAGAAACATTTTCTACTTTTAAAATAATATCTTTTTCCACAATTAACTGTTATTAATAAATTATTAGGAGACTAAACAGTGTCAATAAAACTTTTTTCAGTTTTATTGAACATTAAAAGCCCCAGAAAAAATATAATTATGGTTACTATAAAAGTATATATTAGACCTAAAGAAGATATATGTCCAACATTTAAGAGCATATAACGCGAGGTTTCAATAATATAAGCTAATGGATTATATGCTACAATCCACCCATACTGAGGCAATTTTGCTTTAATTAATTCTATAGGATACATTACCGCAGAAACATACATTAGCAATTGTATACTAAAACCTATTAAATAACTAAAATCTCTATATTTAGTGACTAAAGAGGAGATCAACATTCCTAATCCGAGACCTAAAATTCCTATAAGCAAGATTAGAAACGGCAAAAATACAACTGCAATATTTAAAGAAATTAAAAATCCACTAGTGTAATAATAAATATAAAAGATTATAAAAATAAGGAATTGAATGCCTAATTTTATTAAATTAGAAATCACAATAGAAAGCGGTGTTATAATTCTTGGGAAATAAACTTTTCCAAAGATTCCAGCATTGGCTTTAAATGTATCGGATGTACTTGTCAAACAGGAGGTAAAGTAATTCCATACAGTTATTCCGGCAAGATTAAACAAAAACGCAGGAACTTTTCCTGTGTCAATCCCAGCAACGCTATTGAAAATAATAGTGTATGTTAAAGAGGTTAGTAAAGGCTGAATCAGATACCAAAGCGGCCCTAAAACTGTTTGTTTATAAACTGTAATTACATCTCGTTTTACAAATAGAAATAACAAATCCCTATATTGCCATACTTCTTTAAAATTAAGAGCAAAAAAATTATTTTTTGGTGTTATTTCAAACAACCAATCTTTATTATCAATATTATTCATTTCATAAATTAACAGGGTTTTTACCCATTCAAAAAAAGATTAAAAAAGCAAAAAGGCGTTTTTTTATAAAAACACCTTCCATATTTACTATATAATAAACATTTTATACATCCAAAACCTCAAAAGAAGAATTCATACTTTTAAATTCAGGAACTATTTTTTTCATTTTACCAACAATATCATCATTACTGTGAAAATTAGCAATCTCTATGAGCTCGTCAACTTCAGTATGCAGATTTTCATATTCATCCTGGATTTCCTGTGCAATCATAATTTTATTATGATAGGTTGGTAAAGTTTTAGAAGTATCATTCAATAATTCTTCATACAATTTTTCACCTGGTCTAAGTCCTACAATCTTTATTTTTATTTCCTTATCAGGGATAAAGCCAGCTAACTTAATCATTTTTTTTGCTAAATCTATAATCTTTACCGGTTTACCCATATCAAAGATGTAAATTTCACCACCCTTTCCCATTGCTCCTGCTTCTAAAACCAACTGACAGGCTTCGGGGATGGTCATGAAATAACGTATAATATCCTGATGAGTTATAGTAACAGGACCTCCTTCGGCAATCTGTCTAGTAAACAAAGGAACTACTGATCCATTGGAACCTAATACATTCCCAAAACGGGTTGTAATAAATTTAGTTACACATTGCGATTTTTCGGTTTGATTTTTTAAAAATAAAGACTGTACATATTTTTCCGCAATACGCTTACTCGCCCCCATAACATTACTAGGGTTAACGGCTTTATCAGTAGAAACCATTACAAATTTTTTAACCTTGTATTTACAAGCCAAATCCGCTAAATTTTTAGTCCCTTTTACATTTGTAAGAACCGCTTGTGAGGGATTTTCTTCCATCAGAGGAACATGCTTGTACGCCGCAGCATGAAAGATTACCTGGGGACTATGATCTATAAATACTTTTTCTAAAGCTTTTTTACTCTTAACATCAGCAATAACAGCTCTTATTTTTGTTTGAGAATCCACACTCAAAGTTTCCAGACATAGATTGTGCAAAGGTGTTTCAGCTTGATCTAAAATAATTATTGTTTTAGGATTAAATCCTAAAACCTGCCTTACAATTTCGCTACCAATAGAACCTGCGGCCCCTGTAATTAAGATCACTTTATCTTTCAATTGTTTAGATATAGATTTACTATCCAAAACAATTGGTTTCCTTTCTAATAAATCCTCAATCTGAATATTTTTTACTTTTTGAGAAATCTCTTTTTGATTTTCCCAATCTGAAATTAAAGGAACTGTATATACCTTGTAATTAAATTCTAAACATTGGTCAACAATAATTAACTGCTCTTCCTTAGATAAACTTTTATCAGCAATAATAACTCCTTCTGCTGCTACTGATCGCATTAATGCTGGTAATTTTTTCTTTTGAATCAATATTGGCATATCAAGCATTCGCTTAGAGGCGTTTTGATTATTTTTATCTACAAAACCAACAATCTTAAATCTGGAAGGCGTTTCAAATTTTAATGCATTGGCAACTGAAATTGCATTAGCATCTGTACCATAAATAACTGTTCTTATTAATTTAGAATCCGTTTTTTCTGAAAAATAAATTTCAAAAGTTTGTTTTACAATTACCCTATATAAAAACAAACCACAGAAAGAAAGTACTAAGTTTATAAAAAGAGCTGTATTTAAAAAAGCTTTATGTCCTGAATATAACTCATATATCAAATTAAAGAACAAAAAGAAAACCAAAACTGACATCTGTGAAAACAGTAATTTGATTGCATCTATATAGGAAGAATGCCTAATAATTCCTGAATATGTTCTAAAAAGCCAGAAGAAAAACACATTAACAAGTATAAGACTTGTAACAAAAATGAAATGAAATGATGTTATAATATACCCTAATGCTGTTCCCTCAAACAACATATAAGTAAATGTAAACGAAAAGATAAGAACCATTACATCAATAGCAACAATAATCCATCTTGGTAAATAACTAAGATTATTAATGTTTGCTTTAAGATTTCTTGGCGAAAAATTATTATGTAACAAAGCCGCCATTTTGTTTCGTTTATCTGTATTCAAATTGGTTATATTTAATATTTACAACTAAGCACAATTACAAAAGTACTAATTTAACATATAAAAAGATATTTCTTTAAAAGAATTAAAATCTGGCTCCCTTTTTCTTTTGCTTCAAAAATTCTAACAGATAGGCCCCGTAACCTGATTTAACAAGAGGCAGCGCAAGTTCTTCTAACTGTTCATCTTTAATAAAACCTTGTCTCCATGCAATTTCTTCGATACAGCCAACTTTTAATCCTTGCCTTTCTTCTAAGACCTGAACAAATTGTCCGGCCTGCATTAAACTATTAAAAGTTCCAGTATCTAACCAAGCAGTTCCTCTGCTTAAGATACCAACTTTTAAAAATCCTTTTTCTAAATAAACTTTATTCACATCTGTAATTTCATATTCTCCCCTGGCACTTGGCTGAATATTTTTAGCTATTTCTACAACTGAGTTATCATAAAAATACAATCCAGGAACTGCATAACTTGATTTTGGCTCTTCGGGTTTTTCTTCAATTGAGATAGCTTTAAGGTTTTCATCAAATTCTACAACTCCATAACGTTCCGGATCTGAAACATGATAAGCAAACACAACTCCTCCATTGGGCTTTGTGTTTGACTTTAAAAGCTCTTGCATATTGGAACCAAAAAATATGTTATCTCCTAAAATAAGAGCAACATCATCATTACCAATAAATTCTTCTCCAATTACAAAAGCCTGAGCTAAACCATTTGGAATCGCTTGTTCGGCATAACTAAATTTGCATCCTAAACTCACACCATCACCTAATAATTTTTTAAAATTTGGTAAATCATGGGGTGTAGAAATAATTAATATTTCATTTATTCCCGACATCATCAATGTTGATAATGGATAATAAATCATAGGCTTATCATATACTGGCATCATTTGTTTACTCATAGCAAGAGTCAAAGGGTGTAATCTTGTTCCTGAACCACCAGCTAATATAATTCCTTTCATATATTTTTGCAATTTTTAGAATTAGATTTCTTTTTAAGTTGCTTTAGAAATCTTGGAAAACTTCAATCTTTTTTATTTAAACAAACATTTTTTTTAAACTTTCTCTATAATCCGGAACATCTAAATTATAAATTCTTTTTATTTTTTTCTTATCCAGTAAAGAAAATTGAGGGCGTTTTGCCGGTGTTGGATATGATGCAGATGAGACTCCCCCAACATTACAATTATATTTTCCAAATTCTCTTATACTTAACGCAAACTCATACCAACTTATTTCGCCTTCATTGGAATAATTATAGATTCCTGGTATCCAATTTGGTGAATCCAAAATATCCAACATGGTTTGAGCTAAGTCAGCAGCGTAAGTTGGAGAACCTATTTGATCATTTACCACATTAATTGATTCTTTTTCCTTCATTAGCCGCTGCATCGTTTTAACAAAATTATTACCAAACTTACTGTAAACCCAAGAAGTTCTTATTATAATTGAATTTGGATTTTCAGTCAGACAAGCGATCTCACCTGCTCGCTTACTAGCACCATAAATATTGATCGGATTTGTTTCAGCTTCTTCATTTAAAGCAATTGAAGAAGATCCGTCAAATACATAGTCCGTTGAAATGTGTATTAATTTTGCATTGTTTTCTTTAGCATATTTTGCTATTAATTCTACTGCTGAGTGATTTACAGTAAAGGCAATTTCTTTTTCTGATTCTGCTTTATCAACTGCAGTATAGGCTCCACAATTAAAAATTATGTTAGGTTGAATTTCTTTTAATTGTTTTTCTAAAACTTCTAAATCATCCAAAGTAATTTTTGCTCTATCTGCAAAACACCATTCATATTGTGAATATTTTGCTGATAAAACCGAAAGCTCAGATCCTAATTGACCTTTTGCTCCTGTTACTAGTATTTTTTTCATACTAAGTTAATATTTGCTTTTTTAATGGAATAAATTATGGACGTTATTTGTTTTTTTTTAAAAGATTGAATCATGTCTATTTTGTTAAAACAAGCTATTACATTTTTCTATAAAAGGAAGTATTTTATCTTTATCAGAAACTATTGCATGTTCTAAGTTCATACCCCAATCAATTTTTAAAAAAGGGTCATCAAATTTAATTCCACCTTCGGAAGCTTTATTATAAAACTGATCACATTTATACATCACGGAAGCTGTTTCACTAATAACCGAAAATCCGTGAGCAAAACCTTGAGGCACTAATAATTGTTTTTTATTTTCAGCCGAAAGTAAAATGCTAAATGATTTCCCATAAGTTGGAGAATCTTTTCTTAAATCTACTGCAACATCAATAATTTCTCCTTCTAAAACACGAACCAGTTTAGTTTGTGCAAAAGGTGGATTTTGATAATGCAAACCTCTTAAAGTTCCTTTTCTTGAAAAAGATTGATTGTCCTGAACAAAATCAATATCTATTCCTAAATCTTCAAATTTAGTTTTGCTGTAGGATTCAAAAAAATAACCTCTCTCATCACCAAAAACTGTTGGTTCCACTATTATTAAATCTTTTATAAAGGTTTTTTCAATTTTCATTTTTAAAATGTAATTCTTTTTTATTTATGCTATTTTAAAGAAATTAAAAATCACTTCTTTAATTCTGTCTTTTTCATGATTTGTAAGATAGGAACCTGATGGCAAACACAATCCTCTTTCGAATAAATATTCAGCAACATTATTGCCATAATATGGATAATTACTAAAAAGAGGCTGCAGATGCATTGGTTTCCATATTGGGCGACATTCAATATTTGCATTTTCAAATGCAAGTCTTAAACTTTCTCTATCTATATTTTTTTTTTCGTTTGGTTCAACTAAAATTGTACTTAACCAATAATTTGAAAAACAATCATTATTAGTTACCTGAAAAAAATGTATTTCGTCTATATTCTTGAAAATTCTTTCATAAAAACTATTTATTTCTCTTCTGGCAATAATGTTTTGTTTTAAAATCTCCATCTGACCAAGACCTATACCTGCGCAAACATTACTCATTCTGTAATTATAGCCTATTTGACTATGCTCATAATGTATTGCTTTATCTTTTGATTGGGTGGCATAAAAAATAGCCTTTTCTTTAGATGATTGTGAATTAGAAATTAAAACTCCACCACTGGAAGTAGTAATGATTTTATTTCCATTAAAAGACAAAACTCCATAAGTGCCAAAAGTACCGCACTTTTTACCTTTATAAGTACTCCCGAGAGCTTCTGCACTATCCTCAAGAACAGGAATTTCATATCGCTTAGCAATTGTATGAATTTCATCTACCTTATATGGGTTTCCATACAAATGTACTGCAATAATAGCTTTAGGTTTTTTACCCTTACTTATTCTATCCTGAATGGCAATTTCAAGACTCTTGGGACAAATGTTCCAGGTTTCTGTTTCGCTGTCTACAAATACGGGAATAGCACCTTGATATAAAATAGGATTAGCTGAGGCCGAAAATGTCAGGCTTTGACAAATAACTTCATCTCCAATTCCTACACCTAATAAAATCAACGCTAAATGAATTGCAGATGTCCCAGAATTTAAGGCCGTTACAAATATTTTATCATCAAGATAATTTTTCAGAACCTTCTCAAAATCATTAACATTTGGCCCACCAGAAGTGATCCAGTTATCTTCAAGGGCTTTCTGAATATATTTTTGTTCAAAACCACTTTGTTTTGACAAGGATAAAAAAATTCTTTTATTAGTCATTAATTTTCCAATAATCCGAAGTATATCGAACATCATCATCACTAACTTTTGTTAATGGCAAAGTCGAAAATGATATCAGCTTAGAATTTGTTTCTAATGATTCAATAGCGTTTGCATGACCAGCTGGTATATGTAAAATTTTGCTATCAGAGGCTATCATGATAATACTTTCAACTTTCAATTCTTTTGAAGGATTTTCCCAGTTATCAATTTTTACAAAATGAATTTTAAAAGATCCGTTTATGCAATAGAAATTTTTAGCATCTAATTTATGCCCTTGCCAGGCTCTAATAGGATTTTCATCAGAATTACTAATAATATAAAACCTTTCGATATCCTTAAAACTGAAATCATTTACATACGAAATAGTTCCCCGATGATCTGAAAAATTGCTGCCCTGAATTATTTTAGAATCCATTAATTTAATTTTAAATTGTCTTTTTTAGCAAATAGAATTTTAGGGTATATACCAAAAGTAAAGGAGGGATAATAATTGCAAATATTAATATATCCTGAACTTTATGATATAAAAAAACAACTAAAACCGATACCGCTATTTGTGCTAATGCATAATATAGAGCAACTAATCTGTGTTGAATTTTATATTCGTTGCTTAAAACCTGATATAGATGCAAGCGATGTGCTTCAAATATATTTTGCCTTAAATATAACCGATGTAAAATTGTACAACATGAATCTGCTCCATAAACTGCTAAGAATAATATCCAAATGATTGAGTTCGTGGCTAAAATAAGTTTAAAAACCAGATATATTATCCAAAAAGCAATTGCTATGCTGCCAACATCTCCGGCAAAACATTTCGCTTTTTTTCTGTAATTAAAAAAAAGGAAAACCAAACTAGCGACTATGGCATATTTTATAAAATTCTCATCTGTGAATAGTTGAATATTTTTGTTTACATATAATAGCGAACCCATTACTGCTAAAGTATATAAACCTGTTATGCCGTTTATTCCATCCATAAAATTATAAGCATTTATTAAGCCAATAGCTGTAATGTAAGCTACTACAAGACCTAAAAGAAAGGCAGGATTAAAAATACCTAAATCGAAAAATATTAAAGTAATAGCCAAAAAGTGAATCGAGATTCGAATTTTATTTGACAAACTCTGAATATCATCCCAAAAACTTACTAAACTCACTAATGTAATTCCTATAAAGAAAAAATAATTATTTTGGATATGTTGGACCGAGTACAACAAAGCTGCAAACCAAAAAACAACTCCCCCTCCACGTAAAGTAATTTCAGTATGCGAACTTCTTTGATTTGGTTTATCGATAATATTAAAACGGTCAGCTACCTTAAAATAAAGTAACATTAAAATCATTAAAAGAAATCCTAATATTGTGTATTCCATTATTTATTTTAAAATTTTATTTGTTAATTTTTAAAATTGCTTACATGCTATTTTTAATCAATAGAGACCTGTATGGAATTAATCTCTGTTTTTCATCTTTTTGTTTTTCTTGATCTATTATTATAGCTCTAAAAAAAGGAAATAAATAAAAAAAACATATAAAACTGACTAACAAGATTTTTTTATTCAGTAATGTGTAATAAATTATTTCAGAAACCAAAATTATTTCAAAAATTCTAAAATAAATATAAATTCTAGTCAACTCTGTAGATTCTGAAAACATATTTACAAAAACAATTGAAGATATATAAGCTAACATTAAATATTTTTGATGAGATAATTTAAATCCGAATTTCTGATAATACCATAAAATAATTAGTGCCATTGTATTTAATGCAACTAACTTTAAAAAAGATACCGGAACGGCAAATTCATTAGAAACATAATAGAGATAATGTGATTCTTTAAAAATAAAAGTAAACAAATGAATAACCCCAATTTGCGATATAACAAATGAAACACCAATTATCATATATAAATACCCGACTCTAACAAACTCCCCCCATTTAAAAATCATTAAAAAGACAACAAAAGGAATTAAAGAGCTATAATGAATGAACATAGCCAACAGCATTAATACAGAATAGTAATAATATTTTTTATCTAATAAAAAGCTAAATGCATAAAATGCAATGGCAACTGATAAAAACTGTCTTATATAGGTGAATGAATACAGAAACAAAACAGGAACCATGAAGTATAACACAAGTGGTAAACTACTTTTTGGGGTGTATTTTCGGACTGCTAAATAAACAAAAAAATAGGTGAAAAAAGAAAAAAAGAAGAAAAGAAATGTGTAACTCAGGTTCAAAAACCTAAAAATTTTCATTATCATTAAAAAACCATACTCAACATTATTGTCTCTTGTCCCATACAAATACCAATAAGTATAATTATTATAATCCCAACCTATACCTTCTCTAAACCCCCCTATTAAAATCATAATCACAAGAAGGCATACACTAACAATTTTCTCTTTACCAGGGTAATTATAACTAAATAAAAATAAAGTTAGTACAATAAAAATCAGTATAATATAAAAAACCATCTATCTATTTTGTAAAGTATTATTTAAAAACTGTACTTCGTTTAGAAATTTTCAGACTTATTCTCTGACATCCACTTTAAAGTTATTTTTATACCATCCTTTCTTGAATATGGTAACAATGGAGCTATTTTATAAGTATTTTTTAAATCAATAATGTTATTAGTTGTCATGTTATGTAATCTGAATGAATTCATTGGAAAATGAATTTTAAATAATTTCAAAATATCTCCAAAAAAAGCTGCTCCCTTGATTATAAAATAAGGTGCTTTTTTAATTTTAGTCCCAAGTTCAGTTGCTATTTCATTACCCCATTCTTCAATATTTATTGCAGGATCATCTCCAATATAAAAAACCTTTTGTTCATCATTTATTGTTTCGGTAAAAAGTATACTTTCAATTTGGCAAACAGCATTACCAATAAATCCATATGTTTTAGTACATCCTTTATTTCCGACATGAAAATATTTTCCAGCAATAATCATATCAAAAAAATTCTTGTAAGGTATACCAAACCAAGGTCCCCAAATTGACGTAGGTCTTATTATTGCCCAATCACAATCAGGCCTGTTTTCCCACACCAATTGTTCTGTTTTCACTTTACTTTCTCCATAAATTGTAGTTGGTGCATAATCAAACTGGTTTTTTGGATAATACCCTCCATAACAAACCAACATTGATGAAGTTATAATAATTTTTTTTAAATTCTTTAATTCGGTTGTGGCTTTAAGCAAATTTTTTACACCTAAAACATTCGAATTATAATCTTCCAAGCCTTTACCGTCCAAGTCTGTACGTGCAGCTAAATGTAAAATATAATCAGGTTCGAAATTAAGAACTGCTTGCTTTAACTCCAATAAATCATTAATGTCTATTTTAGTCCAATATTTAAGGAATTCTTTGTTACTTGGTTCTTTAACATCAATATTTAAAATTTCATGACCGTCTTGAATCAACTTCTGCGAGAAGTTAGTCCCAATAAATCCTGAGCCTCCAGTTATTAGTATTTTATGTTTAATTAACATTATTAATATTTTTAAAAAATTAATTTAATTAGATTTTAGCTCAAATATTGGGAGAATAAAAGATTTATTCTACTATTGAATTTTTCTGGAGAAAATTCACATTTTGAATGTATAATATTATGCTGTTGAATTTTTAATAACAATTCAGGATTATCAAGAAAGAATTTCACTGCATTATATGTACTATCAACATCATTTGGTTTAACTAACAGTCCTTCGCTTTTAGTAACAATATCTGATAAAAAATTATGATCTGTGGTAACTATTGCATTTCCTGTTCTCATTGCTTCAATATTTACTAAACCAAATGATTCAGTTTTAAAAAATGTTGGAAAGAGTAAAATGTCACTATTCAAAAATAGATTTATTTTGCTGACTCCCTTAACAACTCCATGATAAACTATCCTATTTGGATAAAGTTGATTTAATTCGTGGAATCTATCATCAAATTTTTTTTTCACTTCTAAAGCTGACATCAAATAATCTGAGAGAGGTTCGCCGGCAATATTAAATATGACATTTTTATGATCTTTAGCTATTTTTTCAAAAGTATCTAAAGCCACAAAAATGCCTTTACTTTTCATCAAAAATGATATATACAGAATATGTACTTCTTCATTTTTGTTTTTTAAATCAAAATCAACATCATCTAAAACCGAATCATAACAATTGGGAATTACGCTTCTTTTCATTTTCGTTAATGATGAAGGCATAAGTTGTTTTTGCCTCTCTGTCACAAAAATCGTTTCGTCAATATTAGTATATGCGCTATGAATAATTTTTGAAAATATCCCACCTGTAAAAAGATCCATAACCTCATTACCATGTAAATGATTAATGACTTTAACTCCCTTTATTTTACATAAAAATAACAAAACAATATCTTTTATTGCTCCTTTTTTACTTCGTGTACATGTAAAATAAACTAGATCAACTTTATGAAAAATGAAAATCCAAAAAGTTTTTAATAAAGTTATTATTGTGCCTAAATATTTACTTTTTACATTGGTGTTAATTAAAAACTTTGGTTTAATTAAATTATAGACCATATTTGAAATTAATGCCTGCCCTCCGATAGGTGGAGGAATAGGGCAAAAAAATAAAATGTTTTTTTTCATTAGTGTTAAATATTTATCTGAGATCAATACAAATAAGCTAGAATCTAGAATTAAAACAATTTAAGTTTCGGTATAAATATAAAACAAATATTATTTTTGTATATTCTGTTATTCTTATAATAAAGTTTAGAGAACTTGCATGTTTTATACTTTTATGGCCAATTGCAAATTATTTGACTTAGAACTATCGTATTTATTAAAAACATATAAAAAAACAAAAAAATACATTTCAGGTGAAAAATAATGGCCTTCTCTAAATAATTTAGCAAAGAAATACAACATTATTCCTTTGCATATAATTGAATTTATAGAGCTTTTTTCATCTAAATTTTTTACATAAAATTTAGATATATAAATAAATATTCCTAAAAGTCCCATTAAACCTAGTTCAGACATTACTCTTGAAAATAATGAACCGGCATCTTTGGCATTTAGATCTTCACTGTTCATACTTTCAAAAACTTCTATACCTTCAATCTTACTTAAATATAACTCCCTAGAATACACATGCGAACCTATACCATTGCCTATAATAGGATTTGAAGAAAAACTTTTAGCAGATACATAAAAATTAGATAAAAGAGCATAAGTACTTAAATTAGCTTTTGATAAATCCCCACTTACCATACTATTAACGGTATCGTCAACTCTAAGTTTAAACGGAGCAAAATTAAAATAAACAAAAGTCCCAATAAGTGTAACACCAATTATGGGCAGAATTACTCTGGTAAAAGAAATTTTTTTTAACATTAAGATTAATGATAAACCTAATCCCAGAAACCCTAAACTTGAACCACTTACAATAATAGAAAACATTATTATTATAAAATAATAACGTGGATAACTTTTATCCTTCAACGTAATAAAATACGCGGGTAAAACAATTGTACAGTAGTGTGCCGGCTCAAGTAATAAACTTTCAAAAGACCTCCCAATTGAAATATCATGAGGTAATTTTAAAAAACCAATCACAGCTAGTATGAAACAAATTTTACAATAAAGAGAAGCAATATCTTTAAATCTATCTTTAAAGAAGTTGAAAAATGAATTATAATAAGTTGGTATGAGTAAAAGAAAAAAAAATTGAACAAAAAAGTATCCAAACTTATTATAACCAAAAACACAAGAAAACAGTCCAGAAAACAAAACTAAACAATGAAATATCAAGAGCCCTTTAGTATATACAACTTTATTGAAACTAACTAGAATAATAAAATTAATAAATACTACAAAATAAAAAAATTTCAAATCGAATCCTATGTTTAGACTCAAGGCTTCAGTAAAAGCACATAAAATAGTAGAATAAAAAATATAATTTTTCATATCCGGTTTAAAACTTTTCTAAGAAAAAATATAACATTTGCTTTAAAAAAATCATATTTTAAAACTAATACATTATTTACCGAATTATTCCTTTTTTTTGCTTTGTACGCTTCTTTAATTGCAGCATTATTTAGATTACTTATACCTCCAACCTTCATATTAACAGTTATTTCGTCAAAATATGCAGCTTTAAGCAAATGTTTAGCCCTTAATAAAATCTCATAATCACCTACAATTTTATAGTCTATGTTGTATAATCCATATTTTTTAAAAAAAGATTTAGAATGAAAAGAACCTACATGAGCCGTGCACATAAATCTTCTAAATTTATTCCAAACCCATTCTTTTCCTATAATTCTTAATTCTGTCCCCTTATCATCTACCAGCCTTACTTTTGAGGAAATCATATCTAAACTATGATAATCTAATTTACTTAACTCTTGTACGTATTTTTCAATAGCGTCATGCATGTAAATATCATCTGCTCCTAAAAAAGCTATCCAATCTCCGTTTGCTAATTTCACACCTTTATTCCAAGCATCATAAATTCCATTATCCTTTTCTGAAAGATTAGTAGTTATAAATTTTTCATATTTTTTTACAATTTCTAAAGTACCATCCGTTGAACCTCCATCAATAATAATGTACTCAATATTTGTATAAGATTGAGATATTACACTTTTAATACATTGTTCCAGATCCTTTTCTGCATTGAAAGTTGACGTAATGATAGTTATTAATGGTGCATAATTATTTATATCAATTCTTTTCATATTTTTTCTACAATTAATTTATTGCATATCCAATAAATTTAAAACAAAAATCAAAATAAATATAGTACATAGAACTTCGCTATATTACTATACTTAATATATAATCTATACTACAACGACTAATTTAAAATAAGACAAGTAGTTAGGTTAGCATCTACTCTTGATTTTTTTATTTCCTTATAAATTTTCATACACTTAACTGGCACTGTTATTTTTATATGGGCTAATTTAATTCATTAAGATATTTTAGCAATTCACCAGAAGGAACGATATTTAAACTAAAATCATAAAGTTGTAATCAAATTATAAACAAACTAAACCTTAACAAAACAATCTTTATCAGATACTTAAAAAAATAAAGAAAAGGATTATTAGTTCTATTGTGTAAAAAATATGTCTCATTTAAAGAAAAAGCAGCGTCAAATTCAGTAATATTAAAAAGCCTATTCGTCTTTAAATATTGATAAGGAAATTTTCCAAAATCTGTCGGATCACTAAAAGGTTTTATATTACTTATTTTTGACAAAACACTTAATAATGATTGATCCTCTCTGTGAGCAATAAAACATTTATATTCATCCAAATGTAAGTTTGAAGAGGGCAATAATAAAGATTGATT
Source organism: Flavobacterium chungangense LMG 26729 (assembly GCF_000735715.2). Lineage (NCBI taxonomy): Bacteria > Pseudomonadati > Bacteroidota > Flavobacteriia > Flavobacteriales > Flavobacteriaceae > Flavobacterium > Flavobacterium chungangense. Next base: position 137,921 of record NZ_JASY01000008.1, read on the forward strand.
CTGGCATATTCCTAACCATTTCTTAACAAAAGAGACAGAATTTTCATTCTTTTTTAAACACAGAGTAGAAGCCATAATCTGATTTGAATACAAAAAATCATTATTCGAAATATCAAAATAATCAAAAACTTCTTTTTTTGTCCATTGTATTTCTAATAAAGGTAACTGAAAGACCATTATTTCCTGTCCGCTTTGTTCGAGTTTCGTTATTAATCCATTTACATTTTTTATAAATTGAATTCCTGAGTCAACATAAAATAAAAAATCACCATCATTTAACTCATTAAGCGTTTTAAGAATTATGTAGGGTTTCCAAAGCCAATAACCTCCGCCTCTTTTTTGGGTAAGAATTTCTTTATTAGCTTCAAAAAAATCTAAATCAATATCAGCTGACGAATAAGAGATTACTTTATCTACTTTACCTATATGTTTCGCAGTCCAACTATTTAATCGTTGCTTCTTTTTAAAGTTTTGATCAGAATAATTAATTGATACAATCACAATTACAATCTCTTACTATTAAACATAATACTTTTATTTTTTTAATATTCTTAAAATTTTATAGATTACTATATTAAGTGAATAAAACCAATAAAAAATATTTTTTTTATTCTATATTCTGATTCTACAGTATAAGCATTTCCTGTCGAACCAGAATTACCTGAAATAAAAGGCAAACGTCTAAAACTCCTTATTCTTTATTTAATTAAAATATCAAAATAAATAAACTCTAAAAATCTACCTTGCGAATCATTTACCTCTAAATAGGAATTTTCGAGATACATTTTAAAAAGGAAGCATCACACTTAAAAAAAGTATTTACACTAGTTGAATTCCATACATCAGTATAAAAACAATTATTAATATTACTATCTTTTTAATTATTAAATTTATATTCTCTACAAAGAGCCTTCCTGTAACTTTATAAAAAACTTATTGTTATTTATAAATTCACTGTTTTCTATAGCATGCTTAAGACACGCCCCTTTACCATATTTATTTACTGCTTTTTATGTCAGATATAAAAATTAAAAACTCAATCTGTTTATTATTCTTAATTGCTAAATCTATTAAGTCGTCTTTTGAAAAATTAAAGCACGTATTTTCCCAAAAAACAAGTTTATCAAAAAAAGAAACTTCTATATATCTTTTTAAAATATTTTATATTGAGCTAATCTCTCCTTATTATCAGTTAAGTGGATATTATAGGCGACACTAATTTAACATTTACATTAGCTGTCAACAGTAATATTTCCATTAAATGTATTTTTTTTACTTATGTTTTTTTTACTTATAATTTCTCTTGATTGAAAAAAAAGAAAAAACGAAATAGGCAATTGTGCCATTATAGAAGCCACAACAATACCATTTAATTGAAAACTCTTTCCTAAATATATGGCAGAAGGAATAAAAATTATTACTGCAATTAAAATTATTGGTAACTGAATTTTTATTTTACCCAGCCCGTTGAGCACAGTAGAGAATATTGTATTAATGCCACACACTAAAACCAAAATTAAATGCAATAACAATAATGTGAATGGTACTTTAACAATGTTGCCTAACCAAAATTTAATTATAACTTCAGAAGTGAAAAGTAAAACTAATGAAAACAAGACAACTATCATGAAAAATTTAAAAAATTTAAAAGTCATATTTCGTATTCTTAAATAGTCATTAACTGATACAGCCTCTGTGTAATAAGGAAGTAAGGTGTAAGAAATAATTCCTAAACTTATTGAAATAATAGAATAGAGTTTCTGAGGAATTGAATATATAACTACTTCAGAAGGATTTAGAACTTGTGTGATAATTATATTTGAAGCTTGATTTAAAATTAACACCAAAAATTGAGCTAAAAAAAAACTTAATCCAAGTCCGAAAAGCTTTCTGATAAGTGCTTTTCTGAAGTGATGCAATTTGGGCATCAAAGAATCTTTATTTATAATAAAGTAAAAAAAAGAAAATATAAATAGAAATAGTGGCGTGCTCCAAGTAAATATGAATGCTACGAAATTTAATTTTGAATTAAACTTAAATTGAGAAAATACAATAAATATAATAAGTGAAATTAACCCGCCTAAAGAATGTAATAAATTTCCAAAACCAGTTTTTTTCTTCGATTGCAATATAGAAACTATTAAATTAGATAAGAGTAATAACCCTAACCCCCAGAGACAAATTGATACTATTTTATAAAAATCAAAATTAGAAGTACTTTTAAAAACCACTTGCCAATCAACAAAACCTACACAAATTTGGATTATAATTAATGTAATTAATAAAAACAAGCCTAATATAAAATAAGCAGTAGTTATATATTGTCTAGCTAATTCTACATTATTTAAAGAAAATGCAGATGTTAAATAATTTCTCAATCCGTTACCTAATCCTAAATCGAAAAAAGAAAAATAGGAGATAATTGAAAAAACTGTTAACCAAACTCCATAATTTTCTTTTCCTAAATAATTCAAGAGTAAGGATACAGATGAAAAACTAACAAATAGTGATATACCCTTTGCAAAAAAAGAAAGAAATATATTTTTTGTTATTTCTCGATTATTTTTCGTTGAATACCTTAGTAAAATGTTTTTAATTAATGTTTTCAATAAATATATATTCAATTATAATGTTGCATTTTAAATTTTTAAGAATATTTAGGAGCCAAGAGAATCATTTAAAAAAAGTAAAAAAAATGTTTAAGTGTATTTGGCTAATTTATCTGAATTACGCTAAATATATTTTTTATAAGTTATCTATTTTAATCCAATCATCAGGAACTATATGATTGTCTTGTAATCTTTTATTTTTTTTAAACCATTTATTTGGGGCTAACACCATTTTAGAAGGGTTTTTATTTAACCATGCTCCCCACCAACTAAAAGTACTATTAGCAATAATATTATACTTACAATTGCTCATTAATTGCATATCTATATAGCTTTTAATTCCTATATTATGACTTACAAAAACAACCTCTTCATCAGCTAAAAAATCAAAATTAGTTTTTACCCAATTAATGTCGTCCGAAAACACATACAAAGTCAATTTATCGATTCTATTTTTAATATAATTTAATGCATCATAGTAATATTTATAAGAGCAAACGTCTCCTAATAGATTTTTATATTTTTTATTTGAAACATAATCCCCTCTTCTTATATGAATACTTACAGAATTACTATTTTTAATTTCTTCTAATAACTTAAGATTAATTGTATCCAACTCCTTTTTGAATTCAAAACTATTTAGTAGTATCTTTCTATGTTGACAAAAATATAATTCATCCTGCCAAAGTCCTCTTAAATAAATTAACTTTTCATCACTTAATTCTAAAACATTTTTATCGTATTTAAAAAATTTTTCAATAAAAAAGCTTGATTTTGTGCCTAAAAATTTTCTTCTGATTCTTGCTTTTAACTCTGTTGAATCATCAACTAAATTCGAAATATCAGATTCAAAATATTCTGATTTAACATCAAATACTTTTTCAATTTCATATCCTTGATTATCTGAAGTTTCATTAAATCTATTTATATATAATTTAATTTCTTGATTCTTATAGTGCTCTTTTAAAGCAATATAAAAAGCATATTGAAACATCTGATTACCTAAGCCTCCTATAACTTCTATTATTAACATTTATATGATATTTAAGATAGCCATTAAATTCTAATTGATTAAAAATTATAGCTAAAACAACAAAACTCTTCGTTTTTTAAATAATAAATTTTTCTTCAAAACTAAATAAGGCTCTTGCACATTTATTCAAAACTGATTTTTCAAATTTTTCAATGTTTTTTATATCTAAATAAGAGTAACAGGCTATCGAATAAATTATGATTTTATCAGTTTTCTGGAATAAATTATTATAATTCATAATTTAATCTTCTTCTGAATAGTGTGTAAAAAATTACCCGACAATGTCATTAATTATTTTCTTTAAAAGTAATATTAATACTGCCAAAAAACCAAATATCCCTCCTCCTATTATTAATGCTTTTAATTTACCCAACCGTTCTTTTGCTAAAGGCAAAATAGGTCTATCAATAACTTGTATCAGAGGAGTTTCTTTCCGTAATGTTACTTTTGCTAGTTCGGTTTGCTTTACAAGCTCAGTTAATATTGCCGTATTGGCCTGGACATCAACTTGCCTTTTCGCTGATGGTGTACGACGAACATTTAGTGCTGGATTTAGATTAAATGTATTATCATTTGCAACAGCTACACCGGTAATTGCTGCATTGAGTTCTCTTCGGATAGAATCTGTTTGACGTTGTAAAATAGCCATGTTAATTCTTGCTTTTTTACTTTTAGTAGCTATATAAAAATCTGATACTTGTTTCGCTAATGCTTCACAAAAATATTTTGCAAAAAGCTCATTTTGAGATGTAACGTCAATATTAATAATTGAAATCTTTTTATCTTTTTGATCAACTGTTAAACCTCCTTTTGACAAATTTTCATATATTTTTCCCATAATACTGTCTTGAACACGGGTAAAATATTTACGGTTTACAGTGGGCAAAAACTCTAGACCCGCTAATTTTGGATTATCTATCCAGTTTTTACGCCATTTATTATTTTTAATATACATTTCTGCTAATGAAATAGTCTTTCCTTCAACTACAACAGGTGAAAGTAATGTTTTTTCTACCATTGACCTGGATTTAAATAATTCAGTCAAGTTAGAACCTGTAAAAATACTCCCTCCACCTCCGCCTAAATCAATACCAAATGAACTTGCTAATCCCAAAGCCCCTCCTAAACCACCTCCACTTTTTTCATCTTCTAACGCAAATGACAATGTAGCAGTATAAATTGGGCTTTTACTAAATGAATAAGCAAGTCCTAAAGAAGCTCCAACTAGGCCTGCGATGATGATAACTTTCCATTGATAAAGTAAATACTTCCAAAGTTTTTTTGCCTTTTCCAACAATTCTTTCAATGAGATTTCATCACTTTTAACTGATAAATTATTTTCCATATAGAATATAAACTTTATTTAAAAGCTGTAACAATTAATAACGCTAAACTTGTAATTACACTGCCAATACTTACCCATTCACCCGTACTCATTTTCTTGGTTTCAGGTTTTTCAGGAACAACAATTTGAGAGTCAGGTATAACTTTAGGGTAGGATCTAAAAAACAAAAAAGAACCTGTCACTGAAGCTTTTCCGTTGGGATAAATAATATATGCTTTTTTCTTCCAACCTTTGCTATCAACTCCTCCAACTGCATTTATGTAATATTTAAAACTCTTTCCTCTTCTATAAGGAATTTCAGAAGTTAATAAAACGTTTCCTGTAACTTTGACTCCCTCATTAAAAGTAGCAACTTCAATTTCATCATCAGGAAATAAAGTTACATTGGAATAATGATTTTTATCTTTTACTATTTTACTCCAATCAAGAGGAATTACTGCATATTTCAGTTCATCTTTTAGCTTTTTAGTTAGATCTTTTTTTAAAGTATCATTTTTAGACAAATTCAAATCAATCCTTTCTATTTTATCGATTTGTTCTTGTTTTATTGGTCTTTTTATTTTCATCCCTTCTAAATTTGCTACTGATGTTAATCCTCCTGCACGCATAACTACATTATAAACGGATTCTTTTTTATTTGCCAGAACGTATTTTCCCGGATAAGCAACGGCTCCGCTAATTGTTACCATTTGTGGTTTTTCATAAACGGCCATTCTTCTAATATTTATCACATCAAAAGGCTTTAAAAGAAAGTTTTTTACCTGTTCATTATTGTCAGCGGTTATTTCTAATTCTACTAATTCAATACGCCTTGGATTAGTATCATCAATTTCATCAGATTTTATCATTCTTGCAATTTCAACTCTTTTAGAAGCTGAACCTGTTAATCCTCCTACCTGAATAATCAAATCATTTAATGTTAAGTTATCAAAGAATGGATATTCTCCAGGAGTTTTTACTTCACCATCAATGGTAACTTTATACTCTTCTCTAAAATCTAAAATTGAGTATACTGTTACTTCGTCTTCTCTTTTTAATTCGATATCAGAATTCAAATTTCCGGACAATGCGCTCGCTAAATCAATATTTACAATTTCTGTAGTTAAATCAGATTTTAAACGAATAATTCTGGCTCTTTTAGTATAAGCATCTTCCTTAACTCCCTCTGCTCTGGCAATAAGATCTGAAATTCTCATTCCTTCATCAAAAGAATAATAATCCGGTCTGAATACTGCCCCTTCTATTTTAATACGATTTTCAAATCGGTTTAAGATTTTAGTAACTCGGAAAACATCACCAGATTTTGGCAGATATGAAGAGAATTCACTTTCCTTAATATCATGAACCTTAAACTCTTTGCCTGTTTTTTGTAAAACATTTACTGATGCAGTATAAGCAAATTCGTTAAATCCAGATGCAAAATTTAATAAATCTGAAAATTTTTCGCTTTTCTTCATCTCGAAAATTCCAGGTCTCTTTACTTCTCCTTCGACAGTAACTCTTTGTGTATAAACTGGAATTCGAATTACATCGTTTTCTTTTAAACTTACATTGTCTGACTGATCACCTTTAACTAAAAAACGATAAATATCTATATTTTTATAAATCTTATTATTTCTAATTAATTCTATATTTCTGTAACTGCCGTTTTTTCCTGGACCCCCAGCTAAATGCAAAGCATTATATACTGTCGCTAAAGATGAAATAGAATAATTTCCTGGCTGTTTTCCACCTACAATAGTAATTTTAATGGTTCTAATTCTACTTAAACTCACACTTACTTGAGATTGCCCCGATCTTACAGTACTATAAACTTTTGCAATTGCTGCCTTAATTTTTTGTGTTGCAGCCTCAATTGATATTCCGGAAACTGAAATTTGACCAACATACTGAATCGTAATTTTTCCTTCAACACTTACGGGTATACTGGCATTGTACTCTTGTACTCCATAAACACTTACCTGAAGTTCATCTCCCGGTCCTAAAACATAATTCATAGGAGTTGCAAGATTTGAATCCGGTTCAAAGTTCAACGTCGGATTATCAAATAATTCAGAACCAAATATTAAGGCATTAGCAGAATCTTTAACTTTATTATTTACTATTTTATCCTGAGTGCGTCCTGAATCTTTTTTGTTTGCAACAGTATTTTCGTTACTTTTTTTATTTAAATTACTAATGGATACTTCATTTACTCTTGCTTTTAGCTTTGAAAATTCCGCAGCACTCATCCCTTTTGATAAAGCCATAGGTTCAGCCTCTTCAATAGTCATATTGTTATTTTGCAGTTGAATTCGTATTTTAGCAATATCACTATCAGACAAATAATCCACTTTTAAAGTACTCAAATCACTTGATTTCATTAAATCCTGAGCACTTACTTGAAAAGAAAGTAAAAAAGTAAAAAATAATAAAACAACAACCGTTATATTTTTCATATTTAATGATGTTTTGATAAGAAATTCAAATCAGAATGGAATTTATTTTTAAGAATACTGTTTTTTATAATAATCTTTATAAGAACCAGAAGTTACATTTTTTAACCATTCTTCATTGTTCAAATACCAATTAATGGTTTTTTCCAAACCTTCTTCAAAAGTTACCGATGGCTTCCAGCCTAATTCCTTATTAATTTTAGAAGCATCAATTGCATAACGCAAATCATGTCCCGGTCTGTCTTTCACGTAGGTGATTAATTCCTGAGATTGTCCCTTTTCTCTTCCTAATTTTTCATCCATGATATGGCATAACAATTTAACCAAATCAATGTTTTTCCACTCGTTAAAACCACCAATATTATAAGTTTCATGGTTTTTCCCTTTATGGAAAACTAAATCAATGGCAATGGCATGATCTTCAACAAAAAGCCAGTCACGAGTATAATTACCATCTCCATAAACAGGTAGTGGCTTGTTATTAATAATGTTATTGATAAAAAGCGGAATTAATTTTTCAGGAAAATGATAAGCCCCATAGTTGTTTGAACAATTTGTCAAAACATAGGGTAAACCATACGTTTCACCATATGCCCGTACAAAATGATCTGAGCTTGCTTTTGAAGCTGAATAAGGAGAGTTTGGATCGTATGGTGTAGTTTCAGTAAAAAGCCCTTCGGTTCCTAAAGATCCATAAACTTCATCTGTACTAATATGATAAAATCTTTTGCCTTCAAAATTGTCTTTCCATTGTTTTTTTGCGGCATTAAGCAAATTCATTGTTCCAATAACATTTGTTTTTACAAATGCTAACGGATCTTCGATTGATCTGTCAACATGAGATTCTGCGGCCAAATGCAATACCCCATCAAAATTGTGAATTGAAAAAAGTTCATTAATAAAAGTTTCATTTACAATATCTCCCATTACGAAATTATAATTAGGACAATTTTCAATATCTTTAATATTTTCTAAATTTCCAGCGTAAGTCAAAGCATCAAGATTGTAAATTTGATATTCAGGATATTTGTTTACAAAACGCCTCACTACATGTGAACCGATAAAACCAGCACCACCAGTTATAAGAATTTTTTTCATTTTCTTAATTTAATAATTCTGAGTTTTGTTTTTCTAACTCACTATATATGTCTTTTACATCTTGTGAATTTTCTTTTTGTAAAATTAAATTAGCAGTGTCTGTATAAACAAAAATTGTGTTTTTTAACCCTAAAAAAGTGGTATGTTTATTACAGCCTATAACCATATTACCATTTTTGTCTATCGGATGCCCTTTAGAAAATAAATAATCATAAACAGACTCAAATGAACCTAAATCTGACCAGGAAAATGATGCAGGAACTACTTTAATTTTTTTACTTCGTTCCATTACTGCATAATCAATACTGATCGATGGAATTTCCAGAGATGCTTCTAAGTCCAGAAAGCCTTCTTTACTTGATTCCCAGACTATTTTGGATTTTTCGTAAACTTCGGGTTGAAACTGTTTCAATTCTTCTAAAAGTACACTGGCTTTAAAACAAAACATTCCGCTATTCCATAAAAAATTACCTTTCGCAATAAAATCTTTAGCAGTTGTTTCATTTGGTTTTTCTCTAAATGAAAGTACTTTATCTCCTTTTGATTCTATATAACCATAACCCGTTTCAGGTTTAGTAGGAATGATTCCAAAAGTTACAATGAAACCTTCCTGTGCTTTACTAATTGCATCATTAATCGCATCATTATAATTCTCCATTTTATCAATAATATGATCAGAAGGAGTAATAATCAAAATATCATCCGGATCACTTGCAAAAGCTGCAAAAGCAATAGCAGCAGCCGTATTTCTAGGTGTGGCTTCAACAATATTGAGATAAGCTGTTTGGGATTTATCCATAACTTTACCACTTAAATGATGATTATCGACATTTCCTACTACCATCACTTTATTTGCTAAATGGCTATTGCGATTAACCGTCATTTCAAATAATGATTTCCCATCAAATATCTCTAGATATTGTTTAGGCTGGCTTTTACGTGAAAGCGGCCATAGTCTACTACCAACTCCTCCTGTAAGAATTACATGTACAATTGAATTACTCATATTTTTTATTTTAAATAAAAAAGTTTTAGGCTACAGTCTATTATCAGCTATAGTTCCTAAAACTCCTTTTACATCATATATCAAACTATTTGTTTTTTGAATCTCAAAATAATCTAAGTTTAAAAATTCAGAATGTGCAACTCCTAAAACTATTGCATCAAATTTTTCTTTCGGAAAAATATTTATCGTTTTTAATCCGTATTCTTTTTTAACTTCTTCAATATTTGCTATTGGGTCATATATTGTAACCGAAATACCATATTCTTTTAATGCCCTTACCACATCTACAATTTTAGTATTCCGAACATCTGGACAATTTTCTTTAAAAGTAATTCCAAGCATTAAAAGCTCAGCATTATTTACTGAAATACCTTTTTTTATCATTAATTTCACAACCTGAGATGCTATGTATTCGCCCATACTATCATTCAAACGCCGCCCAGCTAAAATTATTTCAGGATGATAACCAAATTCTTGTGCTCGTTGTGCTAAATAATAAGGATCTACACCTATACAGTGTCCTCCTACCAAACCTGGTTTAAAAGGAAGGAAATTCCATTTCGTAGCCGCAGCAGCTAATACTTCTTGTGTATCAATATTCATTAAGTTAAATATTTTAGCAAGTTCATTTACAAAAGCAATATTAATATCACGTTGTGAATTTTCAATTACTTTGGCTGCTTCAGCAACTTTTATTGTTGGTGCAAGATAAGTTCCCGCGGTAATAACTGATTTATAAAGCTCATCAACTTTTAAACCTGTTTCAGCAGTAGAACCGGAGGTAATCTTCAGAATCTTCTCTACCGTATGTTCTTTATCACCGGGATTAATTCTTTCTGGCGAATATCCTGCAAAAAAGTCTACATTAAATTTTAATCCTGATATTTTTTCTAAAACCGGTACGCATTGCTCCTCAGTAACTCCAGGATACACTGTTGATTCATAAATTACAATATCTCCTTGTTTTAACATTTTACCTACAGTTTCACTTGCTTTATATAAAGGAGTTAAATCAGGTCGATTATTTCTGTCTACAGGAGTAGGAACGGTTATTATAAAATAATTACAATCTGCAATATTATTTATATCGTCAGTGCAATAAAGTCCTTTTGTTTTGTTTGTACTATCAACTAATACACTTTGCAAAATAGCATCTTCAACTTCCAATGTTGAATCAGTACCTTGCCTTAAACTTGTAATTCTTGATTCATTAATATCAAAACCTACTACAGGATATTTTGTAGCAAATAAACGAGCTAAAGGCAACCCTACATAACCTAATCCAATAACGGCAATTTTTACGTTATTATTCATCTTTTTCCTTAATTTCGTTTTTGACATGGTACGGCTTCGCGATTCACAGTCACACTAATGACCTGAATATCGAAAAATTCAATTTCAGCAAATATAGTACAATAAGTCAATTTTATCAACCCTTAAAAAATCTTATGATTATCCTATTAAATAAATAAATTTAACAGCCTCAAAGTCAACAAACAAAAGAAAATACTTCTAAAAAAAAAGCAAAAAATCACTAAGTTTGGTGATTTTTTGCTTTTTTCAAGCTTTTCATTCTTCAGTATATTCAATCAACATCTTTTTTATATTTTATTTTCAAAATACATCCTAAAGATTCTAAAACAAGAATATAATGAGTATTTGTCACTTCCTGAATAACTGCATTCTGACTACTGAAAACCCCAGCTTCCAATTTTATTTTATCTCCCTTTTTATAAGACACCACTGAAACATCAGAAATACTTGTATCTGAAAGACATTTTTTTATCGTTGTAATTTCTTCATTTCGAACAATTGCTGCTTTTCCTAACCAAAACAAATAACGGATCACACCTGCCACCTGAAATACCAAATTTCTGTCTGCATCAGACAATTGAACAAAAACGTAAGAATTAAAAAGAGGAACTTCAACTTTTTTCTTTCTGTCAGACCATTGTTTTATCTGAGTAATTAAAGGGCAGTAGCATTCAATTCCTATTTCATTTAACTTTTCAGCTACTTTTTTTTCCCATTTAGGTTTTGTATAAACAACATACCAATTCATGTAATTTATTTTTAAGAACCTATTCCATTATAAATAAAGCCAATTGATTTTAAATCTTTTGCATTTAGTATATTTCTTCCATCAAAAACAAAAGCAGGTTTTTGCATAGAATCATATATTTTTTGCCAATCGTATTGTGTAAATTCATCCCATTCTGTAAGTATTGCGATGGCATGAGCTCCTTTACAAGCTTCGTAAGAATCTTCAAATGTTAATACAGCATCTGCATTCGCGGAAGATTTTCTTGCTTCTAAATAATCTAAATCACTTAAAATCTTATTTCTTGAAACTTTCGGATCATAAACCGAAATCTTAGCCTGTTCGTTAATCAAATCGTCTGCTACATATATTGCTGCAGATTCGCGTGTATCGTTTGTATCTTTTTTAAACGCCCAACCTAAGAAAGTTATTTTTTTATCGGCCACTGTGTTGTATAAAGTCTGAACGATTTTATTTGAAAATCTTCTCTTTTGATAATCATTCATGATGATTACTTGCTCCCAGTAATCGGCAACTTCATTTAATCCGTAAGATTTTGCTATATAAACTAAATTCAATATATCTTTTTGAAAACAAGAACCTCCAAATCCAACAGATGCCTTCAAAAACTTAGAACCAATACGACTATCCATTCCAATAGCACGTGCTACTTCGCTTACGTCGGCACCAGTTTTCTCACACAACTCAGACATTGCATTTATTGATGAAATACGTTGAGCTAAAAAAGCATTTGCAGTAAGTTTAGACAATTCAGACGACCAAACATTTGTTGTTAAGATTTTATCTTTACTAACCCAATTAGCATAAACATCAACTAAAGCATTAATTGCAGATTCTCCTTCAGGAGTTGAATCTCCTCCAATAAGAATTCTATCAGGATTTAGTAAATCTGTAACAGCAGTTCCTTCTGCTAAAAACTCCGGATTAGAAAGAATTTGAAACTGAACACCATTTCCTGTATTATCCAGAATACTTTTTATTGCTTCAGCAGTACGAACAGGCAAAGTTGATTTTTCAACAACTATTTTATTGTTTTTTGAAACTTTTGCTATTTGTCTGGCACATAATTCTATGAATTTCAAATCTGCTGCCATTCCTTTACCCTTACCATAAGTCTTAGTAGGTGTATTTACAGATATAAAAATAATCTGAGCTTCATCAATAGCTTCTTCAACATTGGTTGAGAAGAAAAGATTTCTCCCTCTTGCTTCAGCCACAATTTCAGAAAGGCCCGGCTCATAAATTGGAATATTATCCGTATTTGGATCATTCCAATCTTTAATTCTTTGTTCATTCAAATCGACAACAGTTACTTGAATATGTGGACATTTTTGTGCAATTACTGCCATAGTTGGACCTCCTACATAACCTGCACCGATGCAACAAATTTTTGTGATTTTCATATTTTATATATTATACTTCTTATATATTATGTTTCCTTTTATTTTAAATTATTCCAATACCAGCTCAGTGCTTCTTTTAGCCCGTCTTCTAAGGAATATTTGGGATTATATCCTAATAATTTTTTAGCCTTATCTATACTTGCTAATGAATGGGGTATATCTCCAGCTCTAGTTTCACCATAGATAATTGGCACAGTTGCTATTTTTGAATCATATACGGCTAAATATTTTTTTAAATATTCAACTAAATCATTTAAAGTATTCCTATCTCCAAACGCGGTATTATAAATATTATTGATTGCGGCAGAGTTATTCGATGAAATTGCGAGAGCATTCATCTGTATTACATTATCAATATAAGTAAAATCTCTTGAATAATTTCCATCTCCATTAATTACCGGACTTTCGTAATTCATTAATTGCATGACAAATTTTGGAATCACCGCTGCATAAGCCCCTTTTGGATCCTGTCTTCTTCCAAACACATTAAAATAGCGCAAACCTATAGTTTCAAGCCCATATTGTTTGCTAAAAATTTCAGCGTACAATTCATTGACATATTTAGTTATTGCATAAGGAGACAAAGGTTTACCAATTACTTCTTCTACTTTAGGCAATCCTTCAGAATCGCCATAGGTTGAAGAACTTGCAGCATAAATAAATCGCTTTACTTTTGCATCACGGGCAGCTACCAACATATTTAAAAAACCCGTAACATTTACATCATTTGTAGTAATTGGATCATTTATTGATCTTGGAACAGAGCCTAACGCAGCCTGATGCAACACATAATCTACTTCTTTAACAGCTAAATTACAATCAGATATATTTCGAATATCTCCTTCAATTAATTTAAAATTCGGATTTACAATAAATTCTTCCAGATTATGATAATGTCCAGTTGAAAAATTGTCTAAACAAATTACTTTGTGTCCTGAATTTAAAAAATATTCACATAAGTTAGAACCAATAAAACCAGCTCCTCCTGTTATTAAAATAGTGTTTTGAATAACTGCTCCCATCTATTTCAAATTATTATTTTTTAAATTTTTTAAAAACACTTTTAAAAAAACCTACTTTCTCCTCTTCCTCATGATAACCGTTTGAATACGTTCCATAACCTCCATAATAACCATAACCATATGCTGACCCGTATTTAGCTTTATTTTCAAAACCATTTAAAACTATACTAACATTATTCAACTCTCCTCGTTTGACACGGTTATTTAACAATGTAATCATTTCCTTTTTTGAATAATTCTGTCTCACCACATACAAAGTAACATCACTAAATTGCACTAGTTCTAAAGCATCCGAAACAAGTCCAACCGGAGGTGTGTCCAATATAATATAATCGTATGTTTTCTTAAGCTCCTCAATCAATTCACCCATCACTTCACTTATAATTAATTCTGAAGGATTTGGAGGAATTGGACCTGATAAAATAACATCAAGATACGGAATCTGAGTTTTATTTATTATTTCTGGAAGTGTTTTTTGCTTTATTAAATAATTAACTACCCCATACTGGTTTACCATATTAAATTCATCTGCCAGACGTGGTTTCCTTAAATCTAAACCTATTATAACTGTCTTTTTTTCGCTTAAGGCAAATACAGTCGCAATATTTATAGAACAGAACGTCTTTCCCTCTCCACTTATTGATGAAGTAATCATTAGCGTTTTTGCTCCGTCTAACTGCTTTTTTTTGTATAAGAACTGTAATGAAGAACGTATACCTCTAAAAGCTTCCGACAATGCTGATTTTGGTTTTTCAAAAACCGCTAGATTGGTGTTCTCTTTATTAATACCCACAACCCCTATTAACGGAATTTGTGTTTGTTTACTAATATCTTCTGTATTTTGAATTGTATTATTAATAAAGAAAAATATGAAAACAATAATTAGAGGAATTAAAAACCCTAAAAACAAAGCTAACACATAATTAACAGAAGTTTTGGGACCAATTAAACCTCCTCCAATATCTTTCGCAGGATCTATAAAATGAATATCTGATAAATTAGAAGCTTTTACAATATCAGCTTCATTTCTTTTCTGGAGAAATGTACTATAAATATTATCACTTAAATCATATTTCCTTTTAATCTTCAGTAATTCTTGTTGTTCTTCAGGAAGTTTTTTGATTTTACTCTCTGCTTCACCAATTTTATTATTAACTAAAGCTAAATCATATTGCAAAGAAGACTTGGCTGAGGCTATATTTTCAAGCAAAACATTTTTCACAGCCATCATTTGATTATCGAAATCTTTAAAAATCTTATCACTTTTTACTGCATAAGACATTTCAGATCTTTGGGTTGATAAAGCAATAAGTTTAGAAACATTCGTAACAATATTCGGATCTTCAATTCCTGCAACGGATGGTGCTGGTAATTTAGAATAATCAACACTGTTTTTAAGATAGGCTTTTAACGAATTATAGTACGCAATTTTTCGTGCTACCGCATCTTTTTCAACATCAAAATTTAAAATTTTATCTGAAAACTTAGCTCCACCTTCTTCAATATCATATATATTTTTATCTTTTCGAAAAGATTTAAGTTCATTTCCGGTTTCTTTCAACTGAGATTCCATAGACACAAGAGTGCTATCAATAAATGCTATAGTGTTTGTAGCAAACTGATTTTTACCGTCTAATTGAATTTTGATTAACATTTTGACTGTGGAATTTAAATACTCAACCATCCGTGCTTTATTTGTACCCTGCATCGATAGTGTAAGTATAGATCCGCCTTTTTCCTCAGAATTAACATCAATTCCACGATAACGTGAAACGGTAGAATCGAAATCATTAAATCTGACAAAATATTCTTTTCCTTTATAGAAACCAGGATTATCAGTTATTTCAAGTTTCCAATTCAAAAATGGCAATACAACTTGTTCCCCAACTTTATACTTTTTTAAGAATTCAACAGGCTGAACGGCAGTACTGCTATAAGTATTATTTGAATAAGTAAGCAATGAAACCGAATTATTCTCAAATGGAATTCTAATCTCATATTCATTAGGACTTAAAAATTTAACACTAATTAATATTCCTGTTAATTGAGGCTTCGTTTTATCTATATTAACATAAAAAGGGACCGCACCATATACATCGACCATATTATATTCGCCTTTCGCTAGATAATCAATATAATACTGTAATTTATCCACTACCAATTCATTATGTGATCTCGATTGCAAAATAGTCGAAACACCACTTACCTGATCAGAAATACCTCCCCAATTAAAAACCAAGCTTGTATTCGAGGTAAAGAAAGGATTACTCTCTTCTTTTATCGAAATTAAGGTCTGCATGGCATAAATCTTTTCCTTACGAATATTAACCTGATAAGCTATCGTAAATGCAATAATTAAACTCACCAAAAACAATTTCCAATAACCAGCGATTTTCAGCAAAAAGCCTTTAAAATCAAAACTGGGATGATTTTCAAAAATTGAAAAATCTTTTATGTCTAACATCTCTTGTATTTACTTTTTAATTTTTCAACAATAAATAAACCGTTGTGGCCAAAGATAACAAAGTTATAATTGTACCAACAGATTGAATTCCTGTCTGACCAGTACCCCACGTTTTTTGCTTTAGCGGCTTAACGTAAACATAATCATTAGGCTGTAAATAATAGTATGGTGATTTCATTACATTTTCATCTGTGAGATCAATATCATTCATTTGTACTCCTGTAGGTGTTTGACGTATTACAGTAACTGCTTTACGATTACCAACAGTAGTGATATCTCCAGCATTGGCAATAGCTTCCATGATATTTACACGTTCCTGAAATAATGTTTTAGTACCTGTAATCCCTACTTCTCCATTTATTGTATATCGAAAACCCGCTAATTTTACAGTAAGAAAAATATTTGCTTCTGTTTTAAAATATTCCTCCAGTAATTTTTTCTCAATCTTCACACGTACTTCTTCGAGAGTATATCCAATTACATTTATTTCCCCTAAAATAGGCATTCTTATATTCCCATGATCATCAACAGTAAAACCATTAAAATATAGTTGTGACTCCGATTTACCCATACTATTTTCAACTTCAGTAGATTTAAAAATTGCAACCAACTTAGGGTCTATCGCTTTAATATCTATATTCAAAATATCGTTGACTTGCAATCTGTAAGGTTTTAATACAATTGATGAAACAGTAGTTTCATTTCCAACGGTTCCTTTATCCTGTAAATAGACTAAATCTTTTACTGGGATACACGATGTAAAAAACGTACTAATTAATAATAAATAAAAACAGTTTTTTGTCATTTTAAAAATTTTATAAGCAAATATAACCATTCCTTTAATCTTAAGGAAATCTTACTCAGTTTGTATTATTTAATTATTTTTGAAAGTTTTTTCGAAAGGAATACGATGCAAAATACTTCGGCCGAGCGTAACTTCATCAGCATATTCTAATTCATCTCCCACGGAAATCCCTCGCGCTATTGTAGATATTATAATTTCAGAATCGGCAATTTGTTTATAAATATAGAAATTTGTGGTATCTCCTTCCATGGTGGAACTTAATGCAAAAATAATTTCAACAACTTTGCCTAGTTTTACTTTTTCCACTAAAGTTGCTATATTCAACTGACTTGGTCCAACTCCTTCAATTGGAGATATCTTACCTCCTAAAACATGATAAATCCCTTTATATTGAGCTGTATTTTCTATAGCCATCACGTCCCTGATATCTTCTACAACACAAATAGTCTGATGATTCCTAGAAGAATTAGCACATATTTCACAAACTTTTGTATCTGAAATATTGTGACAGCTTTCGCAAAATTTAATATCTTCACGCATATTTAATAGTGCCTGAGATAAAAAGCCTGTCTGCTCTTTGGGTTGTTTCAATAAGTGAAGCACCAGTCTAAGCGCCGTACGTTTACCAATCCCAGGTAATTGAGACATTTCATTGACTGCTTTTTCTATTAATTTTGAAGAAAATTCCATGAAACAAAAATAATAATTTATATGGTTTGGAAGGACTTACAATTTAAACATACATAGTATCACAAAGCGATCTTAAAAGTGATTTCTAACCCTATTAAAAATCCTTTTGCACCTCATTTGACAAAAAAGACATAGTACATAACAGGAAATAACTTCTAAGAAAACTAATATTGATTTGTTGCCAACAAAACCAAAGTACAAGCAACCTCTGCTTTGATATTATTAAGTTCAAGTAACTGATAAAACTCGGGATTTTCAGTTCCGGGATTAAAAACTACTCGCTTCGGCTGTGCTTCGATAATATAATTATAATAATCACGCTGACGAGCCGGGTTTAAATATAAGGTTACTGTATCTATATTTTTAACGGGAATTGCTTTGGTATAAATTTTCACACCTGCAACTTCACCTGCTTTTTGTCCTATTGCTAAAACTGTATGCCCTTTTTGAGTCAACATATTTATGGCTTTAAAAGCATAACGTTCAGGTTTTGTTGTTGCACCTAAAACTAAAGTTTTTTTATTTTTCATTATTTCTGAATAAGCCACAAAAGTAATCAAAAAAGGCTGAAATACCTTCCTCTTTTGATTTAGAGCTATTAAAGACAAAAAAACAATATCCTAACATCGTATTCGAGTAAAATCTTAAAATTTGATTATTTTTACTTTATCAATCGAAAACATTATGGATTTATTCATTTATTTATTTGCTGCTCTTTTCTCTGTTTTAAATCCAATTGGTACTGTTCCTATCTTTGTAGGGCTTACTCATGATGATTCAGATAGTGAGCGTTCCAGAATATCCTTATGGACAGCTATTAATGTTTTCATTATTTTAATTGTTTCATTTTTTATTGGACAATATGTTTTAACTTTTTTTGGAATTAGTATTGATGCACTTCGTATTGCTGGTGGCCTTGTGATCTTAAATTCAGGTTTTTCATTATTATCCGGGAAAATCAGCAAGAAAAGAGGAATTAATAAAAAAGTAGAAAACGATGCTCAAAAAAGGAATGATATTGCATTAACTCCATTGGCAATTCCAATGCTGGCTGGCCCTGGATCTATCTCTTTACTAATTGCTTTTTACCAGGAGCATCATGAAGTAAATGAAATAATAATTTCCAGCTTAGCTATTTTAGCTATAGCAATTACCATTTTTGTTATCTTAAAAAGCGCTCATTATTTAGCTCGTATATTAGGCGCTTCAGGTATTGTCGCTATTTCCAGAATTATTGGTTTCATTGTAATTGCAATTGGAATTCAATATATTGTTAGTTCTATTATTAATATTGTTAAAGCAAATTTGATGTAACTCCTTCGAATATTAAACACAAAATTCCAAATCCCACTGCATTCAGCTTTTGGAATTTGGAATTTGGATTTTTTTATTGAAAATTTAACTTTAACCTCTTGGCAAGAACACTTCTGCCATCATACATCTGGCACTACCTCCGCCACAGGCTTCAATTGTATCGAGACCCGAGCTTAAAATTTCAGCATGCTTTTGTAATTGTTCAATTTGTTTTATTGTTAAACTGTTATAAGCCGATGAGCTCATAACGATATACTTTTTATCATTTGATCCCCGGACCTCCAACATATTACCTGCGAAATTATTTACTTGTGCTTCCGTAATTAAAATAATTTCTTTATTATCTGCTTTTAGGTTTTCCAAGACCATTTTACGCTCTTTTTTATCATCAATGCAATCTGCACAAATAACCGCAAAAGTTTGACCAATACACATCATAACATTCGTATGGTAAATCAATTTACGTTCACCGTCAACAGTCTGGAAAGCTTCAAAAATTACCGGAGCATAATCAAAATCTTCGCAGAATTCGATAAACAATTCTTCATCTGCACGAGGTGATAAGGCGCAATATGCTTTTCCGTTAGCTCTGTCCAAAAGTAAGCTTCCCGTTCCTTCGAGAAAAATACCATCCTCTTCCGCAGATGTATAATCCATAATATCACTGATCTCAAAACCTTTTTCTTCCAAAATATCCAAAATATCTTCGCGACGTTCCTGACGGCGATTTTCAGCAAACATTGGATACAAGACTACCTCTCCATTTTCATGGAACGACACCCAGTTATTTGGAAAAATACTATCTGGTGTATCTGTCTCTAAGGTATCTTCTATAACGGTAACATCAACTCCAACTGCTCTCAATTTTTCTACAAATTCATCAAACTCCTGTTGTGCTTTTGCATTTACTGTACTTGGTAAAAGGCCGTCTAAAACTTTTTGATAATAATTATTTACTGCTGTCTGTTCATTCATTCTGAAAGCAACTGGACGAATCATTACAATCGAGTGAGTAGTTTGTTTCATATCTTAAAATAAAATTAATCTCTAATTAATGGCAAAGTTGAGCATCTCAACAATCCTTCTTGTTTTGCAATTTCTGCGTACGGAATTTCTTCGACTATAAAACCATTTGCACGTAACCAATTGTTTAAACGCGTGAAGTTTTTTTCTGAAACCACAACTTTTTCATCAATCGAAAACACATTCGAAAACATATTATACATTTCGTTTCTTTCGATATGAAATAAATTTTCCTTTCCAAAAAGATTTACCAAATACATATAATCAGCTTCTTCACGAAAACCTCTTTTATAAATAATCCCTTTATCTTTTCCTACAGGCTGAAAACAGCAATCTAAATGTAAAGCATTATCTCGGGCTTCAATTTTAGATTTAACCAAATCAAATTCCTTGACAATTTTATTCGGAAACAAATTTTTAATATAGTTTACTCCTTCCATATTAGTCCTTGCTGTTATATAATCTTTATAATCACTCCCTTTATAAGTTCCAATAAAAATATGATCATTCCATAACATTACATCACCACCTTCAATATGAACTTCCTCTGGCGGACGAAGCACTTTTAAAGGATCAACCTGATCAATAACATATTGAATTGCATCAAGTTCTCGTTCTCTGTCAGGTAAAATATTTGATTTCACAAAGACATCATCAATTACAAAACCAATATCTCTGGCAAAAATCTGATTGTAATTTTCTATCATTTCCGGACGATAAACCACTACATCGTATTTTTGAAAAACAGCATTAAAAGCATCCATTTCAGCAACCATATCTTTTTCTACAGGATAAGTACCTGCTTTAATATGTTCCAATGATTTAGGATCATAAGCTTCCCTTATTGAAGGAGTTGGCCCATTATGAACAGCAGAACCCAAAACTACAGCACGTAATCTTGAGGTTTCGTTCTTTATATTTAATTGCAACATATATGTTATATTTTGTTGCAAATATAAAAAAAGCTTCACAGTTAAGTGAAGCTTTCAATTTTATTTATTTGACTTAAAATCTCTCAATGGATGCCCAGTATAAATTTGTCTTGGTCTTCCAATTGGTTCTTTATTTTCTCGCATTTCTTTCCATTGTGCAATCCAGCCCGGTAATCTACCAATAGCAAACATTACAGTAAACATATCAGTTGGAATACCTAATGCTCTGTAAATAATTCCAGAATAGAAATCAACGTTTGGATACAAGTTTCTTGATTTGAAGTAATCGTCTTCAAGAGCTGCAGTTTCTAATTTTCTGGCAATATCTAAAATCGGATCTTCAACACCTAACGTTTCCAAAACTTCTTTAGCCGCTTTTTTGATGATTTTAGCTCTTGGATCAAAGTTTTTATAAACTCTGTGACCAAACCCCATTAATCTGAATGGGTCATTTTTATCTTTCGCTTTCGCTAAAAACTTATCTGTATCTCCACCATCTTTATTAATATCTTCCAGCATCTCAAGAACTGCCTGGTTTGCCCCTCCGTGAAGAGGTCCCCAAAGAGCAGAAACTCCTGCAGAAACCGAAGCAAATAAACCAGCATGAGAAGATCCAACCATTCTTACTGTAGATGTAGAACAGTTTTGTTCGTGATCTGCATGAAGAATAAATAATTTATCTAATGCATTAACAATTATCGGATTTGCAGAGTAAGGACCTGTAGGCAATTTAAACATTAATTGCATAAAGCTTTCTACATATCCTTTTGTATTGTCATAATAGTTTAAAGGATACCCCATTGACTTTCTGTAAGTCCATGTAGCAATTACGAGAAATTTAGCCATTGTTTTACAAATAGCTTCGTACATTTCTTTTTCGTTATCAACATTTACTGCTTTAGGATTAAATGCTGTTAAAGCACTTGTCAAAGCAGATAAAACCCCCATCGGATGAGCAGTTTTTGGAAAACCGTCAATAATATTTTTCATTTCTTCGTTTACCAAAGAATGCTTTTTAATATTATTTTCGAAATCCTCTAATTGTGCAGCGGTTGGTAATTCTCCAAAAATCAAAAGATAAGAAACCTCTAAGAAGCTTGCTTTCTCTGCAAGATCTTCAATTGAATACCCTCTGTAACGTAAAATTCCTAATTCTCCATCCAGAAAAGTGATTTCACTTTTGCATGAACCAGAATTTTTATAACCAGGATCAATAGTAATAATACCAGTTAAATCACGTAATTTGTTAATATCGATAGCGGATTCATTTTCACTTCCTGTGATTACCGGAAGCTCAATTTTCTTACCATCTACTTCTAATGTAGCTATTTTTGACATAATATATGGGAAATAATTCTTTAAAATAATAATTTATCAAATCTAAGGAATTTAAGACTAATTAAAAAAGGAATAATGCTATGAATTTGTTAAAACCCCAAAAAAAAACCACTCGTTTATACGAATGGTTTGATTTTACGAATATAACGCTACAATTACTTGATCTTAAAAGCGTTTAACCCAGGAAAATAAGCAGTACTTCCTAATTCTTCTTCGATTCTCAACAATTGATTATATTTTGCCATACGATCAGAACGAGAAGCAGAACCTGTCTTAATTTGACCACAATTTAAAGCTACAGCCAAATCTGCGATTGTATTATCTTCTGTTTCTCCTGAACGGTGAGACATTACTGAAGTATAACCCGCATTTTTAGCCATATTTACTGCAGCAATAGTTTCTGTCAAAGTACCAATTTGGTTTACTTTTACTAAAATTGAGTTAGCGATACCTTTTTCAATTCCCGTTGACAAACGAGCAACGTTAGTTACGAATAAATCATCTCCAACTAATTGAACTTTATCTCCAATTTTTTCAGTTAAATATTTCCATCCATCCCAATCATCTTCGTACATACCATCTTCGATAGAAATAATTGGGTATTTAGCAGCAAGTTCAGCTAAATAATCTGCTTGCTCTTCAGAAGTTCTGATTTTTCCGGTTTCTCCTTCAAATTTAGTGTAATCATATTTGCCGTCTACATAAAACTCAGATGCAGCACAGTCAAGAGCGATCATAATTTCGTCACCGAAAGTATAACCTGCTTTTTCCACAGCTAGTTTGATAGTATCAAGAGCATCCTCTGTTCCTCCTGCCAAGTTTGGAGCAAACCCTCCTTCGTCACCAACAGCAGTACTTAAACCTCTATCGTGTAGTACCTTTTTCAAACTATGGAAAATTTCAGTTCCCATTTGCATAGAATGTGTAAAAGATGTTGCTTTTACAGGGAAAATCATAAATTCCTGGAATGCGATAGGCGCATCAGAGTGAGAACCACCGTTGATGATATTCATCATCGGAACTGGTAATGTATTAGCAGAAACCCCACCTACGTATCTATATAATGGTAATCCAAGTTCATTAGCAGCAGCTTTTGCAGCAGCAAGTGAAACTCCTAAAATAGCATTAGCTCCTAATTTAGATTTATTTGGTGTTCCATCTAAATCAATCATTAATTGATCAATAGTATTTTGTTCAAAAACAGAAGTTCCAACCAATTCTTCAGCAATAACAGTATTTACATTATTCACTGCATTCAAAACTCCTTTTCCAAGATAAGCTTTACCTCCATCACGTAATTCAACAGCTTCGTGCTCTCCAGTTGATGCTCCAGACGGAACAGCCGCTCTACCTAATACACCATTTTCAGTTACTACATCAACTTCAATAGTAGGATTCCCTCTGGAATCAAGAATTTGTCTTGCGTGAACTTTAATTATAATACTCATTATTTTTGTTTTTTATTAATAAAATATAATTTTTTTTCGAAAGTATAAAAATATTTAATACTAAAAACGCATTTTTATCATTAAACATCTTTATTTATTAACTACATCGTTTTAGACCTTTGCAGATTTTATGTTATCAACAAATTGATCAAACAAATAAGACGAATCATGCGGCCCAGGACTAGCTTCAGGATGATACTGCACTGAAAAACAATTTTTATTTTTCATACGCATTCCCGCAACTGTATCATCATTAAGATGCACGTGTGTAATCTCTAATTCTGGATGACCTTCCAAAGCCTCTCTTTTTACAGCAAATCCATGATTTTGAGAAGTTATTTCACCTTTTCCAGTAATAATATTTTTTACAGGATGATTAATTCCACGATGACCTCCAAACATTTTATAAGTTTTAACTCCGTTAGCCAAAGCTATAACCTGATGACCCAAACAGATTCCAAATAATGGTTTATCATCTGCTATAATTTCTTTAGCAACTTGTATAGCACTAAATAGAGGGTCGGGATCTCCAGGCCCATTTGACAAAAAGTAACCATCAGGGCTGAAGGCAGTCAAATCTCCATATGTTGAATTATAAGGAAAAACTTTGATATAACAATCTCTTTTTGCAAGATTTCTCAAAATATTCTTTTTAATTCCAAGATCTAAAGCAGATATTTTATAAGTAGCATTTTCATCACCAAAAAAATAAGGTTCTTTAGTTGAAACTTTTGACGCTAATTCTAAACCTTCCATGTTTGGTACATTAGCCAATTCTTTTTTCAATTCATCAATCGAAGTTCCGTCTGTACAAATAACAGCATTCATTGCTCCATTATCACGGATATAACTTACAAGAGCTCTTGTATCAACATCAGAAATACAGATTAAATTTTGTTTTGTAAAATAATCTTCTAAACTTCCCGAAGCATCTTCTCTTGAATAATTAAAGCTAAAGTTTTTACAAACTAAACCAGCAATTTTAACGCTATCCGATTCAATTTCCAAATCATTAACACCATAATTTCCAATATGCGCATTTGTAGCTACCAATATTTGCCCAAAGTATGAAGGATCTGTAAAAATCTCCTGATACCCGGTCATTCCTGTATTAAAACAAACTTCACCAAAAGTTTTACCGCTAATACCGATAGATTTCCCATGAAAAATAGTCCCATCACTTAGTAATAAAATGGCGCTTTGTCGTGTCGTGTATTTCATTCTTTAATTGTATTGTTTTTTTTATCGTCTTATAAACAAGCAATAGCTCATTATTTTTAATTAGATATTTTGCAAATTTACTTTTTTAAAAGAGTGCCTCCAAAATTTTTTAAAAATTTCATTAATAAAAATAAAACCTAAATTCCTAAATAAGTTAAATTTTATTTTCTTTCTAAAAAAATCAAAAAAAAAAGGATAAACTAAAAATTAGCTTATCCTTGATTTCTATAGAATCATTACTTTCATAATTATTCAGAAGCTTCAGTAGTCGTTTCTGATTCAGCAGCAGGAGCTTCCGGAGTTGTCTCCTCAGCTTTTTTAGCTTTACCACCACGACGGCTTTTTGCTTTCTTAACTTCTTTTTTACCACCATTGTAAAGTTCATTGAAATCTACAAGTTCGATCATCGCCATATCAGCGTTATCTCCCAAACGATTTCCAACTTTAATGATACGAGTGTATCCACCTGGACGGTCTCCAACTTTAGCAGCTACATCTCTGAACAAGTCAGTTACCGCATATTTGCTACGTAAGTAAGCAAAAACAATACGACGGTTGTGAGTCGTATCTTCTTTTGATTTTGTGATTAAAGGCTCAACAAATTGTTTAAGCGCTTTAGCCTTAGCAACAGTGGTGTTAATACGTTTGTGCTCGATAAGAGAACAAGCCATATTAGCCAACATAGCTTTTCTATGTCCAGTCTGTCTGCTTAAGTGATTGAATTTTTTTCCGTGTCTCATTGCTATTTTAAATTTAACCCCGCAAGCGGGATTGAATTATTCTTTATCTAATTTGTATTTAGCTAAGTCCATTCCGAAAGTTAAATTTTTAACTGCAACAAGTTCATCAAGTTCAGTTAAAGATTTTTTACCAAAATTACGGAATTTCATTAGGTCATTTTTATTGAACGATACTAAATCACCAAGTGTATCAACTTCAGCCGCCTTCAAGCAATTTAATGCTCTCACAGATAAATCCATATCAACAAGCTTAGTTTTAAGCAATTGTCTCATATGCAATGACTCTTCATCATACGATTCTGTTTGTGCAATTTCGTCAGCCTCGAGTGTAATTCTTTCGTCAGAGAACAACATGAAGTGGTGAATTAAAACTTTAGCAGCTTCAGTAAGAGCATCTTTTGGATTAATAGAGCCATCAGTTTTAATTTCAAAAACTAATTTTTCGTAATCTGTTTTTTGCTCAACACGGAAGTTTTCAATTGCATATTTTACATTTTTTACCGGAGTAAAAATAGAATCTGTAAAAATAGTTCCAATTGCAGCATTCTGTTTTTTGTTCTCCTCAGCAGGTACGTATCCTCTACCTTTTTCGATTGTTAAATCGAAATTCAATTTGATTTTAGAATCTAAATTACAGATAACAAGATCTGGGTTAAGAACTTGAAAACCTGAGATAAATTTTTGAAAATCACCTGCTGTTAATTGATCTTTACCAGAAACAGAAATAGTAACTGCTTCATTATCGATGTCTTCAATTTGACGTTTGAAACGTACTTGTTTTAGATTAAGGATAATTTCGGTAACATCTTCAACAACACCTGAAATAGTAGAAAACTCATGATCTACACCCTCGATACGAACAGATGTAATTGCATAACCTTCTAATGCTGAAAGCAAAACTCTTCTAAGTGCATTACCAACTGTCAATCCGTAACCAGGTTCTAAAGGTCTAAATTCAAATTTACCTTCAAAATCGGTTGAATCGATCATGATAACTTTATCGGGCTTTTGAAAATTAAATATTGCCATAAATTTCGACTAAGTCAATTATTATTTGTTGTACAACTCTACGATTAATTGTTCTTTAATGTTTTCTGGAATTTGAAGTCTTGCAGGTACAGAAACGAAAGTTCCCTCTTTAAGATCATTATTCCATGTAATCCATTCATAAACATGACTTGAATTTGACAAAGAACGTTCGATAGCTTCTAAAGATTTAGATTTTTCACGAACTGCAACTTTATCACCAGGCTTAAGGTGGTAAGAAGGAATGTTTACAACCTCTCCATTTACAGTAATGTGTCTGTGAGAAACTAATTGTCTGGCACCTCTACGAGATGGAGCAACTCCCATTCTAAAAACAACATTATCTAATCTTGCTTCACATAATTGTAAAAGAACTTCACCAGTAACACCTTTAGTAGCTGATGCTTTTTTAAATAAACCTCTGAATTGTTTTTCTAAAATTCCGTAAGAATATTTAGCTTTTTGCTTTTCCATTAACTGAACAGCATACTCAGATTTTTTACCTCTTTTTTTAGCCATCCCGTGTTGTCCAGGTGGGTAATTTCTTTTTTCGAAAGATTTGTCATCTCCGAAGATTGCTTCGCCAAATTTACGAGCAATTCTAGTTTTAGGACCAGTATATCTTGCCATTTCTAAAAATTAAATTTAAGATAGAGATTATGAATTCAGGTCAAATCCTTCGATAATCGTTTATTCTACCTTGTTATACTTAAATATATTATTAAACTCTACGTCTCTTTGGAGGACGACATCCGTTGTGAGGCATTGGAGTAACATCGATAATCTCTGTAACTTCAATTCCACCATTATGAATAGAACGGATAGCAGACTCACGCCCGTTTCCTGGCCCTTTTACATAAACTTTAACTTTTTTAAGTCCTGCCTCAAGAGCTACTTTACTACAATCTTCTGCTGCCATCTGAGCTGCGTACGGAGTATTCTTTTTAGAACCTCTGAAACCCATTTTACCAGCTGAAGACCAAGAGATAACTTCACCTTTCTTATTAGTCAAAGAAATAATGATATTGTTGAAAGTGGCAGAAATATGAGCTTCACCCGTTGATTCAACGATAACTTTACGTTTTTTTGCAGTTGCTTTAGCCATATTACTTATTATTTAGTTGCTTTTTTCTTGTTAGCAACAGTTTTTCTTTTACCTTTTCTTGTTCTAGAGTTGTTTTTAGTTCTTTGCCCTCTCAACGGAAGACCAGATCTATGACGGATACCTCTGTAACATCCAATATCCATTAAACGTTTGATGTTTAAAGAAACTTCAGAACGCAATTCTCCTTCAATTTTGTAAAATCCAACAGCATCACGAATTGCTCCGATCTCGTCGTCATTCCAATCTTGAACTTTTTTATCCTGGCTAACTTGAGCTTTCTCTAAAATCTCAATAGCTCTGCTTCTTCCTAATCCGAAGATGTAGGTAAGTGCTATAACACCTCTTTTGTTTTTTGGGATATCTACCCCTGCTATTCTTGCCATAATTATCCTTGTCTTTGTTTAAATCTAGGATTCTTTTTGTTTATTACGTACAGTCTCCCTTTTCTACGCACGATAATGCACTCGGCACTTCTCTTTTTTACTGATGCTCTAACTTTCATAGTGAATATCCTTTAATATCGATAAGTAATTCTTGCTTTTGACAAATCATAAGGACTCATTTCCAGTTTCACTTTATCACCAGGTAATAATTTGATGTAATGCATACGCATTTTACCAGAAATATGAGCAATTACAATATGTCCATTTTCTAATTCTACACGGAACATAGCATTTGACAATGCTTCAATAATTGATCCGTCTTGTTCTATTGCTGATTGTTTTGCCATAAATATATTAAGCTACTGCTTTTCTATTTTTACCAGTCTTCATTAAACCATCATAATGTTTGTTTAACAAGTATGAATTGATTTGTTGAATAGTATCTATTGCAACTCCAACCATAATTATTAAAGAGGTACCTCCAAAAAACATTGCCCAAGATTGTTGTACATCCATAATACTTACAACAATAGCTGGGAACACAGCAATTAAAGCAAGGAATAAAGATCCAGGGAAAGTTATTAAAGACATCACTTTATCAAGAAAGTCAGAAGTTTCAGCTCCAGGTCTAACACCCGGAATAAAACCACCACTTCTTTTTAAATCATCGGCCATTTTGTTAGTAGGTACTGTGATTGCAGTATAGAAGAATGTAAATACAATAATTAAAGTTGCAAAAACAAAATTATACCAAAATCCAAACATATTACTAAATGCACCAACAATAGATTGTGATGTATCTGATTTAGACAATCCGGCTACAGCAGCAGGAATAAACATAATTGCCTGAGCAAAAATGATTGGCATAACCCCGGAAGCATTAAGCTTAAGAGGAATCCATTGTCTATTACCGCCAGCTAAGTCCTGCTCGTAATCTCCTGTAGTCGTACGACGGGCATATTGTACAGGAATCCTACGTACCGCCATTGTAAGCAATACACAAGAAATAATAACTAATAACCATACAATAATTTCAATAACCAATAACATTGGACCTCCATTATTATTAGTAACTCTAGTCGTAAATTCTTGTATAAAAGCTTGTGGTAAACGCGCTAATATACCAACCATAATCAATAATGAAATTCCATTTCCAATACCTTTATCAGTAATTTTTTCTCCAAGCCACATAGCAAAAATAGTACCAGTAACTAAGATAATAACAGAAGAAAATAAAAACTCAGGAGAGTTAAACCCAAGCAAAAATGCATTCCCTGGTAATGTTCTGTATAAATTATAAATATAAGTAGGACCTTGAACCAATGTAATAGCAATAGTTAACCAACGAGTAATTTGATTAATCTTTTTTCTACCGCTTTCTCCATCATTTTGAAGTTTTTGTAAATATGGAATCGCAATTCCCATTAACTGAACAACAATAGACGCAGAAATATAAGGCATAATACCTAAAGCAAAAACTGAAGCTTTAGAGAAAGCACCTCCGGTGAACATGTCTAAGATAGATCCTAAACCATTTTTTGTTTGTCCCGCTAAACCAGTCAATTGAGTTGCGTCAATTCCAGGAAGCGTAACGTGTGCTCCAAAACGATATACTAAAAGTAGACCTAATGTAATCAGGATTCTGTTTTTCAGTTCTTCGATTTTCCAAACATTACTTATTGATTCAATAAATTTCTTCATACAATAGAAAAATTATATTGTTACAGCCTCTCCACCAGCAGCTTCAATAGCAGCTTTTGCAGTAGCAGTAAATTTGTGAGCAGTTACTTTTAATTTTGCTTTCAACTCTCCTCTACCTAAAATCTTAACGATTTCATTTTTGGTAGCCAGACGGTTTGCTACGAAATCTGTCATTGAAACAGAATCAGTAATAACACCATTGTCTACTAATAATTGAAGCGTATCTAAATTAACACCTTCGTATTCTTTACGGTTGATGTTTGTGAAACCAAACTTAGGCACACGTCTTTGAAGTGGCATTTGCCCTCCTTCAAAACCAATCTTTTTAGAATAACCAGAACGAGATTTTGCTCCTTTGTGACCTCTTGCAGAAGTACCACCTTTTCCAGAACCTTCTCCTCTACCTAATCTTTTATTTTGATTGTGTGTTGACCCTTCAGCTGGTTGTAAGTTACTTAAATTCATAACAGTATTTGTTATTTAGCTTCTTCTACAGAAACTAAGTGTTTAACTTTGTTTATCATCCCAAGGATAGCAGGGTTTGAATCATGCTCTACAACTTGTCCCATTTTACGTAGACCCAAAGCTTCCAAACCTCTCTTTTGAGAAAGAGGACAGTTGATTTTGCTTCGTACTTGTTTTACTAATAATTTAGCCATAATTTCCTTGAATTAACCTTTAAAAACTTTTTCTAAAGAAACACCTCTTTGTTTTGCAACAGTATAAGCGCTTCTCATTTGCAATAAAGCATCAAAAGTTGCTTTAACCACGTTATGAGGATTTGATGATCCTTGAGATTTAGACAATACATCGTGAATACCTACTGATTCTAGAACTGAACGAACAGCTCCACCAGCAATAACTCCTGTACCATGAGAAGCAGGAATTAAAAAAACACGTGCACCGCCAAATTTACCTTTTTGTTCGTGAGGAACAGATTGACCGTTCAAAGGAATTTTTACTAAATTTTTCTTAGCATCTTCTACTGCTTTTGCAATTGCTTCAGAAACGTCTTTAGATTTTCCTAATCCATGACCAACTACTCCGTTTTCATCACCTACAACTACAATAGCAGAAAAACCGAAAGCTCTACCTCCTTTTGTAACCTTAGTAACACGATTAACACTTACCAGACGATCTTTAAGTTCAAGACCACTTGGTTTTACCAATTCTACATTTTTGTATTTAGACATAATATATTAGAATTTAAGTCCAGCCGCTCTTGCGCCTTCTGCTAATGATTTAATACGACCGTGATATAAATATCCACCTCTATCAAAAGTGATGGTATCAATCCCAGCTTTTAACGCTTTTTCAGCAACTAGTTTTCCAACTGCAGCAGCTACTTCAACGTTAGTACCTTTTCCTATTTCTTTTTCTCTTGAAGATGCAGCTAAAATAGTAACTCCATTCACATCATCAATAAGTTGAGCGTAAATTTCTTTGTTACTTCTAAATACAGATAATCTTGGGTTAGCAGCAGTACCACTAATCGATTTTCTAATTCTGAATCTAATTCTCTGTCTTCTATCAGATTTTGTTAATGACATAATCTTATTTTTTAAGCTGATTTACCTGCTTTTCTTCTTAATACTTCACCTACAAATTTAACACCTTTTCCTTTGTATGGCTCAGGCTTACGGAAACCTCTGATTTTCGCAGCAACCTGACCTAAAAGTTGTTTATCAAATGATGTTAATTTTACTATAGGGTTTTTACCTTTTTCAGATATTGTTTCTACCACTACTTCCGGAGCAACTTCTAAAACAATATTGTGAGAATATCCAAGAGCTAAATCTAATTTTTGACCTTGGTTTGAAGCTCTGTAACCAACTCCAACTAATTCAAGTTCTTTTGTAAAACCTTCAGATACACCAACAATCATATTACTGATTAAAGATCTGTATAATCCATGTTTTGCTCTTTGGTCTTTATGATCAGACGATCTTTCTACTAAAGCTTGATCGCCTTCAACTGTTACAGTTACGTCCGAAAACTCCTGAGTTAGTTGACCTTTTTTTCCTTTTACTGTAATAATACCGTCTTTAACTTCTACAGTTACTCCAGCAGGGATTACAATTGGGCTTTTACCTATTCTTGACATCTTATTTAGTCTTTAAAATTAGTATACGTAACAAATTACTTCACCACCTACATTTAATTGTTTCGCTTGTTTTCCAGTCATAAGACCTTTTGAAGTTGAAACAATAGCAATTCCTAATCCGTTAAGGATTCTTGGTAATTTGGCAGCACCTGCGTATTTACGTAAACCAGGTTTACTAATTCTTTGGATATCTTTAATTACAGGCTCTTTAGTATCTTTATCATACTTTAAAGCAATTTTGATTGAACCCTGAACAGTGTTGTCCTCAAATTTGTAACTTAAGATATAACCTTGATCAAATAAGATCTTAGTTATTTCTTTTTTTAGATTAGAAGCTGGAATTTCAACAACTTTGTGGTTTGCGGCCACAGCGTTACGAACTCTAGTCAAATAATCTGCAATAGGATCTGTATACATATGTATTTGATTGCGATTATGGTTTTCGGGAGATACTCATCTCCCGAACCTTTAATCAATTAAAATTATTTTTTGGTTTGCAAAACTACAAACTAATTATGAGATTACCAAGATGCTTTTTTTACACCTGGAATTAATCCATTATTAGCCATTTCACGGAAAGTTACACGTGAAATACCGAATTGACGGATATAACCTCTTGGTCTGCCTGTTAATTTACAACGATTATGCAAACGAACTGGTGAAGCATTTTTAGGTAATTTTTGTAAGCCTTCATAATCTCCAGCTTCCAATAAAGCTTTTCTTTTTTCAGCGTACTTAGCTACCGTTTTTTCTCTTTTCACCTCACGGGCTTTCATTGATTCTTTAGCCATGTCTTAATTCTTTTTAAAAGGTAATCCTAATTCAGCCAATAATGACTTTGCCTCTTTGTCTGTTTTTGCAGTAGTAACAAAAGTAATATCCATTCCTGAAATTTTGTTTACTTTGTCAATATCAATTTCAGGGAAAATGATTTGCTCCAAAACTCCAAGATTGTAGTTACCTCTTCCGTCGAAACCAGTAGCTTTGATACCACTAAAATCTCTAACGCGTGGTAAAGCAGAAGTAATAAGTCTATCTAAAAACTCATACATTCTTTCACCACGTAAAGTAACTTTTGCTCCAATAGGCATCCCTTTTCTCAATTTGAATGACGCGACGTCTTTCTTTGAAATTGTAGATACTGCTTTTTGTCCAGTGATCTTTGTTAACTCATCAACAGCATAGTCAATAAGTTTTTTATCTGATACAGCTGCACCAACTCCACGGCTCAAAACGATTTTTTCAAGTTTTGGAACTTGCATTACGTTTGTATATCCGAATTCCTCTTTAAGAGCAGAGATTACTCTACTCTTATATTCTTCTTTTAGTCTAGGTGTATATGCCATTACTATAGTACTTGATTAGATTTTTTTGAAAATCTTACTTTCTTATCTCCTTCTACTCTAATACCAACTCTAGTTGTTTCCTTAGTTTTAGGATCAATTAGTGAAATGTTAGATATTTGTATAGAAGCTTCTTTCTTAACGATACCACCTTGAGGGTTTTTAGCACTTGGTTTTGTATGTTTCGAAACCATGTTTACACCTTCAACTATCGCTTTATTTTTCTCACGGTAAACACGTAAAACTTTACCTTCAGCACCTTTATGGTCTCCAGCAATAACTCTTACGATATCTCCTGATTTTATTTTTAGCTTTATCATCTTAAAACGAATTAAAGCACTTCTGGTGCTAATGATACAATTTTCATGAATTGTTTTTCACGAAGTTCTCTTGCTACCGGACCAAAAACACGTGTTCCTCTCATTTCTCCTGCAGCGTTCAAAAGAACACATGCATTATCATCGAAACGGATATAAGAACCATCAGCTCTTCTCACTTCTTTTTTGGTACGTACAACAACTGCAGTTGAAACAGCTCCTTTTTTAACGTTACCGTTAGGAGTTGCATCTTTAATAGATACTACAATCTTGTCACCAACAGAGGCATACCTTCTTTTGGTACCTCCTAAAACACGGATAGTTAAAACTTCTTTTGCTCCCGTGTTATCTGCTACTTTTAGTCTTGATTCCTGTTGTACCATAATTATTTAGCTCTTTCTAAGATTTCAACTAATCTCCAACATTTTGTTTTACTTAAAGGACGCGTTTCGCTAATTCTTACAGTATCTCCAATGTTACAGTCGTTTGTTTCGTCGTGTGCAACATATTTCTTAGTTTTCAACACGAACTTACCGTATAATGGGTGTTTTACTTTTCTTACTTCAGCAATAACAATAGATTTATCCATTTTATTTGAAGTAACAACACCTATTCTTTCTTTTCTTAAATTTCTTTTTTCTTCCATCTTTCAGCAGAATACAATTATTGTAACTCTCTTTTAGTTAACTCTGTAGCCAATCTTGCAACTGTTCTTCTTACACTTCTGATTTGAAGCGGGTTCTCAATTGGAGAAATAGCGTGAGCCATTTTTAGGTCAGCATATACTTTCTTAGTTTGACTAAGTTTTTCTTGCAACTCCGCTGCAGAAAGATCTTTTATTTCTGATTGTTTCATAATATAAATTTAATTATGCTTCGAAATCTCTAGCAACAACGAATTTAGTTTTTACTGGAAGCTTTTGAGCTGCAAGACGCAAAGCCTCTTTTGCAACTGATAAAGGAACTCCTCCAACTTCAAACATAATTCTTCCGGGTTTAACAACGGCAGCCCAATATTCAACGGCACCTTTACCTTTACCCATACGTACCTCAAGAGGCTTCTTAGTAATTGGTTTGTCTGGAAATATTTTGATCCATAATTGTCCTTCTCTCTTCATGAAACGAGTTGCAGCAATACGCGCAGCTTCAATTTGACGAGACGTTAAGAACATTCCATCTTCATGTACAGATTTAATACCAAACATTCCATTAGAAAGTTCATGCCCTCTTTGAGAGTTACCTTTCATTTTACCTTTCTGTACCTTACGGTATTTTGTTCTTTTAGGCTGTAACATTTTTCTTTAGTTTAAAAATTTACTTTCTTTTACGAGCGTCTGGTTTACCACCTTTATTAAAAGGCTTTCTGTCTCCTCTTGGAGAATCTCCACCTTTACCACCACCAGTTCCAGATTGTTTTTTATCCATTCCTGCAAGTGGAGAAAGATCTCTCTTTCCATAAACTTCACCTTTCATGATCCAAACTTTGATACCCATTCTACCATAAGTAGTGTGAGCTTCAGCCAAAGCATAGTCAATATCAGCTCTGAAAGTTGATAGAGGAATTCTACCTTCTTTGAAACCTTCTGAACGTGCCATCTCAGCTCCATTCAAACGACCAGAAATCAAAACTTTGATACCCTCAGCGTTCATACGCATAGAAGCAGCAATAGCCATTTTGATTGCACGTCTGTAAGAAATACGGCTTTCGATTTGACGAGCGATGCTTGTCGCCACAAGATAAGCATCTAATTCAGGTCTTTTAATTTCAAAGATGTTGATTTGAACCTCTTTGTCAGTAACTTTCTTAAGTTCTTCTTTTAACTTGTCTACCTCTTGCCCACCTTTACCGATAATAATACCAGGTCTGGCAGTAGTGATAGTAACGGTTACAAGCTTTAAAGTTCTCTCGATGATTACTTTAGATACACTAGCTTTTGATAAACGAGCGTGGATATACTTTCTGATTTTGTGATCTTCAGCTAATTTATCGCCGTAATCATTTCCACCATACCAGTTTGAGTCCCATCCTCTGATGATACCAAGTCTATTTCCAATTGGATTTGTCTTTTGTCCCATGCTGCTTAAGAATTGCTTTGTGTGTTATTGATAGCTCCAAGCACGATTGTAACGTGGTTAGAACGTTTTCTTATTCTGTGTGCACGACCTTGTGGAGCTGGACGAAGTCTTTTTAACATCATTCCACCATCTACTCTGATCTCTTTAACAAATAATCCAGCCTCTTCTAAATTACCTTCACTATTTTTTTGCTCCCAGTTATTGATTGCAGATAACAATAGTTTTTCTAATTTTCTTGAAGCCTCTTTAGAACTGAATCTTAAGATGTTAAGTGCCCTTTCTACCTTCTGACCTCTTACCAAGTCCGCTACTAAGCGCATTTTTCTAGGTGAAGTAGGGCAGTTATTCAATTTTGCGAAAGCAATAGACTTATTAGCCTCTTTTCTCGCATCTGCTGTTTCTCTTTTACGAACTCCCATTGCTTCTTATTTTTTACCTTTATTTTTTGCTCCAGCATGACCTCTAAAAGATCTAGTTGGTGAAAACTCTCCTAATTTGTGACCTACCATATTTTCTGTTACGTAAACTGGTACAAATTGACGACCGTTATGAACTGCGATAGT
Source organism: Flavobacterium chungangense LMG 26729 (assembly GCF_000735715.2). NCBI lineage: Bacteria > Pseudomonadati > Bacteroidota > Flavobacteriia > Flavobacteriales > Flavobacteriaceae > Flavobacterium > Flavobacterium chungangense. The sequence continues at coordinate 174,526 of NZ_JASY01000008.1, forward strand.
TTGTCCAACAAAGTCTGGAGTAATCATAGAAGCTCTAGACCAAGTCTTTACTACTCCATTTTTTCCGCTTTCAATGTTTTCCTGAACTTTCTTGTCTAATTTATAATGAACGAAAGGTCCTTTTTTTAATGAACGTGCCATATCTTATTATTTCTTTCTACGTTCTACGATATACTTGTTACTCGGGTTTTTCTTAGAACGAGTTCTGTAACCTTTAGCTGGCAATCCGTTTCTTGAACGTGGATGCCCTCCAGAAGAACGTCCTTCACCACCTCCCATAGGGTGATCAACTGGGTTCATCGCTACTGGTCTAGTTCTAGGTCTTCTTCCTAACCATCTTGTTCTACCTGCTTTTCCAGATACAACTAATTGGTGGTCAGAGTTAGAAACAGCTCCAATTGTAGCCGAACAAGTTAACAAGATTAATCTTGTCTCACCAGATGGCATTTTAATTGTTGCATATTTCCCGTCTCTTGCCATTAACTGAGCAAAAGTTCCAGCTGAACGAGCGATAACCGCTCCTTGTCCTGGACGTAACTCAATACAAGATATAACAGTTCCAAGAGGAATTCTGCTTAAAGGCAATGTATTACCAATCTCCGGCTGAGATTCTGGACCAGAAACTAATTTCTGACCAACTTTCAATCCGTTTTGAGCGATAATATAAGTTTTCTCTCCATCAGCATAAGCTAATAAAGCGATAAATGCAGTACGATTTGGATCGTATTCGATTGATTTCACAGTAGCCGGAATTCCGTCTTTAGTTCTTTTAAAATCAATTATACGATATCTCTGCTTGTGACCACCACCCGTATAACGCATGGTCATCTTTCCTTGACTATTTCTACCTCCAGAGTTTTTTATCGGCGCTATCAAAGAGCGTTCCGGCTTATCAGTTGTAATGGCGTCATAACCATTCACAACTCTAAATCGCTGACCTGGGGTAATAGGTTTTAATTTTCTTACTGACATTTTTCTATCTTAGATATTGTTGTAAAAATCAATTGTTTCTCCTTCTTGTACTTGAACAATTGCTTTTTTAATTGCATTTGTCTTTCCACTGATTAAACCACTCTTAGTGTATTTAGTAGTTCTGTCCGGTCTTACGTTCATCGTGTTAACCGAAACAATAGTTACTCCATAAGCAGCCTCAATAGCTTTCTTAATTTGAACTTTATTTGCTTTTTTGTCAACAACGAATCCGAAGCGGTTTAAAACTTCACTTTCTTTGGTTACTTTCTCCGTTACTATAGGTCTGATAATGATGCTCATATTCCTATTATTTACTTAAATTTTCTTCAATTAACTCTAAAGAACCTTCCAAAAGCACTAAATTATTAGCGTTTAATATTGCGTAAGTGCTTAATTCTGAGCTAGTTACGACGTTTGAAGCCTTCAAATTACGTGACGACAAATATACATTTTTATTTGACTCACCCAATACAAATAGAGATTTTTTATTTTCTAACCCTAAAGCTTTCAAAACGTTAATGAAATTTTTAGTGTTTGGAGCTTCAAAATTAAAGTCTTCAAGAACGATAACATTTGACTCTTTTGCCTTGATAGAGAAAGCAGATTTTCTTGCCAATCTTTTCAAGCCTTTATTCAATTTAAATGAATAACTTCTTGGTCTTGGTCCAAAAATTGTTCCACCACCTTTAAACAATGGATTTTTGATACTTCCCGCACGAGCTGTACCAGTTCCTTTTTGCTTTTTAATCTTACGTGTACTTCCAGTCACTTCAGCTCTTTCTTTAGCTTTATGAGTTCCTTGTCTTTGATTAGCAAGATATTGCTTAACATCAAGGTATACAGCGTGATTGTTTGGTTCAATTGCGAATACTGAATCAGAAAGTTGAACTTTTCTTCCAGTATCTTTTCCGTTGAAATCTAATACTTTTACTTCCATTACTTCTGAATGATTACATAAGAGTTTTTATGTCCAGGAACACATCCTTTAATAACAAGCAGGTTCTTTTCAGCCACTACTTTTAAAACTCTAAGGTTTTGAACTTTTACATTGTCTCCTCCCATTCTTCCAGCCATACGCATTCCTTTGAATACTCTAGATGGATAAGAAGAAGCTCCCACAGAACCCGGCGCTCTTAAACGGTTGTGTTGACCGTGAGTTGCTTGTCCAACACCACCAAATCCGTGACGTTTAACAACCCCTTGAAAACCTTTACCTTTAGATACACCTTGTACATCTACAAATTCTCCTTCAGCAAAAATAGAAACATCAATAAGATCCCCTAATTTTTGTTCAGTTGCAAAATCTTGAAATTCAACGACTTTTTTCTTAGCAACAGTTCCAGCTTTTTTAAAGTGACCTAAAGCCGCTTTAGTGGAATGTTTCTCGTTTTTGTCATCGAAACCAAGTTGCAACGCTTCGTACCCGTCAACACCTTTGGTTCTGACTTGGGTAACAACACACGGCCCAGCCTCGATTACTGTACAAGGAATATTTTTCCCGTTTTCGTCGAAAATACTAGTCATGCCGATTTTTTTACCAATTAACCCAGACATAAATATTAATTATTAATTACTAAAATTCCCTTCAATTTGAAAATAACAGAAATTTCCAAACAGGGAGTGCAAAAGTAGATATTAAAATTGAATATACCAAACACTTCTGAAAATTAAATAGCTCATAATCAAAATCAAAGCTCAAAGACAAGATCAAAAACAACCTTATCTCCTCTAAATCATTAGGTCTTTTAAAAACTCAAAAACCAACTGAGACCCAATAATTAATTAATAAAATTACAAGAAAAAACACCTACACCACCCTAAAACAAAGGGATTCACAAATATTCGCTCAAATTTTTTAACTCAAAAACAAACTCCAATAACATAATTAAAGACATCATTAAAAACAAAAAAAAGCGAGACATTTCTGTCTCGCTTTTTTTATAAAAAAATATAATAAAATTATACTTTTATCTCTACTTCAACACCACTTGGCAATTCAAGTTTCATTAATGCATCAATAGTTTTAGATGAAGATGAATAAATATCAATCAATCTCTTGTATGACATTACTTCAAATTGCTCTCTCGCTTTTTTATTAACGTGCGGAGAACGCAACACAGTGAAAAGTTTTTTGTGAGTTGGCAAAGGAATTGGACCTGTCACAACTGCTCCAGTAGTTTTTACTGTTTTTACGATCTTTTCAGCAGATTTATCTACCAACATGTGATCGTAAGATTTTAGTTTTATTCTGATTTTTTGACTCATTTTCTTAAGAATTAAGCGTTACCTTTTGCTTTTTTAATTACAGCTTCTGAAATATTAGAAGGTGTTTCTGCATAGTGAGAAAACTCCATTGTTGAAGTTGCTCTACCAGAAGATAATGTTCTTAATGTTGTTACATATCCAAACATCTCTGATAAAGGCACATCAGCCTTAATAGTTTTAGCACCGTTTCTGTCACCCATGTCATTAACCTGACCTCTACGACGGTTGATATCACCAACGATATCCCCCATGTTTTCTTCAGGAGTAATAACTTCCATTTTCATGATTGGCTCCAAAATAATCGCACCAGCAGCTTTAGCTACTTCTCTATAACCCATTCTAGCAGCTAACTCAAAAGAAAGCGCATCAGAATCGACAGGGTGGAAAGATCCATCCGTCAAAGTTACTTTCAAACTATCCACTTGATAACCTGCCAATGGACCGGTTTTCATAGCTTCACGGAAACCTTTTTCTACAGAAGGGATATATTCTTTAGGAACGTTACCACCTTTTACTGCATTAATAAACTGTAATCCTACAGGAACCTTACCATCAACTTCGTCAGCTGGCTCAAGTGTAAATACGATATCACCGAATTTACCACGACCCCCTGATTGTTTCTTATAAGTCTCTCTGTGTGTAGCAGTTCTTGTAAACGCTTCTTTATATTCAACTTGAGGCTCACCTTGGTTAACTTCAACTTTAAATTCACGTTTCATACGATCTACCAAGATATCTAAGTGAAGCTCACCCATACCAGAGATAATAGTTTGCCCTGAAGCCTCATCTGTTCTAACAGTAAATGTTGGATCTTCTTCAGCTAATTTAGCCAAAGCCATACCCATTTTATCAACGTCAGCTTTAGTTTTAGGCTCAATTGCAATACCAATTACCGGCGCAGGGAATTTCATAGACTCAAGAATAATTGGGTGTTTTTCATCACACAATGTATCTCCAGTTTTGATATCTTTAAACCCAACAGCAGCTCCAATATCTCCAGCCTCAATGTATTCGATTGGATTTTGTTTGTTAGCATGCATTTGATAGATACGAGAAATTCTTTCTTTACTTCCTGAACGAGTGTTCAAAACATAAGAACCAGCATCTAAACGACCAGAGTAAGCACGAAAGAAAGCTAAACGACCTACGAATGGGTCTGTAGCAATTTTAAATGCCAAAGCAGCGAACGGCTCTTTTACATCTGGACGACGTAAGATTTTAGTTTGATCTTCTTCTAACAATTCAGCATCATCAGGATGAATCCCTTCAATACCCTCCTTATCCATTGGAGAAGGTAAATATTTACAAACTGCATCTAACATGAATTGAACTCCTTTATTTTTGAAAGAAGAACCAGCAATCATTGGGATGATAGCCATATCCATAGTAGCAGCTCTTAAAGCATTGTTGATTTCTTCCTCTGTAATAGAGTTTTCATCTTCCATGAATTTCTCTAAAAGATTTTCATCGTAGTCAGCAACTGCCTCAATAAGAATCGATCTGTATTCTTTAACCTCTGCAACCATATCAGCAGGAATTTCAACAATATCAAAAGTTGCCCCTTGAGTTGCATCGTGCCAAATAATTGCTTGATTTTTCACTAAATCTACAACACCTTTGAAATCATTCTCTTCACCAATCGGCAAAGTGATCGCAACAGCATTTGATTTTAACATATCACGAACTTGTTGACAAACCGCCAAAAAGTTAGATCCCTGACGGTCCATTTTATTAACGAATCCCATACGTGGAACTCTATACTGATCAGCAAGCCTCCAGTTAGTTTCCGATTGAGGCTCAACACCATCAACAGCACTAAACAAGAAAACCAACCCATCAAGTACACGTAAAGAACGGTTTACCTCTACAGTAAAATCAACGTGCCCAGGAGTATCAATAATATTAAAATGATAAGGTAATGATTCAGGCAAAAGCTTACCTTGCTCAGTTGGAAAATTCCACTCACAAGTTGTTGCAGCTGAAGTGATTGTAATACCTCTTTCTTGCTCTTGAGCCATCCAGTCCATTGTTGCAGCACCATCGTGTACTTCACCAATTTTATGTGACTTTCCAGTATAAAAAAGGATACGCTCAGTAGTTGTTGTTTTACCAGCATCAATATGAGCAGCAATTCCGATATTTCTTGTATATTTTAAATCTCTAGCCATTTCTTTACGAATTAAAATCTAAAGTGAGAGAAAGCTTTATTAGCTTCTGCCATTTTGTGAGTATCCATTCTTTTCTTAACAGCAGCACCTTCTTCTTTAGCAGCAGCTAAACATTCTGACGCTAAACGTTGTGCCATAGATTTTTCATTTCTTCTTCTAGAATAAAGTATCAACCACTTCATTGCCATAGAAATTTTTCTATCTGGACGAATCTGCATTGGAATTTGAAATGTAGCTCCTCCCACTCTACGACTACGCACTTCTACGTGAGGCATAACGTTTGTTAAAGCATCTTTCCAGATTTCTAATGAAGTTTTTTCGTCATTTTGCTTTTTAGACTCAATGATGTCAATTGCATCATAAAATACTTTAAAAGCTGTAGATTTCTTACCATCCCACATTAAGTTGTTTACAAAACGTGTTACCAACTGGTCGTTAAACCTTGGATCTGGTAAAAGTGGTCTTTTCTTTGCCGCTCTTTTTCTCATGTCTTTTTTTTAATAAAAAGTTATAGGTTATCCGTTAAATGTTGTGCTTATCGACTTTTGCTATCGCAAATCTTTAACCCTCAACTCCTAACCTCGAACTCTTAACGTTTTTAAATTACTTTTTTGCTTCTTTTGGGCGTTTAGCACCGTACTTAGATCTTCTTTGCGTTCTTCCCGCAACTCCTGACGTGTCAAGCGCTCCACGAACGATATGATATCTAACACCTGGTAAATCTTTTACCCTTCCACCTCGCACTAATACTATCGAGTGCTCTTGTAAATTGTGTCCTTCTCCAGGGATGTAAGCATTCACTTCATTACCATTTGTCAAACGTACACGCGCAACTTTACGCATTGCAGAGTTTGGTTTTTTTGGCGTAGTAGTGTAAACACGCGTACAAACCCCTCTTCTTTGAGGACAAGAATCTAAAGCAACCGATTTACTCTTCTTAGTGATCTGAGTTCTTCCTGTTCTTACTAATTGTTGAATAGTTGGCATAATTAAATACTAAAAATTACTTGTTTATAAAATTCCCGCTTTTTACGGGGTTGCAAATGTATAAAATATTTTCCACTATACAAACGTTAATCTATTAATTTTCAATAACATTATTTAAGCTTATCTTTTTAGAAACAAAAGATGGATATTTGCAAAACTTTTAATTAACAAACAAATGTTTTCGAAACAGCTATTACAAATCATCATTTTTTCATCAATAAGCATTTCGAATTATGCTCAAAATTTTAATTTAAAAATAAACGGTACAAACAAAACAGAAAACACAATTATCGATTCATTAAATTACATTAAAAAACACCCTAACATAAAGTCTGTTATCAACGAATCAATTAGTACTATTGAAAATCTTTACAAAAAAGGATACCTGGACATAAAAACACTCGAAAACCATAAAGAAAACGATTCAACATACACATACAAATTATCACTTGGAAACAAAATAAAATACACCTATATATATATAGGTATAAATGATTCATTTTTTGATCTGTTCAAAACAAAAAATGACACCTTAATTATTCCATATGAAGAAACAGAAAACTATATAAATCAAAAAATTAATGATGCAGAAAAGCAAGGTTTTGCACTAAGCAAAATAAAACTAGAAAATATCAAAAAAAAGAATTCGATAATTTATGCCGATTTAAATCTTGATAACGAAAAAAAGCGCAGCGTTAACTCCATTATAATAAATTACACCAATAACAATCTCAAGGATTTTCCTAAAGGACATTTAAAACAGCTTAGCAAAAAATACATAAGTAAAACATTTAATCAAAAAACAATCAAAGATCTTTATGAAGATCTAAATAATTATGAATTTGTGTCCCAGACAAAATATCCTGAAATACTATTCACAAACGATTCAACTAAAGTTTATGTCTACCTCGAAAAAAGAAAAGCAAATACTTTTGATGGCTACATAGGATTTTCAAATGATGAAAACAAAAAACTGAATTTAAATGGTTACCTTGACATAACCCTACAAAACATACTTAAAGCAGGCGAACAGTTTTCTTTATATTGGAAAAGCGACGGGAACCAACAAAAAACCTTTAATACAAAATTAGAAATCCCTTACATCTTTAAATCTTCTCTTGGAATTAAAGCACAATTAAACATCTTCAAACAAGACAGTACTTTTCAAAATACAAAAACATCAATTGACTTAGGCTATTACATAAATTATAATTCAAAATTATACTTAGGCTATCAATCAACAGAATCCAGCGATATTCAAAACACAAACAGTTCAAGCATAAGCGATTTTAACAATTCATACCTCACCACGAGCTATAATTACAACAAACCAGACAACAACAATCTTTTTCCGAGAAAAACATCTTTAAACTTCATTATTGGGTACGGAAAAAGAAATACAAACAATGAACCAGAAAACTCTAAACCAAGCAAACAATTTTTTATCTCTTCGAACTTATCTTACAACTTTAAGCTTAACGACAAGAATTATATTTATATCAACTCACAAAATTACTTTTTAAAGAGCGACAGCTATATAACAAACGAACTATTTAGATTTGGTGGTATAAATTCAATAAGAGGCTTTTCAGAAAACAGTTTACAAGGAAATAACTCCAATCTACTTATAACCGAATATAGATATCTTCCTACATTAAATTTATACATTCACACCATATTTGATTACGGACTATTTCAAGATCAAACGATTACAGAAAATTCTAAAAAAGTAAGAAATATATTATCTTTTGGAATAGGTATGGGTTTAGCTACAAAAAGTGGTATTTTAAAAATACAGATAGCCAATGGCAGTACAAATAAAGGAGAAATGAAATTTTATAACAGTATTGTTAATATTTGTTATAGTGTTAAATTTTAGTTGCTTTTAAAAAAACTTTAACAAAAACTTGGAATGTCAACAAATTATTATGAGATTAGTATTACTAATTCAAAATAACTGTTAATATGAAACCAAAATCCAAGGGATTTTTAGTACTGCTATTAGTACTAATGACGCAATTAACCATTGCGCAAGAAAGAATTGTTTCGGGAATTGTCACCGATGACGCAGGCTTACCTTTACCAGGTGTAAGTGTATTAGTTAAAGGCACAAAAACCGGAACACAAACAGATTTTGATGGTAAATACTCCATCAAAGCATCACCAAGTCAAGTTTTAATTTTTAGCTACATTGGGATGAGATCTCAAGAAGCTAATGCAAATTCAACAGAAGTCAATGCAAAATTATCAGGAGACACAATGCAACTCGAAGGGGTTGTTGTAACAGCATTAGGACTATCAAGAGAAAAAAAATCGCTTGGATATGCTACACAAGAAGTAAAAGGAGAAAGTCTATCCGCAGTAAAAAGTGACAACTTTGTAAACTCTATATCCGGTAAAGTATCTGGTGTTCAAGTAAAAAGAACAACAAATTTTGGCGGGTCTACTAATATAGTAATTAGAGGGAACGCATCATTAACAGGAAACAATCAGGCTTTATTTGTGATTGATGGAGTTCCGGTAAGCAACAATAACACAAACTCAAGAGATCAGGAGCAATCAGGGTCTGGTTACGACTACGGAAATGCTGCATCTGATATCAACCCTGAAGACATTGAATCAATAAATGTACTTAAAGGGTCTGCCGCAAGTGCATTATACGGATCCAGAGCCGCTAATGGTGTTGTAGTAATTACAACAAAAAAAGGAAATAAAAAAGGAAAGGGATATTCTATAACAGTAAACTCAGGAGTAACTATGGGATCTGTTGACAAAAGCACTTTTATAAAATATCAAAACCAATACGGTGCCGGATATGGACCCTATTATGGGCCAGATGAAGACTCTTACCTTGATCACAGAGATATTAATGGAGACGGAATTTTAGACAATGTAACACCATTAACAGAAGATGCTTCGTACGGACAAGCATTTGATCCAAATTTATTAGTGTATCAATGGGATGCTTTCTATCCTGAATCTCCAAATTACATGAAAGCAACTCCATGGATAAATGCAAAAAACGGCCCTATAACATTTTTTGAAAAACCAGTAGCGTTAACAAACTCTATTTCGATAGATAAAGGACTTGAAAATGGATATTTAAGATTAGGAGTTAACAATCTTGACCAGAAAGGTCTCTTACCGAACAGTTCATTGAAAAGAAATACTATTACTTTAAATGCATCAACTTTAATTAACGACAAGCTAACTGTGTCCGGATATGGAAACTTCACAAAAACAAGCACAATAGGAAGAAATACTACAGGATACAATGACAATATTGCCGGTAATTTTAGACAATGGTGGCAAACAAACGTTGACCTTAAAGATCTAAAGCAGGCTTATGAACTTACAGGAAGAAATGTAACTTGGAATCCTAATGCATATGACGATCCTAGACCAATTTTCTGGGACAACCCTTACTTTCAACGCTATGAAAATTATGAATCAGATAGCAGAAGCAGATTCATAGGTAACGTTTCTTTAAACTATAAAATTACAAGCTGGCTAGATGCATATGGTAGAATGTCAGTAGACACTTATGATGAATTACAAGAAGAAAGAAGAGCGGTAGGAAGTGTACCTTCAAATTTTGGTATCGGAACTGGTGGTGGTGACGGTAGTCTTAACAGAAACCCAGCCCCATCAGGTTACTCACGAAGAAATATTGGCTTTAGCGAATACAACTATGATTTCATGTTAAACTACAATAAAGATTTAACAGAAAAGTTAAACCTAAAAGGAGTTGTTGGTCTAAACGTTAGAAGAAGTTATTACAACTCAATCTGGGCAGCAACAAACGGCGGACTTGCTATACCTGGTTTGTATGCTTTACAAAATACTGCAGCTCCTATGCTTGCGCCAATAGAAAGAGACGAATCAATAGGAGTAGATGGTATTTACGGAAGTGCTTCTTTGGGATATGATGATTTCCTATACTTGGAAGGAACTATAAGAAGAGATCATTCTTCAACTCTTCCGGAAGCCAACAGCTCATACTACTACCCATCTGTATCATCCAGTTTTGTGTTTTCTAAATTTGTAAAAGCAGATTGGTTATCATTTGGTAAAGTAAGACTTAACTATGCCGAAGTTGGAAATAGCCCCGGATTTGACAGAATATTAGACACTTACGCTGTAAACACAGCTATCGGAGCCGGATCTGCATCTGTAAAAGACACTAAAAACAATCCAAATTTAAAACCAGAAAAAACTAAGAGTTATGAAGCTGGTATAGAGCTGTCATTCTTTAAAAAGAGATTAGGATTAGATGTTTCCTACTATAAATCTAACTCAATTGATCAAATTATCCCATTACGATTAACATCTTCAACCGGATATTTATACGAATTAATTAATGCCGGAGAAATAGAAAATAAAGGGATAGAAGTTTCTTTAAATGGCACACCAATAAAAACAGCTAACTTTTCCTGGGATGTTAATTTGAACTGGGCACGGAACAGAAACAAAGTATTAGAACTCTTAGACGGTATTGACAATTTACAATTAGGCTCTTTTCAGGGAGGTGTTACAATAAATGCAGCAGTCGGCCAGCCTTATGGTGTAATCTACGGCACTCGATACACTTATTTAAACGGGCAAAGAGTAGTTGATCCTGCTAACGGTCAATATATCAAAACTTCAACATCTGATAACCCAATTGGAAGTGCAAATCCAGAATGGACTGGAGGCCTTAACAACAAATTCACATATAAAAACTTCTCATTAGAATTTTTAATAGACATGCAAAAAGGCGGGCAAATATTTTCATTAGACCGCTACTATGGTTTAGCAACAGGATTACCAGATGATACCGCATTTATTAATGAACTTGGAAATCCTGTTAGAGACCCATTAACCTCAGGAAGTGATAGCGGAGGATTTATTAATCCAGGGGTAAATCCCGACGGAACTGTAAACACAACCAGAATTGTAGCCAGTCGATTTGGGGCTCAGGGATACAGAAGAGGATTACCAGATGAAGCTTTTGTATATGATGCAAGCTATATTAAATTAAGACAAACTGCAATTTCTTATTCATTTTCAGAAAAAATTTTAAGAAACACATTTATGAACGGAATGACTTTAAGTGTTGTCGGAACTAACCTTTGGATTATTCACAAAAACTTACCAGATGCAGATCCGGAATCAGGATTAGGAGCAGGTAATTTACAAGGCTACTCAACAGGATCTTTACCATCCACCAGAGACATTAGCTTTAACATTAAAATCCAATTTTAAAATTAGAAATCATGAAAAAAATATTCTTTATTCTCTTCACGGCAATAATAACAACATCTTGTTCAGATGATTTAGAAAAATTAAACGAAAACGTAAAAGACCCGGCAAATGTACCTGGGGAAGTTTTATTTACAAGTGCCCAAAAAAGTCTGGTTGATCAGATGATGAGCACCAATGTAAATGACAATGTTTTTAGATTACTAAGTCAATATTGGACAGAAACAGTATATACAGACGAAAGTAATTACGATTTAGTTACCAGAACAATCCCGGAACAACACTGGCAGTATCTATACAAAGATGTACTAAAAGATTTAGATCAAAGTGCAAAAAACATTACTGATACCCCATTAGGATTAACAGAAAACCCATTGGATAAGCAAAACAAACTTGCCATAATTGAGGTATTAAATGTCTATACTTATGCAATATTAGTAGAAACTTTTGGAGATGTACCCTACTCACAAGCATTAAATTTAGCCTATAAAACGCCTAAATATGATGATGGCTTAACAATCTACAAAGATTTAATAGTAAGATTAAACAAAGCTATAACAAACCTAAATACTGCGGGCCAAAGCTTTGGTGGTAATGACAGAATCTATTCAGGTGATATAAGCAAGTGGATTAAGTTTGCAAATACTCTTAAATTAAGATTAGGCATCACGATCTCAGACATACCATCTGAAGCAGCTCTTGCACAAGCAACTGTATCTAGTGCAGCACCATTTGTTTTTTCATCAAATCTTGACAATGCTGATTTCAAATACTTAACAGCAACTCCAAATACAAATCCTTTATATGTGGACCTTGTTGCTAGTGGCCGTTCTGATTTTGTTCCGGCAAACACATTAGTAGACGTCATGAATGATTTAAATGACCCGAGACGTTCTAAGTATTTCGACAGTAATGTAGATGATCCGACTACACCGGAAGTAGAATATATTGGCGGTACAAATGGAGGCAGTAATTCATTTCCAAATTTTACACACATTTCACCTACTCTACAGGTACCAGATTTCCCTGGAACACTTTTAGATTATGCACAAACTGAATTTTTATTAGCAGAAGCAGCAGAAAGAAATTTATATGGCACTCCGGCAACAGCTGCAGCACATTATAATGCGGCCATTACAGCATCCATTTTAGACTGGGGCGGCACTGAAACGGAAGCAGCAACTTATCTTTTAACCCCAAATGTTGCATATTCAACTGCTCCTGGAACGTGGAAACAAAAAATAGGTACTCAAAGTTGGATAGCATATTACAACAATTCTTTTGAAGGCTGGTCTGTTTACAGAAGACTGGATTATCCGGTTTTAATTGCTCCGGCAGATGCAGTTTCTGCAATTCCGCTTCGTTACACTTATCCTATTATAGAACAATCACTAAATAAAAGCAGTTACACTGCAGCAAGCCAGGCAATCGGCGGAGATAATGTTGACACTAAATTATTTTGGGATAAATTTTAGAAAAAACTTAATCTAAGACAAAATCCACTCTATAAAGAGTGGATTTTTTTTATTTAAAAGTTACAAAAAAAACAATTTAAATAGACTCAACACAAAATTTAACATTTGCAATAATTAGGGTATATTTAATTATTATCATATTTAAACCAATAAATTAAGAATACCGAATTTAAGAGTCTTTTTTAACACTAAAAAAACAATTTCCTATTATAAAACCATAATTTAACTAAAAAAAAAGCTTCTTATATTAGGATAGTTAACAAATTATTAAGAGTTTTGCGATACTAATTCAAAATATTTAAAAATGAAACTAAAGTTCAATGGATTTTTAGTGCTATTATTAGCACTAGTTGCGCAAATTACTTTTGCACAAGAAAGAGCTGTTTCTGGAACAGTTTCTGACAATTCAGGCATGCCTTTACCGGGTGTGAGTGTATTAGTTAAAGGAACCAAAGCAGGAACACAAACAGATTTTGATGGTAAATTTACGATCAAAGCAGCACCAAGCCAGGTTTTGGTATTTAGCTACATTGGTATGAAAAGCCAGGAAGTAGCAGCGAGTTCGACATCTATTAACGTAAAATTAAAAGATGATTCTGTAGAATTGGAAGGTGTGGTTGTTACCGCATTGGGTATTAAAAAAGAAGAGAAAAAACTTGGATACGCAGTATCTAAAGTAACTTCAGATGAAATAATAAAATCCGGAGAACAAAATGTTGTTCAAGCATTAGCAGGAAAAGCCGCTGGTGTTCAGATTATTGGCTCAGGAGGTACTCCAGGTGCTTCTAGTAAAATTATCATTAGAGGAGCAAACACTATTAATGGATCAACAGATCCTTTAATTGTAGTTGATGGAGTTCCAATTGATAATACTACTGATCAAACTGCTGCCGGAGACAACCCTTTTAATGCTAACTTATCAGGTATTAACAACTCAAACAGAGCATTAGACATTAACCCTAACGACGTAGAAAGTGTTACTATCCTTAAAGGACCTGCTGCCGCAGCATTATATGGAGCTAGAGCAGGGAATGGGGTAATTATTTACACTACTAAAAAAGGAAAAAACGGAAAAGGTTTAGGTATTGATATTTCAAGTTCTTTGGCAATTGACAGAGTAAGCCAATTACCTGCAAGACAGAACAAATATGTTCAGGGTACAACTGCAACTGCAACTACAATACCTAATAACACACCACAAAGTTGGGGACCAAGCGCTGAATCTTTAGGCGTACCAACATATGATAATATTGGTAATTTCTTCCAAGATGGAATTACACATACCAATAACATCTCATTCACTGGAGGAGATCAAAAAGCATCTTTTAGAGCTTCTTATGGAAACGTAACCCAAACAGGTATGGTTCCAGAAACAGGTCTAAAAAGAAATACAATAAGATTTGCAGGAGACATAAAATTAAGCGAAAAATGGAAAGCTGGTGGTAGCATGCAATACACACATACTACAAATACTTTAGCACAAAACGGTAGTAATACTTCTGGAGTTATGCTAAGTTTAATGCGCTCCCCTATTAGTTATGATTTAAGAAATTACAAAGATGAGTTCGGAAATAATACTAATTATTTTCCAAATTATGACAACCCATATTTTACAGTAAATGATAACCCCGCTACAAGTGATGTTAACCGTGCTTTAGGTAATATATTCTTGACTTATACTCATGCTGAATGGTTATCTTTGACAGCTAAAGCAGGTATTGATACTTATTCAGATGCACGTAAACAAATATTTGCAATTTCATCAAATGGTGATAGTTTAGGAGGAATTGGAGAAATAGCTTTTAATAGTATTACAAGTAAAGATTATTATGGAGATTTCATCGCAACAGGTTTATTACCTATTAAATCTGATTGGCTAAAAATCAACTATACTGCTGGTCTTAACTTACGTTCAAATCAATATCTAAGTGTCTATTCAAGAGGAAAAGGTTTATCTGTTAGATATAATTATAACTTGGGCAATGCTACAGAATTATTCGCATCTAACTCTGAAGAAAATACTATTTCAAGAGCATTATTTGCACAAGTGGATTTTGATATTAAAGATCAAATCTTCATAGCCGGTACAATAAGAAAAGAATGGTCATCAACTTATGGTGACAATATAAAAAGCGCTATATTCCCTTCTGGAACGGCCTCTTGGATCGTTTCGAATACTTTTGACTTACCTAGCTTTATCAAATTAAGTTATGGTTATGGAGAAGTAGGTATTGCACCAACTGCTTACCGCACAAAAAGTTATTATAGCCAGCCAAGCCTTACAGATGGTTTTACAGATGGTTTAAGTTTTCCATATGGCGGAATAAATGGTATGGGTCTGTTAGGTCGTTTAGGAAACCCAGACTTAAAACCAGAAAGAGTATTAGGCCATGATTTAGGTTTAAGTACTAAATTTTTAGAAAACCGTTTAACGTTCGACTTGAATTTATACTACAAAACATCTAAAGATTTATTAATTGATGTACCATTAGCTCAGTCTTCTGGATTTGGATTCCAATATAAAAATGCTGCAGAATTAGTTAACAAAGGTGTTGAAGTTGAATTAGGATATGACATATTCAAGAAAAGTAATGCTTTTCAATGGAACATAAACCTGAACTGGGCATTAAATAAAAATGAAGTTACAGACATTTCTGGTGGATTAGACGAGATTTCAATAGAACCTGCTTTTTCTTCAATTGGATATTTTGCAGTTAAAGGACAACCATTGGGAAGTTTTTACGGAACTAAGTGGTTACGTGATGAAAATGGGCAAATAATTGTTGGAACTAATGGTTTAGCAAAATTAGATCCGGAAACTGGAAATTTAGGAAATTCTGCTCCAAAGTGGACAGGCGGTATTAGAAATACTTTTGCATTTAAAAGAGTTACATTATCTGCCTTATTAGACATTAGACATGGTGGTGTTGTATACAATGGTACAGGAGCAAGATTAAACACAATTGGTATTTCGGCAGGATCAGCTGACAGAGAACACACTTATATTATTCCTGGAGTTAAAGAAGACGGCACCCCTAATGATATTGAAATAACGGCTAAAAGTTATTTCCAAAACTTTAAAGGAGATAGCTCTTTAGCAGCCGCAGAAGAAGCTACAACAGATGTTAACTGGGTTAGATTACGTGATGTAAGCCTAAGCTATGATTTTAACACAAAACAATTTCCTTTCTTGAGTTCTGCACAGTTATCAGTAACAGGAAGAAACTTATGGTTAGACACTAATTATAAAGGAGTTGATCCAGAGACAAGTTTAACAGGAGCTGGTTCTAGTATTAACGGCTTAGATTATTTTAATAATCCAGGAAGTAAGTCATTCATAATGAGTTTACGCGTAAGCTTTTAATTTAAATTAAATAAAAATGAAAAAATATATAAAAAATATAATTCTTACAGCATTTAGCATTGGCTTACTAACTGGCTGTCAGACAGAATTAGACGAATTTAACAATAATCCAAATGATCCTGATTCCAGTAATCCATCATTACTAATAGCCGCAATGGAACTTGGTACTTTTCAGACTCACTCAAGTGGATTAATGAGAAATGCCGGTATTTTTACGCAACACCTACAAGGAACAAATGTTGGACAATTAGGCGCTATTGGTAAATACATTGTAAATGAGGGTGATGTAAATAATGAGTGGAATCTAATTTACGGGACCACTTTAATGAATGGCCATATACTAAACCGTGATTTTGCAGAAAATTTCCCTTATTATAATGGAATAGGTCAGGTATTAACTGCAATAAATTTAGGGTATGCAACAGATATGTGGGGGGATGTTCCTTATGATGAAGCTTTTTTAGCAGCTGAAGGAAATCAAACTCCTAAATACAACACTCAACAGGAGATTTATGAAAGATTGCAAACTATTTTAGACAAAGCAATTGTAAACTTATCTAAGCCTCTGGCTAGTAATGAAGAGGTTCCAGGCAATGATGACTTTATCTTCAAAGGTAAAGTTGCTAAGTGGATTAAAGTTGCTCGCGTATTGAAAGCTAGATATGCTTTGAGATTAACTGCTGTTGATGTAAATGCTGCACAAAAAGCATTAGACTATGTAACTGCAGCTGGAATGACATCAAACGATGACGATGCAAATACGTATTTCATTGGCGAACAAAACTCATTAAATCAATGGTATGCGTTTGAAGACTCACGTCCAACCTATTTAAAAATGGGTAAATATTTCGTAGACCACTTAGTTACCAATAGCGACCCTAGATTACCATTTATGGTTGACCTTGATGAAAACGATGGATACTCTGGAAATGCACCTGAAGATGATGATTCTGTTGAAACATCTTATATAGGAGGCTTCTTAAGTAGTGCTAATGAAGATCCAGACGGACAAAGAGGTTTTGCAAGTCATGATTGGCAAATTGGTATCGTAACTTATGCTGAAGCAAAATTCATTGAAGCTGAAGCTAAAGCTAGATTAGCACAAAATGGTGTTAAAGCTGCATTAGAAGAAGCTGTGACTGCTTCTGTAACAAAAGTTACAGGTGTTGCCCCATCATCTACTTTCTTAACAAATGCAACTGCAACATTTGATGTTGCTAATATTCTTCAACAGAAATATATTGCTCTTTTCTTAACAATGGAGCCTTATAATGATTATAGAAGAACCGGTTTTCCTGCAATAACTCCAAATCAGGCTTCTGATACAAAAGTTGTTCCTGTGAGACTACCTACTCCTTCTGATGAGAGACAATACAACCCTAATGCAACTGTAGTTAGTAATGTAACTACAAAACTTTGGTGGGACGCTAACTAATTTAGCAGAAACAAATAATACAAAACCACTCTGTTCATTCAGGGTGGTTTTTTTTTATATAAACATTATACCTATATTTGCGATATGGAAAAAGAACATCAAATATTTGGAATCAGAGCTATTATAGAAGCAATTCAGGCAGGAAAAGAAGTAGACAAAGTATTCATTCAGAAAGAAATTTCGGGTGAGTTAATGAAGGATTTAATGAAAGTCATGAAGCGCGCCAACATTAATTTCTCCTACGTTCCTGTTGAAAAACTGAATCGTTTAACTCCTAATAATCATCAGGGAGCAGTTGCAACAATATCTCCGATTGGATTCATAGATTTAGAACATCTTGTTGAATCTACAATTGAATCCGGTTCTAAACCTTTGTTTTTAATATTAGACCAAATTTCTGATGCAAGAAATTTTGGAGCCATCATAAGAACTGCAGAATGCACTGGCGTAAACGGAATTATTGTTCAAAAAGCTGGATCTGCCCCTGTAAACGGAGATACTGTAAAAACTTCAGCCGGAGCTGTTTTTAATGTACCCATTTGTAAAGTAGAACACATTAAGGATGCTATTTTTTATTTACAGGGTTCAGGAATCAAAACTATTGCTGCAACTGAGAAAACAGAACAAAATATTTATGATCTGGAATTAAATGTACCAACTGCAATCATTATGGGTTCTGAAGACAGAGGAATTAATCCTTCTGTTTTAAAAATTGTCGATGAAAAAGCAAAACTACCCATGTTTGGAACCATTGGATCATTAAATGTTTCGGTTGCCTGTGGAGCATTCTTATATGAAGCTGTTCGCCAAAGAAACTAAGGGAATCACTACAAAGAATAGAAAAGCGCCTCTAACTGAGGTGCTTTTTTGTTACCTTAGGTTCTCTGAAACCATTAACACCATTGCTTTCATCATTAAACCTTTTATCTACAAAGATTTATCCTCTGATTTCGAATTGGTTATAATATAATTAACCGAAATATCAGAATTGAAATAAGAAGATAATATTTCAGACTCTTCAGGAGGTATTTCAGTATTGACGAAATTACCATTCTCGTCAAAGTGCTTCATAAAAGCATCTTCATTGGGATTAAAATCAGGTTTTTGCCAATCATAAACAATTGGTTTAGCATATTCCGGAGTTTTATAAAACAAAGACATTACAAACCCTGTTATAAAACCTGCCAAATGTCCTTCCCACGAAATATTTTGATCAACATCCGGAAAAACATACCAAATCATTCCACCATAAAGTAAAACTACCGCAAATGAAAGTGCTACTAAACGATAATATCGGGTCTGAATCCCTTTGAAAAATATAAAACTTACCAAAACATAAATTAGTCCACTTGCACCAATGTGAAAATTTTCCCTCCCAATAATCCATGTTATTAAACCTGAAAATAAAATTCCAAATCCTATAACCGCAAAAGATTGTTTAGGGTAAAAAAATTGCAAAGCAGACAATAATACTAAAAGCGGAATAGAGTTATTATATAGATGGTTTAAATTTTCATGAATAAAGGGACTAAATAAAATACCCTGCAAACCTGATACATCCCTTGGATAAATTCCATTTTGATAAAAATCAAAATCAAACCGAATCTGAACCCAATAAATAATCCATAAAAAGAGGACAAAAAACACTGGTAGTCCAATAACTGCAGTTGAAAATTTAAAATGGTTATCGTTCATATTTTTATTAATCAATTGAATAATTATTAATCAAAAAACTATCCAAATACAATTTACTGATAATTTGTCAGCAAAAAATAATTTTCTAAAGACACGATTCATAGCCCTGATTACTATGACATAAACAAGTTAATAAATCTTTTTTTTTAATTTAAATTAGTTTTATTTTAAGACACAGCAAGTTTGCGAATAAGAATTCAACAAAAGGTTTTATATCTTACTCGTTGATAATAAGGGTTGTCCCTGATAAGATTTATGCTGATTTTCTAACCTCAAATGTTTTGTTATCTCTAATACAGGCACATATACGATGTACTATTTTATTTCTGACATTGTTAATTACGAGCATTTTATTTTTTCCTTCTTGTACTTTTCTTTTAAAATATTCTTTCATTTCCGGGTCGTGATTAACTGCCGACAAGGCGCACATGTGTAATTGCTTTTTAAGCTTTTTGTTAGCCATATGATGAACTTTCGGTCTTAACCTTATGCTTTTGCCTGAAGTATGTTCAAAAGGCACCACTCCTGCGTAACAAGCCAATTGTCTTGGCGTTGAATAGGTTGTGAATTCATTCGTAAAACAGATTAGATATAGAGTAGTTACTTTACCAACTCCAGGAACTGAAATGGCTTGTGAATAAATTTTGCTTAAGTTTTCATCTTCTTTTATAAATAAATCTAATTGTTTTTCTATTTGCTTTAAATCAGAAGTAATTCCTTTTATGGTTTGCTTTTGAAATTTATCAGAAAGTTTAGATACTTCCGGGTCTAACGATTTCATTTCTTTTGAATTGCGTATCAAAGAAGCTTTGGTAAGAATTAGTTTTTCCCTTAATGACATTAGATTTCTGATCTTTTCAACGGTTCGGCTGGGAGCTTTATAAATGATAGCTTCCTGCTGATTTTTCATTGCATAAATGGCAATTCTTTCTGCATCAATTTTATCATTTTTACCTCTTTGAAGTCCCATACTCCTAATGATTTTCAAAGACATTTCTACCCAAAGAGAATAATTAAAACCCATTAAATATCTAATGATTAATTTTCCATACATACCCGTATGTTCTAAGCAAACAAGAGTTTGCTGACTTGTAGCGCCTTGTTTTTTAAGCCATTGATTTAATGTTTTTACTCCTTTGGAATCATTTGCAAATTGATTGTGAATTGGTTTTTCTTTTGCTCCATTCAGAATTAAAACTGCATCAAAATATTCCTTGGATACATCGATGCCTAGAAAATGTTTAAATTTGTTCATAAGAAAATGTTTTAAAAATTAGCAACCAACTATTGAATAAATTCATATCCTTGATAATAGGCATTAAATCCTTAATTACTATTCTGAAGCTTATTCAATAAAACTGACAAAGTCCTAATCAGGGCATAAGTAGCAAACTTTGATAGAAGAGAAGGTTCACTTTGTCAGTTTGGTTGTTGATTAAAATTACTTTAAATCTTCCTAACAAATCTAAAGGATAGAAGTGAAAATCCTTTTATGCCGGTGTTCGGCATAAAAGATTGTAACGGATAGCGGGAAATGGCTCCTGAAAAAACACCTTAAAACAAACCTAAACAGTCTGTGTTTGAATAAAAAAGTGTAATTTTGCACTCCAATTTATAAAAGTATGAGAACCAAGTCTTTAAAAAAGAACAAAATTAACGTAATCACTCTTGGGTGTTCGAAAAATGTATATGATAGTGAAGTGTTAATGGGACAGCTTCGTGCCAATGGCAAAGAAGTACAACATGAGGCACCAGCCGCTGAGGAAGGAAACATTATCGTAATCAACACTTGCGGTTTTATTGACAATGCGAAAGCAGAATCGGTAAACATGATTTTGGAATATGCTGATAAAAAAGACAAAGGGTTGGTCGACAAGGTTTTTGTTACAGGATGTTTATCCGAACGCTACAGACCGGATTTAGAAAAAGAAATTCCGAATGTAGACCAATATTTTGGAACTACAGAACTGCCTCAGCTTTTAAAAGCATTGGGAGCAGATTATAAACATGAATTATTAGGAGAGCGTTTAACTACGACTCCAAAAAATTACGCATACTTAAAAATTGCTGAAGGCTGTGACAGACCGTGCAGTTTCTGTGCGATTCCGTTAATGCGTGGCTCACATGTTTCTCAACCAATTGAAAAATTAGTAAAGGAAGCACAAGGTTTAGCCAAAAACGGCGTAAAAGAACTAATTCTGATCGCTCAGGATTTAACTTACTATGGCCTTGATCTTTATAAAAAAAGAAACCTTGCTGAACTTTTAGAAGCATTGGCAGCCGTTGAAGGAATTGAATGGATTCGTTTACATTATGCCTATCCTACCGGTTTCCCTATGGATGTTTTGGAATTAATGAAACGTGAACCTAAAATCTGTAATTATATTGATATTCCGTTACAGCATATTTCGGATAATATTTTAAAATCGATGCGTCGTGGTACAACTCAGGCCAAAACGACTCAGTTATTGAAAGATTTTCGTGCTGCGGTTCCCGGAATGGCCATCAGAACTACTTTGATTGTTGGTTACCCAGGCGAAACCCAGGAAGATTTTGAAATTTTGAAAGATTTTGTTCAGGAAATGAAATTTGACAGAATGGGCTGTTTTGCTTATTCTCATGAAGAAAACACTCATGCTTATTTATTGGAAGACGATGTTCCTGCTGATGTAAAACAAGCCAGAGCCAATGAAATCATGGAATTACAATCGCAAATTTCATGGGATTTGAATCAGGAAAAAGTAGGACAGATTTACAAATGTATTATTGACAGAAAAGAAGGTGCTCATTTTGTTGGAAGAACCGAATTTGACAGTCCGGATGTTGACAATGAGGTTTTAATAGATGCCTCAAAACATTACGTAAAAACTGGTGAATTTGTTAATATCAAGATAATAGAAGCTACAGAATTTGATTTATACGGAGAACCTGCTTAAATTTACCGTAACCGATTTTTAAATTTCAACTTAGAAAATACTTTTATGAAACTTATACAATCTTTTTTTCTATTAGTTTTTACTTTATTAAGCCTTAATTCCGTTTCGGCTCAATATGGAAACGGATACAATAATGGCTATGGTAATGGCTACGGCGGAAGAGGGGGCGGAATGGGAATGGACAGAAGCATGATGCAGGGGTCGCAAAGTAGCCCAAGCAAGCCAAAAGAAGTTCCTGTAGAAGAAACAGCTGCTAAAATTGTAGAACAAATGAAACCGGAAGTAAATCTTGATGAATTGCAGGTTATTGCCATTACAAATGTTTTAGCAGACAGCATGAGAGAACAAGGTGTTCTCTTAAAAAACGAAAGCAGTAGTCAGGATCAGAAAATTGAGCAAATAAATGCATTAAGAGAAGTTACGACTAAAAAAATAACTGCTTTTTTAAATCCTGCACAGATAGAAAAATACACCACTTTTATGGCTAATTTTAAAGAAATAAAAAAGAATAAGTCAAAAAAGAAGAAAGAAAAAAAAGAAGTTAAGGAAGATACTGAAGAAATAAAACCTGCAGAATAACTATTTCTACTTAATCTTAAAATGTAAAACATGTTAAAAAAACATTTTTGTTATCTCATTTCAGCAATTATAATTACTTCTTGCGGAACAAAAAACCCATACAGAACAACAGAAAAAGTTTATGATCAGCAGCTTAAAACTTTAGAAAATCAAATTACAAGCAAAGAAGTTGCACCAATACCAGTTACCCCGGTTATCATTGATACTACTTACGCAACGCAATTAGGGATTGTAAAAGATACGTTATCAAAAACAGGATCTACACCTTTATTAAATGGCATCAACACAGAATGGATAGGAACTGTCAATTTCAATCTGAGAAAACCCAGTTTCATTATCATTCACCATACAGCTCAAGATTCTCTACAGCAAACCATTAGTACTTTTACAAAAACTAAAACACAGGTCAGCTCTCACTATATAATTTCTGAAAACGGCAAAGTTGTTCAGATGTTAAATGATTATTTAAGAGCATGGCATGCAGGTGCTTCAACATGGGGAAAAAATACAGATTTAAATTCAAGCTCTATCGGTATCGAACTTGACAATAATGGCTTCAAGCCCTTTACTGAAGCTCAAATTGGAAGTTTAATTGCGCTTTTGACAAAATTGAAAAAAGATTACAACATTCCAACACAAAACATATTAGGGCATGCTGATATTGCTCCAGGCAGAAAACAAGATCCAAGCGCTTTATTTCCATGGAAGACATTAGCCGAAAAAGGATTTGGAATATGGCCTGATGAAATTTTAGAAGAAGCTCCTTTTGATTTTAAAATTGAACCTGCATTGCGAATTATCGGTTATAATACCAAAAATCTATCAGCAGCAATAATGGCTTTTAAATTACATTATATTCAAACTGACACCAGCTCTGTTTTAGACCGTAAAACAATAGATACAATCTATTCTATTTACAAAAAACAGCTACAATAACTTTTATTTTATAAAAAATGCGTTTCTAATTCAATTTAGAAACGCATTTTTTTAAAGAAACCAATTATATCCCTCACTCCCTATATTCTTAAATAATAAAAAAAAACACTTGTTTGTTTATCAATAGGTACTAGCAAATATTACACAAAACGATAAGATTAAAATTAGTATTAAGTTAAAACCACTAAACTTAAACCGAAAACTACCAAGCTAAATCCAAGCAAATCAACAACTTTTTATCAGAACCAAATTATCACATCTTAACTACTCTTTTTACGATTAAACATATTAGTGAAAGACGTGTAAACTAAAAACTCTGTACTGAAAACAGAAGGTTTGTTTTGACGAGACCTTCAGTTTTACTATTTTGAAATTAGACTAAAGAAGTTGAAGAGTGTGTTTTTTCGTACTATAAAACATTACAATACTGCAGGTTTTAAACCACCGATTTGAGACCAATAAAAAAGCTGCCAAAATTTCACAATTTTGACAGCTTCCAAAAAAAAAAAAAAAATATCAATCTTTATCTCTTTTTAAAGAGTATGTTTTATTTAATCTTAGAATCCGTAAACTAAAGCTAAAAGCACCTGAGAAGCAGATTTAGCAGGAGCTAAATCAGAATCTACGAACAGAACTTCATCTGAATTAGAATCAAGTCTAAACTCTGGAATAATCGTTAAGCCGTTTATTTTATAATTTCCTGATAAAGTAAAAGCTGTAACATCCGTATCTAAAGAACCTTCTTTAGACTTAAAGTATTCTGCACGCAACCCTAAAGCAAAAGCATCACTAATTGCATAAGATGGATATAAAGCACCACCTGTATAACCAACATCGCCTTCGTTTGAAAAATCAGCAGCGTTTAAACCTAATTTAAATTTATCAGTTAATTGAAATGTTGCAGTCAAGTCAACAATAGTACCACTTACTGAACCATCCATAAAATTCAAATAAGCACTTGCTTTATCTGTTACATAAGACAATTGACCTCCAACAGCATTTAATCCTTTTTGTGAATCCGCTTTGTATGTATTCCAAGAGTCATTAAACACCCCTACCATTGCCCCGAATTTCTCCGTTATCGCATAATTAGCTTTAACTCCTGCATTTTGGAATGGTCCGTTGGTAAATAAATAAGAAGTAGAGTAGTGAAAGTTCCCTACAGGTGAGATTACCTCATATCCAATAAATGTCCCCATATAACCTGCAGTAAGACTAAGTTTATCTGTAACTGCATAGCTTGCATACAAGTTTTGGATGTGGAATGAATTGTCCGCATTTGAACTACTTCCATCACCATTTGGTAATGATTGGTATTGACCTCTTGGTCCAAAAGAAATTTCACCTACGAAAGAAATGTTCTTTATTTTCTTCTTCAAAGCAATATCTAACATTCCTAAAGAAACTGAATTCTGATCTGTTGCGAAACTTGTTGGAATATTAGGAACTTTAGCAAAATCATATTTGTAATATACATCTCCGGAACCTGAAATTTCTAAAGGAGTGGTTTCTGGAGTGTCATCTTGTGCAAATGCAAAACTTGTTGTTAAGGCTAATGATAAAATACATAATACTTTTTTCATGTGTTAAATTGGTTTTAGTTAATTAATTTGATTTTGGTTAGTTAAATTTTTATCTATTATTATATTAATTATACGATTCCACTTTGAACTTTAAACCCATCTAATCATCATCATTTTCTTCAGCGAATTTATTAACTTTTGTATGAGTAGAAGAATCGAAATCTATTTTTTTAATGTTTTTGAAGCAGAATTATGGATTACAAAAATTAAATTAAAAATAATCGTTATTTCACATTTATACGGATTGGTTTTTAAAAATACGATAACACATTTTAAGCAACAATATTTAAAAAAACAGGGTTTAACAAAATTAAAAATATAAAAAAAGACAATTTTCTCACTTTTTTAAACACAAAAACACAAATCACCCCATAAAAAATAGGGGTTAAAAAAAATTTAAATAAAAATAAAATATTCAAGCCATCAAAATAACTTTAAAAAGTTCAAAAACAAATCAAAATAACCAGGCTAAATTCTTACAAAAAAGTGTCGTGAAAAATATTCTACTTAACTTAAAATAACAAAAAAAAGCCTGCTCAAACGAACAGGCTTTCCTCATGATAAATAACAAACTTATTCCTTATAATTATATTTCCTTAAAAATTCACGGACTTTAATTCCAGATTCTTTCAAGTCCTTTTCTTTCCAATTACCTTCTGATTTAGCAGATTTTTGCAGAATCGAACAAGTTTCATCTTTATCCGAAACTGACCAGGTAATCCAGCTTAATTTTCGTTCTTCCATCCAGTCAATATATTCCTGCCATGCTTTCATATCCAAAAGTCCATCACCACTCGCTTCCATTCCTGCAGATTCTGATATAAAAATTGGCAAACCGTTTTTAATTGCTTCATCAGTTCTATCCCTGAGTTCTTTACCATGCGCTGCGGCATAAAAATGCATCGTGTACATTATATTATTGTATCCTACAATGGGATCAGCTGCCGGAAGATTGACATCCTGATCCCAATGAGGAGATCCCACCAAAATAATATTTTTAGAATCATTATTTCTTATCACCTTAATTACTTCTTCGGCATACGCCTTAATTTGTGGCCAGGTTTCATCATCCGGCTCATTAAAAATCTCATAAATGACATTTGGGTATTTCGCATATTTTTTGGATATCTCTGCAAAAAAAACCTTTGCTTCTTCTAAATTTATATTATGACTGTGCCAGTCTATAATCACATAAATATCAGATTTTATTGCCCCCTTAATAACAGACTCTATTTTATCTTTTGAAAATTGAGAATTCTTTTTATAAGCCATCTCTCCTAATTCGATTCCCATAGCGGCACGAACTATATTACAGTTAAAATCTTTTTTCAGCCACTTAACTGCTTTTTCATTGTAAAATCTTGGCCACATGCTATGCCAGCCAAAACTCATTCCACGCAAGACTATCGGGTTATTGTTTTTATCTACCAATTGAGTACCCTGAACACTTAACTGACCATGTTTTTTTACAAATTGTGCATTAGCATAACAAAACATCAATAATAAGACAGTCACAAAAAGTTTAATTTCTGATTTCATATTAAGGTATTATGGAATTAATCTTAGCGTAATAACATCATGAGAAGCAAGATCTGCTTTAAAATTATTTTTAGTATTTCCAATTTCTTTGTTTTTCCAAAGATCTTTCAATTTATAAACTGTTTTACCCAAATTTGCCTCATAACCAAAATCAGCATCTTTAATTATATGTTTTTTCCATTCGAAATTGATTTTTTTAGAAACATCACTTCTGTTCAAAAATGTCACAGCCCAATTTCCATCTGATAATGGTTTTACCCAAACTTCTACTCCATCTTCTGCAAGATATTTAAAACCCTGAATACCTAACTTATCCTGATTAACCGCAATTAGTTCTTTATTGGTTAAAATTGCCAATGTTTCTTTTGACATTTTTCTGTAATCATTTCCACTAAACAGTGGTGATGCCAACATACACCATATGCTAAAATGTGCTTTGTCTTCGGTATCATTCATTTCGTTCCCAACTTCCATCATATCAAAATCATTCCAGTGGTCAGGGCCTGAATATTTTCGAATATCTTTACGCATATCTGCAATTTTCATGAATCCCCAGGATGACCAATTTTCAGGATGCTTAAATTCGCAATCAAAACAAGGATAAATATCACCGGAAATCCTCCAAAGGTTTCCAACTGGTTTACCCCACTCCCAAGGCTGGTTATCACCCCATTCACAAAGACTAAACACAATAGGCCTTCCGGCTGTTTTTAGTGCATTACTCATTGTTGTATAAGCTTCGGGCGCAGTAATTCCTTTTGTATTACACCAATCGTATTTAAGAAAATCGATTCCAAGTTGGGCATAAAATCGGGCATCTTGGTATTCATAACCGCGAGTTCCCGGATATCCGGCACATGTTTGTGTTCCGGCACAATTATACAGACCAAATTTCAAACCTTTGCTGTGTACATAATCTACCACAGCTTTCATTCCATTTGGGAATTTACCTGGATCTGGGACTAAATCTCCGTTTGCACCTCGCTCTTTTGCCATCCATCCATCGTCCAGGACAATATAATTATAACCTGCCGCGGCCATTCCTGATGAAACCATAATATCAGCCGTTTCTTTTACCAATTTTTCATCGATATTGGTTGCAAAAGTATTCCATGAGTTCCACCCCATCGGAGGTGTCATTGCAAGACCTTCAAATTTCCCTCCGGTTTGATTGTGGGTATTTCCCTGACTGAGGCCTACTATGGAAATATGCAAAGCCAATATTAAAATTATTCTTTTCATTTTTTTTAAAATTAAAATACTTTATAAAAAATGTTCCCTAATTTTTCAACCAGGGAACATTTTAGACTAACTCAAATTAAACAAATTTATTTATTTCAAAACAAATCCCATATCATCCATATATATAGTATTACCTCCAAAATTCCCTGACTCTTGCAGTGTTAACTGATCGAAAGTTGTCGGATTTCCTATTTCAGAAAAAGGAATTTCAATATAAGTCCATACAGAACTAAGAGATCTTTTAATTTGATAAGCCCAACCTCCAAACACAAATGTTAAACTTGCATTAGTATTAGCAGAAGCACTTTTCACTCGAACTCTAAAAGCTTTATACTTAGAAACATCTCTGGAATTAAATTTCATATCAGCACCATCCCAACCATTAAAAACTATTTTCATCGATGCATCTCCCTGAATTTTATCTGTAGTATAGTTTGTATTAAACTCATTTCCACTCCATGTCCAGTGCCCGGTATCTCCTTGCAACACATCATCGTATAATGCTGACCCCACTCCAACACTTGATGGAGTTGTACCTGAGATATTACTAACTGTTACATATTTGTCATTTCCATTCGCTGGCATTTTAAAAGTGATTTGTGTTAAAGTTGAAGATAATACAGTTGCATTTTCTGTTCCAACTTTCACAATAGGATTTAAAAAGTAATTCCCATTAATTGTAACAATATCTCCTTCTGCCGCATTTTCAGGATTAAACCAGTTGAATGTAGGCACTGGTGGCGCAACTGTTATATCAAACTCTGCAGTTCCTTTTTCCGTAACAACTTTAATTTTGTTTGATGCATCCGCATAAGGTGTTTTTTCATCAACCAATATAACTATATCAGTATCAGTAACAAATGTTGGTCTAAAATAGGTATCATAATCATTAAAATAAACCTTTTTTGCTGTTAAAAATCCCTTTCCATGAATTATATAATAGTTTTTAGGATCAACAATACTAACAGGCTCTAATGACTTAATAGTTCCATCTTCATAATAACCAGAAGGCATTACTGACTCAATCACCGGAGTATTTCCTCCATTCGAATCATTATCATCGTTTGAGCATGAAGTAAAAAGTATTAGAAATAACAAACATGCTATTAATGAAACATTTTTTAAATTTTTCATATTTTATATTTTTAAAATTATTTGAAAGTATATGGAACTACTTCTGTCAATTTTGGATTTTTAATCAAATCATCTGAAGGATAAGGCAATAAAAGACTTGTAGCAGTTATTGCAATATGTTTTGCAGTGTATCTATCCCCTCTGTCCTGTGCTTCTAATATAGCTTTAGCTTTAGCAAAAGGCAAACGTCCTAAATCAAAATAATAATCTCCTTCAACTGCCAATTCTGAACGTCTTTCCTTAAATATATCATCAAAAGATATTGAAGCTTTTTCAGTTAAACCTGCTCTTTTACGAACTGCATTAAACGATTTAAGAGCCAATGCATCAGTAGTACTTCCTGTTTGAGAACCTAATATAGCTTCAGCATGAATTAATAACAACTCCGCATAACGCATTTGATACGTATTCATACTGCTTTCTCCATTAAAGGGTTTATTAAATTTACCTGTGATTGGTAAGTTTTCTTTTCCAATTACATATTTTTTTACACCTGAGCCAGAGTTTTGAGTTTCATTTGCAATGTCAAAAGTATAACCTAAAATATAAGGAGCCCCTACAGTTGTTTCAGCATAGGTTAAATTTGGATAATAATCTCCAGGAAGCATAAAAGTCTCTATTCTTCTTTTATCATTAACTTCGTAACCGTTTTTAATTAAGTCCTGAGAAGGAGCGATACCCTGACTATAAGTAGTTTCAACTAATCTGTTTTCCGGAGCAAAAGTTGTATTAGAGAAGTTACCCTCAAAATAAGTTCCCGTACCTGTCCATTGCCATGAAAAGATTGATTCTTCATTATTATTGTTTTTTTGCAAAAACAAATCAGCAAAAGATTTTGTAGGCAATTCTTCGCCTCCTAACAACTTAAACTCTCCACTATTAATAACCTCCTGAGCCATTTGTCTTGCCAAATCATATTTCTTTTGATATAGATATACTTTTGCTAAGAAAGCTTTAGCAGATCCACTAGATACATGAGCATTAGCGGCATAATCTGCTCCTCTGTTTTTAGTTTTTAAATTATCAATAGCAAATTTCAAATCGTTCTCAATGAACTTATATACATCTTCAACCGGGTTACTTGGAATAACAAAATTCTTAGAATAATCGGCATTGTTTTCGATAATTGGCACATTACCCCATAATCTCACAAGGAAGAAATAAGAAAAGGCTCTGATAAAATGCGCTTCTCCCAATGCATTATCTAACGCTGCTTTACTAACATTTGGCCCAACACTGATAGGCAAACTGTTAATATAAGCATTAGAATTTGCTATAGCTCCAAAGCAAGATCTCCAGGAATCAGATATATATGAAGCCGTATTCGTAAAGCTTAAATCTGTAAACTTAGCAAAGTTATCATTATACTTTGAAACCAAATTACCTGAAATAACATCTGTAATTGCATAATAACCCTCCTTGTTCATATTAAACCACACAATACCGTACAACCCATTCGTTGCATTATCAAGTTTAACATCTGAATCATAATAATTCCCCATAGTTGGAGTTCCCTCTGCAGGCACATCTATAAAATCCTGTGAACAAGAGGATGAGACCAACAACATCAATGTCAAAGCAACAGCACTGCTCTTTTTTATTATATTTTTCATATTAATCATATTAAAATTCAACATTTAAACCAAAAGATATTTGTCTAGGCGTAGGATAACGCCCATTATCAACACCTGACAATAATGCATCCTGATTATAAGAACCTACTTCAGGATCATAACCTTTGTATTTTGTAAAAGTGTATAGATTTTGCGCGCTTGCATATAATCTCAATCTAGACAGTTTAATTTTTGAAATAAGATCTGAAGGCAAAGAATAACCTAAAGTTACATTTTGAATTCTCAAATAAGATCCGTCTTCAATAAAACGTGACGATATCGCATTATTTATATGAGAATAAACGGATGGTGTTGGCAAACTAGCATCTAAATTATCTGCTGAATAGAAATCTGATGCTTCAGTTAAATAATTTGTTCCAACGCTACTATTCATTACACCAGATGCTCTGGTTAAATTCATCAATTTATTTCCAGTTGTTCCCTGAACCATAATAGATAAATCAACACTTTTATATTTGAAATTATTTGTAAATCCGTAAGTTAATTTTGGATTTGGATTTCCAATTGAAACTAAATCTTTTACATCAATAATTCCATCATTATTTTGATCTTTGTAAATCACATCTCCTTTTTGAAACTCTGGCAATAATGAATTAGTTCCATTTTTCAAAGGCACTTTAGTCCCGCCATTATCATATCCGTAAGTCAACAAATCATCATCTGTTCTGTAAATTCCTGTAGCCTGATAACCAACAAATGATCCTATTGGCAAGCCTTCCGTAGTTCTTGAAACAGATATAGTATGATAAGCAAGTGTATTCATTGTTTTAACAATATTCAATCCTGCCATATCGGTAACCTGATTAACATATTTCGATAAATTCAAACTACTATTCCACGAGAAATTTTCAGAGAAATTATGAGAATACCCAAGTGTAACCTCAATCCCTTTATTTTCCATACTTCCAAGATTAAAGTAAGGCGGATTTACCCCTCCTTCATAATCTCCTCCACCAGAAAGAAAGTTTGGCAAAGGAACTTGATATAAGAAATCTTTATTAACTTTTCTATATAGCTCAACAGTAGCAGTAAATTTAGAATCAAACAATGTAAAATCTAAACCTAAATTTGTTTGCTCCTGAGTTTCCCATTTCAAATCTTTATTAGGAGTATTTGAAGGCAAATAAGAACTTCCCATTGAACTATTTACTATATGCAAATTTGAATCATACAAATTATTACCAATTTGATTATTTCCTGTTTGTCCCCAACCAAATCTAAGTTTAATATTATCAATATACTTTTTAGTACCCTCCATAAAAGATTCATTTGAAAGTTTCCAAGAAGCACCAACAGAACTAAATACGCCCCATTTATTACCTACAGTAAACTTTGAAGAACCATCTGTTCTAACTGCTGCACTAACACCATATTTATCAGCATAATCATAAACTAACCTTCCTAGGTAAGAGGATAATGTTTGTGTCCCCTGATACGGACTACTTATAATTGCTTTAGACAAATCAGAAGCTGCAAGCGAGTGATCTCTATTATCCTTAAAACCGGTAGCGTTAACAGAATGTCCCTGCCAATGTGATCTATTTGCTTCCTGCACTGCCAAAACTGTAAAGTTATGTTTACCAATAGTATTTCTGTAGGTAATCATATTTTTTAAGTTCCATGAATTACCCGAAGAAGGATTATAATATAAGTTCGCATAATCTTTTACTGCATTTCCTAAAGAATACATTGGATCATATTGCTGACCTAAATTATCATACATATAACCTCCAAATTCAAAACGATATTCTAATCCTTTAAACAAATCAATTTGAGTATAAAAATTACCCGAATAATTTTTTCTAACTAATGTATTAGACCCTAATAAAGATGTAGCTACAGGATTAACAAATGAAGTTAGACCTCCAGCAGGCGGCCCGGCAAAAGATCCTGACAATTCTCTAACAGCAACATCCGGAGTAGAGAATAAAGAAGTAGCAACTACTCCATTAAACTGACCATTTAATGTTAATTTTTCATCTGTTAATGCAGCACTAACATTTAAACCTACTTTTATAAATTTATTTACTTTAGCATCAATATTTGATCTCACGTTATATCTTTTGAAACCTGATTCTATCACAATACCATCTTGATCCAGCACTCCTCCAGAGATAAAATAATTTATTCCATCTTTACCACCTGAGAAAGACAACTGATGTGAAGTCATAATTCCTGTTTGATAAATTTCATCCTGCCAATCCGTACCTTTACCCAAAAGTTCAGGATGAGCAAATTCAGAGCGAATAGCAGTATTGTCTCCTGGACGTAAAATAGGAGCCAAAGCATTTTGATGAGCTGCATATTGTTGAAGGTTCATCGAAGGTAATTTTTTTGGTAAATTACTGAACGAATATGTGTTTTCGTAAGTTAATTTTCCTGTTCCTTTCTTTCCAGATTTTGTTGTTACTATAACAACACCATTTGCTCCACGAGAACCGTAAATAGCTGTAGCAGAAGCATCCTTAAGAATATCAATAGACTCTATATCACTAGGATTTATTAATGACAATGGACTATATGTAATATTACCAGAGTTTGAAAAGTTAGAATTTCCAGCCGCATTTCTTCCTGATGTAGATGAGTTTCTGGCATCACCGGAAATTGGCACTCCATCAATTACATATAAAGGTTCGTTAGTACCTGTCAAAGAAGAAGCTCCTCTAATTTTTACAGAAACATTTCCTCCTGGCTCTCCAGAATTATTATTCACAACAACCCCCGCAGCCTTACCCTGCATCATTTGATCAAAAGAAGCCACCTTTAAATTTTCAATATCTTTTGCTCCAATACTGGAAATAGCACTGTTTACGTCCTTTCTTTTTACAGTTCCATAACCAATTACTACTACATCTTTTAAATCTTCAGCAGCAGATTTTAAAATTACATTTATAGTCCCTTTTCCATCTACAGCAATTTTTTGAGTATTAAATCCAATAAATGAGAATTGTAAAGTAGCATTTACAGGAACATCAATAGTATATTTCCCATCAAAATCAGTTGAAACCGAAGTTTTCGATCCTACAACCGAAATATTTGCTCCAGGAATTGACAATCCTTTATCATCTGAGACTGTTCCCGATACCTTAACCTGAGCAGTAATAAAATTACTTGTCAGTAACAAAAATAAAATCAATGGAATCGCTCTGTGGTTAGCATTCCAATGAATAAAATTAGTCATTAGTTTTTTCATAATAAATGTTTGGTTAGTTTAAGTTTAATACTTACTTGATAAAAAGCTAAAAAAGGAGTTCGTTTTTTTAACTAATTTATTTTAACAAATCTATAACAGAAGTTTACATGAAGTTAATAGTATTATATCATTTGATGATAATATTTTTACTTTAATAATTTAAAAAAACACATAGTGAAATAAAAACATCATTTTTTTAAATTATTCGTAATTTATCTACTTGAAAACCCTACAAACAATAAACATTAATTAACGATTTGTCAAAAATTAAAACGATTTCGTTAAAAATAATATTTGTTTATGAAAAAAAAGTATTACTACAAAATACGCTTTAATCCAGAAAAATCCTCCCTATACTGACTAGGCGTACAATTTTTAGTAGCTTTAAAACTACGATTGAAATTTGCTATATTATTAAAACCGGACTTAAAAGCTATTTCTGAAACACTCATATCTTTTTCAACCAGCCAACGAGCAGCATATCCAATTCGGATATCATTAATATAATTTACAAAGGTTTTCCCTGTACGTTTTTTTATAAATCGGTTAAAAGAAATTATAGACATACTTGCAATATTGGCCGCATCTTCTAAAGTAATTTTATCCGCAAAATGTTTTTGTACATATTCGTAGACTAACTTCATTTTATCATAATCCTCAAAAGTATCATAGTCTACCGTATAAGTCGAGAGCAATCTTTGATTTCTGGAATTAGCCAAATCATACAATAGCGAAGTGATTTCCAAAAAATAATCCATACCATCTAATTTAGAGAGCTTTATCAATCTTGGAGTTAATTCTTCTGCTACTTTTTTAGAAAACAAAATACCATGAATAGAACGATTAAACATATCCCGTATAGGATTCATAATACGCCTTGAAAGCAAAGATTCATGAAATAAATCATTATGAAACTGTATAGTGATTTCATGTATTTTTTTACTGGTACATTTATTCAATTCCCAACCGTGATACAAATTAGGCCCAATCAAAACCAACTCAACATTATCAATTTCTTCAATATTATCCCCAACCACACGCTTAACTCCTTTTCCGTTCAAAATAAAATTAATTTCAAATTCCGGATGATAATGCACCGGAAAATCAAAACTATCCTTAACTCTGTCGAAGACTAAAAAACTATCACCACTGGACAAAGGAGCAATCTCTCTGTAAAAATTTTTAGCTGTACTCATATTATTATAAAGTTATTAAAGATCATAAAACAACAAATCCATTTGCAATAATATGATATATAATTGATAAAATAATATTAATTATACGAGAAACATCCATTTATCTTTGAAAAAATAATTATCATCTTTTCAAAAAGACTATAGATAATAAACAGTAATCGTTTTTAATCCGTCCTCTTTTTATAGTTTTGATAATATAAGAGTTAAAAAAGACAGCATTGAATTTAATGAGAAATTATTTCAATTTTTTACAATCCTTTTTATTTTTTTTAGCTTTATGATGAAACATATTTTAATAAATTATGCAAAAAATATCCCTACTCCTTGTTATAACTGCTTTTATTGGAGTTTCATGCTCTATAAAAGCAAAAGCTACTGATACAAATTTGTCAATTTCGGATAAAAAAGCAACAAATGAAACAGTTGCTCTTTATAAAAAACTACAGCAATTGTCTCAAAAAGGATATCTTTTCGGACATCAGGATGACCTGGCTTATGGTGTAAACTGGAAATACGAACCATTGCGCAGCGATATAAAAGATATCGTTGGGGATTACCCGGCAGTATATGGATGGGATATAGCAGGTCTGGAAAAAGATGACGCCCATAATATTGACGGAGTTCCTTTTGACAAAATGAAACAATATATTAAAGAGGCAAATGAACGAGGCGGAATTTCAACAATAAGCTGGCATTTTGACAATCCTGAAACTGGAAAAAATGCCTGGGACAATACTTCAAATTCTTTAAAAACCATTTTACCGGGTGAAAAAAATCATGAAAAATTCATATCATGGCTTGATAAAGCTGCCAATTTCTTTCTATCCTTAAAAGATAAGAACGGAAAAAACATACCAATCCTTTTCAGACCTTACCATGAGTTAACGGGAGGCTGGTTCTGGTGGGGAAAAGGAAATTGTACACCAGAAGAATTTAAAGCCGCATGGAAATTTACCTTCGAATACCTGCAAAAAAAAGGGGTACACAATTTAATTTACGTTTATAACACCAGCAGTTTCAATTCCAAAGAAGCTTTTTTAGAAAACTATCCAGACGATAATTATGTCGATATTTTAAGCTTTGATTCCTATCAGAATAACGAAGATAAAAGTGGCGAAAAATTTATAGCCGAAGTTCAGAATCAACTTAAAATCATAAATAAAATTGGTCAGGAAAAGCATAAATTAATTGCTGTTGCAGAGGCCGGATACGAAGCTGTTCCCGATAGCAAATGGTGGACAGGGACTTTTACAAAAGCAATTGGTGATTATAAAATATCTTATATCTTACTTTGGAGGAATCATGGCTGGCAGGAAAAAGAACAAAAAATGCATTATTATGTTCCTTATTCCGGTCAGATAAGCGAGAAAAATTTTGTAGATTTTTATAATCTTGACAAAACCTTATTCGAAAAAGACATCAAAAAAGCATTAAAATAACTAACTATACCAAATTACAACCTTAAAAAAGAAATTAAATGCACGACAAAATCAGTTTGAAAGAAAAAATAGGCTATGGACTTGGAGACGCAGCTTCTTCTATGTTCTGGAAAATCTTCAGTATGTACCTTCTATTTTTCTATACCGATGTTTTCGGACTGGCACCAGCAGTAGTAGGAACCATGTTCTTAATTACCAGAATATGGGATTCCTGTTTCGACCCTATTGTTGGAATTATCGCTGACAGAACAAAAACCAAATGGGGAAAATTCAGACCTTATTTACTTTGGGTTGCTGTGCCATTTGCTGTTATTGGAGTACTAACCTTCTACACTCCTGATTTTGATGAAAAAGGAAAAATTATATATGCTTATGTAACTTATTCCTTAATGATGATGATTTACTCCTTAATCAATGTACCTTATGCTTCACTTTTAGGCGTAATGTCTTCTGACAGAAAAGAAAGAACAACCTTATCTTCTTACAGAATGGTTTTTGCTTTTGGAGGAAGTCTTTTAGCACTTTGGTTAATTGAACCTTTAGTAAATTATTTTGGAGGAAGCCTTAACTCAAAAACAGGCTGGCTGGCTACAATTGCTGTATTCGGAATTATAACAACTGCTTTTTTCTGGGCATGTTTCCTTTGGACAAAAGAAAGAGTTAAACCAATTGATGATGAACAGACAAATCTAAAAGAAGATTTAAAAGACTTATTAAAAAACAAACCCTGGTGGATTCTGCTTGGAGCCGGGATTGGTGCTTTAGTTTTCAATTCTATCCGTGACGGAGCAGCTGTATATTACTTTAAATACTATGTAAGCAGTAGTGTAAACTTCGATTTTTCGCTTTTTGGAACAGTTTTTCACATGACTCCAACTTCAATCTATTTGGTTTTAGGACAAGCAGCCAATATCATTGGAGTTATTGCAGCAACACCATTGGCTAATCAGTTTGGTAAAAAGAAAACCTTCTTTGGTGCTATGGCATTAGCCGCAATTTTGAGCCTTGTATTCTATTTCTTCGGAAAAGAAGATGTTGTCCTAATTATGAGTTTTCAGGTTTTAATAAGCATTTGTGCAGGCTGTATCTTCCCTTTAATCTGGTCAATGTATGCTGATAGTGCTGACTATTCAGAATGGAAACAAGGACGCAGAGCCACAGGTTTAGTCTTCTCTGCTTCATCGATGTCACAAAAGTTTGGATGGACAATTGGTGGTGCCGGAGCTGGATGGCTTTTGGGTTACTACGGTTTTCAGGCCAATGTTGAACAAACGGCCACTACTCAAAACGGAATTCAATTGATGTTAAGCATACTTCCTGCCATGGCCGCAGCAATATCTGTAGCTTTTATTGCATTCTACCCATTATCTGAAGAAAAATTACAAATCATAGAACAGGATTTAAACGAAAAAAGAGACATAAAAAATTAAAATACAGATTTAGAAATTGATTGATATGACAACAATAACAACTTCAGCTACATTTCACGATAGAAAAGTAGCGTTAGAAAAAGAACATAATACGCTTGTACAGCAAAAAAATGAGCCTCAAAATACGATTGGAAACGGAATTTATCAACGTTATAAAAATCCGGTAGTCACTGCCGCACACGTACCTTTAAACTGGCGTTTCGATTTAAATGAAGAAACAAATCCATTTTTACAGGAACGTATCGGAATGAATGCTGCTTTTAATGCAGGTGCGATGAAATGGAATGGCAAATATTTATTAGCAGTTCGTGTAGAGGGAATTGACAGAAAATCATTTTTTGCTATTGCGGAAAGTCCAAATGGAATTGATAATTTCAGGTTTTGGGAAAAACCGTGTGTAATTCCACAAACCGAAGAGCCGGACACAAATGTGTATGATATGCGTTTGATCAATCATGAAGATGGTTGGGTTTACGGAATTTTTTGTACAGAAAGAAAAGATCCAAAAGCTCCAAAAGGGGATACAAGTTCAGCTGTTGCCAACGCCGGGATTGTACGTTCAAAAGATTTAGTGAACTGGGAAAGGCTTCCTGATTTAATTTCGAATACCGGCCAGCAAAGAAATGTTGTTTTACATCCTGAATTTGTAAACGGAAAATATGCTTTATACACACGCCCACAAGATGGTTTTATTGATGTGGGAGCAGGTGGCGGAATTGGTTTAGGATATGTTGACAATATGGAAAATCCCGTTGTAAAAGAAGAAAAAATCATTTTTGGAAAGCATTATCACACCATTTATGAGTTAAAAAATGGTCTTGGTCCTGCTCCTATCAAAACAGAAAAAGGCTGGCTGCATTTGGCACACGGAGTTCGTAACACAGCTGCCGGTTTACGATATACACTTTATATGTTTATGACAGATTTGAATGATATTTCGAAAGTAACTCATGTTCCTGCCGGACATTTTATGGGACCTGAAGGAATAGAAAGAGTTGGAGATGTTTCGAATGTATTGTTCTCAAATGGATGGATTGAAGACGAAGATGGTACTGTCTATGTATATTACGCATCATCAGACACCAGAATGCATGTCGCCGTTTCATCTGTAGCAAAATTAGTTGATTATGTGACCAATACTCCAGCTGACACTTTTATTTCTGCCGGTTCTGTAGAAACAATTATCAGCCAAATCGAAAAAAACAACGCAATATAATTTAACCGTGCAATCAAAACTAAAGCAACTTAAAACCGAATTATCAGCTGAACTTGATGCTATTTTAGACTATTGGTCAAAAAACACAATTGATATTGAAAATGATGGTTTTATTGGTCAGATTGACTCTAATAATGCAGTAATTTTAAATGCTGAAAAAGGTTCTGTACTAAATGCCCGAATATTATGGTCGTTTTCTGCAAGCTACCAGGTTACAAAAGATGAGTCTCATAAAGAAATTGCCAAAAGAGCTTTTCAATATCTTTCTGAATATTTTTATGACCCTGAGTTTGGAGGTCTATTTTGGAGTATCAATGCAGATACAACCCCAAAAGACACCAAAAATCAGATTTATGCTTTGGCTTTTGCCATTTATGGTTTGTCCGAATATTATATTATTTCAAAAGATGAAAAGGCACTCGCAATTGCCATCAATTTATATTTAAGAATACAAAAACACAGTTACGATTCTGTAAACAAAGGTTATTTAGAAGCTTTTACACGCGATTGGCAACCTATTGAAGATCTACGACTGAGCAGTAAAGATGCTAACGAAAAGAAAACCATGAACACACATTTGCATATTGTTGAGGCATATGCAAATTTATTCAAGGTTTGGAAAGATGCAAAGTTACAAAGTGATATTATCGAATTATTACAAACCATCGAAAAACATTTCATCAATCCAGAAACAGGCCATTTGCATTTGTTTTTTGATGAAAACTGGATTGAAAAACCAGATGTTATTTCATATGGTCATGATATTGAAGCTGCCTGGCTTTTATTGCAATGTGCCGAAATTTCAGGAGATAAAACATTAATCGACAATTTCACTAAACATGCCATTCAAATAGCAGAAGCTACCCAGGAAGGCATAGATACTGATGGTGGTTTATGGTATGAATTTGACCCTGAAAAGAAGCGACTAA
Organism: Flavobacterium chungangense LMG 26729; assembly: GCF_000735715.2. Classification (NCBI taxonomy): domain Bacteria; kingdom Pseudomonadati; phylum Bacteroidota; class Flavobacteriia; order Flavobacteriales; family Flavobacteriaceae; genus Flavobacterium; species Flavobacterium chungangense. Next base: position 215,114 of record NZ_JASY01000008.1, read on the forward strand.
CTACCGAGAAACACTGGTGGGTACAGGCGGAAGCCTTAATTGGTTTTTATAACGCATATCAATTAACTGATAACGAAAAATATTTAGAAATTGTTTTAAAAAACTGGGAGTTTATAAAAAAACACATTTTAGACAAACAAAACGGAGAATGGTTTTGGGGAATTTACGGCGATTATACTTTGATTGAAAAAGACAAAGCCGGTTTCTGGAAATGCCCATATCACAACAGTCGTGCTTGTTTGGAACTCATCCAAAGAATAAAAACTTAAATTATTTCACTTCTATAAAACTGATTTATTGCATTAAAAACAACGATTATGAAACAACTCTTTTTCTTTAGTTTATTATTTTTTTGTGCAATAAGTGATGCACAAACCAATTTGATTAAAAATGGCGGATTTGAATCTGAAACATTAAATTGGACTGGCGATGCTGCAACCATATCTCCGTATGACAAAAAAACGGGTAAAAACAGCGCTGTTATCAATCAGTTTACGGGTGCTGAATGGAAAGCAATAGATCAAATTGTAAACATTCCAAAAAATACGTATGCTGTAGAATTCAGCGTTTGGGTAAAAGCCGATCAGATTGAAGGCGGCAAGGAAGCTTATAACGCCGGTTTAATGATTGCTGAATTTACAAACAGCGGCGGAAAAAAAATAGTTTCTGAAAACATAGCGCAAGTAAAAGGAACAATCGTCTGGACCAATTATAAAAAAACAGTTTTGGTTCCTGAAAAAGCGCAAAAAATCAGAATCATGCTCGCATTGGCACAAATCAACGGCTCTGTATTTTTTGACGATGTAAATGCGACTGCACTTTCTGAAGAAGAGTATTTCAAACTTAATCCCATAACGACAGTTCCGGAAGGACAAAAAACAATTTCTACTTCAAAACCATTTTCAAACGGAAATTTTGAAGAGAATCTAAATTCATGGAATGGAAACGGAACAATTTCTACTACAGACAAAAAAGATGGAAATGCAGCAGTAGAAATTTCATCAAAAATCGCCGAATGGAAAGCAATTGATCAGGTATCTGATATTAATAAAGGAAATAAAACCATAGAAATCTCAGGATGGTTAAAAGCAAAAGATATCCAACAAGGAAAAGACCCATGGAATAACGGCATGTTTATTATTGAATTTAAAAAAGACGAAAACACCAAAGCTTCAGAAGATCAGGTTATAGGAACAGTGACCGGAAATACGGACTGGACTCTTTTCAAAAAAACATTTCAAATTCCCGAAGGTGCAAAACAATACCGGATTATGGTTGCAATGAGTGTTTGCACGGGAACTTTATTAGCCGATAATATTGAGGTCAAACTTTCTAATTAAAATCAATGAAAAACTACATCAGAATATTTTTTTTAAGCGCTCCCATTTTATTTTTTGCAGGTTGTTCGTCTGACGATGTAACAAATAATCCTGTAATAGTAGACCCTCCAGTTGTAGTAGCTACAGACCCGCTTACAAACTCAAATACAACTACGTATATGGTTGACGCCAATGCCACAAAAGAAACTGTTGCATTGTTTTACAACCTAAAGAAATTAGCCAAAAGCAAATTCGCTATTGGACAACAGGATGCTTTTATTTCTTTTTACAAAAATAGTAGCGGAGAATCTGACATTAAAAAGATAACAGGGAACGACCCAGCCATTATAGGATCAGACTTATCCTTTGTTACCGACATTAGAAACGATGGCACAACCAGCAATTGGTTCTATCAGCAAGAGGTTAAAAATATTACCCAAATAAAAAATGCTTATGCAAAAGGAATAATCAACACAGTATCCTGGCATTTGCGAGGGCCAAAAAATAAGAATTATTCAGAAACAGATAAAGAAGAATATACTTTTTATGCTAATTCAATGTTTGAAGCCGATAAAAGCATTTTTTTTAGAAGCATTTTACCGGGAGGTACAAGACATGAATGGTTTAAAGAAAAATTAGATCAGGTAGCTGCTTTCTCTTCAAAACTAAAAGGCACAAAAGGCGAATTGATTCCGATAATTTTCAGGCCTTTCCATGAATTTGACGGGAGCTGGTTTTGGTGGGGAGCCGATTTCTGTACTCCGGAAGAATACAAAACAGTGTATAAATTTACTGTTGATTATTTAAAAAATACTAAAGGCGTTCACAATATTTTATATGCTTTTTCTCCAGACAGAACCTATTTAACCTCAACCGATTATTTAAGCAGATATCCGGGCGATAAGTATGTTGACGTCTTAGGAATGGATAATTATGGGGATTTTGACAATCAGGGTACAACGGGTGCCAATACAGCGAATTCTAAATTAAAAATTATATCAGATTTAGCTAAAACCAAAGTAAAAATCGCAGCTTTAACAGAAACAGGATATCGGGTTACAAGTTCAAAAACACCAATAAACGATTGGTTTTCTAATTACTTATACAGTGCTTTAACATCAAACAGTATTGAAGTAAGTTATGTGATGTTCTGGAATAATGATGAAAATGGTTATTATGTTCCGAATGGTTCGGTTTCGAATGATGCTGATTTTAAAACATTTAGTCTAAAATCAAAATCGGCATTATTGAATTCATTACCGAAGATGTATGAATTACCTAAATAACATAGTCAAGATGAAAAAAATAATCCTTGTAACAGTTACTGTTCTTTTATTACAGCTCTCATCTTGCTCAAAACAAGATGACAATTCTCCTGATACAACAACAACACCGGAAGATCCTGTAATAAAACCACAAACGGATCCTTCAGTATCAAATACAATTGGTTTTTTTCTGGATAATTGGAAATCAAAAAACTTTACCTCTCCAACCAATTACACCCAAGCTTCTCTTCCTGAAACGACAAGCTCCACCGTTACCATAGATTTTGCGAATGTAATCACTAAAATTCCCACTACAATCTACGGAAATAATGCCAATTTATGGTCCGGAAAAATGATTACCAATACCACTTTAATCAATGATATTACAAACCTAAAACCCAATATTATCAGATTCCCCGGCGGAAGTATCAGTGATATTTATTTCTGGAATGCAAGCAGCACTCCTTCAACAGCCCCTTCAAAATTAATAAAAGCAGATGGTACTGAAGAAGCATCCGGTTTTTGGTTTGGTAAAAACGATGCAGACTGGACTATTTCTTTAGATAATTATTACCAACTCTTACAATCCACTAATAGTAAAGGAATTATTACCATAAATTATGGTTATGCAAGATATGGAACTGGTGCCGATCCTGTTGCTGATGCTGCAAAATTAGCAGCAGACTGGGTAACTTATGACAACGGAAGAACACAATACTGGGAAATTGGCAACGAAGTTTATGCCGATTGGGAAGCGAGTTACAGAATCAACTCCGCAAATAATAAAGATGGTCAGCCCGAACTTTTAAATGGCCAGTTATATGCCCAGCATTTTAAAATAATAGCCGCTGCCATGAGAAAAGCCGCTGCTGATGTTGGAAATTCAAACATTAAAATTGGAGCTGTAATGGTCGAAACGATTCCTGCCAGCTATTTACCGGATTGTCATAAAACATGGAATGATAAACTGCTTAAAAACATCGATGGTAAAGCAGATTATTATGTGGTTCATAATTATTACACCAATTATAACACAAACGCTGCTGCCGCCGAAATTTTAGAAACACCTAAGAAAGTAACTGCCGAAATGATGTCTTTTTGCAAAGACGCCTTAACGACTACCAACAATGAAATTAAACCTTTTGCGTTAGACGAATGGAATATTTTTTCTACCGGAAGCAAACAGCAGGTTTCTCACATAAACGGCATGCACGCTGTTTTGATTTTAGGAGAAGTTTTAAAAAATAAAATTGGTCTGGCAGCCCGCTGGGATTTCGCAAACGGATGGTCAAACGGAGATGATCACGGAATGTTTAGCAACGGAGACGAGCCTAATATTCCTAAAGGTACGCCTCGACCTGCTTTTTATCACTTGTATTACTTTCAAAAATACATGGGAGACCGTATGATTGAAGCCAACAAAGATAGCAACGGAAATTATGAAGTTTATGCTTCTTCATTTTCAGATGGTAAAGTGGGGATCAGTTTTGTAAATAAGGCAACAACCGCTATCAATATAAAAGTACAGCTTAATAATTTCATTACCGGAAAGAGAATGTATTGGTACACATTGGTCGGTGATACCGATAACGGAGAATTCTCAAGAAAAGTAATTATAAACGGAACTGGTCCAACTTTAGTAGCCGGAGGGCCTGCTAATTATGCAACTCTAAAACCCTTCTCTGCAGAAACAACAAAAGGTACTAATATAACGTTACCAGCCCGTTCATCAGTTTTTGTTGTTATCGAAAAAAAATAAAATCATCTATCTCATAAAATAATCATGAAAAATTCAATTTCAAAACTAATCCTGTTTGCCTTTTGTTTACTAAATCTAAATTGTGAAGCACAAAAGCAACTCCCTAGAATTACAGTAAAAGGAACGCAATTTTATAAAGGTGACAAACCTTACACCTATATTGGTACAAATTACTGGTACGGAAGTTTACTGGCTTCTAAAAAAGTAGGTGACCGGGAAAGACTGCTTCGCGAGCTTGATTTCATGCAAAAAAACGGAATCGATAACTTGCGAATTTTAGTGGGAGCAGATGGTGGAAAATATGATTTTACGGTACGTCCGGCGTTGCAATATGAGCAGGGAAAATATGATGAGGACTTGCTTGACGGATTGGACTTCCTGATGAATGAGATGAGAAAACGTAAAATGTACGCGGTTTTATACCTGACCAACAATTGGGAATGGTCTGGCGGAATGTCACAATATCTTGAATGGAATGGTAAAGGCGCTATTCCTATTCCGGCTATCGCACCAAATACCTGGCCACAGTTTATGTCGTATACTGAACAGTTTCACAATTGTGACCCTTGTATGAAAGCGTTAGAAGATCATGTGAAATTTATTATGGGCAGAACTAATTCTTATTCTAAAAAGAAATATACAGAAGACAATACGATTATGGCCTGGCAGGTTGGTAATGAACCAAGGCTTTTTACGGTTGAAAATGAGGGAAAATTCACCATTTGGCTCAATAATATTGTCAATTTAATGGATAGTTTAGATAAAAACCATTTAATTTCTACAGGTTCTGAAGGTTTGAACAGTTCGAACGATGACATAGGAATTTTTGAAAGAACACATAAAAATCCAAACATTGATTATTTGACCATGCACATCTGGCCTAAAAACTGGAACTGGTTTAAAGCTGATAATGCCGAAGCTACAATTCCTGCCACTATTGAAAATGCAGGGAAGTATATTGATGCTCACGTTAAAGTTGCCAATAATCTACAAAGACCTATTATTATTGAGGAGTTTGGATTACCAAGAGAAAACGAAAATTTAAATGCAGGGGCGCCTTCCATTTACCGAAATCAGTTTTATAGTTATATCTTTGGCAGAGTTGCTGAAAGTGTTGCCAATAAAGGCCCGTTGCAGGCAGCTAATTTCTGGGGATTTGGCGGTGAAGGAAAAGCAGTTAATGAAACCGGAAAATGGAATCCGGGAGAGCCATTAACAACCGATCCTCCGCAGGAACCTCAAGGATTAAATTCAGTTTTTAACAGTGATAAATCGACTTTAGAAATTGTAAAAAAATACAATCTGGAACTGAAGAAAAAATAAAATAGTGCAAAGTTTACTTAACCATATAAGTCATGTAAATTCATTTGAGAGGACAGCCTCAAATAAATTCAACTATGTACTTATATGGTTTCCTATTATCCAAATAATCAAATCATGAAAAAAAGAATCTTCTATATTTTTATACTGCTTTTTTTTAATGCCAGTTTTTCACAACAACAGGTACAGGATTTTGTATTGGAATCTCCAAACAGAAAAATAAAGGTCAGTATCGTAATCAGTGAGAAGATAACCTGGTCAGTTTCGCATGATAAAGATTTAATTCTGGCTCCATCTTCTATTTCTATGACATTAGATCAAAATGAAATTTTAGGCAAAAATGCTTTGCTTTTGAATTCAAAAAGAGAAAAAGTAAACCAGACTTTTGAATCTCCATTTTACAAAAAGAGTACTGTTAAAAATCAATACAATCTTTTGATATTAAACTTCAAAAATGATTTCAGTATCGAATACAGGGCTTTTGATGATGGCGTAGCTTACAGATTCATCACCAAAAAGAAAAAAGATATTACCGTAAAATGGGAAGAAGTTACTTTAAACTTTGATGAGGATTATAATACTTTAATACCTTATGTTCGTGATTTAAGAAATCCGAAAGATCCTTATATTTCTTCGTTTGAAGCACAATATGAAAACAAAAAAATCAGTGAATTTGCTAAAGATACTTTGGCGTTTCTACCCTTTTTAATTGATTTTAAAAACCGTAAAAAAGCTGTTTTTCTGGAAGCAAATTTAGAAGATTATCCGGGATTGTTTGTAACGAATAATAAGCCCAAATTAGGTTTTGAAGCCTGTTTTTCTAAATATCCGTTGCAGGAAACCAATGGCGGATTTAACAACATCAACAGACTAATTACGGAGAAAACTGATTATCTGGTTAAAACCAAAGGAACACGAAACTTTCCGTGGAGAGCAATTGTGATCTCTGAAAACGATGCCGATTTAGCCAATAACGATATGGTTCAGAAATTATCCGAGCCTTCAAAAATAAAAGATATTTCGTGGATAAAGCCCGGAAAAGTAGCCTGGGACTGGTGGAATGACTGGAACATTTACAACATCGATTTTAAAGCCGGAATCAATACGCAGACATATAAATATTATATTGATTTTGCTTCTAAAAACAAAGTCGAATATGTGGTTTTGGATGAAGGCTGGAGTCTTGAAGACGATATCATGAAACACAACCCGAATGTTGATTTGGAAGCTTTAATCGCTTACGGAAAAGAAAGAAACGTTGGCATTATTTTATGGAGTTCCTGGATGGCTTTGACTAAAAATACAGCCGGAATTTTCAAAAATTATGCTGATTTAGGAATAAAAGGATTTAAAGTTGACTTCCTTGATCGCGATGATGCTAAAATGGTAAATTCGGTGTATGATATTGCTCAAAAAGCCGCTGATAACAAATTGCTTTTAGACTTTCACGGCATGTACAAACCAACCGGAATTCAGCGAACTTTTCCGAACATTTTAAATTTTGAAGGTGTAAAAGGATTAGAGAATAATAAATGGACGCCAAATGATGATGTCCCTTTATACGATACCACGATTCCCTATATAAGAATGATAGCTGGCCCGATGGATTACACACCTGGTGCTATGCGAAACGCTACGAAAAGCGAATTCAGACCAAGCCATTCCACTCCAATGAGTCAGGGGACAAGAAGTCATCAACTGGCACTTTATACGATTTTTGAAGCACCTCTGCAAATGATGGCCGACAGTCCGACTGCCTATATCAAAGAACAGGAAAGTACTGATTTTATAGCCAGGATCCCAACCGTTTTTGATGAAACAGTGGCTTTAGACGGTGAAGTGGGAAAATTCGTTTCAATTGCCCGTAAAAAAGGAAGTATCTGGTATTTAGGTGCAATCACAAACTGGGATTCAAGAGAAATTACAATTGATTTTACTTTCCTTGAAAAAGGCAAAAAATTCGAAGCAGAGATTTTCTCTGATGGATTAAACGCAGATAAAGCTGCGAATGATTATAAAAGAGAAACTGTAACTATTGATTCAACAACAAAATTGAAATTTCGATTGGCAAGCGGTGGCGGAATCGCGATGATTATAAAATAAAAAATGGGACAAATTGTCCCATTTTTTATATCATAGATATGCATAGCAGTCCATACATTTTACATTTCACAAAATACATTTCACACTAAAATCTTCTCAATCGCATTTAATTCATCTTGTGTAAAATCCAGATTCTGCAGACACTCAATATTATTATTCAGCTGCTTTACTGAACTTGCACCAATCAAAACCGATGTAATTCGTTTGTCTTTCTGCAGCCAGGCAAGCGCCATTTGTGCCAAAGACTGATTTCTGTTTTGGGCAATTTCATTCAATTGAATTAATTTGTGAATACGCTCTTCCGTAACCTCATCTTCTTTTAAATGTCCGTTTGGATTATGAGCACGGGAATTTTCAGGAATTCCGTTTAAGTATTTATCCGTCAAAAGTCCTTGTGCCAAAGGCGAAAACGCAATACATCCTACTCCTTTTTCTTCCAGAACATCCAATAAACCTTCTTCAACCCAACGTACCAACATTGAATATTTAGCCTGATGAATCAGACATGGAGTTCCTAATTGTTTTAAAACATCAACCGCAACTCTGGTCTGTTCTGCCGAATAATTACTGATGCCTACATACAATGCTTTTCCGCTTCTGACAGCATAATCAAGTGCCATCATGGTTTCTTCAATTGGAGTTTCAGGATCTGGACGATGTGAATAAAAAATATCGACATAATCAACTTTCATTCTTTTTAAACTCTGATCTAAACTCGACAGCAAATATTTACGCGAGCCCCAATCTCCATAAGGTCCATCCCACATTGTATAACCCGCTTTGGTTGAAATGATGATTTCATCACGTAGATTCCCCTGAAAGTTATGCCACAATATTTTTCCGAAATTAGTCTCCGCAGACCCTGGAACCGGTCCGTAATTGTTTGCCAGATCAAAATGAGTGATTCCTTTATCAAAAGCTTCCACAGCTATACTTTCTGCATTCTCAAAATTATCTACCGATCCGAAATTATGCCATAATCCTAAAGAAATTTCAGGTAACAATAACCCGCTTTTTCCACACCTGTTATATTTCATTGTTTTAGTTTAATAGTTGAAAGTTAAATAGGTTTTAAAGGTAAAAAAAACTCTCGCAGATTTTGCAGATTTAGGAGATAAAAAATCTACTTGATCTGTAAAATCTGCGAGAGAAAATGTTTTTTTCTTAAGCTTAAAACTATTCCTTTATTTCAAATCCACTCTCTAAACCTGAATCAGAACTTCCTCCAACCTTAATTTTAAAAGTTCCCGGCTCAACCAAGTAATTTCCGTTATTATCATAAAAACCAACTTCTGCATCTGTCAAAGTAAAGTTTACTGTTTTAGTTTCTCCTTTCTTCAAACTTACCAATTCAAAACCTTTCAATTCCTCAACCGGTCTGGCAATACTTGCAAAATCGTCATGAATGTACAGCTGGACTACTTCTTTTCCGTCATAATTACCTGAATTGGTAACCTCAACACTCACCTGAACCGGTTCGCCTTTTGCGAAAGCGGTTTTGTTTATTTTCAGATTTTTATACTCGAATTTAGTATAACTCAATCCAAAGCCAAAAGGAAACTGAGGTGTTTTTTCTACATCGGAAAAATGTGACCAGAACACATTTTTATCAACATTTACAGGTCGTCCTGTACTGTAATTGTTGTAATAAATTGGAACCTGACCTACGTTTCTCGGGAAAGAAATTGGCAGTTTTCCACTCGGATTGTAATCTCCGTATAAAACCTGCGCCACTGCATTTCCGGTTTGTGTTCCCAAATGCCAGGCTTCAACAATTGTCGGAATATGTTCTGCTGCCCACGGAATAGTCAACGGACGGCCATTATTTAAAACCAAAACAATATTTGGATTCACTTTGTAAATTTCTTCTAATAATTCCTGTTGCAATCCCGGTAAATCAAGGTTTGTTCTGCTTCGTCCTTCACCACTCTGAAAACCATGTTCGCCTAAAACCATCACCACAACATCTGCATTTTTGGCCGCTGTTTTTGCTGCTTCAAATCCGCTTTTGTCTGTTGTATTAAAAACCACCTCATCCAGGAAAGTCGCTTTTCCAACAATTAAATCGGCTCCTTTTTCAAAAACCAGCTGATTGTCTTTGTATTGCTGCATTCCTTCTAAAACCGAAACTGCCGTATTATCATCTGCAGCAATTCTCCAGCTTCCTAATGGACTGTTTTTATCATTTGCCAAAGCTCCGATCAAAGCAATTTTTTGTCCAGATTTCTTTAGCGGAAGCAGATTTTTATTATTTTTAAGTAAGACAATTGACTTTTTAGCCATATCCAGAACACCATCATTATTTGCTTTATTTCCGATAGTTGCTTTTTCACGTTTTTCATCACAATATTTGTATGGATCGTCAAATAATCCCAATTCAAACTTTACTCGCAAGATTCTACGAACTGCATCATCTACTAAAGCCTCTTTAACTTTTCCTTCCTTAACTAATTTCGCTAATTCGTTAACATACAAATGTGATTCCATATCCATATCAGAACCGGCTGTAACGGCTTTCAATGTTGCATCTGCTCCATCTTTTGCATAACCATGCGCAATCATTTCACGAACCGAAGCCCAGTCTGAAACCACAAAACCATCAAACTTCCATTTGCCTTTCAAAATGTCTCTTTGGAGAAAAACATTTCCCGTTGCCGGAATTCCGTTTACGAGATTAAACGAGTTCATGAGTGTTCTTACACCGGCTTTTGTTGCTGCTTCGAAAGGAGGTAAAACGGTATTAAACAATTTCGAATTACTGATATCAACCAAATTATAATCACGTCCGGATTCTACATAACCATAGGCCGCAAAGTGTTTCGCGCAGGCAGCAATGGTGTTTACTTTTGCCAGATCAGCAGTTGTTTCTCCCTGAAATCCTTTTACTCTGGCAACCGCAATTTTGCTTCCCAGATACGGATCTTCCCCTGCTCCTTCCATCACACGTCCCCAACGGGCATCGTTTGAAATATCGACATTGGGTCCAAAAGTCCAGTTAATTCCGGATGCCGAAGCCTCATCTGCCGCAATCGCCGCCGACTTTTTAATGGCCTCCAAATCCCAGCTCGCCGCTTCTGCCAACGGAATAGGGCTTAACGTTTTATAACCGTGAATGACATCAAAACCAATAATCAGCGGAATTCCCAATCGGGTTTCTTCCACAGCAATTTTCTGCACCGCACGAACCTCTTTCACACCGCGAACTGTGAGCATACTACCTACCCATCCTTTTCTCAGATGTTCGTATTTCAATTCGGCATTTCCACCTTTTGGAGCAGGGCCTGTCACATCCCAAAAACCATTATATTGATTCATTTGTCCCACTTTTTCTTCCAAAGTCATCAATGGCAAAAGCAGGTCAATTCGTTGTTCGATCGTTTTATTTTTATCCAGATACGGTTTCTTCTGTGCATTCATATTTCCGGCAGTAAACAGGGTCAAAACCCCAATAATTAGTATTTTTTTATTTTTCATGATAGTTAGTTTCATATTTTGGGCGTGTCCCTACGGGTCGGGCTATCCGTTTCAAGTCCTCGCCCTTCCTCCGTCAGGCTGTGGGCTTTCCTCTCCTATCCCTCACGCAACGGGTAAACAAGAATTTTTGATTTTAATAACTAAAGAACCCCTCATGATTTTGTCCTTCCAAGAAAGAGAAAATGACAAAACACGCAAAATCTTAAATCAAAAATCGTTAATCGAAAATCTTAAATCCTCACTCCGAAATAAAACAGGAAGCCGGCAGATTCGCTTTATTAAACAAATCAGACTGAATTGTATTTCCCCATGCAAATCTCACTTTTGCAGGATTCGGTACTTTTTTACTCGTTACGATTACCTGATTGTTTTTTATTGAAGCTTCCGCAGGATAAAAAGTTCCATCGGTTCCGGCAACTTCAAACTGTTTAGTCACTTTGTTTTTAAAATATAATCCGTCAGCATAATCAAAAGAGACAGTTACTTTGTTTTTATCAATTTTGATGTCTTTAAAAAGCGGACCATTTACCAGATTAGAATTGGTTCTATAAGTATTTGCCAATGCTAAATTTGCTAAACGAATTCCAACAGATTTTTTATCCTTGGGATGAATATCAATCGTATCCGAAACGTCACTTATCACGACCATTCCGGTATTATTGATTTCTTTTAAAAGTTTTCGCTGGGAGTTTCGAAGCGTAACATTTGAGAAGTTGTTACTACCAGTTTTAAAAGGTGCAATTTGTACATAATAGAAAGGAAATTCGTCCTGCCAGCCTTCTCGCCATGACGTAATCAAAGCCGATAATGTTTTATCATAAACTTCTGAACCCACATTGGATTCGCCCTGATACCAAAGAGTACCAGCAATTTTAAATCCAACGAATGGATAAATCATCGCGTTGTAGGCACGTCCCGGCTGCCTTGGTCCGTACTCCTGCTCGTTTAGTTTTTTGGCATTTTCTAATAAAACAGTATCGTTCTGAACGACTTCTTCAGGCATCCAGATTTCTGCAGGAGTTCCGCCCCAGTTGGAAGAAATTAATCCGATGGGAACATTTTTCAAATCTTCTCTTAAGCGTTTGGCAAAGAAGTAGCCAACCGCACTAAAGTATTTCATGGTTTCCGGAGTCGATTCGGTCCAGTTGCCTAATAAATTATTCTGTGGTGTCGTCGCCGTTAATTTTGGAACTGTAAAAAAACGAATATTAGGATTCGCAGCATTTTTGGCTTCTTCCTCCCCATTATCGATTCCCCAGCTTACAGACATTTCCATATTGGACTGACCCGAACAAACCCAGACTTCGCCAATTAAAATGTTTTTCAGCACCACTTCATTATAGCCTTTTATCGAGATCGAATAAGGACCTCCCGCTTCAGGCGTTTTGATCTTAAATTCCCATTGTGCCTGATTGTTCGTTGTAACTTTATATTCCTGGTTATTCCAGCTGGAAACCAATTTAATTTCCTCTTTTGGATTGCCCCAGCCCCAAATTTTGACTTCGGAGTTGCGCTGCAATACCATATTATCGCCAAAAATATTCGGAAGGGAAACGTTTGCCATCATCGTACCTGAAATCAGAGAAAAAACAAACTTAAATATATTATTTTTCATTTAGCAGATTTTTTAAAAAAGGACCATATTCGGCAGCCATAATTTTGTGCTCTTCAATATTCGGATGTCCGGAACATCCGCTTGGTGTCATAGGCTTAAATTTGAATATCAGAATTGGTTTGTGTGATTTATCAGTATCAAATTCGGCTTTTATTTTATTCAGGCAGTCTTCAAAAATTACGGCTTTTTCTCCGTTTACCATTGGGCTGTTTGTTAAAACCAATTGTGCATTTGGATTATGCTGGTATAACATCTTTATAAAATTGACATAATTCGAAACATATTTTTCAGGACTAAAAGGCGAACGTTCTTTGATGCCGTCACCATTAGAAAAATCATTGGTTCCTAACGCAATGCTGATAATTTCAGGCTGAAAAGCAAAATCATATTTAGGTTTTGAAGCGTCTTTTGTCAAATACAAATTTTCATAAACAGCAGGCATAATTGGTGCATCAGAACCTTCTTCATTCCAGTTACGGTAAATCCCGATTCCGGAAACGGAACTCATTAAATAATCTACATCAATATTTCTTGAAATTATAGGTCCATACGCATAATAACCATTGTGATGATCAAAATATTGGCCCTGATCACACGGAATTGTTGACGGATCATTTGCTGCACCACTTGTTATGGAATCTCCAATATATTCGATTTTCTTCTTCTTGACAGAAGTTATAGTCATTAATTTTGCTGTAGTCCCAACAAACAAAACATTTCCCATCGTAGCTTCTGTAGCTTTGTAAATGGTTAGTGTATGCACTTTTTGATTTGAAGTAGCCTTAATATTAAAAGACTGGGCAGGACCTTTCTCAACAGTAACTTTTCCCATATACTGACCGTCTAATTCTAAGACCACATAATTATGATGTTCCCATGAATCGATACTTTGCAGCGTAACAGCACATTTATTTCCTGAAAAATTAAAGGATACAGACGATGCTGTTCCAATCAGGACCGCTTTATTGTCCTTCAGCACATCAACTCTTCCTGCATACAAAAAGGTTTGTGGTTGGGTTTGTGAAATCGACAGTGTCGAAATCAACAAAAACAAAATTAAAAGTGGTATTTTTTTGATAAACATAATTTATTTGTTAAAATATAAATACATTTCACAAATATATCCGAATTACATTTTACAGAAAGATACTAAAATGTCAAAAAGTAATAAAAAAACACCAAAAAGTACTTCTCTGAATTCACCTCTTTTTGATATTCTGACTAAACGCCTTATCTTTATAAACTAATATTTTTATCTGCCCCACAAATGAAAACTACTGTTTCTGCCCTGCTACTGCTTCTTACTATATTGCTTTCTTCTTTTAATTTAAAAAAAACCAATAAAATGCAATCTGATTTGGCTAAAATCCAGACTGCAATTGAGCGGGATTCAATTATTTCATATGCAAAACAACATCTAGGAACACGATACTTATATGCAAGCAGCAATCCCGGCAAAGGATTTGACTGTTCGGGGTTTGTTTATTATGTTTTCAAAAATTTTGGCTTAACCTTACCGAGAAGTTCAGGTGGTTATAAAAACATAGGTAAGTCTTTAAAACCTGAGGAATTTAAAGTAGGAGATGTATTAGTATTTTATGGATACAAAGACAGAAATGTTATAGGACACGTTGGCATCATTTGTGAAGCTAACGGAATGCAGTCAAAATTTATACACGCATCCTCTGGAAAAGCCCAAAAAGTTACGATCACGGCACTTGATGAAGAGCATTATACCCGACGTTTTTATAAATGTGTTGATGTTTTGACTGAATAAAACAGGAATCACCATGATTTATTAAAAAATATTATTAAATCAATGTCATCCTGAGCGAAGTCGAAGATTTTTACAACTAATGGTCTTCGACTCCGCTCAGCCTGACACTCACTTTTTAATTATACCCAAAGAGTTTACTTTATATTCTACTCTTCCGTCAATAATTTAATCAGGCTTTCATCTCTTTGGTAAATATCTTTATAGAAATTAAGCTGTCCATCACGATCTACCCAGGCTGTAAAATAACCAATATAAACCGGAACTTTTTTCTTCAAAGTGTACCAGCTTTCTTTTCCGGCATGCATGGCCTTGTCAATTCTTTCCGGAGTCCATTTCGGGTCATCTTTCAATAATTCAATAGCCAGTTCACGTGGTTTTGCTACACGTACGCAGCCATGACTAAAAGCCCTGCTTTCTCTTTCGAACAAACTTTTTGCAGGCGTATCATGCAGATAGATATTACTGGAATTTGGAAATAAAAACTTAACCAGACCAAGTGAGTTGTTTTTTCCCGGAAGCTGTCTTACAGCTCCGTTATTCCACTCCAGGTTTTTCTTAGCCAGATAGTTTTTGTCTTTTGCCATTCCGGGCTTGATTTCGCTTTTGATAATACTTGGCGGAACATTCCAATACGGACTAAAAACAATATTATTCATCATTCCGCTGAAAATAACCGTTTTGGTCATAGCCCTTCCTACAACAACGGGAGATGTAAAAGCAATTTTCCCATCTTCTATTATATACAATTTGAATTCAGGAATATTGACTTCAATGTATTTTTTGCCTTTTTCCAGTTCAGGATCTATCCATCGACAACGCTCCATATTGGCAATTATGGTTTTAATTCGGTCTGAAACCGGAATATTCAAATCATTTATATGTTCTAATAAAATGGTATTCTTTGGCACATAGCCATGACGCAATTCGTAATTTTTAACGGCTTTCATCAAAATCGTATCACAAACAGCACTTTTATTGTCCTCCTTAATATCTCCCGTCACAAAAAGCCTTTCTCTGATTTGACCAATTATAGCTGATGAATCTCCTAATTTTAGGCCTTTATACTCTTCATCAACTTCAATTGTTTTCCAGCCGCCTTTTTTTTCAATATCTCTATATTGATGAAGCGCATCGCGAAGCTTGTAATACTGGCTGAACATTTTGCTCTTCTTATCATCGCTTATAGTTGATTTTTCAAAAATAGAATCAGTTAAAACCTGATAATTGAGTTTTTTTCGCGGCAACAGCCATTCTAATGAAATGGATGTTTTTTCATCAAAACCTCTGTATACTTTTTCGGCATAGTAGAAATACAAATTAGTAATCATCAGATCCGTATTGACTTTTGAAAGTTTATTTACTGAATTGTTTTCAAAAATCGAATTGATTTCTTTATACGGAAAATTGGCTTTCAAACCTTCATTTTCCAAACCTTTATATTTATCATACAAAGTATTTCCGAATTCAACAACTCCTTTGTTATCAAGCCATAATTGAGTCGATTGTTTTTTGATGTATAAAGCAGCAACCTCATCCTGAAAATTTTTAAGTTTCGGATATGTTTCATAAAATCCCGCAATCGCCAGGCTGTCAATTGAAAGCTTAAGTTCCGGTATTACAACCTTCTCTTCTTTTTGGTTTCCCTCTTTTTTATCTCCTTTTGAATTACATGAAACAGCAATAAAAACAAGCATAATAACAGTAAACCTGTACCAAATTTTCATAATGATTTTTTTAATAAAAATAGAAAAGTTTTAGTAAAAACAAATTCATTCTCAAATAATATTTTGGCATAAAAAAACTCCGGTCACATCACATGACCGGAGTTTTTCCCCTTTATATAATCAACTTTATTTTAGACAACTGTTCCTTTCAAAGTAAGAATTTTAGGAGTTGTTTCTCCACTCGTTGTAACTGTAACCGTTTTGGTAAAAGCTCCTTTGTTTGCCGCATTATAAGTTGCTGTAACTTTTGCAGATTTACCAGGAAGAATTGGCTCTTTAGTATAATCTGTTGCGGTACAGCCGCATGAACCTTGTACATTTGTAATTACGACAGCTGTTTTTCCGGTATTTTTAAATTCGAAAACAATTGCTTTTGGCGTTCCCTGCGGAATCTGCCCAACATCGATTGTTTCTGCTTTCCATACAATAGCAGAAGCATCAAACTTACTTTCTACTTTTGAAGCGATCACTTTTATAGGTGTAATTGCCGAAAAGGACATTAATCCTAATGCTAATGCCAACATTGTAATTTTTAAAATTTTCATAATATATTTATTTAAATTGGTAAATGGTTTAATTTTATATTTCAAAAGTACCTTACAAAAAATCAATTCGCTGTTAACCGGTTTCAAATGTTTGTTAACGACCTGTTAAGTGGTATTTTTAATTTAAAATTTGATTAATATTACACTTTCTAAAATCTCGTTTTCTTGAAAATAAACAAACTTAACGGCATCATTATTTTGGGATTAATTGCCATTATCGGCATATTGGTTGCACAATTGCTGTGGACAAAAGAAGCCTTTACTTTAGAACAAAAAAAGCTGAGTCAGAAAACGCATATCGCTTTATTAGAAGTGGCAAAAAAATTATACGAAGGCACCAATCATGAATTGCCGGCTCAGAATCCGATTCAAAAAATTGCCAATGATTATTATATTGTCAACATTGATAATGATTTTGAACCCGATATTCTGGAATTTTATTTGAAATCGGAATTCAAAAAAATGAATATCACAACCGATTTTGAATATGCTATGTACAATTGCCAGAGTGACGAAATGATCTACGGAAATTACATCTCATTATCGGATAAAGGAAGAGCGAAACAATCGGTTTATTTTCCGAAACATAAAAATCTGGTTTATTATTTTGCCGTTCGTTTTCCTCATGAAACCAGTTATTTATTCAGTTCCATGCGCTTTTGGTTTGTTTTGTCTATTGTTTTGATTTTTATTTTGCTGATTTATGTTTATTCTATTTTAACTCTTTTGCAACAAAAAAAATATTCAGAGCTGCAGCGTGATTTCATTAATAATATGACACATGAATTTAAAACACCTTTATCTTCGATTTTAATTGCTTCAAAATACCTTATCGGACAGGATAAAATAAAAGAAGACAAAAAACTCTACACCTACACTGACATTATCATCAACCAAAGCCACAAACTAAATAATCATATTGAGCAGATTTTAAATATTGCCAAATCTGATTATACTCCACTGGAATTAAAAAAAGAAACTCTTTTCATTATTCCTGCAATTGAAGAAACTATCGAAAATATTCAGTTAAAATACCCGGAAGTTTCTATTAAAATTAAAGCTGATTCAGAAAAATATAAAATAGAAACGGATGCTTTTCATTTTACGAATCTGATTTATAATTTACTTGATAATGCTGTAAAGTACTGCAATGAAAAACCCGAAATTACAATTCGTATTTTTACAGAAAATCAACTTTTAAAGCTGGCTTTTGAAGATAATGGAATCGGAATTTCATCTAAAAACATTTCGTTTATTTTTGATAAATTTTACCGAATCCAAAACGAAAAAAGTAATGAAGTAAACGGTTTTGGATTAGGCTTGTATTATGTGAAAAAGATTTGCAACCTGCAGTACTGGAAAATTTCGGCAACCCAAAACCCTGAAAACGGCATCACCATAACTTTGTCAATCCCATACAAAAATGAGTAATTTTAAAATTCTTTATACCGAAGACGATGAAACCTTAGCGTTTTTAACCAAAGATAATCTCGAACAAAATGATTATGAGGTAATTCATTGTTGTGACGGAAAATCAGGTTTGGAAAGTTTTAAAAATGAGGATTTCGACATTTGCATTTTTGATATCATGATGCCAAAGATGGATGGATTTGAATTGGCAACAGAAATTAGAAAACTAAATACAGATGTTCCGATTATTTTTCTTTCGGCTAAAACTTTAAAAGAAGACCGAATCAAAGGATTGCGCTTAGGTGCAGATGATTATCTTGTCAAGCCTTTCAGCATTGAGGAATTAATACTGAAAATTGAAGTGTTTTTAAAGCGTTCACAAAAAAATAACAAACCCCAAAAATCTATTTATGAAATAGGCAAATATCAATTTGATACTAAAAATTTTATTCTTTTTAATGCTGATGAAAAAATTGGTCTTACACAACGTGAAGCCGAATTGCTGAAATTATTTCTGGACAACAAGAATAGTGTTTTAAAAAGAGAAGAAATTTTAACCGCTCTCTGGGGAACCGATGATTATTTTATGGGACGAAGCCTGGATGTTTTTATTTCGCGTCTGCGTAAAATTTTAGCAAATGAAAAAGGTATTTCTATTGAAAACCTGCATGGGATTGGGTTTCGGTTTGTGATGTAATTTACAGATTATGATTATAAAAAATTTCGTATTTTTAATAGTAAACTTTTAGATATGAAACTGCATCATTTGCGAAATGCGACTTTAGTCATTGAAACAGAAAAGCATGTGCTTTTAATTGACCCCATGTTAGGAAAAAGGAAAACTATAGCTCCTTTTACCCTTTTTCGTTACCAGCCAAAAAGAAATCCGCTGACTGCGCTTCCAAAAAACAGCAGGGAAATTTTGAGTAAGGTCACACATTGCCTGATAACACATTTGCATCCGGATCATCTTGATAAAGCGGGTGAAGTTTTTCTAAAAAGAAAATCAATTCCGGTAATCTGCAGTATAAAAGATGAAAAAAAGATAACCCAAAGAGGTTTAACCGTCTTGCAAACTTTGGACTACTGGAAGCCTGAAAACTTTCTTGACGGAAAAATAACGGGTATTCCGGCCGTTCACGGATATGGTTTTATCGCCAAATTAATAGGAAATGTGATGGGCTTTTTTATAGAACTTCTGAATGAAAAAACGATTTACATCAGTTCTGATACCATTTTCACAAAAGATACCGAAAAAGTTTTGACCGAATTAAAACCTGACATTGCAACTGTTGCCTGCGGTACTGCAAGATTAGATTTTGGACAGCCGTTATTAATGAGAATGAATGATATTCTGAAATTTACCGCGCTGGCACCCTGGAAAGTTTTTGCCAATCATTTAGAGTCTTTAAACCATTGTCCGACAACAAGGGATGAATTAAAAAGAGCTTTGGCTGAAAATAATCTTTTATCCAAAACCGCTGTACCTAATGATGGTGAATGTGTGGAATATTAGTTTAGAAATAATTCCCAAAATAAGAACATCATTTTGGTATTGTTTATTTCGTCTTTCTCATATAAATATTATATTTGGTTCGCTAACCAAATCAATATAAATGAACGATTTTTTAAGAAAAATACAATTAGTTAAAGATATTAAGATACAGCTTCCGGTTTCAAAAATAGATTTTATTCAAAAATTTAGAAATAATGTCGATGAATCTGATTTAAGTTTTGTTCCTTTTGAAGTTTTTCAATCGAGCAGAAATGAATATAAAGGAAACATTACTAACCATGTTTTTCACTTAAGAAAAAGAAGAAAGTTATTTGACACTAATTATTCATTTGCAAAAGTAACTGGTGAATTTACAGAAGACCATAATCAATTAAATATAAATGCAGAGATTAATGGCTTTAGAAATAGAATGTTTTTCTTTTTAGGAATAGCAATTTTGTTTTATTCTATATTTATTTTCGCTACTATTTTTTCATCTGCTGATAATGCTGTCCCTTTTTTTCTTGTACCTTTTCTTTTATTCCACATGTCTGTAATGTTAGGAATTCCTTATTTCGTTATTAGAAGAAGTGTAAAAAGAATGATTTACGATTTAGAAAGAGATCTTCATTATTGGGTAACCAAAAATTAAATTCAGATTTTAAAGCACTAGCAATCCAAATTCTCTTAAAGTATTTATTGGTTTAGAATACCAAAATAATTCAAAATCTTCTAATGTGATTTCGAAATCATTTTTGACTTCCTGAAAAGTATAATTTTTACTGTTTGAAACTGTGATTTTCTTTAGGATTTCGACCAGCCACTCGCCTTCGCCTTTACTCGTCTGTATAGTAAAACTTTCTTTTTTATCATGAAAAGTCAGCGACATCATTTCCCAGCTTCTTCCTTTTTTTGATTTTGTAAAACTTTCTGTTGAAGGTTTCCCGCCCAGCCAGACTACTTTTCCATTTGGCTTGGTATTGAAATCGCTTTGCTCTTCTAAAGCATTAAAAATAAAATCAGGATGAATTTTTGTCTTCGGAATTTTAAAATCGAACCAATCCTGTAATTCATAATCAAAACAGATTCCGTGCATGAAATTAAAAAGTGATTTCTTTAACCCGAAACTGAATTTATCATGATTGATTCCTGTTGAATCGGTATAATCAATATCATTATTCGCAAAAGTTCCGATAGCCTCTGTTTTTTTGGTCACGCCAAATTGCTCCGGATACAATCCTACAGGACTATGTGCCGTAAGTGCAAACTGATGCCAAAATCCGGATTGCAAAACCCCGGCTTCAAATAACTGACGCACCATTTCGAGACTGTCAACGGTTTCCTGAATCGTTTGTGTCGGATACCCGTACATCAAATAGGCATGCACCATGATTCCTGCTTCGGTAAAATTTCGGGTTACTTTTGCAACCTGTTCTACCGTTACACCTTTGTCGATCAATTTTAACAATCGGTCCGAAGCTACTTCCAATCCTCCTGAAACGGCTATACAGCCGGAAGCTTTTAGCAATAAGCACAAATCTTTTGAAAAGCTTTTTTCGAATCGAATATTTGTCCACCAGGTTACGGCTAGTTTTCTTTTTAAGATTTCAAGCGCCAAAGCACGCATTAAGGCTGGCGGAGCCGCTTCGTCTACAAAATGAAAGCCATTTTGTCCCGTTTTTTCAATTAATTCTTCTATTCGGTCACAAAGTAAATTGGCCGCAACAGGTTCGTAAACTTTTATATAATCTAAAGAAATATCGCAAAACGTACATTTTCCCCAATAACAGCCATGAGCCATAGTGAGTTTGTTCCAACGTCCGTCACTCCACATTCTGTGCATCGGATTTACAATTTCGATAACTGAAATGTATTTATCCAAAGGCAGATCAGAATAATCAGGAGTTCCTACAAATGCTTGTTTATAATCGTGTTTCAGCGAATTGTTTTTGTAGAGAACTTCTCCGTTTTCCAGTAAAAAAGTTCTTTTGTATGAATTATATTCGGGATTTTCCAAATTGAAAATTAATTCTTCAATCGGAACTTCACCATCATCCAAAGTAATAAAATCGAAAAATTCAAAAACGCGCTTGTCTGAAAGTGAACGTAATTCAGTATTCGGGAAACCGCCTCCCATCGAAATTTTAATTTCGGGATGGTTTTGTTTCACCCATTGCGCACATCGAAAAGCACTGTATAAATTCCCGGGAAAGGGAACAGAAATTAAAAATAACGTTGGTTTTACAGCTTCAATTTTAGCTTTCAAAAGTGAAATTAAAATTGAATCGATATAAGTTAAATCTTTTTGTAAAGCTTCATATAATTCATCAAAAGAATTGGCACTTCGGCCTAAACGTTCGGCATACCGACTGAAACCAAAGTTTTCATCGACACATTCGACAATAAAATCCGAAATATCTTCGAGATATAAAGTCGCCAGATGTTTTGCTTTGTCTTGCGTCCCCATCGTTCCGAAAGCCCAGTCAAGTTCTTCCAGCTGAGCAAAACGGGAAGCTTCCGGCAGAAATTCTTCCTGACAAATCTGAAGCGCCAAAGTTGGATTTTTTCCCTGTAAAAACTGAATTACCGAATCAATCGTTTTAATGTATTCGTCCTGTAAAGCAAAAATGCGTTTAGAATTATCTGAAACTTCTTGATTAGAAACTTCAAACCTGAAACTTGAAACCTGAAACAAATCAACCAATCCTTTTTTCGAAAACAATTCCAAAATCACGTCAATTCCCAAATCAGCCTGAACCGATTCAATATTTTTGGTATTCAGAAAACCTTTTATATACGCAGTTGCCGGATACGGAGTATTCAGTTGGGTAAATGGTGGGGTGATTACAAAAAGTTTTGTTTTCAAAAGGAGTTATTTAATATTTAAAACTGTCTTTACCGATAAACCAAAACCAGTTTCTTCTCTAAAATCGAGACATCTTTCGTGAGAAATAGTTGAAGTTGGTCTCGCTGTATTAGAAACAACAGCGGACTTTTTTACAAAAACCAAATCAGGATGACATATTTTAAACAAACAAATTGTAGATTTAATTTGACTAATACATTCTTCAACACTTTTGTGACAACTTTCAGTAAGTTCTACAAAAATCAAGTGATTATCAAATTTCAACATCCCATCACAAGTACTCTCTTTATTTTTAGAATTCTCTTTATAAATTTTAACACAATTATCGATTGGGTAAAACTCAATAGATTTTCCTTGAGAATTTAAAACTTCAATTGTCCATGTTTTTTGAGAGTCAAAAACTAAATAAGCTTTTGTATTATTATCCAATTCATCATGAATTCCAAACTTGTCTGATTTTGTTTCTTCGAAACCACAATCTGAATTAAAAAAATCTATTTGTTGCATTCCTCAGCGATATCAAGTAATTCATTAAACAAATCGTTAGTATCTTCTAAACTCGTATTCAGAAAATTATTATCTAAAATCAAACCTCTTTCTGATTTTATGGAAAAAACTGCACCATTATCGTCTATTTGATAAATACCTGTTTGATCAGGATTAACACAAGATTTTATTGGCACAATATCTTCAAGTTTTTTTAACAAATCATAGTTTTCATTTGTATTCTCTTTTACTTTAAAAGCCTTCATTGCAAGACTTGTATAAGCTATTATATAAGGACTATGAGTTGTAATAATAAGGTGATTATCGTCTTTATTATTATTAAATTCGAAAGATTTAAACAGAATGTTTTTTTGACTTTCTGGAAATAAATTTTGCTCTATTTCTTCGATTATTGTGAATAGATATTGGGGTAAAAATCTTTTAGGCAAGTTTAATATTGCTAATCTATTTGATTCTAATCCCTCTGTCTTTTGTTCAAGTTCATTTAATATTTCCGAAAAAGATTCTCTTTCGATAAAACTTGCATTATCAAGGCTATTTAACTTTTTATCATCAATAAAATTTTTCAAATAATTTGAAACCACCATTAAAGGAGCTACTGATTGTATTCCGCTGGATGCTTCTGAAAGTTTTAAAGTATCAAATCCGTCGCCACTGATATATGCCGTTTTATTCAACTTATGATAAGCAAATTTAATATCGTTGATATTTATTGATAAAGGAACATCAAAACTACGACAACCTTTAATATATTCTTCGAGAGTCCAACCCAATGATTTGGGTAAACCCTTTACATTTTCTAGCTCTTCTAAAACACTCAAGAAATTCCTTTCGGCAGGAATATAAGTTATTTTTGGAATTTCATAAATATCTGAATCTTTAACAACTACTTTAACCGAGTCTTGAGTATATTTAAAATCAATATACTTACCATTATATTCAATAAAAGAATCGGATTTAAAATAATTATGAATAGATTGCCATTCACACCACTTTGCCACAAAAGCATTATTTTGGGTAATATCTTCAATAGTGATTGATCTTTTAACCAATGCTTTTTCCAACCAAGTCAGAGTAGATATTAATTTTACAATACTACTTTTCCCACTGCCTTGTCCACCAATAAATATCATTAATTTATCAATTGGTAAAAAACCATCATTATCTGTATAACCTTCTTTTATAGGTCCAAAATTTTTAATTCTAATTGATGACATTAGCGTATATTTTATGTTTAACAAATGTATAGCTTTTTGCTTTAAATTAAATATTGATTAAACTAAATCCAACTAGTTAAACTTGACCAACATTTTAATATTTTGAAACTTTTAAGCAAGAAAGGATGCCGTAACCGACCATCCTTTCTTCTTTACTTATTCTTCTTTTTCTTCTTGGCCGATTTTTCTTTTTTCGAATCACCATTCAGTTTTTTATTCAGCCTTTTTTCAGTTTCTTCAATCGTATAATCATAACAAGTATTGATTGTGGTAAGTTTTGCTTTTTTAATCACTTTCAATGCTTTTTTAAATTCCTGCTGACGCTCAAAAAGTATTACTTTCTTCAAAAGAATCTCTGTTTTATTGATTCCCTTGACAGTCAATGCAAAATCAATCAGTTTCATTGCTTCTTCGTAATCTTCATTTAAAATTAAAGTATGAATATAAAAAGGATACACCTCTAAAGCATAAATATTAATCGAAAGTGCTTTTTGAAAATATTCTTTTGCCTCTTCATATTTCAATAACTGATCTGAGAAAACCTGACCGTATAAACACAAGGCCATGGTATTTTTATCATCGTAAGACAAAGCGTAATCCAAGGATTCGATGGTTCCTTCCAACCAATATGGATAATTGTCTAATGCCTGAAAAAGATATTTTTCTACTGTTTTCATAATTTTTTCTATTTGGAAATGCAAATTCTATCATTAATCCCGGTCGAAATAATCCTCCCGTTTTAATCTTTGCCGTTCCTGTTTGTAATTTTTAACTTGTTTTTGTTTCTTAAAATCTGAACCCTCAAAAATCCGAATCGGATTCCCACGCTGAATCTGCAATTGGTTCATCCACTGTGCCTGAAATTCGGCTTTGAATTGTTTTACCATTTCGTCCTTAAACTTCTGAAGCAATCTTTCGGTTGCCAGTTTTTTATTCTGGTGCTGAGATCGAGAATCCATAGCCACTACGCTAATTCCTGTTGGAACATGAGTCGCCCGTACTGCCGAACTTACTTTGTTTACATGTTGTCCGCCGGCACCGGAACTACGCATCGCCTGATACTGAATATCTTTTTCATCAATTTCGGTAGTTGTCGTTTTATCAACTTCAAAAATTCCGATAAACCAATTTTTACGTTTGTAAAATTTTCGAAACTGACTCTGCCCAATCCACTGAATGGTTCCTTTCCATGAGTTTACAAAATCGTTTAGATTATCACTTTCGAGTAAAATTGTTGCCGTTTCTACCGTTCCGTTTTCGATTCCTTTTTCCCGCTGAAGCAAAGTTGTTTTTATTTTATTGTCATTTGCTTCTTCCAGAAAAGTTTTCAGCACCTGAGCCACAACCCAGCTGCATTCTGCCGGGCCGCGCCCTGATGTTATTTGAATTATTTTTTCCATAATTATCGGTCCATTCTAACGATTTTTGGTGTAAATGTTCCTAACACATCCAACAGTTCCGTTTGGTTTGCCATTACTTTATTAATGTCTTTGTATGCCATTGGCGCTTCGTCAATATTACCGCCAATCAAAGTCACCTCATTTGCTTTCAAGACTTTGTTGATTTCGCTTTGGGTAAACGAATCTTTGCATTTCTTTCTCGAAAACAATCTGCCTGCACCGTGAGAAGCTGAATTTAAACTCTCTGCATTTCCTTTTCCCTGAACAATAAATCCCGGAGCAGTCATCGAACCCGGAATAATGCCCAGTTCACCAACGTTTGCAGGAGTAGCTCCTTTTCGATGCACGATTGCTTCTTTTCCATTTACGATTTCTTTCCATGCAAAATTGTGATGGTTTTCAATCGTTACAACCACTCGTTTTCCTATAGCTTTTGCAATTCGGCGGTGAATATCATCATGACAGGCTTTGGCATAATCTCCAGCTAAATTCATAGCCACCCAATATTCCTGACCATCATGAGTATTCAAATCGAGCCATGCCAGATGCTGCACATTTTTAGGCAGCGGACATTGTTTGGTTGCCAGATAGGTGTAATGTTTTGCGATATTAGCACCCAATCCCCGGGAGCCGCTATGAGAAAGCACTGCAAAATATTCCCCAACTCCAATCTTCCATTCGTTGAGCGGATTAGTAATTTTTGCAATTCCGAATTCAACAAAGTGATTTCCTCCTCCAGATGTTCCCAATTGCTTATACGCTTTATTTAAAAGGTTTTTCAAAGGCGGAATATCCTGAAATTCGCTTCGGCTAAACACTTCGTGATCTGCCCGAATGGTGTGGGTTTCATACATTCCAAACTTGGTATTGTCTTTTAAAATAGCTTGCAGCTGATGTTCCTTTCCTTTAAAGAAAGAAGCCGGAATATCAAAAATTGACAAACTCATTCTACAGCCGATATCTACTCCAACTCCGTACGGGATCACGGCATTATCTGTTGCTAAAACTCCGCCAATTGGCAGTCCGTAGCCTGAATGCGCATCGGGCATTAAAGCTCCTGCTACTGAAACTGGTAATTTTAAGGCATCATACAATTGATATTTTGCCTGTTCATCAATTTCATTTTCTCCGAAAATTGAGAAAGGTGCTCTTGTATTGTTAAGCTGATGCATTCTCACTTGTACCGGATTTACTAATCCTTCTGCCACTTTTCCCCAGGTTCCGTGTCCGGTAAATTTTTCCGGAAACAGTAACACTTCTTTGGCTTCGGTTAATATACTCTCTTTTTTTTCTCGTTTTCTGTATCGGTTGATTTGCCCCAAGGCGATATTGATACTATTATTTTTTGGAAAGCCTATTTTAATCAGGTCTTTTCCGGATAATTTATTTCCCATTTGTTTTTTACTATTGAAATTCTTTCAAAATCAATATTGCCTGTTTCTTTTTTACAAAATGAAATACTTTATCTTAAAACATTTAAGGCATAAGAATATGTGCAAAACATCATGCAAAATCTGAGCAAATAGATTTTGATAAACATTTTATCTGAAACAGATAAATTCAGTTCGGATATTCGGGAATTTTTGAAGTGTCTAGAATAAAAAAAGCCCGAAAGTTATTTTCCTTCGGGCTTATTCATATCTCTAAAATTGATTTGCTATGATTGAGAAAAGCCACGAAGACACATGCCAACAGAATCTGATCCTGATGCGATGTTTTGAGAGGTAAGGTTTAATACAAACATTGTCTTCGCTTATTAATAGTTAATTACTTATTTTCTGATGCAAATTTTGTGAATTATTTTTTTAATAAACAAATCAAATCACAAAATTTTCTTAAAAATATTTTCAAAACATTAAAATACAAGCATTTAAGACGTAAATAAAATTTCATAAAACATAAATTAATCAACTATTTTAAGATTTTTACAAAAAAAAGAGGTAACGAATGACCCGTTACCTCCTATAAATTAGTTTTTAGGAATATTAAAACTGGTGTACTTTTTTAGAAATCACTAAAAAGGAAACTAAAGAAATAATAGCTGCAATGGTCAGGTAAAAACCAACATAATTCAAACCATACGTACTTGCCAGCCAAATGGCAATCATGGGCGCAAATGCTGCTCCTAAAATTCCTGCGAGATTAAACGTCAAAGAAGCTCCTGAATAACGAACAGTGGTTGGAAACAACTCTGATAAAAATGTTCCCAGAGGCCCATAAGTAAAGCCCATGAGAGACATTCCGATACAAACAAAAGCCGTTACTAAAAACGGACTTCCTGAATTAAGGAATAATGAAAAGAAAAATCCAAAAGCAGCAATTGCAATTGTAGTGAAAATTAATATTTTACGACGGCCAATTTTATCGGCAACCAAAGCTGAAACCGGAATAAAAAGAGCGAAAAACAATACCGAAAACAATTGAATCAGCAAAGCATCTCTCTTTACATAACCTAAATCTGAAGTAACCCAGCTTAGGGTAAATACCGTCATTAAATAAAACACCAAAAAGGTTGTTACAGCTCCTAATGTTCCAAAAATTAATTGATTTTTATATGATTTCACCAGAGTTAAAAACGGGACTTTTACTTCTTCGTGAGCATTTTTAGAATTTTCAAATGAAGGAGTTTCTGTAATTTTGGTTCGGATATAAAAACCAACTATAACCAATAGCGAACTGGCGATAAAAGGAATTCTCCAGCCGTAATTCATGAAATCTTCATTACTCATTGAATCTGTCAGTAATAAAAAAGTCCCTCCGGAAAGCAGTAATCCAATTGGCGCTCCCAATTGCGGAAACATTCCATACCAGGCACGTTTATGCGGCGGTGCATTTTCAATGGCCAATAAAACGGCTCCTCCCCATTCTCCTCCTAAACCAACACCTTGCCCGAATCGGCAGAGCATCAATAATAAAGGAGCGGCAACACCAATACTGGCATAACCAGGCAAAAATCCTATGGTAACTGTCGAGATTCCCATAGTTAATAAGGCTGCAACTAAGGTGAATTTTCGACCAATTTTATCTCCATAATGTCCAAAAAAAGCAGAACCCAGCGGACGTGATAAAAAGGCAATTGAAAAAGTGGCCAATGATTCTAAAGTTGCCATGGTAGCATCTGAACCGGGAAAAAATAATTGAGGAAAAACCAATACGGCTGCATTGGCATAAATATAAAAATCAAAAAATTCAATTGTGGTGCCAATAAGGCTTCCAAACAGAACATGCTTTAAGGAGTTCTTTTGATTGGGATTACTTTTCATATTACTGTGATATAACTTTTTTACTTGCAAAAATAGAGTTTCATTGTAAATAATTCAGTTTTAGGAAAATTAGTTTCACAACACTCGCGTTTTTTAACAAATTTTATAAATTTTCAATGTTACACAACTTCTCAAAAACTAAAAACCTGATTACAAAGTTTTTAAACCAAAAATCAAAAATCAAATCATAAGCAATCGTTAAAACCATTTTTAACTGCATATTTTCATTAAATTTACAGCTGTCAAAAATAAATTCAAAATTATGCCAACCGACTGTATCAGCTATCAAAACTCAGGGTATTTCTCTAAATTGATGCAAGACTATTTAGATCAGAAACCAGAATTAAAACCGCTGTACAATCATTTTCCAACACTTGAAAATTTCGAAAAACAAATCGTCGAAAAGCAATCAAATTTTGATAATGCAAACCGAATTCCGCTAGTAAATACGTTAAAAAAACAATATCAAAATATCGAAATCTCAGATTCGACTAAACAAAATATTGAACTTTTAGCGCTCGAAAATACATTTACAATTACCACAGGACATCAGCTAAATTTATTCAGCGGTCCATTATATTTTCTTTATAAAATTATTTCAACTATTAATCTTACCAAAGAATTAAAGTCGAAATACCCATCGAATAATTTTATTCCGATTTACTGGATGGCAACTGAAGATCATGACTTTGAAGAGATCAATTATTTCAATTTCAAAGGGAAAAAATTCCGTTGGAACAAAGAAAGTACAGGACCTGTTGGGAGACTTTCAACTGAAGGTTTAGCCGAATTTTTGGAAATTTATGCTTTGGAATTAGGATCAAGCACGAATGCCAATACTCTGAAAAAACTGTTTGAAGATGCTTATCTGAAACATGATAATCTTGCTGATGCAACACGTTTTTTAGCCAATAATTTATTTGCTAATTATGGCTTAATTATTTTAGACGCTGATGATGCAGATTTAAAACGTGCTTTTATTCCTTTTGTAAAAGAAGAATTAGAAAAGCAGACTTCTTTCAAAACAGTTCAAAAAACCATTGAACAGCTTGGAGATTACAGCGTTCAGGTAAATCCGCGCGAAATCAATTTGTTTTATATCGAAGAAAATCTGCGCGAAAGAATCATTTTTGAAAAAGATCAATATTACGTAAACAATACCCGAATTTCATTTTCAAAAGACGAAATTCTGAAATTACTGGAAAGCAATCCTGAAAAATTCAGCCCAAACGTGATCATGCGTCCGCTTTATCAGGAAATCATTTTGCCAAATCTATGCTACATTGGCGGAGGCGGAGAAATTGCATATTGGCTCGAATTGAAATCATTTTTTGATGCAGTAAATATTTCTTTCCCAATGCTTTTAGTTCGAAACTCAGTTCTTTTAGCAACTGAAAAACAAGCAAGAAAAGCTGATAATTTAAATTTAAGCTGGGCCGATTTGTTTACTAAACCTGCTGATTTAGTGAATACAATCACACATAAATTATCTGCATTTCCAATTGATTTATCTGTTCAAAAAGAAACATTAGAACAACAATTTAAATATCTTTACGAATTAGCAGATCAAACGGATAAATCATTTTCGGGAGCTGTAAAAGCACAGGAAGCCAAACAGAAAAAAGGGTTGGAAAATCTGGAAAAACGTTTACTGAAAGCTCAAAAAAGAAAATTAGATGACGAATTACAACGCGTAACTGATTTACAATTTGAGTTATTCCCAAATAAGAGTTTACAGGAACGTCAGGCTAATTTTTCTGAATTTTATTTAGAGAAAGGAGAACAACTGATTCCGCTTTTAATTCAGAAACTAAAACCATTAGAACACAATTTCGATATCATAACAATATAAACAGAGCATATATTACTGAATTACTCATCAAAAAAAGATTAATTTGCAGCAAAAATAATTTTGTAATAATCTTGAGAAACAAATAACCACCTCTCTTCTCAAAATTATTATTCCCTAAACCAAATAGCGATTTTTAAAAATTATTAATTAACCAATTTACCCAAAACCAATGGTAAAAGAACGCTTAATTTCGCTAGATGTCTTTCGTGGACTCACTATTTTATTAATGACAATTGTCAACAATCCCGGAGACTGGGGCAATGTTTATCCTCCTCTGTTACATGCCGACTGGCACGGATGCACGCCAACCGATTTGGTATTCCCTTTTTTTGTTTTTATTATGGGAGTTGCTGTTCCGCTTGCAATGCCTGACAAATTTTATGACAATACTACTTTCAGTAAAATCCTGATTCGTTCGTTGCGAATGTTGTGTCTGGGGATTTTCTTCAACTTTTTTGGTAAAATTCAATTATTTGGGCTTGATGGAATTCCACTTCTTATTGGTCGTTTAGCCATAACCATTGCTGTTGGTTATGCCTTAATGGGAAGTTTTAGTTCTAAAGTAAAAAACATTTTAGCTTTTTCAATTCTGCTTATTTATCTGGTTCTGGCTTACAGTGGTATTGAAGCATATCATGACGTAAGACTTCCGGGAGTTTTACAACGAATTGCCATTGTATATTTCGTAGTCTCACTTTTATATCTAAAAACGACTTTAAAAACACAAATTATAACCGGAACAGTTTTATTATTAGGATATTGGGCCTTAATGACACTAATTCCCGTTCCCGGAATTGGAGAAGCAAATCTTGAAAAAGGAACCAATCTGGCATCATGGTTTGATAGTATTTTGCTAAAAGGTCATATGTACAGCGGTACTGTCACCTGGGATCCGGAAGGAATTTTAAGCACAATTCCATCAATTGTAAATGGAATTATAGGATTATTAATTGGACAGTTTTTACAAAGTGATAGTTCTAAAATTAAAAAAGCACTAAAAATGGGCAGGATTGGCGCTGTACTTATCATTTTAGGATTACTTTGGGATTTGATTTTTCCAATCAACAAATCGCTTTGGACAAGCAGTTATGTTTTATTTACAACAGGATTAGCAACCGTATTTTTTACCATATTGTATTATCTTATTGATATTGCCAACTACAAAAAAGGATTTAAACCCTTCCTGATCTGGGGTGTAAATCCAATGATTGTATTTTTTAGCTCTCAAATTATACCACAGGCTTTAGTAATGATTCGGTTTCAAAATCCCAAAAATCCCGAAGAGCAGACCAATCTTTTAGATTTCTTATACCGCTTCTGGATTGCGCCGTTCTTCAGTAACCCAATGACAGCCTCATTAGCTGGTGCATTAGTTTATGTTTGCATCTGGACATTTATTTTGTGGATATTCTACAGAAATAAATTAATATTTAAAGTTTAAAAACATTTCGACGTATTTGTAGAGACGCACTGTTGTGCGTCTCTTTTTTTGTATCATGATTCATAATTTATATTTTTATTATTCAAAACATCATTCTGACCTATTTTAATTATGAATATATTAAAATCAATTCGCAAAAAAGTTCTATTTTTGCACCAAATTTAAAAAACAAAAAAAATGGCTACAAATAGAACTTTTACCATGATTAAACCTGATGCAGTTGCAAACGGACACATCGGAAATATCCTGGCAATGATTACAAACGGAGGTTTCAAAATCGTTTCATTAAAATTAACGCAATTGACTGTAGCTGATGCAAAAGCTTTTTACGCAGTTCACGCAGAAAGACCTTTCTACGGAGAATTAGTTGAATTCATGTCACGCGGACCAATTGTTGCTGCTATTTTAGAAAAAGACAATGCTGTAGAAGATTTCAGAACTTTAATCGGAGCTACAAACCCTGCGGAAGCTGCTGAAGGAACTATCCGTAAAGCATACGCAACTTCTATAGGAGAAAATGCAGTTCACGGTTCAGATAGCGATGAAAATGCTGCAATCGAAGGTGCATTCCACTTTGCCGGAAGAGAGCAGTTTTAATTTAGACATCTTATTTTAGACTAACTTAGATTTCTTGATAAACAACAAAACCCACTTCATTGAAGTGGGTTTCCTTTTTTTAATCACTATTTTTTTAATCCAATAATCTAAAATTCTAAGAAGTCTATCGTAAAATCACATCCTTAACAACATCACGACCTAACTCTTCATTTATCATTTTTACAATTTTAGATTTACCGTGACTCAGTTCTTCCCTTAAAACAGCAGATCCCAATTCAACATACAGTGTACTTCCTTTCAAAATTACATTTTTAGTATACGTATTCACACCGCTTCCCATCAATTCCTTCCAGGCATCCCGAACATCAATCTGGTCCATTCCCGGCTGTAATTTATTTACCTGGATAATCTGTTGCAAAACAGCCCCAATCGTACTTTCGTTATTTAGTCTTTTTTCCATCGTTTAATAAATTTACTGGTCCTGATTTTTTATAATGATATTCCTTATTCTGATCGTTTTTTACCACAAAAGCTTCATCCGAAATCGAAATCAATTCCTCACTCCATTTGGCGTAATCCGTTTTATAATCTAAAAAAGTTCCTTTGTCTGTAAACCGAACGGAAACATTTTCAAAAGTATCAGTAGTCAGGAAAGTCCCGTAAAGTTGTACCATTACTTTAGTCCGGATTCCTTTAGTCCCTTTAATCTGAAAATAATCAAAATTCTCATTCATTCCGTAAGCCTTCTTCTCTCCCTTATCAAAAACCACTTTTTCAATTTCCCAGTAGCCATTCAGTTTTGCAATATCTGCCGGTTTAATTTGCTGTTTGCAGCTTACAAACAAAAGCGATAAAACCAAAATCATAAAAGTGTTTTTCATACTATACATTTTAATAAGAAGCTGTTTCCATCTGTCCGCTGTATCTTTTATGGCAAACCCTGCCATAAAAGGATGCCGCTTCTATCAGGGCTAGGGTTCTTGTTTTCAAAAGATTTTTAGACATCTACAAAGTTAACTTTATAAAGTTGAAAAGAGATAAAAATTTGCTAAACACATTAAACTATTTTACATATTTTTGGTCATACCACAAACCAAAAACATAAACCATGACTAAAACAATTTGTAAAATCCTGATTTTATTATTCTTCGTCAATTGTAGTAAAGAAGACACCACTACTGACACACCCACTACTCAAAGCATGTATTTCCCACCTCTGACCGGAAATGCCTGGGAAACCCAATCTATTTCTGACCTAAAATGGAATCAGAACGCTGTTCAGCCACTATTAGATTATTTAGAACTCAAAAACTCCAAATCATTTATCATACTGGTAAATGGCCGAATCGTTTTAGAAAACTACTTCAACGACCATTCAGTAACCAAAAACTGGTATTGGGCAAGTGCAGGAAAAACACTAACGGCTACTGTTACAGGAATTGCCCAACAGGAAGGTTTACTCAACATCAATAATAAGGTTTCTCAATATCTGGGCACTGGCTGGACAAGCGAAACACTTGCTAAAGAAAATCTAATTACCTGCAAACATCTGTTAACAATGACATCAGGCCTTGATGACAGCACAGATGAAGTTGAACCCACAGATTTAATTTACAAAGCCGATGCAGGTACACGCTGGGCGTATCATAATGTATATGTAAAACTGCAGGATGTTGTTGCATCTGCAAGTGGACAAAACTGGTCAACCTATTTCAATACAAAATTGAGAGATAAAATCGGAATGAATGGCACGTGGGTTCAAATAGACGTAAACAGTGTTTATACCAGCAACACCAGAAGTATGGCACGTTTTGGTTTACTAATGTTAAACAAAGGAAAATGGGAGAATACTACCATTTTGAATGAGGCTTATTTCAATGAAGCTACCACTACATCTCAAAACATTAATTTAGGATATGGCTATTTATGGTGGCTAAACGGAAAAGCGAATTATCACTTACCTCAGTCACAGCTTACTTTTCAGGGAAGCATAATTCCAACTGCACCAAACGATATGTTTATGGCTTTAGGAAAAAACGATCAGAAAATATATGTAATACCGAGCAAGAAAATGGTAGTCATCAGAATGGGAAATGCTGCCGATGCTGAAAATCTTGCCTTGTCTGATTTTGACAAGGTTTTATGGGAAAAAATTAATGCTTTATATCAATAAGTACGAAAATCGGCATTTTAGATTAATTGCCATCCTTTACTTTTTAAAAAGCTTTTGCATTCCCTGCAGAAGCTTTTTTCATAATCAAGAGGATTGCCACCTTCAGCATCCCGCATCAGACAAGTTTTGATTTTACAATGAGGCAGACCGGCTGTATGTCCTAATTCATGTAAAACTAATTTATAAAATTGTTCGTTTTTATTTTTTACTGACAATCTGAAATCAGAAACGACACAGGCTTTTCCGGGCTTATAACCCAACCCCATAACACCCCAGTCTTTAATTCCGTTTTTGGTTGTACTGATATCAGCATGTGCTAATCCTACAATTACAGAATCTACACCAATATTATTTTTAAGATTTTTAATAATACTGTCAGCACGGTATCGGTTTCTGGGTTTGTAAAATGAATTTTCAGGAAAAGAAATATTTTTCCTTAAAACCACATTCGAATTGATAGCTTTGATTTGCTTGAAAACTTTTTCAGCCTGATTTAGCTTAAAGTTTCCTAAAGGCTGAATAACAATTACTTTTTGCCGTTCTGCCTGAAATTCTTTATCATCTCTATCATTTTTCTTGTTTGTACAGGAAAGCAGACTAAACAGCAAAATGAAGGTATAATATTTCATAAAATCAATAGAGAAAGCTATTATAACGAAACTATCGTTTGGTACGGATTCTTTTCAACATTCCTGCAAAAAAGAAAAGGAGACCCAATACCAATAGAATATAATAAAAAGACAAACTTTTATCTTTTGAAACATTTGCGAAAACAAAACACAGAACACTTGCAAAATAAAATGCAATAGGAGGTATATTTTTCATTTTATGCCTAAAAAATTATTTAAAGAAACTGTCTACGAATTCATATTTATTAAAGACTTGCAAATCTTCAATTCCTTCTCCGACACCAATATATTTTACCGGAATTTTAAACTGATCTGAAATACCAATTACAACACCGCCTTTTGCAGTTCCGTCTAATTTTGTAACAGCCAGAGAAGTTACTTCAGTTGCTGCTGTAAACTGTTTTGCCTGTTCAAAAGCATTCTGCCCTGTAGAACCATCCAAAACCAAAAGCACATCGTGAGGCGCATCAGCAACAACTTTCTGCATCACACGTTTTACTTTTGTCAATTCGTTCATTAAATTGATTTTATTATGCAAACGTCCCGCAGTATCAATAATAACAATATCTGCATTTTGAGCCACTGCAGACTGCAAAGTATCAAAAGCTACAGAAGCAGGATCACTCCCCATATTTTGTCTTACAATTGGAACATCAACCCGATCAGCCCAAATTTGCAACTGATCGATAGCAGCAGCACGAAACGTATCAGCAGCACCTAAAACTACCTTATATCCGGCTTTTTTAAATTGATATGCCAGTTTACCGATTGTAGTTGTTTTCCCTACACCATTAACACCAACAACCATTAAAACATACGGCTTTTTGTCTTTCGGAATTTCGAACTCTGTTGCTTCTCCTGTATTGGTTTCAGACAATAATGCTCCGATTTCATCACGAAGAATCTGGTTTAATTCGTCTGTACCCAGATATTTATCTTCAGCAACACGTTTCTCAATTCTTTCAATGATTTTCAAAGTGGTATTTACTCCAACATCTGAAGCTACCAAAATTTCTTCCAGATTGTCTAAAACGTCGTCGTCTACTTTAGATTTTCCGGCAACAGCTTTGCTTAACTTTGAGAAAAAAGTTGTTTTTGTTTTTTCAAGACCTTTATCTAAAGTCTCTTTTTTATCAGTAGAGAATAATTTTTTAAAAAAACTCATTTGTTTTGTAGGTTTTTAGAATTGTTGGGACCTTTCGGTTTTAGATGACCTGAAATCCAAATCTTTAAAGAAAGCAAATTGATTTTATTTAGCCCCGACAGAAACAACATCATTTTCCAAACTTCTTCAGACAGGAAAAG
Organism: Flavobacterium chungangense LMG 26729; assembly: GCF_000735715.2. Classification (NCBI taxonomy): domain Bacteria; kingdom Pseudomonadati; phylum Bacteroidota; class Flavobacteriia; order Flavobacteriales; family Flavobacteriaceae; genus Flavobacterium; species Flavobacterium chungangense. The sequence goes on from NZ_JASY01000008.1 coordinate 252,131, forward strand.
ACAGAGTAATGGTGGGAAACCATAATTAAAACAAGGACTAATACCTGGCTTTCTCTAAATTTTAAGACAAATATAAAAATAAAAAAGCTACTTTCGGAGTGAAAGTAGCTTTTCTATATACTGTAATTGTAATTATTTCTTTTTCAAGAAAGTATCAACTTCTTCAGGAGCCATAATAGATTCTACGAATGTATATGCACCAGTTTTAGGAGATTTTACCATTTTTATGGCTTTTGACAATCTCTTAGAAGCTGTTTGTAACGATGCTACGGTTTTCTTTGCCATGATTTAAATGTTATTTGAAGTTTTTATAAAACTCTCATGGCCAAACCAATCAAGATTTACAAAATCTCTAATTATTACTTAATTTCTTTGTGAACTGTTACTCTTTTCAAGATTGGATTAAATTTTTTAATCTCTAATCTGTCCGGAGTATTTTTTTTGTTCTTTGTTGTGATGTATCTTGAAGTCCCTGCAACACCAGAAGTCTTGTGTTCAGTACATTCTAAAATTACCTGGATTCTATTACCTTTCTTTGCCATCTTGCTATATATTTATTTAGGAAAAGATTATTTGATAAATCCTTCTGACTGCGCTTTTTTCAAAACAGCAGAAATTCCATTTTTATTAATTGTTTTTATCGTAGATGCTGCTACTCTAAGAGTAATCCATCTATCTTCTTCTGGAAGATAAAAACGCTTTTTAACTAAGTTTACAGAAAACTTTCTCTTAGTTTTGTTCATAGCGTGAGAAACGTTATTTCCTACCATCGCTCTTTTACCTGTAAGGTCACAAACTCTTGACATTATACTTATCTTTTATCGTTATTCAAAATCAGGGTGCAAAGAAAAGAAAAATAAACGATTGTAGCAAAAAAATATTACACAATTTTCAAAATTTCTTTTTGCAATATTTCCAAACTCTTAATCGTGGCTCTATCTATCACTTTTTCACGAGGTTGTCCGAAGTTAAATTCTTCAACAATTACTTCGTTTGGGGTCGCCAAAGCAATGAAAACAGCACCAATTTCGGCATCAGAATCACCTTTTGAAGGCCCCGCATTACCCGTCGTTGCTATTGCGTAGTCAGTTTTTAGTAACTTTCTAACATTCAAAGCCATAGCAGATACTACCTCCGCACTTACCACCGAAAATTTCTCTACTAATTCTTCTGAAACTCCCAAAACATTTATTTTAGTTTCGGTTGCATAAGAAACGACACTTCCTTTAAAATAAGCCGACGCACCCGGAACCGCAGACAAAAGAGAAGCTACTTTTCCGCCCGTAAAACTCTCGGCAGTTGCAATAGTTTTATTTTGTTTCGAAAGCAATTTACCAATTACCGTTTCTATTGTTTCATTCTCTTCATAACCAACTATTATATCATGAATTATAGCATCTAAAGATGTTACATTTTCCTCAATTGCTTTTTCCAGTTGTTCTTTATCAGTCCCTTTCGCTGTTAAACGCAAACGCACACGTCCGGGATTTGGCAAATACGCCAATTTGATAAATTCAGGTAAATTATTCTCCCAGTTTTCGATACGTTCTGCAACTAAGCTTTCACCTTGTCCATAAGTCAAAATGGTTTTATGAATGATATAAGGACGCTTGTATTCACGAACTATTTTTGGAATTATTTCTTCTTCGACCAGATATTTCATTTCATAAGGGACACCCGGCAATGAAACAAAAACAGTATTTTCTTTTTTCATCCACATTCCCGGCGCAGTTCCAACCTGATTATGAAGTATCGTACAGGTTGACGGCACTAAAGCCTGATCTTTATTCATTTGAGTGATTGGCCGTTTAAAATAACCTTCAATCAATTGTGTTACATGTGCTAAAACTTCTGGATTAACAACCAACTCATCATCAAAATATTCACAAAAAGTTTTCTTAGTCACATCATCCTTTGTTGGACCCAATCCTCCGGTAACAATAACCACATCAACCTTATTTTGCAATTTTGCAAAAGTATCTAAAATATGTTTTTTATTATCGCTGATAGAAATCATCTCGGTAATTTCGACTCCGATCTTATCAAGTGATTTTGCAATAAAACCTGAATTTGTATCTACAATCTGCCCAATTAAAATTTCATCTCCAATTGTTATTATAGCTGCTTTCATATTTATAGAATATTTCGCTCACAAAAGTAAGTCATTATTTAGGAAGAGGCTATTATCGCCTTAATTTGCGTGAGGGGTAGAAACGGCATCCTTTTGTGACAAAAAGAAACAACTAGCTTTCCGAAAATTTCCGAAACAAAAGATATAGTGGATGACCCGGCCTGATTTTTGAACTTTCAAATGAGTCAAAAATCAGGACACGCCCAAAAATTACAAATCGAAATCTTTATTGATTTCTTTAATAGCATCATTTACCTGCTTTTTGATACTTTTAAAAGTCTCGATGATTTCTTTCTTTTTACCCTCAGCCTTTGTCCAGGCTTCTACTTGCAAAATCTCTTCAAAAGCAACATTTAATCCCATCAAATCAAGCGTTGGTTTTATTTTATGCGCATATGAATAGGCATGTTTATGATCTTTCTTCTTAATACCCTCTTTAATTTGCTTTAAATCTTCCGGAACTTCAGTAACAAACAACTTTAGAATCTCATTTACAAATTCCGAATCATTGTCTGAAAGTGCGTATACTTTTGATAAATTATATTTTAATGCCATTATTTTACTTGTATTCTGAATAATTTTTTATCTTCTAAAAATCCTTCTAAAACATCATTTGGCTTTACTGCAGCAACTCCTGCAGGCGTTCCTGTAAATATAACATCACCTATTTTTAGTGTAAAATACTGTGACACATATGAAATAAGCTCATCAATTTTCCATAGCATGAGACTTGTATTGCCTTTTTGAACTGTTTTATTATTATTTGTGAGTTCAAAATTAATATTTTCAACAGAATTAAAAAGTGTCTTTGATAAAAATTCCCCAATTACTGCCGATCCGTCAAAAGCTTTTGCTTTTTCCCATGGCAAGCCTTTCTCTTTTAGCTTAGTCTGTAAATCACGAGCTGTAAAATCAATACCTACACTTATTTCATCGTAATATTTATGTGCAAACTTAGGCTCGATATACTTTCCTACTTTATTAATTTTAATAATAACCTCGATTTCATGATGAATATCTTCTGAAAATTCAGGAATTACAAACGGATGCTGTTTTAATAAAACCGCAGAGTCAGGTTTCATAAAAACAACAGGATCGGAAGGTCTTTCATTTTTTAACTCTTCAATATGATTGGTATAATTTCTACCGATGCAGATTATTTTCATTTTTTCTAAAGTTACCAAGAAACTAAAACGCTAAGCCAATAAGAACTTAGAGTCTTAAAAACTTATTTAGTATTTAACTTTCTTAATTTAATTGCCGTCAAAACTTTTTTTGTATACAACGGAAAATCAGCGTTTTGAATCCAACTAAAATATCCCGGTTCAGTTTCCAATACCTTTTCAACTTTCGCTCCTTTGTGTTTTCCGAAAGTAAAAATTTCTTCGTTATCTTTATCAAAGGCAATCATTCCGGCAAAATCAGCAATTTTTTTACGTGTTGTAAACTCCGACAATACTTTTATATCATTTTCAAGTTCAGGATAGCGATCTAACTGCGCTTTTAAAATCTCATAAGTTGCCATCGTATCTGCTTCTGCTGAATGGGCATTCTCTAAACTTTTACCACAATAAAATTTTAAAGCAGCACTTAAAGTACGCTCTTCCATTTTATGAAAAATAGTCTGCACATCTACAGAAACTTTATTTTTCATATCAAAATCAACACCTGCCCTAAGCAATTCTTCTGCCAACAAAGGAATATCAAAACGATCTGAATTAAAACCTCCTAAATCGCTGTCTTTAATCATATTGTACACTTGCGGTGCTAATTCGCGAAATGTTGGCTCATTAGCTACTTTTTCATCTGTTATTCCATGAACATCTGTCGTTTGCGGAGGAATTGGAATTGTTGGATTCACTAACCAGGTTTTACTTTCTTTATTACCGTTTGGAAAAACTTTAAATATTGAAATTTCCACGATCCTGTCTTTCCCGATATCTATTCCAGTGGTTTCTAAATCGAAAAAGCAGATTGGCCTGGTAAGTTTGAGTTCCATTTTTTTATTTTTTTTTGAATTTACAAATGTAATTTTTAAAGACGAATTATCACAAACTTATCTCTCAAAACAATTGTTAAAATTATTTTTTAGAAAGTTTACACTTATAAAACGAAAAAATCCGGCAAAATTCAAAACTCTGCCGGATTAAATATTATAAATGTATTATTTAGAAATCCCGATCCAAATCAAAAGCCTCTAAATATTCAGCTACACGCTTCACAAAGCTTCCACCTAAAGCACCATCAACCACTCTGTGATCATATGAATGCGATAAAAACATTTTTTGACGAATCCCTATAAAATCACCATCAGGCGTTTCAATAACCGCAGGTACTTTACGAATTGCTCCTAAAGCAAGGATTCCAACCTGTGGCTGATTGATTATTGGAGTGCCAAAAACACTTCCAAAAGTACCAACATTCGTCACTGTATATGTCCCTCCCTGGGTATCATCCGGTTTTAATTTTCCGGTTTTTGCGCGATTTGCCAAATCATTTACAGCTTTTGCCATTCCGACGAGGTTCAATTGATCTGCATTTTTAATAACAGGGACAATTAAGTTTCCGTTTGGCAAAGCAGCAGCCATTCCTAAATTTATATTTTTCTTTTTAATGATATAATCACCTTCAACAGAAATATTGATTCCCGGAAAATCTTTTATCGCTTTTGCAACCGCTTCCATAAAAATAGGAGTATACGTAAGTTTTTCGCCTTCTCTTTTTTCGAAAGCCGTTTTAACCTTATCTCTCCATTTAACAATATTGGTCACATCTACCTCTATGAAAGACTGAACATGAGCAGAAGTTTGAAGCGAAGCCACCATGTAACCTGAGATAAGCTTACGCATTCTATCCATTTCAATTACTTCATCCTCTCCGTTTACAGAGACCGGAACTACTTGTTGGCTTTTTTGAACTGTCGGTTGTATTGATTTTGGAATAAGAGTAACTTTTACCTCTTCAACATCTGGTTTACGGTTCTCAATATATTTTAAAATATCTTCTTTTGTAACTCGCCCCTCTTTTCCTGAACCCGGAATACTTTCCAATTCAGAAAGAGAAACACCTTCTTCTTTAGCAATGTTTTTTACTAACGGCGAAAAGAATTTATCCGAATTAGAGAAAACCTGAGGAGCTAAAACAGCTTCTTTTACTACATCGATTGTTTTTTCAATCTCAACTGCTTCAGCAGGAATGACAACTTCCTCTACAGACTCAACCTCTGACACACCATCACTTTCTGTTTCAATAATCGCTATAACTTGCCCAACCTGAACCAGATCATCTTTGTCAAATAATTGCTCGATCAAAACTCCTGACACTTCACTTGGCACTTCACTATCAACCTTATCTGTTGCAATCTCAAGCACCGCTTCATCAGCTTCAATTTTGTCTCCCACTTGCTTCAACCAATTTGTAATGGTTGCTTCAGCTACACTTTCTCCCATTTTTGGAAGCCTTAATTCAAATCTTGCCATATTATTAACCTAAAAGGTGATTTCGATTTTGATATTGCGAAATTACTGAATATTTTAAATATAAATTACATAAAATATAATTTTTAATCAATTTTCACCATTTTACCACGTTCATTTTTAGAATCACTTCCAATAATAAAGTTAGTATTTTTAGGTAAAATTTTAAAAGTAATACGCTTATCTCTAAGAGTTTCTAAGATTTCGATACATTTTTTAAAAGAAACATAATGATTATCCAAAATAATTTCAACTCTTTTACCCTTTGAAACGAGGCACGAATTTACCATTTTTTCCTTTTTGAAATCCAAAAAAGAAACTTTATTTTTTAAACTCAAAGACAATTGTTCACTCAATATTTTATTTAAAGACAAGAAAATATAGCTTTCCGGTAATAGATTTGCTTTTGGTTTTCCCTGAAACATTTTTATAAACGAAAAAAAGAGAATTCCGATTTTAATAAAAACAGAGAAAAATATCGATTTCCTGAAATGCTTTTGATAAAAAAACTCCATTGCTTCCTGAAATCTTTTCATATATTTCTCATCTTTTATGGTACTTTCTCCTTTATAGTGTATGACTGATGTTTCATGAAAATAGTAATTGCTTTTTTGTTTTTGCAAAACGGAATAGGACAAATCAATATCATCAGCGTACATAAAACAATCTTCATCAAATCCTCCTGTTTCCAGATACAATTCACGTTGCATTACCATAAAGGCACCTACCAAAATATCTACTTTTCCTGTTTGGTTATCCCTTAAATGCTGTGCATAATACTGATTGAAAAGTTTTAGATTAGGGAAAATTTTATACAATCCAAAAATTTTGGTAAAAGCTACCCAGGGGGTTGGAACTCCTCGTTTGCTTTCAGGTAAAAAATTACCTGTACCGTCAATAAGTTTACATCCAATAATTCCAGGATTTGTTTGCCTTTCAGCAAAAACCAAAATTTTAGAAAATGTATCTTCGGCTACTACCGTATCAGGATTAAGAATGCAAATATATTTCCCCTTTGCTTGTTGTACACCAATATTATTCCCTTTTGGAAACCCGTAATTTTCTTTATTTTGAATAAGCTTTACCTCTGGGAACCTATTTTTAATCATCTGACAACTGTCATCATCCGAGTTGTTATCTACTACAATAATTTCTCCATCAATTACCGAAAGAGCTTCCTGAACACTTAAAACACACTGTTCTAAAAAGTAGCGCACATTATAATTAAGAATAATAACAGATAATTGCATGAAATTAAAATATTTTGGGAAAGTTAAAAATTTTCACTTCAATAAAAACGTTGTTGACCAATCGTTTTTACAATATTTAGAAAATCTTCTATAAATTCATGTTCTCTTTTTATATCATTTAATACATAAAGTAATTCCAACGGGAAGATTGCAGTGATTTAATAATTTCAGTTAAGTCAGCATAAGGGTTTTAAAAACAAAATAAATCTTTATGCTCTTTACTCTTAATATTTCTACCAATTTTATTTATTTTTGCTACTATGCTATCATTCTTAAAACAAAAACCATACTTAAAAGATCTTTTATCGGATAATTTTATCGATATTCATTCCCATCTACTGCCCGGAATTGACGATGGTGCAAAAACGATCTCTGACACTGTACGATTAATAAAGGCGCTTAAAAAGATCGGAATTTCACAATTTGTCACCACACCCCATATTAGCCATTACATATGGAATAATTCTCCTAAAGCAGTTTGTGATAATCATTACGAAACCACACTATTGTTATCTGAAAATAATATCAAAGACCCTTTTAAGGCAGCAGCAGAATACTTTATGGACGATTGGTTCGAAAAGCATTTTAAAACAGAAAAACTTCTTCCTCTAAAAGACAATTATGTATTAGTAGAAATGTCTTACATGAATGCTCCAATACAATTGTATAAAATCCTGTTCGATTTGCAAGTTGCAGGATACATACCGGTTTTAGCGCATCCGGAACGATATTTATTTTATCACAAAAACTTTAATGAATACGAAAGGTTAAAAAAAGCAGGCTGCTTGTTTCAATTAAATCTACTAGCTGTTGTAGGCTATTATGGTGAAGAGATCGCTAAAATTTCTGAACAATTATTAAAAAAAGGCATGTATGATTTTGTAGGCACCGATGTACATCATGATAACCATATAGCAGCATTTGAACAAAGAATAAAAGTCAATTCACTTGATGCATTAAAAAAAATCATATCTAACAATCAGTTTTTTAAATTTTAACTTGGATTTTTGATTTTTTTAAACCAGGATTTACTCTCTGATTTAACCCCGTATCCATAACCGTATCCGTACCCTTTCGTTGAATCAGTATCATTAAGTACCAAACACATATTTGGTAATTTCTTTTCCCTGTAAAAAGTGTTTGCGATAGACAACATGCGCTTCTCTAAAACATTCGCACGCATTACATATACAAAAGTATCTGCATTTTTTGCCACCAATAATGTATCAGCAACTAAACTTACAGGAGCAGTATCAACAATAATATAATCGTACTCTTTTTTTACTATTTCGAAAAGCTTATCAACATTTTTACTCATCAGCAATTCTGCCGGATTTGGAGGAATTACACCGGAAGGTAATATATAGAAATTTTCATAATCATTATGCTTAATAATGTATTTGTTGATATCAATATCATTTGAAGACAAATAATTAGTCAATCCCAAATTAGGCATTGCGAAATAATCCATAAATTTAGGATTTCTAATGTCCATTCCTATTAGCAAAACTTTTCTTCCTGAGAGCGCAAATGTAGCAGCAAGATTTACAGATACCAAGGTTTTTCCTTCTGCCGGAAAAGTAGAGGTTACAAAAATTGTTTTTGCTCTGCCCTCCGGTACATTTGTTAACATAAATTCAAGATTTGTCCTGACAATTCGTATCGCTTCAGCTGAACTCGTTCTACTGTCTGTTTTAATCAGTTCATTAGCATCTTCAGATGTTGGAATATCTCCAATAAAAGGTATCTGGGTTTTACCTTCCAAATCTAATCTGCTTTTAATTTTGGTATCCAATAGATCATACCCGTATATAATACCAAAAGGTATTAAAAGTCCTATTAATAATCCGAATATATAAATGATTTTTTTCTTTGGACTTACTGGGATTTTATTTGCTTTTGCTGCATCTATTATACGGGCGTTAGGTTCAGTAGCTGCTAATGATATAGCTGTTTCTTCTCGTTTTTGCAAAAGATACAGATATAACTCTTCTTTTACTTTTTGTTGTCTTGCAATTACCCTGAACTGTCGTTCCTGTACCGGAATTTTACCAATTTTACTATTCAATAAGGTTTCCTGATTTTTTAAATCACGATTTTGAATTTGTAAATTCGACTGCATCCTTCTTAAGCTTGTCGCTACATTAGCTTTCAAAGAGGAAATTTGCTGATCTAATTTTATCACCGAAGGATTTTCAATAGTCGCCGATTTTAAAATTCGGTTACGATCCAAAACCAACTGATTATAAGATGTAATTAAACCGCCTGCATCACCATCAGTAGCAATAATGTTGGTGGGTAATAAATCGGCATTAGTACTTTTTTTAATAAAATCAAGCAGAGAAGAAACCACATTTAATTGAATTTCAGTTTCTACTCCTTTTTTACCATACTCGTTTGAGCCTTCAATAAAAAGTTTTGCTTCTGATTCGATATCAGTTAATCTATTTGATTTTTTAAAACTCTCTACATCTTGTTCTACACCATCTAATTCCTGTGTAATTAATGCTAAGCGCTCCGCAATAAATTTGGAAGTATTTTCAGAAATGAAATTTTTATCTTCAGCAGCATTCTCATTATAAATCTGGATCATATTATTCAAAAAATCTTCAGCTTTTTTCTGAACAGGATCAGTTACAGTTACATTGACCACACTACTGGTTTTACTTATTGGATTTACCTTTAATCTATTTCTAAAACTTGCTGTAACAATTTCAAGAGGACTAATAATTATTCTACTTGATTTATGCTTAGCTCTATTTTTCTTGTAAAACGCAGTCTTATTAATTACTAATACCCCAAGGCTTGTAGGAATCTTTTCACCAAATTTAAACTGCTTTTTAGATGTTAAAATAACATTCTCTGTTACAGCTTCATCAATTATAACATTCTCTAAAGCGAAAGATCCATTAGGTAATAACTCCAATTTCAAAACAACGTTTGCTTCATCAAATAATTCTGTTTTATTCAAGAAATAAACATCCACAGCAGCAGTTCCATAAGTATCACGATCAACAACATTCCCCTCTACTAATAGACTAACATTTAGATTAAGTCTTTTCACAGTAGACTCAACTAATGTTCTTGATCTTAAAATTTCAATTTCATTGTCAACATTATTAATAGAACCTCCTCCCAACCCTAAGTCGGAGAAAACAGACAATTCAGAAAGCATTCCTCCTTTTTTTTCGTCTTTTACCAATATAGAAGTAGTTGCTTCATAACTTGGTGTCGTATATCGAAAATACAAAAACGCAAATATCAAGCATAGTAAAACACTTAGAGCAAACCATTTCCAGTGAATAAAATATTTGTCCAGTTTTTCACGAAGATTTACTTCATTAATTTCATTTTCTACAGCCTCATTATAAAAATCTTGCATGTCTTTTGTTTAATCAGTTTTTATTTAAATATTAGAACGGAAAGCGATATTAAAATCGAAACTGCCGATATAATAACAGAAGTATTTGGTCCTACAGCTGCAGCATTTATTTTTGTTTTATTAGGCTCAACATATATCACATCATTTTGTGCTAAGTAATAAAAAGGTGAATTGATAAAATCAGCTTTGGTTATATCAACTCTATTATATGATTTTATACCATTTATCTCACGAATTACCAAAACATTATCTCTCCTTCCATATATTGACAAATCTTTTGCCATACTCAAAGCCTCAATCAGTGTTATTCTTTCTGATGCAACAGAATAGGTTCCTGGCATATTAATTTCACCCTGTAGGGAAACCTTAAAATTCATGATCCGCAAATTAATTATTGGATTTTTAATATAAACACCTATTTTTTCTTTTAATGACTGTAGTACTTCTGTTCTTGATAAACCTCCTACTTGTATCTTTCCTATAACGGGAAATTCAATATTTCCATTCCTATCCACCAAATAAGACTGAATTGTCTGCTGTCCTGTTGTAGCTAATAAATTTGTTGTATTAGGCAAAGTAACAGATGTTAAATTAAAAGGAATGGCAATTTCAGGGTCTTCAGCAGAAACTATAATCATCAATAAATCATCAGGTTGAATTTTTACTTCGTAAGAAGAAGCATTCTCTGGTCTATTCAATCCATCAATATTTTGATAATAAACAATATCTTTTTTAGATGCACAGGAGAAAAACAAGAAAAAAACGAAGAGTGGAAATGTTTTTTTCATTAGAAATACATATTTCATGCGGTTTGAGATTTTAAAATTTGCAAAGATAGATAATACAACAAGAGTTAAAAATTGGAGACCACATTTTTACTCTTTTCAAATTTACTGCTTATCTGCATTCATAATTACTATTTTTTAGTATTACTAAGGTAATGCAATAAATTCTTTAAATTCTTATGCCTTAAAATAGTTGTTTATAAAAGTTTTTATTAAATTAAATATATGATCTTTAATGATTTTGACTAAATCACATTAATACACTATCATTCTACATTTTAAATGAAGTAAACGTTTTCAACAAACCATCTTTAGCACTTACAGGAAATGGCTTATTAATAGCTTGCTTAATTTTTAAGTTACATACTACAAAACTTTCTGTTAATTTATGTAGTCGTTCCAGATTGAGTGGCAGCCTTAGAAAATCTCCTGCTTTTGCAATACTGACAATCATATTTTTTGGAAGAGAAAGAATCCTAACTTTCTTGTTTTGAGACTTGGAAATTAAGGTCACTAATTCATTAGTTGATATTGAATCATCATCTGCTATATTATAAACTCCGGAAAGAATTGTTTCCTGAATTAATAATTCTTTAATAACGAAACATAAATTTTCTACACTTAAAAAAGAACGCTGATTATTAAAAGCTCCTAAAGGCCAGGGAAAGCCTTTTTGAACCAAACCAAATAACAAGTTTAAATTTCCTTTGTTTAACGGACCATGAATCATACAGGGGCGTAAAATATACACTTTTTTAGTTTCAGGCAAATTTGCTAAAATGTAATCTTCAGCCATTCGTTTTGATTTTCCATAAACGCTTACCGGATTTGAAATGGCATCTTCTGTCAAAATTCCATCTATAGAATCTACAACCGCCTTTACAGAACTTATGTAAATAAATTGCTTAGCTTCAGACTGCAAAAACTGGTTATATAATTTCTTTGTTAATTCAAAATTAACCTCATAATATTCGTTGTCATTGGACGTTTTTTTCAGATCGTGTGCTTTACCGGCAAGGTGGATCATTACATCATATGGAGTACTGCCTTCCAGAAAAGCTTCGTAGGTTAATCCATTATATCCTTTTCTTGTAATGCCTTTCACATCAAAATCATCTGCTAAGTATACACTGAGATTCTGACCTACAAATCCGGTGATTCCTGTAATTAAAATTTGTTTGTTTATTTTCATTTCTTTAAAAATCCAATTGTTTTCCAAACAAATCTCATCCTGATTTTTAAACCTGAGAAATCGATAGCATTCATATGAAGGGCCTTTTGGATTTCTTTGGTAATTAAATTATAGGAGCTCCTGCCTGAACTACTTAACCCACCAACTAACATAGCTGTAGTGGTTATTCCTGAATATTTCCAGCTAATTTTTTCTTTTAGAAAAAAACGGGTTATTAATTCGTAATCTGCCCCAATAATGAAGTCAAGCTTATAAAATCCTAATTCTTCAAACAATCTTCTTTTAAAAAATATAGAAGGATGCGGCGGCATAAAGCCAATTTTCAACTTTTCAGGACTCCAATATTTTGAAGAATAAATACGAACAGTAGTTCCATTTTCTTTATGCTGCATAATATTGCCTACAGATGCATCTATAGTATTCTTAATATGAAAAGCCGCAATTTCTTCTATTACTGTAGTTGAATAAAATGTATCATCTGAATTTAATATTCCTACAATGTCTCCTGTTGCCAAAGTGATTCCTTTATTCATGGCATCATAAAGGCCTTTGTCAGGTTCAGAAATCCATTTAGTAATTTTATCTTCGTGCTTTAGGATGATATCTTTTGTTGTATCTTTTGAGTTACCATCAACTACGATGTACTCTATATTTTTATATGATTGTCCTGCAACAGAGAGAATCGTTTTTTCTAATGTGGCAGCACTATTGTAACAAACTGTTATTATTGTAATTTTCATAGCAATATTGTCTTCTGCAAAGAAATCTTATTTTAAATCTGCGGTTAAATTAATTTTATAGATATCCTTAATATATTTTATCATTTTAGTTACATCTGTTCCACACTCCTTTTTAATTTCATAGATCTTTGCATCAACAATAGTTCTGTACCACCATCCTTGTAAAAAATGCCACAAAAAGCCTTCTTTACCATCTAAGAAACCTAATCGAAAAAAATATCTATAAATAAAATAAATAAAGCAACGCCAAAATAATGGCATTTTTACGTACTTAATTTTTAGATTTCTCTTCATTAAAGCTTGTTTACTGAGTTTAACATGTGAATTATTATTTATTAAATTATACTCAATATCCAATAAATCAACAACTTCCCTGTTTGAATAAGAGTTATGTTTAGCAGTCCACCAACTTAAATTATTAAGATTGTGATCCGCAAATGAATTTTTAAAGGTAACTGTTGTCCCTTCTAAAATTTCGATATGTTCATCCATCCATCTATCTTCTAATCGGGCTTTACCTTTTCTAAATATACGCAACATTTTTATTTCACCCAGTCCTCTTTTCATGTGCTTATTAAGAAAAACCCTTTTCAAAGGAACATCAATACCTGATATCTCAGTATTTAAATTTGGTAAATTATCTTTAATCTCAGCTTGTAATTCGGGTGTAAGATATTCATCAGCGTCAATACGTAGTATCCAATCTGTATTTATTGAACAATTATCTATGCCCCAATTAAATTGCAATGAATAATTAACCCATGGGTTTTGATAAAAATGTGCACCATTGCTTTCTGCAATTTCACGTGTACTATCTGTAGAATAGGAATCTATAATAAAAACTTCCTTTACAACATCCTTTAATGAATCTAAACAACGTTGTAAATGAATTTCTTCATTATAAGTAAGAATTATTGCGGTAAGTGAAGAAACTTTATCCATTTTTTAATATCCTTTTTTTGATAAATTTTGCAGGATTACCTCCAACAATTACCCATGGTTCAACATCTTTATACACACAAGCTCTTGCTCCAACAACTGCTCCTTGTCCTATCTTAATTCCCATACTTATATAGGCATCTGCACCAATCCACACTTGGTCTTCAATAATTATTGGAGCATGAATTAAAGGATTTTGTGCTAGAGTAATATTGTGAGAAGCTCCACATAAATAACTTTTTTGAGAAACTGTACTATGGGCACCAATTTTTATTTTATTTACATTATAACAATCTACTTCAGGTGCCAAACAAGAATACGCACCCATTTCTAAATTCCATGGCATGTAAATTCGAACAGTAGAATAAATTACTGCTTTTCTATGAATTTTAGCCCCAAATAATCGTAATAAAAAAATTCTCCAGGAATTACCAAAACTACGAGGCAGCGGTCTAGCAAAAATTGCCCAAATTATTGTCCACAGTAATCTAGCTATTTGGTTTTTTCGGCTAAAGGTATTCTTGTATTTTGACAAGTCTATTTTAGTATCTTCCATAACTATAAATATACAAAATCAGGTTTTTTCTCTTTAAATATAATCCATTCATACAATTCTTCCATTTTTTTAGCAACTGCTTCAATAGAATACTTTTCTTCAATTAATTTTCTTCCATTTTTACCCATTATTTCTCTATCAAAATCCGTTTTCATCATCAACTCAGACAATGCAATTTTCAAAGGTTCTTCACCTATATCTATCCATCGGCCGGCATTCTCTTTTTCTAATTCTTCCCACGGTGTCCCTTTGGTAGTAATAACCGGAGTTCCACAAGATAATGCTTCAGCAATTACTATCCCAAAATTCTCACTATAAGTTGGCAAAACAAATATATCTGCGTTTTGATAGGAATTAACTTTCTCAACACCAAAAACAGGCCCAACAATCGTTATTTGATTTTCGAGATTTTTAGATTTTATTATTTTATTTAATGATTCAATGTAAACTTCTTCTCCATTACCGGCTATTTCTACGATCCAGTTTTCACGAATTTCGGGGTTTAACTTTTCCCAACTATTAATTAAAATTTCTATTCCTTTTTTTGGATGTATTCTGGACAAAAAAAGAATTTTTTTTAGATCTCTTTTTTTAGAAAAATCTTTCACAGGATATTGATCTGTTTGTATTCCATTAGGTATGTCTGCAATTGGATTATTAAATCCTAATGCTCTTATACTCTCCAATTCCATTTTACCGGTAGCGTGAAGGCAATTAGCTCTTTGTAAATCTTTATGCTGAAATAACATTAAGGCTATTTTTTTCTTAAACTTCCCTTGTGTTAAAGACCATGGTTCAAGCATACCTCTAACTGAAATAATATATGGCAAATTTCTCTTTCTTGCCTTTTTTGCCATTTGATGAACAGGCTGCTCCCAAATACCATGACCGTGAAAAAGATCTGTATTAATAACGGAGAGTCTTTTATCTAATTGTTTTGAAATCCCTAATGAAATTAAAAAAAACTCGATTTTTCCCTTACTACTTTGAAAATCCCTTACTAGAGGTTTAATAGAACTCAGAGTTAATAAACTAACTTCTTTAATTCTATCGTATTTTATGAGTTCTTCACATAAATTCGTCACACTTCTTGCCGGTCCTCCGGTTGACTCGTCTATTGATGAAATACAATGTGTTATTTTCATGTTTGTTTTAGATAAAAATTACGAGTTATTTTTTGCAAAAAAATTGCAAATAATAAAGTAGCCGAAATTGTCAATAAATTAAAAACTCTTAGTGAACTAAAATTAAAATTAAAAATCATAAAGACATAAAAATAAACCATGAATGGATGAAAGTTATACTTTATTAATAATTGGTACATATAGGCAAAAACTCTTCCTTGCAAAAAAAAAGCTATTATGACGCCTACAAATAAAAAATTAGCATATCCAAATCCCAAATTCTCTATAGGTAAAGAAACTATTAGCATCCTGCTTCTGGGATATGGAGGAGAATAATTTGCATTATTATTAATTATGTTATAATAGTATACCCCTTCATCAACTGGCGGTAAATTGTCCTTATCACCTCTGTCAAATAAATTAGAAGTAATTGTTGAGAACGTTGAAAAATACCAGATGTTTGAATAATTGAAATAATTTGCAGTAAAAACATCAATACTAGTATAAGATATATGTCCAATTATTTCCTCAACTTTAAATTGATCAGACAGATCAACACTTCCGCTAGAAATAGTCTCAAAACCATCTGATTGTCGTAAAATCGGGATAATAAAAATGTACCCTGCAACACAAAGCGTTCCAATAAAAAATTTTACCTTATTAATGTTTTTAAAAATAATTTTTTTAATGAAATAATGATAAGCTACGACGCAGGTTACAATAAGATATAAGGTATTTTTCCTTCCTCCAAGAGCTGAATTTGATAAAACCGTTATTATAAACAAAAAAATCAATAAAATTTTATCCGAAAGTTTATTTTTTAATTCAATTTGTTTTATAACCAAAACTACTGATATAGTCAATAAAGGGAGTAGCAATAAAATAAATTGGCCACTTTGAATTTCAACTCGGTTATCAAGATTACTTAAAAGATAACCTATCCCGCCTATTGTACTTAGAAACACTAAAAAAGCCCCAACACCTAAAAGTGTCAAAATATAAATGAGGATTTTTGTGGATTTATAATGTACCTCAGCAGGATTAATTTTAGGTAATGCTCTATTCTTGTATGAATAAATACCAAATATTAAAGATGCAAAAGCTACAGTTTGTACTATAGTATAATTAATAAACGCGTTATCAAGATCAGTATGAATAGCCTGAAGAATATTATATGGAAATTTATCATTATCTAAATAAACCATAAATAAAAAAGGAATATTTCTCAGCAAATATATAAGACAAATAAATTTTATTGGCGAAAAAATATCTGACCTCTTATCATTATAATATACAAAAGTGTAAAGTGATAAAAACCATAGTAAAGATATTAGAACACCATTCATTATTTAATTTTTAACATTTTTGCCGGATTCCCTCCAACAATAGTATTTGCCTCAACATTTTTGGTGACTACAGCCCCGGCAGCAATAATTGAATTTTCACCAATTAATGAAACATTTTCGCAAATAATTACCTTTGCACCTACCCATACATTTTTACCGATCTTTAATGGTTTAGGCATTGGTAAAGATCTTGGATCGTATCCATGGCTATGCGTAATTATATATGTATCCTTTGAAATTACCACATCATCATCAATTTCTAAACCTCCTGTAAAATCCAAAAAAACATTCGAATTAATTTTGACGTTATTTCCTATCGTTAATTTCCCGGTAGGCAATTCACTTGAAAAAACTGAATTAAACTCAATTAATGAGTTGGATCCTATTTCCACTTTATCAGGAAACGATATTTGTGTACCTAAATATATTTTACTATTTCTATCTAATTTTTTTAAATATATTTTCCAATAAAATGTTGAAAATATATTTCTAAATCTTCGTATAACCGCCTTAATAAATTTAATGATTTGATACATACAAGTGATTTAAATTTTAATTAATTTTAAAAATATAAATAGCAGACTAAAAGATAGTTAATCGTTCTTTAGCTTAAAAAAAGATAATATAAAACTAATTTGATGTGTTATATTTATTAAATTCAAATTACTTTAAAAGATTCTTTTTTAAAAACATAAAATTATTCATTAATAAAATCAGAATATTAGATATTAAAAATATTAAATAATTTGATGCAAATAAATAAATGGTAAATGTAAATGTGAATAATAATATTGGTAATAAATTTTTTATTATTTCTTTCCAAGGCTTAAATCCGTTAAACAATATTGACATTATTATTAAAAGGTAAGTCAAACCAGTCAACTCTCCTGCAAGTAATCCAATTCCCACAAAATGAATCCCTTTATTATAAATACCAGAAATTAAAATAAAGAAAACTGTTGTGGGAACCTTGATTAAATTATATACCAATATTTGTCTGCTTAAATTTGTTTTCTTTAAAAACTCAGTAAGAATCATGGCATAATTTTGAAATAGAATGGCGATTAACAGAAAAAAAAGCAATTTCATATTAAATTCGATCTGATTGACCGTCCATAACTTATAAAGATACGGAATAAAAGGAATTGCTACAGTCATACAGCTCATGAGTAATGTTCCGGAAATCCTCCAAAACAAACTAATTTTTTGTAGTATCAAATGTTTTTCTTCTAAAGCAAATTGTTTTTGAATACTTGGCATTATGGGTATTGTCATCGTATTTGACACCTTTAATGATGAGTTTGACAAGACCCTGCTAGTAGTAAAAACAGGTAATAAGGCAGATGAAAAAACCCTGACTACAACCAAATTTATACCAATTTCATAAATTTTTTCAATTAAAAAACTAATACAAAGTAAAAATGATTTTCTTATTTGCTCAAATGACTTTTTTAAATCTAAATTTCGAAACAAGGGTATTTCAAAAGGAACTCTTTTTTTAATAAAATAAAATATTGATACACTATAGAGGATATTAAATATAAAAACTGCAAAACATGTCAATAAAATACTTCGGGTAAAATATATTGACAATGCTGTAACTACAAAATCAAAAAATTCACCAATTGTCTGATACTTTATTGTTAAATTAATTTTACCTAAAGGCTCAAAAAGCCTCAGAAGGTATAATGTGCTATATTGATAGAGGATGGTTGAAACTACAAGAAAAACAACACATAATTGAGCATTAACATTTGTTAAAAAAGTACTTTCATAATTGGTAATGTGACCTAAAATAAATTGTGATGATATAACCAATCCAACAAAAAACTGTAAACAAAGCATCATCAAGTTAGCTCCTTGACTAACTGCTAATTCTTCTTTAATATCGCTTTTTATATGATAATTTAAATTTATAACATTTGAACTATAATTAAGCTGTCCTAAATTTATAGCCCTTATCATAAAAACAATAGCAGAAATAATTAACCAAAAACTATAAAAGTCTTTTCCAACACAAGAAATGAATATTGGTACTAAAATTATTTGCTTAAAGAAATTTATTATTATGGAAGAAAAACCCCATTTAAGAGATTTAAAATAATCTGTTTTTAAAATGTTTTTCATATTCAGCAATACCAGAAATCAGGTTGGTATATAATTAGTTTTTGATGATAACTTTTCTAAATAATTCTAAAAAGAAAAGTATCCTGATTTATATATTGTCTAAAAATCTACTCGAAATAATTGAACATTCAAAACTTCGGGATTTCTCATAATTTCCTAAAACAGTTTTAAATCACTAGCCACCATCTCTTGAACCAAAGCAGCTAAATCGTATTTAGGTTCCCAGCCCAATTTAGTTTTAGATTTTGTCGGATCACCAATTAAAAGATCAACTTCAGTAGGGCGATAATATTCCGGATCAACTCGTACCACAATGTTTCCTTTTTCCAATTGATATAAAGGATTGTTACAGGCTGCTATTTTAGCCACTTCGCTTTCATTTTCCCCTTCAAAAGTCAATTCTATTCCTACTTCTGCAAAAGCCATTATTACAAAATCTCTGATATAGGTAGTCACTCCTGTTGCTATTACATAATCTTCAG
Organism: Flavobacterium chungangense LMG 26729; assembly: GCF_000735715.2. Taxonomy (NCBI): domain Bacteria; kingdom Pseudomonadati; phylum Bacteroidota; class Flavobacteriia; order Flavobacteriales; family Flavobacteriaceae; genus Flavobacterium; species Flavobacterium chungangense. The sequence goes on from NZ_JASY01000008.1 coordinate 271,661, forward strand.
GCACATCTTGTTGTAAAATTCTCCACATTGCTTCTACATAATCTTTAGCATGCCCCCAATCTCTTTGTGAGTTTAGATTGCCAAGATACAGACATTCTTGTTTTCCTTTTGCAATAGCAGCAGTTGCCATAGTAATTTTACGCGTTACGAAAGTTTCACCTCGTCTTGGAGACTCATGATTGAATAGAATTCCATTACATGCAAACATATTATAGGCTTCACGATAATTTTTTGTTATCCAAAAACCGTAAATTTTAGCAGCACCATATGGCGAACGTGGATAAAATGGTGAGTTCTCATCATAAAATCCTTTTTCATTTTTATTTTCAGCCAGACCTCCATAAAGCTCTGAAGTAGAAGCCTGATATACTCTGGTCTTTTTCTCTAAACCTAATATTCTTACAGCCTCCAAAATTCGTAAAGTCCCTAATCCGTCAACATTAGCTACATATTCAGGAGAATCGAAAGACACTTTTACATGTGACATTGCACCTAAATTATAAATTTCATCCGGTTGTACTTCCTGAATTATTCTGATAATATTTGTTGAATCTGTTAAATCTCCATAATGCAACTTAAAATCAACATGTGTTTCATGCTGATCCTGATAAATATGATCAATCCGTTGAGTATTAAAAGATGACGCACGTCTTTTAACTCCGTGTACCTGATAACCCTTTTCTAATAATAATTCAGCTAAATAAGATCCATCCTGACCTGTAATTCCTGTTACTAATGCAACTTTTTTTGTACTCATATATTTTATGTTAACAACTGGATAGTTGGTTAATTGACATTTATTTGATAAACTGGATAAGTTCTAAATATTTAAAACATTTAAGTCATTCATTCCATTTTTACCTGCTTGAATGCTTCGCTATTTTTTAAAAACCAATCATAGGTTTTTTGAATTCCCTCCTGAAGTTCAATTTTATGTTTCCAGCCTAAATTATGCATTTTAGAAACATCCATCAATTTTCGTGGAGTTCCATCGGGCTTAGTAGCATCCCAGATAATTTCTCCTTTATGTCCGGTAATTTGCTGAATAGTTTCTGCTAAATGTTTAATAGTTAAATCTTCTCCTGTTCCTACGTTATATAAATAATCCGGTAATTTATTTTCTAATGCAAAAACTACAGCCTGCGCCATATCATCTACGAATAAAAATTCACGCATAGGAGTTCCGCTTCCCCAAAGAGTTACCGGGGCATTATTGTTTTCTTTAGCTTCATGGAATTTTCGAATCATAGCAGGCAAAACATGCGATGTATTTAAATCAAAATTATCATGCGTACCATATAAATTTGTTGGCATTAAACTTACATAATCTTTTCCAAATTGATTTCTAATAGCCTGGCACGTTTTTACTCCGGTGATTTTGGCAATTGCATACCATTCATTGGTTGGCTCTAAAGTGTCTGTTAGCAGGTAATCTTCCTTTAAAGGTTGCGGTGCTAATTTTGGGTATATGCAAGAACTTCCTAAAAAAATAAATTTATCGACATTATTTTGTAAAGCTGAATCGATCAGATTATTTTGAATTTGCATGTTCTCCATAATAAACTGATACGGATAATCATTGTTGGCCAATATTCCCCCAACTCTTGCAGCCGCATCAATAATAACTTCTGGTTTTTCTTTGGTAATAAAATCACGAACAGCTTGTTGATTACGAAGATCAAGTTCTTTACTTGAAACACCTATCAAATTTGTAAATCCTTTATCAGCTAGTGTTCTCCAAATCGCACTTCCAACCATACCATTATGACCGGCGATATATATTTTAATATTCTTGTCCATTTTAACTTAAATTACTTTTAAAGCTTCTTTTTCAGCTACTACTTTTCTTAATCCACTACTTGAAAAACGATGGTCTCTGGTATTAAAGTATAATTCAATACCTTTTGATTCGCAATACTCCCGACCAGTGAAGTTTTTTTCGCGGTATTCATCCCCAATGATACGTACATCAATTTTAAAAGATCGTAAAATATCTTCCAAGTCCTGCTCGGTAGCATATGGTACTATTTCATCTACAAACCTACATCCTTTTAGTTGTATGTAACGTTCTACAACAGTTTGAGTAGGCCTGTTTTTTTCAGGTCTATCCAATGTTGGATCGGTTTGTAATGCACAAATCAAATAATCACACTGACGTTTGGCTTCCTCCAACATGGTAATGTGTCCGGCATGAAGCAAATCGAAAGCACTAAAAGTAATTCCTATTTTCATTATTTATTTATATGAAAATGATTTAACTATCTTCTAACTTAATAAGCTGAATCCGCATGGAAACGGTTTTGTCCCAAAGCAACCATAAAACCAAAAGTAAGCCCTAATTGACTGCCTGTCAACGCTTTTCCTGGTAAATCTCCGCTATAGTACATACTTTGCTGAAATGTAGACTTATAAGTTAAGTCTGCAAAAAAGGAAACTTTTTCATTTATAGCTATATAGGGTCTTGCACCCAGTACCAAAGCAGCAATATTATCGCGATTGTTAAATCGGCTAGCCATTACTCCAGCTGAAGCTCCTCCATGAACTAATAATCCAAATTGTCCTCCGGTATTTCTTGACAATTCAAGAAGATTGCCCAAATTATAGCAAAGCTCTAAACCCGCCATTTTTTGATCACTCTTTAGATATCCAAACTGATCATAACTTAAAGTCCCCATTACTCCAACATTTTCACTAAACATATAACGTAATGCTCCCTGACCATGAACAAGAGATATTGGCGTATTTTCACCAGAAGGTGAAACATTTGATAAAGGAACTGCCAATCCAATTCCGGCTTCCATAAAAAGCTTATCGTATCTTAATCTGTATTGAGCTTGTGAAACTGTCGCAATTAATAATAAGGCAAAAAACATTTTTTTCATAAGTTGGTAATTTTGGGATTGTTATAATTTATAATAAATTTTTTAAAGATTATTTTCTAACATACAACATAAGCTGCTTTTTTATTCTTTTTTATCATGACTATTTTGTCAAATAATTAATAAATACATAATTTCTAAAAACAAAGTTAATACGAAAATTAAAAATAAATTATTTAAAAACCTATAATAGTATTTTTCTTTATAATTTTGTAAAATTAATTGTGTTTTAACATAGCTTCGCTCCTCTAAATCCCATTTTAAAGAAACTCAGAATAGATAAAATTTGTGCAAATGTATTGACATTTTTTAGATTATATACTTAAAAACATCAGGAGGCAATTAATAAAAGCCACACAAAAATACATTAATCTCATTATCAATCACATACAACTTAACACAAATTGTAGTCAATTTTTAAATTTTGATAAAAAAATAAGTTAAATTTAATTTAGTACCACTTAAAATAAAACAATACACTTTTTAATGTTAAATTTCTGACTTTTCGAGATTATTACAAAAGCCGTTTATGCAATTAAATCATGTATTTTTTATATATTGCAACTAATTTCAAATTATAATGTCTAAAACATAACTTTTAATATTTTAGTTTATTGCATTTTAATTATGAAAGAATATTTTATTTTTTGCTTTTTTTTTATCTCTACAGCTTACAGCCAAATTTCCGGATGTACAGATCCCTTTTCAAAAACATACAATTCGAATGCAACTCTAAATGATGGAAGCTGTCTCTACAAAACAATCAAAATAAAACCAGAATACTCAAAAACACTAAGCGATTCTATCAACGAGACTTCAGGAATTATTTCGTTTGCAAATTTATTATGGACTCACAATGATGATCATGATAAAACTATCTACGGATTGGATTCTTTGGGAAAAATTAAAAAAAAAATAATTCTGGAGCACACGATAAATAATGATTGGGAAGAAATCTCGCAAGACAGTTCGTATTTATATATTGGGGATTTTGGAAATAATTATGCAGGAAACAGAGTCAACTTGAAAATCTTAAAAATTGAGAAAAAATCATTTTTAAAAGAAGATCCAATAATTGAGACTATTTCATTTTCATATTCAGACCAAACTGATTTTTCTCCAAAAAAACCAAACGCTACAAATCTTGATTGTGAAGCTTTTATTGTCACAAAGGATAGTATCTACTTGTTTACAAAACAATGGAAATCATCAAAAACAAGTATTTACACTTTACCAAACAAATCCGGAAATCATAAAGCAACACTAAGAGAAACAATTGATACAAAAGGTTTAGTAACAGGTGCCACTTATATAGAATCAAAAAAAATAATTGCTCTTTGCGGCTATTCAGCAAAAGGAAAACCGTTTATATATCTTCTGTACGATTTTAAAAATCATGATTTTTTATCCGGAAACAAACGAAGAATAAGTCTTAAACTTTCTTTTCATCAAATAGAGGGAATTACTACCCAAGATGGTTTGCATTATTATCTAACCAACGAAGCTTTAATCAAAAAACCTATTTTAAATGTTCGTCAACAGATCCATTACTTCGATTTAAGTCCTATATTGAATTCCTATCTCCATAAATAATTCGCAAATCGTAATGTAATAGTTTACTTTTGCAAAAAAATTGTGCTTTGTAAATCATTCATAACTTATAATTTACAAAGTGAAATTAATCTTTCATATAAAAGTTCTTCAGATACTTTCCGTGAACTGTATTTTAGAAGTTTACAAGTCTTTTAACTTCGGTTTTTTAATACTGTCATACCATTTAAGGACAATATTTTCAATGAAAAGCAAAACCAAGCGAGAGTATTAGATGCTTTACTACTTTTGAATAATGTGATTTCTCTTTTTAAACACTATTTCGGACGAAAGCTCTAGTAAAAAAGGAGTAACTTTAGCAGATAAAAAATCATTTTCAATTACGTAAATTATCTATATTAGTATAGAAATAAGCAAAATAATTAAAATTAGGAGTGCTAAAGCTGCAATACTATACAAAAGGATAAAAATCCTTTTTCTTTTTATACACTGATTTTCCTTTGCTATACTGCTTGCAATTCTCGCTTTTAAATTGGACTTATCTTCTTCTGATAAAATCTTAAAATTTGGCTTCAAAATGATTCTCTTTTTAGAGTCTGTTTATTTTTTTTTATTAGAGTATCCACAATATCTATTCATCTGGATGAAAGTTGTAAAAGCAAAAAGGACTCACGTCACCTAAGACGTGAGTTCTATTCTGGAAAATATCTCATTGATTTTATTTTATTTTAAAATCTCCTCATAGCTTCCACTTGATGATGAACATATAGTTTCAATCTTTCAATTGAGGATAATCCGTATATCCTTGCTCACCTCCGCCGTACATTGTAGTGTGATCAAGTTGATTGAACTCTGCATTTGATTCAAATCTTCTTGGCAGATCAGGATTTGCGAGAAACAAAGATCCATAAGCAATTATTTTGGCAATCCCTTTTTCAAGTTCTGCCTCCCCGGTTTCCTTATTAAACCCTGCATTTGCAATTACCAGATGTTTGCTTATGCTGCCAAAAGTTTCTACTGCGTTTTTAGGATAGTTTGGATGATTATCAAGAGGCAGCATCCCATTCATTAAATGAATATATGACAGCGGTAATGTATTCAAAGCTTGGATTAATGGTTTGAATTGTGCCTCAGGATCACTACTGTTCTCAATATTATTATAATAGACTGTTGGCGATAGCTTTATGCCAACCTTATCGCTTCCGATAGCAGTAACTAATTCATGCATTACTTCAAGCACGAAGCGGTTCCTGTTCTCTACGCTTCCGCCATATTCATCAGTTCGCAGGTTTGCACTTTCAGATAAAAACTGGTTAGGCAAGTACCCAAATGCCGAATGAAGTTCGACACCATCAAAACCGGCCTCGATAGCATTTTTGGCAGCCTGACCGTAGTCCTTTACGATCTGCTTAATCTCTAATAAAGTAAGCTCCTGAGGAGTTTCATAATCTTTCATTCCCTGAGAGGTAAAATGCTGTTGTCCTTTTATCCCTATTGCCGATGGTGCTACAGGAAGTTTACCGTTTCTATCCACTGAATGCCCAACACGACCTGTATGCCAAAGCTGTGCATAGATTACACCTCCATGATCATGAACTGATTTGGTCACTTTTTTCCATGCATCAATTTGCTCCTGATTATAAAGGCTTGGTGTTAATGGACTGCCCAATGCCTGTTCTGAAATGTTTATAGCCTCAGTCAGCAACAATCCGGCGCTCGCACGCTGTGTGTAATACAATACAGTCAGGTCTGACACTACACCTTTGCTATTTGCCCTGCTGCGGGTCATAGGCGCCATCGCCATTGCATTCTTTAATGTTTGTTTTCCCAATGTTACCTTTTCTAATAATTTCATAGTCTATTTTTTTATTATTGATGTACCGCTTAATTTATCATGTTGAAAATCTTCCTTTAGATTAATCCCTTATCCCGGCAATATTCTCTTATACTTTGCTCAGGAGTTGGTAATTCGCCGAAAAGCTCTTTTTGCCTTTGATGATTTCTACTGATATAGACACCTTTATCGATCCATTTGGTCATTTCGACCATGTCTTTTATATTGTCATTAAAACGTGCAATTAACGGCAGGATAAATTTCAGTACGAATGGCGGGATAACCGGCTCCGTTTTAATATTCTTTTTAAGAACACTTGAAAAGGCTGCCGCCAGTATCTGCTCGTTTACCGGTCTGTCCCAGCCAACATCTATAGAAGTATTCAATTCTGAATTAGGTAAATAAACTGCTGCCAAAGCCGTATATCTGGCTAATTGTGGTGTGTAAATAATGCCATAGCTTCCGCTTAGGAAAGTCGGCAATATTCCTTTTGTCATTTTATTGATTATAAAATCAGGCATCTGATCCAGAAATGCACCCGGTCTAAGCGCTATAAAAGGCTGGTTTTTCTTTTTAAGATATTGCTCGATCAGGTATTTATTGTGAAAATGTGGTACCGATCTTGCCTTATCAGATTCGAGAATAGAAATCAGCACAAAACGGGGAATACCTGCTTCCTTGGTCGCATCAACCAGATTTTGGTAACCAATTGTATCTGTTGCTGCACTGTCGCTTTTTTTACGACGCGTATATCCTGCTGCACTGGCAACTATTACATCAAAACCATGTTTAGGAGAAAGAGCCTGCCTTAATGAAGCCACATCCATCATATCCCCCACTACAAAATTTTCAACGCCCATTTTGGTAAGTTCACTTCTATTACTGCTTGCCCTAACCATAGCGGTAACATCTGCTCCCTGCTCAAGCAATTCTTTCACAATCTGACTGCCCAGAAATCCTGTTGCCCCGGCAACGATAACTTTTTTTGTATTCATTTTTATCTTTTTAAATTATTATTTTACTGTCATTCAACTAAAAGAACAACCTTACCATTTGCACCTCCGGCACCTAAAAAATCCTGTGCAATTGCTGCATACTCCAGTTTAAATATTTTGGAAACGATCGGCACAAATTTACCAGCCTCTATAAGGTCAATCCCTTGCTTTAAATTCTCTGACGATATATCCGAAGCTACAAAGTAGGCTGTCACATTATACTGTTCCGCCAAATCCTGTGACGGTTGTGTGGCAATACTCAAGAGCTTGCCACCTGGCTTTAAAATCTGAAAAAGTTTTTCCTGAGCATCTCCCCCGGCTGTATCTGCAACAAGATCAATATCTTTGGCTATAGTTGCTACATCATTTAATTTATAATCAATCACTTTATCAGCACCTAGTTTTTTTGCCAAAGCAACTCCTTCACCTGACGCTGTAGCCATAACATACGCACCAGCAGCTTTTGCCATCTGAATCATAGCACCGCCAACAGCACCACCTCCGCCCTGAATTAAAACTTTTTGACCTCTTTCTAATTTGCCTTCTGTAAAAAGGACAGTTTGTGCCGTTCCGATATTGACACCTATTGATGATGCTTCTTCAAACGACAAACCCTCAGGTTTAAGCAAAACAGAATTCTCTTTGGCAGTTACATATTGCGCATAAGAATGTTTCTTTGTAAGGGCAATAACCTCGTCACCCAACTTAAATTTTGTAACACGTGCACCAACAGCAGCAATTATTCCCGAAGCTTCACCGCCAGGTATAAAGGGCATTTCAACGGGACGGATTTCTTTCATAAATCCCATGCGTATTTTCATATCTATCGGATTTATACCTGCTGCTTTAACCTTGATCAAGACATCATTATCACTCTGAATTGATGGAATCGAAACTTCAACCTGTTCGATCACATCTGAACTTCCATAAGTTCTGTATTGTATTGCTTTCATTATTTTAAAATTTAAAGTAGAATATTAGTGTAATCTTGTTGGCTCAGAAATAGAATCTGTTAGAGTCGAGATCATTCATTGTGGGATGTGTTTTTTCGATACCGATAACAAGATTAGCTTCAGTATGAGAGCCATCACCAGATGGTTTTTTTAATTTTAAGGAGCCTTTCCCGAAAGGAGCGATTAACTTTTTCATTTGCCGTGCTTAATTACAAGCACAAATTTAAAAGCTAATAAATGGATAAAATAACCAAAAAAGACACAATAATAGTCCTATCCGACAAATAAAACTAGAAGTAGAGAAAAAGTATTATGCAGTATAGGAATACTTTTTGGGGGTAATACCATACTGCTTCTGGAATAGTCTGCTGAAGTGGCTAAGATTTGAAAATCCTAACTCATAACCTACCTCAGAAACCGAATGCTTTGCCTGTTTCAAGAGGAATGCAGCTTCTTCCATCCTTGCCTTTTGAAAATAATTATAGATTGTATCACCAAAGGTCTGCTTAAAGAGCTGCTTAAGTTTTGTCTCGCTCATTGAAGCAATTGCGGCTAATTCTTTCAAAACTGGTGGTGTACTTAGGTCGTTCAAAATTTCGTTACGAATTACCAAAAGTTTCGCCGCATCGTTGCTATTTATACTTTTAAATGTTGAATTTTCTCTAAGTGACAGCTTAGTAAAAAGAAGATACATGAGCTCCTGAACCTTAATTTGTACATAGAAATTATTCATTGGGTTATTCATATCCACCGATACAATATTTTTAATAAGCAACTGCATTTCAGTATCGAGGTTTTCGAAAAAGAGAAACGAAGCATTATCTGCCGTGATGGTTTTTATTGTAGCATTAGGATTATCAATCGATAAAATTGTGCGTAGTCTATCAGCAGCAATCGCTACTACTACATATTGTATATTACTCTTGGCAGGAAAACGAATTTCTGTCTGTAAATCATTTGTAGACAATAAAATAGAAGAATCTTTTTTTGGTGAGAATGCTATATCTTCCTCGTTATCATATTTGACTTCAAGACTTTCTCTATTACTATAAAAGAAAAAAGTACGTACACTGCCAGATTCCGGAGAAGGATTACGCTTAAGAATAAGATCTTCCTTTAGTTTATAACGATGTATTGTTAATTTAAAATCATTTCCAAACCCAACTTTACGCACATAACCTTCTCCCATTGCATTTGGAATTTCCATAAAATTATCTCTTACAGGAACATTGATCTTTTTTGCAAAGAGAGTGATAAAGTCAAAGCCATATGCTGTAGTGAATTCAAAAATCATTGCGGAAAGTAGCTTAATTTAAAGTTATGTAAATTTCATAAATTTTAATTCATTATCGCCTTTGTTTGAGTTTAATAATTTAAAGTTATTGCAACGATAATTTCCTAATCATTAATGCATTTTTCATTCAAGCAAGAGCCAAAAGAATAAAGCATATTTATTTCAAACCTTTTAGCTCACTTTATAAAATCGTGAAGCTTTCAAGATGGACAAGTGATAACTTAAATTAGCTGTTCAAAATTCAATTTTAAGATACTTTAAGAGTATCTTTTTTTGTTTGCTTCAAAAAAGTATCTTTGCAAAGTCCAAATTTATCCTAATTAAAATTAGAGACCTAATTGGAGACCTTTTAATTTTAATAAAACACAAAAGCTTAATTTTAAGCTATTTAAAAACAATGAATTACCTATCTGTAGAGAATATATCGAAGTCTTTTGGCGAAAGAACACTTTTTGACAACATTTCATTCGGAATCAATAAAGATCAAAAAATTGCATTTATTGCTAAAAATGGTTCTGGAAAAACAACCATTATGAGCATTATCAATGGCTTAGATGAACCAGATACAGGTCAGGTTGTTTTAAGAAAAGGCATTAGAATGGCATTTCTTTCTCAGGATAATAATCTTCAGGACGAACTGACTATTGAAGAAAGTATTTTTGCTTCAGACAATGAAACTTTAAAAATTATTGAAGCTTACGAAAAAGCATTAGAAAACCCGAATGACGAAGAAGCCTACCAAAAAGCTTTTGACGGAATGGATCAGCACAATGCATGGGATTTTGAAACGCAATACAAGCAGATTTTATTCAAATTAAAACTAGAAGATTTTAAACTAAAAGTAAAAAATCTTTCCGGGGGACAAAAAAAGCGTCTTTCATTAGCTATAATTCTAATCAATCGCCCTGATTTACTGATTTTGGATGAGCCAACCAACCATTTAGATCTTGAAATGATTGAATGGCTGGAGAGTTATTTTGCTAAAGAAAATATTACGCTGTTTATGGTAACACACGACCGTTTCTTTTTAGAGCGTGTATGTAATGAAATTCTGGAGTTAGATAACGGTAAATTATATCAATACAAAGGAAATTACTCCTATTATTTAGAGAAAAAAGAAGAGCGAATTACCTCTGAAAATGCGAGTGTTGATAAAGCCAAAAACTTATTTGTAAAAGAATTAGAGTGGATGCGCCGTCAGCCTAAAGCAAGAACGACGAAATCAAAATCGCGTCAGGATGATTTTTATGTAATTAAAGAAAAAGCTCAAAGTCGTAGAAAAGAAAACAAGGTCGAACTTGAAATCAACATGGAAAGAATGGGGAGCAAAATTATTGAGCTTCACAAAATTTCTAAAAAGTTTAAAGATCATGTTATTCTGGATAATTTCAGTTTCGATTTCCAAAGAGGAGAACGTATCGGAATTATTGGTAAAAACGGAACAGGAAAATCAACTTTTTTAAACCTTTTAACCGGCACACTTCCTCTTGACAGCGGACGTGTCGTAAAAGGCGATACAATAAAAATTGGATATTATACCCAAAGCGGAATTAATCCCAAACCGGGACAGCGTGTTATCGATATTATTAAGGAATATGGTGAATATATTCCGCTTGCAAAGGGAAAAATGATTTCGGCTTCGCAGTTACTGGAACGTTTTCTTTTTGATGCCAAAAAACAATACGATTTTGTTGAAAAATTAAGTGGTGGCGAATTAAAACGTTTGTATTTATGTACGGTTTTGATTCAGAATCCAAACTTTTTGATTCTCGATGAGCCAACAAACGATTTAGATATTGTAACACTAAACGTTTTAGAAAGTTTCCTTTTAGACTACCCAGGTTGTCTATTAGTAGTTTCACACGACCGTTATTTCATGGATAAAATTGTCGATCATTTATTTGTTTTCAGAGGAAATGGTGAGATCGAAAATTTCCCGGGAAACTATTCTGATTTCAGAGCTTATGAAGACAGTGCGGATGTTGCCCAAAAAGAAGAAAACAAAGCCGAAAAGAAAGATTGGAAACAAAATAATCCAACTGGAAACCTGACTTTTAACGAGCAAAAAGAATATCAAAAACTAGAAAGAGAAATCAAAGATTTAGAAATTGATAAAACTAAAATCGAACAATTATTCTCTGACGGAAAGGTTGCCGATGCTGACATCGAGAAAAAAGCAAACGAATTACAAAATATCATCAACAAAATAGATCACAAAGAAGAGCGCTGGTTTGAGCTTTCTGCTAAAATTGAAGGCTAATTATTTTCATTGAGTTTAAAAAAGCCACAAAGGTACATTACTTTTTATTATTATGTATTTACTTTGACAATCTTTGTAAAACAAAAAATCAACACATCATACAAAATTTAAAACAGTTATGAAACAAATCCTATCTTATCTAATCGCTTTAACGCTTTTTATTTCGTGTAACCCGGACAATGCAGAACCACAAATAGCAAAAGATTACACTGCTGAAAATGAAAAAGAAATTACAGATTATATAGCTAAAAACAATTTAACCGCACAAAGAAGTGATACGGGACTATATTATGTCATTAACGAACCCGGAGAAGGAACACAACCAACAGCAACTTCTAATGTTACGGTTGCTTATAAAGGTTATTACACTAGTGGAAAAATCTTTGATCAAAGTACTGCTGCCGGGGTTTCTTTCCCATTAAATCAAGTTATAAAGGGCTGGACTGAGGGCATTCCTTATTTTAAAACCGGCGGAAGCGGTGTTTTATTAATTCCATCCCACTTAGCATATGGAAGTTTTGATTATAGAGGAATTCCCGGTGGCTCAGTACTTATTTTCGATGTCAAATTGATTTCGGTTAATTAAACATTACGCGGAGATTCACAATAGAATCACAGAATTACACTAAACTTTTTTTGCAAATCTTTGTGTTTGGATTTTGTGAATCTTTGTGAAACAAAACATGCAACATCAAATAAAATCATATCTAAAATTCCTTTGGAACTCCAAAAATGAACATGGAGTACACTCTCCATTTGTTTTTAGTTTATTAACGAAATGCTTTTACGATAAAAAATCAAAACCTGAATATTCAACTCTTAATAACTATCGAAAATCATTTTTAGAGAATAAAAACTTTATTAATGTAACTGATTTTGGAGCAGGTTCAAAAGTTTTCAAATCCAATAAAAGACAGATTTCAAAAATTGCAAAAACTGCCGGAATTTCTAAAAAACGTGCTGAATTATTATTTCGCGTAACTAATTATTTTGAGCCCAAAAATATTCTTGAAATCGGAACTTCATTAGGTTTAGCAACTTCTGCTCTTGCATTAGGAAATCCAAAAGCAAAAGTCATTACTTTAGAAGGCTGCCCGCAAACTGCAAACCAATGTCAATTGCAACTGCAAAGATTCAATTTCAATAATGTTGAAAATGTAATTTCAGAATTTGAACTGTATCTGAATAACCTGAAATCAGAAACTTTAAACTTTGAACTGATTTACTTCGACGGTAATCATTCTGAAAAAGCAACTTTAGCTTATTTTGAACTTTTACTACCTACGATTGACAATGATTCCGTTTGGATTTTTGATGATATTCATTGGTCTTCAGAAATGGAGGAAGCTTGGGAAATTATAAAAAAACATCCAAAAGTAAAAGTTACAATCGATACTTTTCAATGGGGTTTTGTATTTTTCAGACGTGAGCAGGAAAAAGAACACTTTATCATCAGGGCATAAAAAAATGACAACCATTACTGATTGTCATTTTCAAAACTAAATAAACCTAAATAACCTATTTCTTAGCTGCGGCAGTTTCTTCAGATTTAGCTCCCATTCTGTTTACAGTATACATAGGCGCAAATTTGATTTTTAAGCCTGCAATTTTTCTGTTATCTTCTGCTGAGAGACCTTCTTTTTCGACTGTATTTTTACGACTGTCAAGTGCTTCATACATCAATTTAATTTCATCCCAGTCTTCACGTGAATAACTGTCTTTATTATTTTCTACTGTATGTACAAATTGTTGATACACACTATGAATATTTTTAGCATTTACCCAGGCAAAACTCATGTCGTCACCAATTTTTCCTTCTCCAAATAAAGCATTACGCAATTGTTGTTTCGGACTTACAGGCGGCGCAAGTTTAGCTGCCATCTCATTTTTAAATTCTTCATATTTAATTTTGCTCGTATTTATTCTTTCCGTTTCAGCTGTATTATCCTTAATATCCGCAAGCGCTAGTTGTGCATTTTCTGCTCTCTTGTCATATTCCGCTTCAACAGCTGCCCAATCTGCTTTCAAATCTTCTGCCGCAACATTTTTTACTGAATCCACATAAGCTACATATGAATCAATCGTCTTCTTAGCTTGTTCTTGTTTCTCGTCTTTACATGATGTAAAACCCAATGCAATCAATACAATTGCTGATAAAATTTGTATATTTTTCATAATTCTAATTTTTAAAAGTTACAAACAAATATAGTTAAAAAAACAACTAAAAATAAATTATTATTAAAAATTAAGCTTTTTAATTAAAAATAATTTAATTAATTTCAATAAATATGATAATTATATAAAATTTAATCGAAATCATATAACACCTTTTTTTGAAGAACCAGAATTTTCTACAGAATTCAAAGTATTGCAATGAATGACTATTTAGATTGTAAAGCCTGTAACAAAAATCAATTAAATACTACTTACCAATTATTGAAAAGGGTTTTGTACTTTTAAATCCAAAATTGTAAAACAAAATGGCAAATCCATTAATTAAAATAACTGACATAAGACGAAATTTTGTGCTGGGTAATGAAATCGTTTATGTTTTAAAAGGAATTAATTTAGAAATCAATAAAGGAGAATATGTGGCGTTAATGGGACCTTCAGGATCCGGAAAATCTACTTTAATGAATTTATTGGGATGTTTAGACACACCAACTTCCGGTCGTTATGTCTTGAACGGAAAAGATGTAAGCCAGATGAAAGATGATGAACTGGCGGGAATTCGTAATACAGAAATTGGTTTTGTTTTTCAAACTTTTAATCTTTTACCCAGAACGACCGCATTAGATAATGTTGCATTGCCCATGATTTATGCAGGATATTCTAAATCTGAAAGAAACACAAGAGCGACAGAAGTATTAAAACAAGTAAATCTTGCAGACCGAATGGATCATCAGCCGAATCAGCTTTCAGGAGGGCAGCGCCAGCGTGTGGCAATTGCCCGTGCTCTTGTTAACAAACCATCCATTATATTAGCCGATGAACCAACAGGAAACCTGGACAGTAAAACTTCTGTAGAAATCATGAAGCTTTTTGGAGATATTCATGCGCAGGGAAACACTGTAATTCTGGTAACACACGAAGAAGATATTGCCGCTTATGCGCATCGGGTTATTCGTTTGCGAGATGGCTTGATTGAAAGTGATACTACGAAATAGTTTAAGCGTTTATTTGGTTTATTGTTTAATCGGAAAAGAAAAAAATGACCAATTTCATTAGATCTCTTTTATTAGCTTTTTTGTTTTTAGCGTCTTGTAAAAATACTTCAGTAAAGAATAATGAAAATTCTAAAATATTACATCCGAAAATTGAAAGTGTAAAAATACGTTGGGCAACCACAAATGAATTTGTAGTTAGTATTGACACTCTTTTATCTTACAAGAAAGAATTTGAATGTGATTCAGTTATTGGAGTTAATTATATTGGTTTTGATGGAAATGGACATTCATTTTATCCAATAAATAAAAGAGGAAGATCTGTTAACACCATAAAAGGCAGAAAGAAACTCGATCGCAATCAAATCTTAAAATTAAATACAATTATTGGAGATAAAAAAACATTTGAAAATCCAAATCTGACGGCTTGTTACAATCCAAGACTTGGATTTATTTATTTTAAGGATAATAAAATAATTTGTCAAACACAGATTTGTTTAGAATGCTCTCAACTTGAGTCGACCGCAAAAACTGCGGGAATAAAAAGCGATGCCTTTAATGACAAAGCCCATAAAAAATTAACAAAACTGAGTAATGAACTTGGCTTAAACAACTAATAAAAAAAGCTTAGTGCCTTAGCATCTGAGAACCTTAGCATCTTAAAAGAAAAAATGAAAGTATATACCAAAACAGGAGACAAAGGAACCACGGCTCTTTTTGGAGGCACACGTGTTCCTAAAGATAATATCAGGATTGACAGTTATGGAACTGTTGACGAATTGAACTCTTATATCGGACTAATCCGTGATCAGGAAATTGATTCGCATTATAAAACTATTTTAATCGAAATTCAGGATCGTCTTTTTACTGTTGGTGCCATTTTGGCAACTCCTCAGGAAAAAGAAGTTTTAAAAAACGGCAAACTCCGATTAGAAAATCTCGGAATAATCGATTCGGATATTGAATTACTGGAAAATGAAATAGATAAAATGGAGGAAAGTCTACCGCCAATGACTCATTTTGTTTTACCGGGTGGCCATCCAACCGTGTCACATTGTCATATTTCGCGTTGTATTTGCCGTCGTGCAGAACGCTTAGCTGTCCATTTAAGCCATAACGAACACGTTCCTGAAATCGCAATTATGTACTTAAACCGACTTTCTGACTACCTTTTTGTCTTGGCACGGAAGTTGTCCTCTGACCTCAAAGCGGAGGAAGTGAAATGGATCCCCAGAAAATAAATTTTCTGCAAATTCCAATTTTTGAAGCCACAAATTTCAATAAAAAATAAAATTATTTCGAATTTTTAAAACGAAATAAATCTTAAAAATTTGGATTTTAAATATTGAGATTTCAAGGGTCTTTTTTGGGATTTGGAATTTAAATATTAGAATTAACAAGCGACGTTCTTAAATTTTATTAAAATAAATCAAATTTTACTTGTCTTTTTCAGTAAAAAATTTATTTTTGCACAAACTAAATCGACAAAAGATGTATTGGACATTAGAATTAGCATCCTATTTAAGTGATGCACCGTGGCCTGCTAACAAAGACGAACTTATTGACTACGCTATTAGAGCAGGAGCTCCTTTGGAAGTAGTAGAAAACCTACAGTCGATTGAAGACGAAGGCGAGATATATGAATCAATGGAAGAAATTTGGCCTGATTATCCAACAGACGAAGATTATCTTTGGAATGAGGATGAATATTAAAAAATAAACCAAAGGAAAAAGTCTCATCACCGAGGCTTTTTTTTTGGTTCAAATACACATTTACACAAAATAGAAATACAATAAATCATGAGTTTCATAAACAGTATTATTAAAGTCTTTGTAGGTGATAAATCACAGAAAGATGTTAAAGCTCTACAACCTTATTTAAACAAAATTAAAACATTCGAAACCAGCTTAATGAGTTTGTCTCACGACGAATTGAGAGCCAGGACTAAATATTTTAAACAAAAAATAAAAGAAGCCAGAGCTGATAAAGATGCTAAAATTGCTTCGCTTAAAGCAGAAGTAGAAAACATCGAAGACATCGACAAAAGAGAAGATCTATATGATGCTATTGATGCTCTGGAAAAAGAAGCTTACGAAATCTCCGAAAAGACTTTATTAGAAATTCTTCCTGAAGCCTTTTCTGTTGTTAAAGAAACGGCTCGCCGTTTTAAAGACAATTCTTTTATTGAAGTTACTGCAACTCCAAAAGACCGCGAACTTTCGGCTACTAAAACATATATCACTATTGAAGGTGACAAAGCAACATGGGCCAATAAATGGAATGCTGCCGGTAAAGAAATCACATGGGACATGATTCATTATGATGTTCAGTTAATTGGTGGTATGGTTTTGCACGAAGGTAAAGTTGCCGAAATGCAAACAGGTGAAGGTAAAACGTTGGTTGCTACACTTCCACTTTACTTAAATGCTTTGACTGGAAACGGAGTTCACTTAGTAACTGTGAATGATTACCTTGCAAAACGCGATAGTACATGGAAAGCTCCTTTATTCGAATTTCATGGTTTGACTGTTGATTGTATCGATAATCACCAGCCAAGTACAGAACAAAGAAAAAAAGCATACGACGCTGATATCACTTACGGAACCAACAATGAATTTGGTTTTGACTACTTAAGAGATAACATGGCACACTCGCCAAGTGATTTAGTACAAAGAAAACATAACTACGCTATTGTCGATGAGGTCGATTCTGTATTAATTGATGATGCAAGAACGCCACTTATTATTTCGGGACCAGTTCCACAGGGAGATCGTCATGAATTTAACGAATTGAAACCAAAAATTGAAAACTTAGTTGCACAGCAACGTCAGTTAGCGAATGGTTTCTTAGCAGAGGCTAAAAAATTAATCAAAGAAGGAAATACTAAAGAAGGCGGATTTTTATTATTAAGAGCTTACAGAAGTTTACCTAAAAATAAAGCATTAATCAAATTTTTAAGTGAAGAAGGAATTAAACAATTACTTCAAAAAACTGAAAATCAATACATGCAGGATAACAATCGCGAAATGCATAAAGTTGATGAAGCTTTGTATTTTGTAATTGAAGAAAAAAACAATCAGGTAGAATTGACTGATAATGGTATCAAATACCTTTCTGGTGATACAGATGCTGACTTTTTCGTACTTCCGGATATTGGAACTGAAATTGCGGCTATCGAAAAACAAAAATTAGATAAAGACGCAGAAGCAGAAGCTAAAGAAAGATTATTTCAGGATTTTGGTGTAAAAAGCGAGCGTATTCACACTTTAACGCAACTTTTAAAAGCATACGCTTTATTCGAAAAAGATGTGGAATATGTCATCATGGACAACAAAATTATGATTGTCGATGAGCAAACTGGCCGTATCATGGATGGCCGTCGCTATTCAGACGGTTTACACCAGGCGATCGAGGCTAAAGAAAATGTAAAGATTGAAGCTGCTACACAAACTTTTGCAACCGTTACATTACAGAATTATTTCAGAATGTACAGCAAATTAGGAGGTATGACAGGTACAGCGGTTACAGAAGCTGGCGAGTTATGGCAGATTTATAAACTGGATGTTGTTGAAATTCCAACCAACCGCGCTATCTCAAGACAAGACAAAGAAGATTATATCTACAAAACTACACGTGAGAAATTCAATGCTGTTATTGAAGATGTAACAGAATTATCAAAATCAGGAAGACCGGTATTGATTGGAACAACGTCTGTCGAGATTTCAGAATTATTAAGCCGAATGTTGAAAATGAGAGGCGTTACACATAACGTTTTGAATGCAAAAATGCACAAACAAGAGGCACAAATTGTAGAAGAAGCAGGTAAAGCCGGAGTTGTAACTATTGCAACCAACATGGCTGGTCGTGGTACAGATATTAAATTATCTCCAGAAGTAAAAGCTGCCGGAGGTTTGGCAATCGTGGGTACAGAACGTCATGATTCCCGTCGTGTCGACAGACAGTTACGTGGTCGTGCAGGACGTCAGGGAGATCCGGGAAGCTCTCAATTTTATGTTTCTCTTGAAGATAACTTAATGCGTTTATTTGGTTCTGAAAGAGTTGCTAAAGTAATGGATAGAATGGGCTTACAGGAAGGAGAAGTAATTCAGCATTCTATGATGACCAAATCTATCGAGCGTGCTCAGAAAAAAGTAGAAGAAAACAACTTTGGTGTTCGTAAACGTTTATTAGAATATGATGACGTTATGAACTCGCAACGTGAAGTAGTTTACAAACGTCGTCGTCACGCCTTATTTGGTGAGCGTTTAAAACTTGATATTGCAAACATGCTTTATGATACTTGCGAATTAATCGTAAGCCAAACTAAACCAGTTAATGATTTCAAAAATTTCGAATTTGATTTAATCCGTTATTTCTCTATCACTTCTCCAATTTCTGAAGCAGATTTTACGAAATTAACTGATATTGAAATTACAGGAAAAATCTACAAAGAAACTTTAGCGTTCTATACAGAGAAAACTGAAAGAAGCGCAAGAGAAGCTTTTCCTATTATTAAAGGAGTTTACGAAGAGCCAAACAATCATTTTGAGCGTATCGTAGTTCCGTTTACTGACGGAATCAAAACCTTGAATGTTGTTACAGATCTGAAAAAAGCATACGATAGCGAAGGGGCTCAGTTAATTGCTGATTTTGAGAAAAACATTACACTTTCTATTGTTGATGAGGCCTGGAAAAAACACTTACGTAAAATGGACGAATTGAAACAATCTGTTCAATTGGCTGTTCACGAACAGAAAGATCCATTGCTTATTTACAAATTAGAAGCTTTTAATTTGTTTAGAGGAATGTTGGACAACGTTAACAAAGAGGTAATTTCATTCTTATTCAAAGGTGATTTACCGGCTCAAAATGTTACTTCAGAAATTCACGAAGCAAGAGAAGTTCGTCAGAAAGAAAACTTCAAATTAAGCAAAGATGAAATTCCGAATAGCGAAGACATCAACCGTGAAGCCGGAGAAACGCAACAGCGTCAGGTTACAGAAACTATCGTAAGAGATATGCCAAAAATCAATCGAAATGATACTGTAACTGTTCAGGAAGTTGCTACAGGTAAAACTGAAACAATGAAATTTAAAAAAGCAGAAACTTTAATTGCTAATGGCACATGGGTTTTGGTTAAATAATAAATTTTTAAACAATACATTTCTAATCCCCAATTGTAAAACAGTTGGGGATTTTTTTTTGCAAAAAAACTAATCTTTGTTCTTTCTAAAACGAATAAACTGTACTTTTGCATTCGAAAACAAAGAAACAACTTTTGAAAAAGTTACTCATCATATTTCTTTCCTGTATGCTTTTAGTGCCATCATTTGGCAGTTTCTTCGTTTATACTTCATTTAAATTAAATCAGGAAGAAATTTCAAAAACGATTTGTGTACAGCGAAAAATGATCTTTAATTCTTGCAACGGCCGATGTGAACTTCAAAAAAGTCTGAAGAAATATGCCGACAACGAAAAAAAGATGCAAAACAACCTGAAAGAAAAAGGAGAAGTTGTTTACATTAAAAATACACCTACAGCTAATTTTAAATTAGTTATACCTATCGCATCAGCAGCAGAATTTTTTGCTTCTTTTGATGCGAAACCTATTTCGGTTTCCAATAGTACTTTTCACCCTCCATCCTATTTTATATAAATTTTAGCACGCTTTTCAATTCAAAACTGAAAAGATTTTTCTTGTCTTAACGTCAGGAAAAAAGCATGTTACTTTTAAAATTTATATAATTTATAATGAAAAAAATATACTTTACCCTACTCATCCTAGGGCAATGTGTTCTTGCACAAAATGAAGTGAAACAAGACACAACAAAATCTCAGGAACTCGAAAATGTCTTTATAACTGCTAATCGTACGGCAACTTTACGAAAAGAAACCCCTGTTGCCATCAGCAAATTGAATGCTAAAACTATTAACGAAGCCAAAGCGACTGCAGTTTATGAAATCATAAATAAAACGCCAGGTGTTTTAATGGTGAATTTAGGAAACGAACAGCATATGATGTCTATTCGTCAGCCTATGACAACCAATGCTTATTATTTATATCTGGAAGACGGCTTGCCAATTCGCCCAATGGGAATTTTCAATCACAATGCTTTATTAGAGATCAATCAGTTTAACCTTCAAAGTATTGAAGTTGTAAAAGGTCCGGTTTCTTCTTTGTATGGGCCAGAAGCTGTTGGCGGAACTATCAATCTAATTTCAATAAAACCACCTTTAGATCCCGAATTTAAGTTTGGAGTTCAGGCAGACAATTACGGTTACAGAAGAATTCAGGCTGCCGGCGGTGCAACGATAGGTAAAGTTGGTTTTCATATTGCCGGAATATCAAGTTTACAGGAAAACGGATGGATGACGTATTCTGATTACAATAAAGACAATCTGAATGCGAGAATTGATTATAATATCTCTCCTTCTACCCGATTGATTAGTAATACTATGTACGGAAAGTATTACTCTGACATGAGCGGAAGTGTGAATGAAGAAGCATTCAATAACAGAACTTACAAAAGTACAACCGATTTTACTTATAGAAAATCAGACGCTTTAAGAACACGTTTAACCCTTGAACACGAATGGAACAGCAATTCAAGTAGTTATATCACAGGATATTTACGTGATAATAAACTGGGCCAAAATCCTTCGTACGGAATTAAATGGAGCCCAACTGTCAATCCTACAACTGCAAAAGGTGAAGTCAATTCAAACAACTTCAAAAGTTATGGTGCTATTGGGCAGCATACTCAAAAAATTGAATTTCTGAATACTAAAATCGTTGCCGGAGCTTTATATGATTACTCTCCTGTAACTTACTGGTCTTATGTAATCAATTTAAAAGCCAATCTAAATTCGGGAGAAGCAGGGAAACAAACGGTAGATTCTTATGAAATTATTGCAGAACACCCTGACTATAAATTAGCAGATTATTCTGCTGATATTTTCAACACAGCTGGTTATGCTCAATTGAGTTTTAATCCAATAGAAAAATTAGTTATTACTTTGGGCGGTCGCTATGACAACATGAAAGTAGATTACGAAAACTCCCTGGACAATTCTACAGGAAACAAAGTCTATGGCAAAATGACTTTTAAGGCTGGAGTAAATTACAACCCTTTTGATTTTGCAGGCTTTTACGGTAACTATTCGCAAGGTTTTGCTCCTCCCGGAATTACTTCAATTTTCAGGGCTAAACCGGGAACAGGTGGTACAACAGCTGTTCCTGCCGAATTTTATTACAACTTAAAACCAGCAGATTTCGATAATTTTGAAATTGGCGGATGGCTTTCTTTCCTTCAAAATAAATTAAACTTTGACTATGCCTTTTATTATATGGAAGGTAAAAACGAACTTTTAAGCATTAAACTTGCTGATAATTCAACCGATTATCGTTCAGCCGGAGAAACCCGCCATAAAGGAATTGAGTTTGGAGCTTCATATAGACCGTCGCAACAATTCAATTTTCGTCTTGGCGGGACTTACGCACAGCACACTTACATCGATTTTAAACTTTCAGACAAACCATCAGATCCGGTACAGAATTTAAACGGAAAAGAAATGCCGGCTGCACCAAGATGGTCTGGAAATTCAGAAGTAAGTTATTACCCAAACTGGCTTCCTAATTTAAGGACTTCTGTCGAATGGCAGCTTGTAGGCAGTTACTATCAGGACCAGATCAATACTGTAAAATATGGCGGTTATAATTTATTCAATGCCAGAATTGGTTACCAATGGAAAAGCATAGAAGTTTATGGAAATGTCATGAACCTAACCGATAAATTATACGCGTATAACGTTTCGAGAACGAATATCACAAACGCTCAGCCAACCTACACAGCAGCGGCTCCAAGAACTTTTGTTTTCGGAATACAATATAATTTATCATTAAAAAAATAATTAGCTAATCCCGCTCTACGCTATATCTTTTGTGGCGAACCCCGCCACAAAAGGATATCGCTTCAAATGAAATTCACTGAACTCCGATTAAAATTATTGTCAAGTGAAGTAATCGGGGCTAAAAAACGGAACAATGAGCAAAAAAATAAAAGAGAAAAAATCCAAAAAAAAGGATTCTAAAATCGTAAAGAAAATCAAACAGCACATGTACAAATGGCATCGTGTGATTGGTTTAATTACAATTATTCCAGTAATTTTCTGGACATTATCGGGTTTAATGCATCCATTCATGGCGCATTTTTTCAAACCCGAAATTGCCCATGATAAACTGGAACAACAAACTATTGATAAAAATCAATTGCATTTTTCTATTCAGGAAGTACTGAAACAAAACTTTATTAATGATTTTAAAAATTTCAGAATCGTTCAATTCAATAATGCCACTTATTATCAGGTAAAAATGATTCCCGGTGATTTATTGTACTTTGATGCATCAAATGCAAAAAAGCTGGAAAACGGAGACCAGAAATATGCCGAGTGGCTTTCGAGATATTTTTTGGATGATCAAAAAAGCACTGTAAAAAAGAGTGAAATTGTAACCGAATTTACTTCACAATACAAATATGTAAACCGCTATTTACCGGTTTACAAATTGAGTTTCGATCGCCCGGACACTATGGAAGTTTATGTAGAGACTTCTTCAGGAAAACTGGCAACTTACAATCCAGCTTCACGACAATGGTTTATTTGGTTTTTCGATACTTTTCATAACTGGTCCTTTGTAGATGCCATTTCAAACAACAGTGTACGAATTATCACCATGATTTTCCTGTTATCAATCATTGGGTTTTCTGCCCTGAGCGGTATCTTAATTTACGGTTTATTATGGAAACAATTCAAAAGAACAGATAGTGTACAACCCAAAAAGGGAATTCGAAAATACCATCGCCAAATCGGGATCTGGGTTTCGCTTTTTACATTAACCTTTGCTTTTAGCGGTGCTTATCATGCCACTACAAAATGGACTCCCTACACTTTATCCCAAATGGTTTACGAACCTACTTTTGAAACCAAGGAAATTCCTGTTGCAAACAATGTCATAAATCTAGACTGGAGCCGTTTTCAAAACATGAGTATTATTACACTAAACGACACTACTTATTATCGTTGTCAATTAGTCGAAAAACAAACAAAAAGATTCAAAAAACCAAAAGCAGATTCTAAATGGAATAAAAGTGAAGATCAAAAATCTGAAGTCGTTTACATCAACGCAACTACAAATAAAATTTCGCCAAATCTGGATTTAGAATATGCCGAATTTTTAGCTTATTATTTTACAGATGGTGCACCAAAAGCTTCATGTTGCGAAATGATTGATACTTCCGAAGATGATTCTCAGCCTTCATTTGAAAATATAAAACTATTAGAATCAAAAGTTTTAACTGATTTTGAAAGCAGGGAATATGGATTTGTAAACAAAAGACTGCCGGTAATAAAACTGGCTTATGATACACCTGAAAAAACAACTTATTTCATCGAAACTTCAACTTCAAGATTGGCAGCTGTTGTTAAAAATGCTGATAAAGTGGAAGGATATTCGTTTGCAATTTTCCATAAATTTTTATTCATGGACTGGGCAGGAAAAAACATTCGGGATCTGACCATGGTTTTGGCGGCATTGACCATACTAATTGTTAGTATACTTGGGTTTATTTTGTTTTTAAAGAAGTAGTACACAAATCGAGCGATGAAAAGGATGATTTAATTTATGCCAAACCAAGTTGAAAAAATTTAAGATAACAAAAACAAACACCTGCAATTTTAAAAAAGTTGTAGGTATTTTTATTTTACAAAAATTTATAAAATTTAAATTATTTGTTTAATTCAGATACTAACATTAAAAAAACATCAATAATTTTAAAATTGATAGAAAAATAACTCATTTTAGTTATCTTTATTAAAATAATTCATATGAAAAAATTATTACTCCTATTGTTAATTGCCTTTGTCTTTACTTCCTGTTTACGCCTTGAAAACAATTCCTGGGAAGAAAATCAATATAAACCAGTAGTCCTTCAAAGAAGTGTTTTTGAAAAATCTATTGTATTAGAAAATCCCCAAACAATTAATAAGTCTGGAAAAATTTATATAAAAGGAGACTTAATGTTTATTAATGATGTTAACAAAGGATTTCATGTTTACGATTATTCAGATCCTAAAAATCCTGTTCGTTTACAATTTATAAAAGTGCCTGGAGCAACAGATTTGGCTATAATTGATGATATTATTTACATTAATCAGGCTGTAGATCTGGTAACGATAACATACAATTCTCTTACAAAAAAAATGGACATCAAAAACAGAAATAAAAATGTCTTTCCGCAAAAAAAATCGCCTAATGGTTTTTCTGGCAATCCACGTGAAAATGAAATTATAATTGACTGGAACGAAATCAAATAATACCTTTCAACGTTTTATTCAAAGCTGTTTTTAATAATTTATTTAATTCCCCTTATTTATTAATCCCTTTATTCTGAAAATTCAAATAGCTAATTTTTAAACTTATCCTTAAAATGAGAAAAATTATATATGTATTCACTGTTTTATTTTTAATTAGCTGTTCCGATTCGGATTCATCAGGAAATGGAGAAGTCGGGCAAGGAGGTTCTCTTGCCGTTTTTGCTATAAAAGGAAATTATCTTTATAGTGTGGATGAAATGAAACTAAACGTTTTTTCTTTAATAGATAAAGAGAAACCGGTAAAAGTTAACGAAATTCCAATTGGTTTTAACATTGAAACCTTATTTTCTTATGGTGAAAATCTATATGTTGGATCTAGAAATGGAATGTTTATTTATTCTGTCAAAAACCCTGAGAACCCTACTAAATTATCAGCTGTTCAGCATTTTACTGCCTGCGACCCGGTAATAGCCAACGACACTCATTCTTTTGTAACTCTAAATTCAAATACTTTTTGTGGAAACAATATTAATGTCTTACAGGTCTATGACACAAAAGACCTTAAAAATCCAAAATTAATACATAGCAGAACATTAGCTCACCCTAAAGGAATTGGCTTTTTTAATACCGATTATTTATTGGTTTGCGACGACGTTATAAAAATATTTAATATTCAAAATCCTGCTGAACCCGTATTGGTTCATTCGATAGACAAAGAATGTTTTGATGTAATAATTAGAAATAATACTCTATTTGCAATTGGCAATAACGGAATTTATCATTACGAATTAAACTCCAACAACATAAAAGATGTAAAATTACTAAGCGAAATACATTTCTAATGCTCCTCGTAATAGCGAGCTTCAATCCGTTTAATATCTTTAATCGAATTTCTTGCCCAGGACAAACGTTTTTCTAAAATTTCTTGTTCTGATAATTGCCAATTGATATCTGAATTTCGTAATCTGTTGGTTAAATTCTGAATGATGATCGCTGCCGAAACCGAAATATTCAGACTCTCTGTAAAACCAACCATCGGAATTTTGAGAAAACCATCTGCTTTCTCCAGAATTTCTTCAGATAAACCATCTCTTTCTGTTCCAAAAAACAAAGCACTTGGTTTGGTTATATCAAAATCTTCCAACAGGCAGTCATTTTCATGAGGCGTTGTTGCGATAATTTGATATCCCTGATTTTTTAAAGTTGAAATACAAGTAGCAACCGAATCAAATTGATTGATATCAACCCATTTTTGAGCTCCCATAGCAATTTCTTTATCGATCTTTTTTCCGTAACGCTGCTCAATAACATTCAATTCCTGAATTCCGAAAACCTCACAGCTACGCATTACCGCACTCGTATTATGCATCTGAAAAACATCTTCAACAGCAATCGTGAAATGTTTGGTACGATTCGCCAAAACATTCAAAAATCTCTCTTTGCGGTTATCTGTTAATATATTTTCAAGAAATACGAGGTAATCTAAATCAATCATTTTGGTTTTGTTTGGCGCAAAAATAATAATATTTTATAACATCAGGCAAAATGATCAGGAACCCTCAAAAGCTTTTCCAATCTAAAACTGGTATGCTTTGATTTGTACTATTCCTGAAATCGGTTATTTTTACTAATTACTAACTCCCTCATAAAATAAACTTAATGATCAAGCATCTTTACAAAAGCTTTTTGTGTGCTTTATGCATGACCCTTTTTGCCTGTGCAACAAAACCTTCCAAAGAAATTCCTGTTGGATATGGATGGAGCAATAATTCTGTCAATACCGTTAAATTCAGAAAAAATGCTGTAACTACTTTTAAAAACTTTCAGTTTACAGCCTATTACGATGATAGTGGTGCAGTAGTTTTAGGCAAAAGAAAACTTAATACCAACACTTGGGAAACCGTAAAAACCCCTTACTCCGGTAATTCAAAAGATGCTCATAACAGTATTAGTATAACTGTAGACGGAGAGGGCTTTTTACATGTAAGCTGGGATCATCATGACACCAGACTTCGATATGCTAAAAGTAAATCACCCCTGAGTTTAGATTTGGGTAATGAAGAATCAATGACCAGCAATGCCGAGCAAAAAGTAACGTATCCTGAGTTTTACAATCTTCCTAACGGGAATTTATTATTCTTTTACCGATCCGGTTCTTCCGGAAGAGGTAATATGATTATTAATTCCTATTCTGTAAAAGACAAAAAATGGTCGCAAATTCAGAGCAATCTATTAAACGGCGAAGATAAAAGAAGTGCTTACTGGCAGGCAAAAGTAGATACAAAAGGCACAATACATCTGTCCTGGGTTTGGAGAGAAAGCTGGGATGTTTCAACGAATCACGATATTTGTTATGCCCGCTCTTTTGATGGCGGTTTGAGTTGGGAAAAATCAAATGGAGAAAAATACAATTTACCCATAACTCTCGCATCTGCAGAAATTGCCTGGAAAATTCCGGAAAAATCGAGTTTAATCAACCAAACTTCGATGACAGCTGATGAAAATGGAAATCCTTATATTGCTAACTATTGGAGTGAAAATACTATTCCGCAGTTTCAGATTGTTTATTTAGAAAATGGCATCTGGAAAAAAACAAACACAGCTTTTCGAACTACTCCTTTTTCTTTGGGAGGTGGGGGAACCAAAAAAATCCCGATTTCCAGACCCGATTTATTGATTAAAGAAGAAGGGAAAAATCGTTATTTGTACCTTCTTTTTAGAGATAGCGAAAGAGAAAACAAAGTTTCAATGGCTTACACAAATTTAAACGAAGACAATAATTGGAAAGTAACAGATTTAACCACAACCTCAATAGGCGAATGGGAACCTAATTATGATATTTCACTTTGGGAAAAGCAAAAAAAACTTCATATCTTTCTTCAGAATGTAAATCAGGTTGACGGCGAAGGTCTGGTAAAATCAGAACCGACAATGGTGCGAATACTAGAAGTGAATCAATTACCAAAATAAGTGCAATACAACAAAATGAAAAAGAAATTAGTGGTTCTGACCGGAGCCGGAATAAGTGCTGAAAGCGGCATCAAAACATTTCGTGACAGTGACGGATTATGGGAAGGTCATGACGTAATGGAAGTAGCAACTCCCGAAGGATGGCATAAAAATCAGGAACTGGTTTTGGATTTTTACAATAAAAGACGACAACAGCTTAAAGAAGTCGAGCCAAATTTAGGACACAAAATTTTAGCCGAATTAGAAAAAGATTTTGATGTTTACATCATTACTCAAAATGTTGATGATTTACATGAAAGAGCCGGAAGTTCCAAAGTTTTACATTTGCATGGAGAATTACTAAAAGTCAGAAGTACCAAAAATCGGGATTTGATTTTAGACTGGACAGAGGATTTAGCAACCGGAGATCTGGATGAAAACGGACACCAGCTCCGTCCGCATATTGTGTGGTTTGGCGAAGATGTTCCAGCACTTGAAGAAGCCATTGCCATAACGGAGACCGCTGATTATTTTGCCGTAATCGGAACTTCTCTTCAGGTTTATCCTGCTGCAGGGTTAATCAGTTACACCTATAGCATTACGCCGGTTTTCTACATTGATCCGAAGCCAATTGCAATTCCAAATATTAGAAACAAGGTTGAAACAATCGCAAAATTTGCTTCAGAAGGAGTAGCTGATTTGAGAGAAAAATTATTGAATTTAGAAAAGACAAAATGATTTTTGAAAGCTGTCTACAAGAGTTATCCCAATTTAATCTGGCTTCTCTGACTGTTTTCTTCCTGATTGAAAACTTGGTTTTAATCTATATTTCGGTTTTAATCGGAAGAATAATTGAGCCTGAAAATACCGTTTTAAAAAAGTCAGACCGCAAATGGGTCTTTTCGACCCTGATTTGCAATACGATTATAACAATATTGGGTTTCGAATTGTATCGTTTAGGGATACTAAAAATAGATTTTTCAGCATCAATTCCGGTACTATTTTTTGACACTTTGCTCCTAATCATTTTAATGGACTTTTTTATGTTCTGCTTTCATTTTCTGGCACATCGTTTAAAATGGTTCAACCCTATTCACAAGCTTCATCACACCCATGTTGACACTAATGTTTATAGTCTTTATGTCCTTCATCCAATTGAAACTTTAGGATTCGGTTTTATCTGGCTGTTTTTAATTACGATTTTAAAGTTAAATTATTTGAGCATCATTATTTACCTCATTTTAAATTTATCGTACGGAATATTTGGTCATTTAAAGACAGATGTATTTCCGGATTTTTGGTACAGAAATGCTTTTACAAAATGGATTTCGACTACAAAATTCCATAATGACCATCATAAAAATGAATCCCGTAATTATGGTTTCTATTTCACTATTTGGGATAAAATTTTCAAAACCATAATTTAAACCATAATATAGCTTCAGTAATTTTCAGAAGTTTTAACAATACCTTATATTTGCACCTTTCGAAAAACAACATAACGATGACTACTCTAAACGAATTGAATGCTATATCCCCAATTGACGGAAGATATAGAAGTAAAACCCAAAATTTAGCACCTTTCTTCTCTGAAGAAGCTTTAATAAAATATCGTGTATTAGTTGAAGTTGAATACTTTATTGCTTTATGTGAAATTCCTTTACCACAGCTAAAAGACGTAGATCCAAATTTATTTGACAGTTTACGAAACATCTATAAAAATTTCTCTACTGAAGATGCACTTTGGATTAAGGAGACTGAAAAAGTAACCAACCACGACGTAAAAGCGGTTGAATATTTTATCAAAGATGCTTTTGAAAAATTAGGTTTGTCACAATACAAAGAGTTCATTCACTTCGGATTAACATCTCAGGATATTAACAATACTGCTATCCCGCTTTCAACAAAAGAAGCTTTTGAAAAGGTTTACATGCCTTCTTTAATTTCTTTGATTTCTAAATTGAAAGAATTAAGTGTTGAATGGAAAGACATTCCGATGCTGGCACGTACGCATGGGCAGCCTGCCTCTCCTACCCGTTTAGGAAAAGAGATTCTGGTTTTTGTAGAGCGTTTAGAAGAGCAGATGCGTTTGTTGTTCAACATTCCGTTTGCAGCAAAATTTGGCGGTGCAACAGGAAACTTCAACGCACATCATGTCGCTTACCCACAAATTGACTGGAAACAATTCGGAACTAAATTTGTTGAAACTGGTTTAGGTCTACAACATTCATTTCCAACTACTCAAATTGAACATTATGATCATTTTGCTGCTTTTTTTGACGGCTTAAAAAGAATCAACAATATCATTATCGATTTAGACCGTGATATCTGGACGTATGTTTCAATGGATTATTTTAAACAAAAAATCAAAGCAGGTGAAATTGGCTCATCAGCAATGCCACATAAAGTAAACCCTATTGATTTTGAAAACTCAGAAGGAAACTTAGGAATCGCAAATGCTATCTTTGAACATTTAGCCGCTAAATTGCCAATCTCAAGATTACAGCGTGATTTGACTGACAGTACCGTTTTAAGAAATATTGGAGTTCCTGTAGGACACACTATTATTGCTTTTGAAGCTACTTTAAAAGGTTTGAACAAATTACTTTTGAATGAAGCTAAATTTGCGGAAGATTTAGAGAAAAACTGGGCAGTAGTCGCAGAAGCGATTCAGACTATTTTACGTCGCGAAGCATATCCAAATCCGTATGAAGCGTTAAAAGGTTTAACAAGAACTAATGAAACGATTGATAAGAATGCCATTCATAATTTTATCGCAACTTTAGAAGTTTCTGATGCTGTCAGAGCAGAATTAATGCAGATAACTCCTAGTAATTACACAGGAATTTAAAGAAAACCTAAAATATTTTGTCAAAAAAAGCTATCTTTATCGGGATAGCTTTTTTTATTTAATACGGAATCCAGTGCAGATTACTTCACTTAACTTTTATTTTTATAACAGTTAAGTGAATTCCATTTGAAATAAAAGCTTTTTGTAAAAAAACATATTTTTTTTAGATACAGAGCGCCCAACGGAAACTCCTGGCGCTATTTAAAAATAGGTGTTTTGAATAAAAGCTTCGAATGGAAATCTGAATTAAGATCCTGAAAAAAATACCGCCTTTTTATATGATTGCCTTAACCGCCACTGCCGAAAGTACACACCACTTACAACCTTTAATCAGTGATCTGGGATTAATCCTGATGACTGCAGGAATCGCCGTTCTGTTATTTAAAAAAATGAAACAGCCTCTGGTTTTGGGCTACCTGATTGCAGGTTTTTTAGCCGGAAACCATTTTGATTTTTTTCCTTCGATAACTGATATGAAAAGTGTTGAAGTCTGGGCTGAAATTGGAGTTATATTTCTGCTTTTTAGTTTGGGACTCGAATTTAGTTTTAAGAAACTAATGAAGGTTGGCGGAACCTCATCTGTCACTGCTATAACGCAGATTGCATTCATGACACTCATTGGTTATTGTGTCGGACAATGGATGGGCTGGAACAAAATGGACAGTATTTTTCTTGGGGCAACGCTTTCGATTTCTTCCACAACTATTATTATCAGAGCGTTTGACGAATTAGGTGTTAAAGGAAAAAAATTCGTTGGAATTGTTTTCGGAGCTCTGATTGTTGAGGATATTGTTGCGATTTTAATGCTTGTTTTGTTATCTACTATCGCTGTAAGTAATGAAGTATCAGGTGGAGAACTATTACAATCTGTCTTAAAACTAATTTTCTTTTTAATTATTTGGTTTTTGGGCGGAATCTTTATTATTCCGACCATTCTAAAAAAAGCCAAACATCTTTTAACAGATGAAATGCTGCTCATCATTTCACTGGCCATGTGTTTGATGATGGTGATTTTTGCTGCAAATGTTGGATTTTCTCCTGCTCTTGGGGCTTTTATAATGGGTTCTATTATTGCAGAAACTACTCAGGCAGAAAAAATTGAACATTTGATTCAGCCTGTAAAAGACTTATTTGGAGCCGTTTTCTTTGTATCTGTAGGGATGTTAATTAATCCGGGAACATTAGTTGATTTTGCACTTCCTGTTTTGATTATCACGCTGGTAACTATTTTTGGAAAAGCATTCAGTTCTTCATTTGGCGCATTATTATCAGGCCAGCCTTTGAAACAATCTGTACAAACGGGAATGAGTCTGGCGCAAATTGGAGAATTCTCTTTTATCATCGCCACACTTGGTATGACACTTAAAGTTACAAGTGGTTTCCTGTATCCTATAATTGTAGCCGTTTCTGCCATCACAACCTTTACCACACCTTTTTTAATTAAATATTCTGAATCGTTTGCGTTAGCTTTAGAACAAAAGATGCCGAAAAAATGGGTAAAAAACATTAACCGTTACAGCGTAAATGCTCAGGCAATTAAATCCGTAAGTACCTGGCAGATTGTGTTGCGCTCTTCGATAACCCAAATTATTCTTCATACCATAATCATTACTGCAATTGTTTTATTATCATCCAAATTTGTAGCGCCTTTAGTAGCCGATACACGTTTTGGAAATACATTGGCAGCTTTATTAACTTTGGTTATAATCGCTCCGTTTTTATGGGCACTTTCCCTGCGTCGTGTCAAAGTTGAAGAGGTTGAAAGATTATGGGAAGAACGCAAATATCGCGGGGCTCTCCTGATGCTTATTTTAATTAGAATGAGTTTGGGATTATTTTTCGTTGGATTTTTACTGAATATTTTCTTCTCTCCCCTAGTCGCTTTTATTGCATTGATAATTGCGATTGGAGCTTATCAAATTTTTCCTAAAAAATTAAACGAACAATATCATAAAATCGAAAATCACTTTTTGAAAAATTTAAATGACCGCGAAAACAAAAAGATAGACAGAAGATATGCCAACTTAATGCCCTGGGACGGTCACATGTCTATTTTTGATATTGGAAAAGAATCGAACCTTGCCGGAAAAACATTAGAAGAATTACGTATTAGAGAATCAATGGGAATTAATATTGCGTACATCAGACGTGGAGAAGTCACAATTTCGATTCCGACTAAAACCGAACGTTTATTTCCAGGAGACGAAATTTCAGTAATTGGTACCGATGCCCAAATTACTGAGTTTACTAATTATTTGAACCAGAATGAAATTGAAGCTGCTAAAAATATAGAAGAATCTGAAGTCGTACTGCGTCAGCTGGAAGTTTCTAATGAAGACTTTATGGAAAAAAGCATTGGTCAGTTTAGAGGAAAAACAGGGGGAATGGTGGTTGGAATCGAAAGAAACGGAAACCGAATCCTAAATCCTGAGTCCAGTTTGATTTTACAGCAAAATGATATTATCTGGGTAGTTGGTGACAAGAAGAAGATGGCTGAGTTGCTAAAAACCCACTAAGAAGCTCAGATACTAAGTTGCTAAGTTTTTCCTAATGACAATAAACTTATAAGGTGCTAATTTTCCAATATTATGATCTTGGAAAATTAGCACCTTAGTATCTTAGAAGCTCAAAAAAAGCTTATTTATTTGGCTGTGGTGTCAAACGTAAATACGGTTTGATTGGTGTATGTCCTTTTGGGAATTTTGCCGGAATATCACTATCCGGAACTGCCGGTGAAATCACCACATCCTGACCATCTTTCCAGTTAGCCGGAGTTGCCACGCTATAATTTGCCGTTAACTGTAAACTATCTATTACACGAAGTAACTCATCGAAATTCCTTCCTGTAGAAGCCGGATACGTTAAGGTAAGTTTGATTTTTTTATCAGATCCAATTACAAAAACAGAGCGCACTGTAAATTTATCGCTTGCATTTGGGTGAAGCATATCATACAAATTCGCTACCTTTTTATCCTCGTCAGCAATAATTGGAAAATTAACTGTTGTATTTTGAGTTTCGTTAATGTCTTTGATCCACTCTAAATGTGACTGTAAACCGTCTACACTCAAAGCGATAACCTTTGTATTTCTTTTTGTAAATTCCGGAACATAATTCGCTACTGTTCCTAATTCAGTTGTACAAACAGGGGTAAAATCTGCAGGATGCGAAAATAAAACACCCCATGAATCTCCCAACCATTCATGAAAATTAATAGTTCCCTGCGTAGTTTCTGCCTGAAAATCCGGAGCTATATCGCCTAATCTTAATGTTGACATAATTATATTTTTTAGTTACTCTAAAATTAACTAAAAAATACATTCAGAATACAATCATTATTTAAAAATTAGTTAAAATTCTATTTTCCCTATATAATTAATTCATAATCAAATTAAACTGACAATAAAGTACCAAATTGCAAGGGTTAGGAAAGAAACCGGAATCCCAAAACCAATCATCATGCTGCTTAATTTTGGCTTCAAACCATAAGTCGAAGCCAGAATCGCACCCGTAATCATGGGTGCCATAGCAGTTTCCATTATCGTGATTTTTATAGCCTCAGAATGCTGGTTGAAAATAAAGACATATATAACTAAAAGGACAAATGGAACCAGAATAAGTTTGAAGAAAAGTCCCAGACGTAAAAATTTCCAATGTTGGCTTTTACGATCAAAACTCAACTGTAATCCTACCGATAATAAAGCAAGAGGGGTTACAAAACTTCCTGTTTTCAATAAAATAGATTGAATATTCAAATCTAAATCGTAGTCATATACATTCATTAAACAGGCCAGAACAAACATGATGAACGGAGGAAATAAGAGTATCTTCCTGATGATGCTCAACGTATCGGGACTCCCTTTAGAATAAAATGCAGCTACAAAAACCCCTAATGTTGAAACCATTACAAATGTTCCGGGCTGATCTACCAAAACTGCTGTTTCTAATCCTTTTTTTCCAAACAAAGCTTCAATTATAGGATAACCTAAAAATGATGAATTGCTTAATCCTGCAGTTAAAATCAAACAGCCAATGAGTTTATTGGACCATTTTAATTTCTTTCCTAAAAAATGAAAAAACACAAATGCCAGAATAAAAGTAATCCAGCCCGCTCCTATTGGAAACAATAATTCATTGCTCCATTTTATTTTCGGAATATGATATAAGGTGATAGCAGGAAGACATAAATAAATGACAATTTTATTTAAAACCTTGTATGTATTAGACGGAAAACCTTTCACTTTTTGCAAAAGCAATCCTAAAAATAAAAAAAAGAATATTAAAATAAAGTTGTTCATAAACTTTATAGAAAGCTCATCGCTTCGTATTAGGATTTTTAATTTGTATAATCTTTCTTTAATTTTCTCATTAAGAACCTAACCCCATTAACTGTAGCTTCGTTAAAAGAATTGGTAAATATGATATACCCAATATTATTTTTTCTATCAATAGAAACTAAGGAATAATATGTTCCGGCAGTTCCGGCATGTGTAGAGAAATCCTGATTATTCTCATAGCTGTTAAACCATCCAAATGCATAATCTTCGATACCTTTATGAATCATTTCATAAGTACGGGCTTTCAAATAATTATTTTCCCCTTGAAGCCCCTGAATATTAAGCTGAATAAATTTTATATAATCCCCGAGTGAAAGATTTATATCTCCTGCAGGTTCTGTAAAATCCAAATGATAATCTGTATTTGAAGGAACCGGGACAAGTTTATTATCTTCAAATGAATGCCCCCAGGTATCATTAGCAAGCTGATTTTCCGGCCACGAAAGTTTTACTTTCATTTTTAAATCATCATTATAAACCTTATTAACCAATTGTTCCCAGCTTTTTCCCGTAATATTCTCCAACATCATTGCTGCCAAAGTATATCCTGCATTAGAATAAACATATTTCATTTCTAAATTAAGTTCAACCGGTTTCAAAGTCAGGACAAATGCTCCAAACTTATTTCTCTTTTCCTGAGCATTTCCTTTAAACTCTGGAATTATTGTATCATTTTCTCCCTGAAAAGCCTGAACTCGTGCTCTATGAGACAATAAATCCTGTAATGTAATATTATAATATTGAGGTTTGGAAGTTTTTTTTAAATCAGGGAATAAATCGAAGAATTTTGTATTCCATTTCAACTTTCCTTTTTCAACATATTTAGCAGCTATAAATGCTGTCATGGCTTTTGTATTTGAACCAATATGAAAACGATCCTTTAAAGTCGCAGAATCTTTTAAAGCTACTGAATGAAAACCCAAAGCTTTAATCTCCAAAACTTTATTTGCAGTTAATACAGCATAGCTTATTTCGGGAATATTATTTGCTTTACGGATTGAATCAGCAAATCGAATATGATTTTGAGCCTGAATAAAAGCAGACAGACTTAAAAAAAACAGGAAAACCAATTTGTTTCTCATTTTACCAATTTATAAAGTAGCATTTGCACAAATTTAGTAATAAAAAAAAGTACAAACCGAACTCTTTCCTTTTAATTATGTCCTTCTTTTTCTAGATTCGAAAACTAATTTTTAGTTAAATTTATTTTTTATTTAAAAAAAGCCCTATATTTGTAATATAATTTATTACAGTATGCTATCAGGTAAATTTGCCATCTCGGTTCACATTCTTACTTTGCTCACTAAATTCCCCAATGATTATTTATCATCTGAGTTTATTGCAGGAAGTATGAACCTGAACCCTGTTTTGGTCCGAAAAGAAATTGCAAACCTAAAAGCACATCATATTGTAGAAAGCAAAGAAGGCAAAAATGGAGGGACAAAATTATCTAAAGCAGCTTCAAATATAACTTTAAAAGAAATATTTGAAATGACTTTTGAAAACATCGGTTTGGGTTATGCTAAAAATCAGCCTAATCCGGATTGTCCTGTTGGAAAAAAAATAAATCAGAATCTCGATGCATTATACGTAGAAATGAATCAGAAAGTCTGTCAACAATTAGAAAATATTTCTCTGGAAGATTTTTCGACCCAATTTTAAAAAACCATTTTTTTAACCAAAACTGTAACTTTTTTTATTACTAAATAAATTTATATACTATGAAAATCGCAATTATTGGAGCTACGGGCTTCGTTGGAACAGCCATTTTAAATGAATTAGCAGACAGAAAACATGAAGTTACTGCCATAGCAAGAACTCCAAAAGATACTGCAAATGCGACGTGGATTGCTGCTGATGTCTATGATATTGACTCATTGGCAGAAACTTTAAAAGGTCATGATGTTGTAGTGAATGCCTTTAATCCGGGTTGGACAAATCCAAACATTTATGATGATTCCATTAGAGGATCAAAAGCAATCCAGACTGCTGTAAAACAATCTGGCGTAAAACGTTTCATCACAATTGGAGGTGCCGGCAGCTTGTTTGTGGCACCTGGTTTACAAGCAATTGACACTCCTGATTTCCCGAAAGAAATTTTTGATGGTGCAAATGCAGCGAGACATTATTTAGAAATTATAAAAGAAGAAAAAGAACTGGATTGGGCATTTTTTAGTCCTGCTTTTGAAATGCATCAGGGAACCAAAACCGGAAGAACCGGAAAATACCGTTTAGGGCTGGAAAACCCAGTTTTTAATGACGAACAAAGAAGCATTTTATCTGTAGAAGATTTAGCGGTTGTAATTGCTGATGAAATCGAAACTCCAAAACACCATCAGGTTCGATTTACTGCAGGATATTAATCAAAACTCAGAATTTAAAAGTGAGACAATTAATTCGTGTTTTAACAAAAAACAGTTTCCTAGGCAATTTTCTGCTTTTGAAACTGTTTTTGTTTTCAGTACTTTTACCATTCTAAAAAATGTGTTTTGTCAAGTTCAAATAAGCAGGCCGGCAGTTTAAACGAAAAGGCTGGAATTTCATCTCCCGAAATCACCAATGCTTCGGCAATCAGCCAAATTAAAAACAAACGCAGGCAACAGCCATCCGCTGACGAATTGATTTCAGGAATACTTTCTGGAAACCGAACAGCTCTAAGCCGTGCTATTACTTTAATCGAAAGCACAAATCCAGAACATACTGAAAAAGCAAATGAAGTTATTAAAGGATGTCTGCCTCAAGCCAATAAATCCATCCGAATAGGAATTACAGGTGTTCCGGGTGTTGGAAAAAGCACTTTCATTGAGGCTTTTGGAACTTTCCTGACGCAATTAGGAAAAAAAGTCGCCGTTTTAGCGGTAGATCCAAGTAGTTCTCTTTCTCACGGCAGTATTTTAGGGGATAAAACCCGAATGGAAGAATTGGTAAAAGATAAAAATGCTTTTATAAGACCTAGTGCTTCCGGCGAAACTTTAGGTGGTGTCGCCAGAAAAACCCGTGAGTCTATTATCCTTTGTGAAGCTGCAGGTTTTGATACTATTATTATTGAAACGGTTGGTGTTGGTCAAAGCGAAACAGCCGTTCACAGTATGGTTGACTTCTTTTTATTACTCAAAATTTCAGGTGCCGGTGATGAACTTCAGGGAATCAAACGCGGTATTATGGAAATGGCTGATGCAATTGTAATCAACAAAGCTGACGGAGACAATATCAAAAAAGCAAATCTGGCCAAAGTTGAATTTAGCAGAGCCTTGCATTTATTTCCTGTTAAAAAATCAACCTGGCAACCAAAAGTTACTACTTGCAGCGCCATAACTAAAGATGGTATTTCAGAAGTTTGGGAAACAATTTCGCAATATTTTGAAATAACTCATAAAAATGGCTTCTTTCAGGAGAAAAGAAAAGAACAAAATCAATTCTGGATGATGGAAACCATCAATGAACAGTTGAAATCAAATTTTTACAATCAGCCTGAAATTATTTCGCAATTAGAGCAAATTAAAAAAGCGGTGCAAAATAATGAAATATCACCTTTTGCAGCCGCTCAGTTATTATTGGACAAGTATAAAAAAATGTAACCTTTTCTATTTTTCGTATAGAAAATTTTATTTTTTCAACGGATATTCCCTACAGAATTTTTAGCAGTATCGTGTTTGGTTTTCAGACGTCTTTTATCTAATGCAACACCAGCTTGAGTCTGTGTTTCTAATGTAGTTCTCAACTCTGAAGCCGAATTTGATTTAACTGTTTTTTCTTTTACATTTTTAGTATCCTGAGCTTTTACGTTTGTTAAGCAGCACAATACGAATGCTGTTGTAAAAATTACTGTTTTAAAATTTTTCATGATGATTAAGTTTTAATATTTTAAAATAGATAAACAAAGCTCCTTTTTTGTTACCCCTGTTGGAAGAAAAATATTTGTTTTTAAAATAAAAAAAGCTGCAAAAAGAAAAATAGTACCTTTTGCAGCTCCAAGGATTATTTGTTTTAACGAATATTGCCAACGGAATTTTTAGCTGTATCGTGTTTGGTTTTCAAAACACCTTTTTCTATTGTAAAAGCCATTCTAACCTGAGTTTTTAAAGTATCTTTTAGTCCCGAAGTTGCTTTTTCGACAACAACGAAACTCAATTCATATTCGCCATCTGCCAGGTCAAACACCGTTTGATTTTGGTTATCCTGAATTTTTAAAATAGTATTTTCAGAATCAGGTGTTTCTGCCTTTCCAGTACGAGCATAAGAAGCTGCTGCCGCTCCTCCTCCAGCTCCAGCTAAATTGCCAACACTGGAAACCGCAGCCGAAATAATAGAACCACCCGGCATAGCACCTCCCAATAAAGAAGCTCCCTGAGACACAGCATTCCCAGCCGCGTGTAAACCCTGATTGACTTTTTCGCCAAAAGTCGCGGCTTCACTTTTGCTCAGTTCGGTTATACTTTTATTTGCTGTATTGACTTTGTATCCTTCATTTGAAGAAAATAGAACGATACATCCTCCTTCTACTAAGGTTACATTTATTTTACCTGAATTTACTTTCTCTCCAAAAGTTGCTCCCTGGGTTTGTTTGGCAACCGTAACATTCATCGAAATCCTGTTTGGCATTCCATTATTTATACCATTTATACTGCTTTTTTGTGCAGATACATCCAAAGTGCTTTCTGAAACCGAACCGGATTTAATCGCTTTTTCCTTAACAACTTTACCTTCCTGTGCTTTTACATTTGCTAAACAACATATTATAAATACTGCTGTAAAAGTGATTGTTTTAAGATTTTTCATATCGATTTAGTTTTAATCATTTATAAACAGATAAACAAAACTCATTTTTTGTTACCTCATTTTACTTGTAGGGCAAACGAATTATAAGAAACTAAAAATCAAACCATTAAAGTTACAACAATTTCATATAAATTATGATTTTGTTATTATTTAAAATTCTGATGCTAAAACAAAAAAGCTGCTAAAGAAGAAGACATTCTTCCTTAGCAGCTTTTCATTATCAAATGAGTTGCAAATTATTTTTTTACCTCTCTCAGCTTATATTTATTCTCTTTATACAAATTACCAGCGGTTATAACATGTGCCAAAGCATCTTTTGCTAATTCTTCGTTTAATTTTACAGGGATCAAAGTTGTATCATTTTTGATTTCAAATTGAAGCGGTTTCAAATTTGGCTGCATAATTACAACCTGATTTTCGACTCTGAATGCATTGATATCATTAAATTGCATAATCGATCTTCCCTGCGTTTTTGCATCCAACTGATTTAAATTTCTACCCACCATTGGCGTTTCAAACGAAAGTCCCAAATAACTTAATAACGTTGGCGGAATGTCAATCTGACTGGCCAATTTACTATACGAAACTCCTTTTGGAACTCCAGGACCCAAGATTAGAGCGGGAATATGAAATTTATTGATTGGTACTAAATTTTTTCCGTATGTTCTTGTATTATGATCGGCAATAACAATGAAAATAGTGTTTTTGAAATACGCTTCTTTTTTAGCCATTTCGAAGAATTTACCAATCGAAAAATCAGCGTATTTCATTGCATTATTAACCGTTGCAGGTTTCTTGTCATAAGGTTTGATTCTTCCGGCAGGATATTCAAATGGTTCATGATTTGAAGTTGAAAACATCAATGAAAAGAAAGGTTTATCTCCTTTTGATTTAAAATAATTATTCGCTTTGATCACCAAATCTTCATCAGAATAGCCCCAGGTTCCTTTGAAAGCATATTTATTTCCATCGGATTCAAAATCTTCCTGATCTACAATATCTTCAAATCCGTTTCCGTTGAAAAACGACGCCATATTATCAAAGTTTGCCATTCCGCCATAAATGAAACTTGTATCGTAACCTTTATGTTTTAAGGCATCCGCCAAAGTAAAAAAACCTTGTTGCGAGTTTCCAAGTTTTACTACGCTTTCTGAAGGTGAAGGCAAAAATCCGGTTACAACCGCTTCAATTCCGCGGACACTTCTTGTTCCTGTGCAATATAAATTGGTGAATAGCAAACCTTCTTTAGACAATTTATCAAACTCCGGAGTT
Source organism: Flavobacterium chungangense LMG 26729 (assembly GCF_000735715.2). Taxonomy (NCBI): domain Bacteria; kingdom Pseudomonadati; phylum Bacteroidota; class Flavobacteriia; order Flavobacteriales; family Flavobacteriaceae; genus Flavobacterium; species Flavobacterium chungangense. Next base: position 313,149 of record NZ_JASY01000008.1, read on the forward strand.
AAAGGTTTACCTCCAAGGATTCCAACATATTCTGCACCTAAACTTTCCTGAAGAAATATCACCAGATTATAAGGTTTCTTTAAAACAGAATCAGGCTGCTGCACATGTAGAAACGGGATCTCTGCATCTGTAAAATCATTAGGTCCCGCAATCATGTATTTTTTTACACGAGCAATGGCTTCGGCTTCCTCCATTTTGCCATACATCTTGGTGTTTCCTTCGTTTTTAATCGAATAAGCGGCAAAAGCAACGGTGTAAAAAGAATTTAAACCTAAAGTATTCGTTAGCTGATCTGTAGAAAAAACAGCATTACTGGCATTAATCGGGCGTTTTGAAGTCAGACTTGAACGGGCTCCGAAAAACAATAAAAATGCCACTAACGGAAAAACTATTAATTTGAATTTGTATTCTGTACTGGTTGTATAGAAGATTTTTTTTCCTTTTTTGAAAGCCAAATAAATAACTACTCCTAAAATCAGGAAAGTAACAATAATAGAAGTCAGATAACTTTTTAAAAGCATTCCGACAACTTCCTTAGGATAAATCAGGTAATCAAGGAAAATCTTATTCGGACGTGTATCGTACTGTTTTACAAAATCCGGAGAAGCCAATTCTACAAAAAGAATCAGAAACAGAAACAGAAAACTATAAATTACCAAAAACGAGTTAGTAAACTTTAACCATTTATTAGGCAAAAAAGTAATTAAAAGCGCCGGAAGGAAAGACAAATAACATAGTAATATCAAATCCATTCGAAGACCGATTGGGAAAATATACCAGAAATTAGGTGTTTCAACTACTCTGTCTTTAAAAATAAAAAATAAAAATATTCTACTTAAAGTAGTAATCAGCAATCCGATTAAAATGAAATTTAAAACGGGTTTTAAAAAACGTATTTTTTTCATTGGAAAATTTTAATTGGTCCCGGATAGAGACGCACAACAGTGCATCTCTACTCTTCGTAACGATTTATTTCTCTGTCGTAAAAATTATTTGCCTTTTCAATTAAACCTTCCATTTCTGCATTCAATTCGGCTTCATCAAGATCCTCGGCTTCTTCTAAAAACTCAACCTCATCATCTTTTAAATTGATAATAAATCGAGGATAATCAAGATGAATGATAAAAATATCGTCTGGAAAATCTGTATTGTCTCCAAGTAAAAATTTAGGTAATTCCATGTTTAGTGTATTTTTTATGGTTCAAATTTAGGTATTTGAATCTTAATTATTGATTAATTTTTTTGTTAGATAATGAAAGTGAATATATAAAAATACTGCAGCAGAAGTTAATCCCGACAAAAGTCCAATCCATAACACCTGTGGCTTTCCATGTGCTTTAAATTTATCTTTACTCTTTTTAGCCTGCAAAGATAATCAGATGCTTTGGATTATGCCGAAATACGAAGCTAGCTTAATAGATTTGTTCTTCTAAAAGCAATAAAATACTTACTTAATTTTAACATTTCATCAAAAATGAAAGAATAAAAAGGCTCCAGTATATTTTTGAATAAAACCGAAAAAACCAGTAAAACCAAGGGATTACAACCAATAATGCATTGCCTGAATTTTAACAATATTTACATTATGTAACGATTTCGAAAAATTATATAACGACATAGCAGTACCTCAAAACTAATTTTACAACATAGTAATTAAAAAAATACACGCATGAAAAATTTACAAAACATCCGAATTTTATTTATTGCAGTCTTTGCAATGCTTTACACGACGACCTCAACTGCGCAGCAGAATGATGAAATACAAAATTATGATCAGAAATTCAAATTAGGATTTGGAGTAAGTGGAGGAATCCCAACCGATGGAGATGATTATGACTGGGCTCTTGGTGGAGATGTAAGACTTCAATATGATTTATCTAAAAGAACCTCGCTAACATTAACAACCGGTTTTACTAACTTATTTGTTGGTGACGATGTTCCTGATTTAGGTTTTATTCCTGCAAAAGCCGGTTTTAAAGCATTCGTATGGGAAGATCAGTTTTATGTTATGGGAGAAATTGGTGCGGGTTTTGCTGTAACTAATAATTATAATGAAACCTCTATTTTATGGGCTCCAAGTATTGGATATGCCGGAAAACATATTGATATCAGTTTAAGATATGAAGATTATGACAAATTCAATACCAATCAGGTTGCACTACGAGTAGCATATGGTTTTGAATTGTAAAACTAAATTCAAGTTATTTTTATTTTTTTTGGTAAACCCGATGGATTTTAATAATCTGTCGGGTTTAGTTTTTTGTTTGTACAATAAAAAAGAAATAGAATTATCCAATCATTATATTTTCTATTTCTCTCCAAGCTCTTTTTTATACATTGCGATATTTGCTTTAATCTTATCATCAAGTTCAGGTTCTTTAATATCCGTATATTTTTGCATTTCCTCCCAGATAATTTTCGCTACAATATAACGGGCCATTTCCTTGTCATCTGCCGGAATTACATACCAGGGTGCATAATCTGTTGAAGTTTTATTAATGGCTTTCTCATAATATTGCATGTATTCTTTCCAGTGTTCACGCTCTTTTAGATCTCCTGGCGAAAATTTCCAATGGTGCTTTTCTTCTTCCAAACGACGTAACAAACGTTCTCTTTGCTCTTCTTTACTCAAATGCATATAAAATTTCATCACAATGGTTCCATTTTGCGTAATATGCTTTTCAAAATTATTGATTTGCTCAATTCTGTTTTTCCAGAATTTTGGTGTAATATCTTCAACCGAATTGATTCCGGGTAAATTCTCTCCCAAAATATACTCAGGATGTACACGTGTTACCAGAACATTCTCATAATGCGTTCTGTTAAAAATAGCGAACTTCCCTTTTTCCGGCAAAGCAATATAATGTCTCCATAAATAATCGTGTTCCAACTCAGTCGAATTGGGTGTTTTAAAACTATGTACCACAACACCACGCGGATTAAATTCCTTAAAAACTTCTCTAATCAAACTGTCTTTTCCTGAAGTATCCATTCCCTGCAGACAAATTAAAACCCCATATTTATTGTGTGAATACATGACATCCTGCAAATCACTCAATTTCGCTTGAACCTTATCCAATTTTTCTTCTTTTTCATCATCATTAGCTTCGATATTAAGCAAAGTCGGAATCCTGGATAATTTTATTTTATCTGTAACTTTAAAATCATTCGGGTCTATTGATTTCATATGTGTTAATTTTAATTATTATTGGTCACATATGTTATCGCCTTTAATTGTTTTTGTTTACACAAAGATTCTATCAGTGGCGATTTCATATTTCTAAGTTTTATACAAGTAAATATACTATTTTTACGAAGCATATTCCTGCTATTCATTGCAATACTTTTCAATAAAATGCTTTTTTCCAAAACCATAACAAAGCTTCCGCTGGTCGCTTCGTTCTGTCAGGAAAAAACACATTTTCTTTTCAAAGTATTTTCATTACTATCAGGGCTAGGCATTGGTTTTCAAAACAACTTTCACTTTCATAATTTTATATCTACGTGATGAAAAAAAACTTTCTAATACTTTTACTTTTATTAGGAATTCAGGTCTTCAGTCAAAATGATGACCCTGACCAAAAATTTCACCATAAAGTTTACGGCAAATGTTTCAAGAGCTTAAAACAAATTCCTGAAACAGAAAATCAACTGCTATTAAAAGCACTATCATTTTGCAGTCTTTTAGAATGTACAATAGGTTTTGAATACTCGGAAAATAAGAAAGATACTCAGGATGCTATACTAAAGAGAGCTATTGAGATTACTAATCTGCTTTACGATGAAGGAACTCCAGTATATCTAATCAGTGGATTGGATAGCTCAGATGAAGCTGAAAAGCAAAACCAAAATATTACTGACGATAATAATTTAGTATATATTAGTGTTGGAGGATGCGTTTCCACTAATGAACTTCAAAAAATAAAACAAATTATTAATCAGCAGACATTAAAATTAATCAATAAAAAATAAACCAAAAATACCAGTACTCAAAACAACAATTCATGGAAAAATTCACATTAGAAATACTATTTCAAATCATCGGAATCGGTTCTGCCTCCGGATTATTTTTAAATAATGATTCACTTTATGTTATTGGCGACAACAGCGGATTTTTATACGAATACAACATGCAGAATAAGCAGTTAAACCAGCATCCTTTAATAGAAAATCCAACGCAAAACATTCCAAAAAACTTAAAACCGGATTTTGAATCGATCACGCATCACAACGACACACTGTATGTTTTTGGTTCCGGATCCACCGAAAACCGAAACAAAATGATTGAATTCGATCTTAAATCAAAAACGGTTATACAAAAAAATAATCTGGTCGATTTGTATGCGCTGATGCAAAATTTCGGTGAAATAAAACCCGAAGATTTCAATATCGAAGGTGCTATTTTTGATGGTGAAAACTGGTACTTATTCAACCGCGGGAACGGAATTTCGAACAAAAACACCATTTTTACCATCCATGCCAAAAATCTTGGGGAAGAATTTGCCCTGATTTCTGTCAATTACAAACTGCCAAAAATAAAAGGCGTTCGTTCCAGTTTTACCGATGCCATTTTAGTCGAAGACAAAATCTATTTCCTTTCTACCGCCGAAGACACCAAATCAACCTACGATGATGGCGAAGTCTTAGGAAGTTTCATTGGCCGAATCGACCTTAAAACCATGAAAATCGATTTTACTCAAAAAATCACGGCAACCAATAAATTTGAAGGTTTGACACTTTACAAAAAAGAGAACAATAAAATTGAGTTTCTGCTTTGCGAGGACAATGACACTGAGCTTTTGGAAACTAAGATTTATAAATTGACATTGCCGGTTAAGTAATATGATTTGTATGAAAAAAATAATTCTCTCACTAATACTATTTTTTATTCTTTCAATTGGAGGTTATCTATTTTATTACTTCAAAATAACCAATGTAGAAAAAGATAACATAGAATTTGCAAGTATAGAAGATTTAATACAAAAAGAATATCCCAAAACTTTATGCCCAAAAGATTTAAATCCAAAATCATTTATCGCACTTTTTACTGAAAGATATAATAAAAACTCCCGTTTTAATTTTGTAACAATGATAGGAGATTTTCCAGAAAATTGGGTTAAGCCAAATGATGTTCAATATCTAATTTCAATTATGCATTCTAGAGAAAAATGCTGTGGATATATGAATTTATTCTCTTCACATATGCTAAGTAAAAATGGTGAAGTTGGAGGTTTTGCCTTAATTTTTCTAAACTCTTATATTTCTCAAACAAAAATCAATTTAGGATTAAATTGTAATCCTAAAACAGATTTAGAGTCAATAAAAAAAATAGAAAAATGGTATAATAATCAATCCCTACAAACTAAGTAAATGCTCAACATTACAAACGCAGCTAAGAAACCAACTTTAATTATCGGCATCATCCTTTCAATACTCCTTCCTTTTCTGGCAATTTATTCTTCTTTATTATTCAAAGATTCAGGACTTAGTAAAGAAGCTCAATTCTATATTTCGAGATTTACAATTTGGATTTCGTTACTGCTTTTATTCCTCTATTCTTTTAAAATAGAAAAACAGCCCTTTCTGCATTGGAAAGAAACTGAATATTCATTTTCTTTTTTAACAACAGCAATATTAAAAACATTTTTAAAATTATTTCTGGCTGTTGTCTTAACAGGTCTTTTATTTATGTTATTGAAAATGAATTCTCAAAGTACTGTGTTAAATAAAGCCTTAGGGATTTTAAAAAAAAGTTATGTATTACTTTTTTTTACCTGTGTAACTGCTGGTATTACTGAAGAATTAATTTTCAGGGGCTATCTGTTGCCCAGATTAGAATTACTGGTTAAAAATCAAAAGCTGGCTATACTTATTTCCAGTTCTGTTTTTGGATTTATGCACTTTGGCTATGGCACTTTGGTGAATATTATTGGCCCAATCGTCATCGGGGTGGTATTGGCTTTGCAGTATGAAAAATACAGAAACATCAAAATTGTAATTATCTGTCATTTTTTATGGGATCTTTTTCTTTTAATGTTAAAAACAAAATAACAAATTAAGGATCAGCAAATTAAAACCTAATTTGAATTATTTTTACATTTATTTTCATCTTCGTCCCAACCTTTTTATCTTTTTCGCCCTCTTTATAATTAAAGACCAAAATTGTGATAAACGAAACGCTAATTTCTAACTGCAAAAAAATGAACCGTGATGCCCAGCGTCAGGTTTATGAGCACATGGCTCCAAAATTGTATCGTGTTTGCAAACGATACCTCAAGAAGGAAGAAGAAATAGAAGAAGCCCTGGCCGATGCTTTCTACACCATCTTTACAAAACTCGACCAGCTCAAAGAAGAAAAAGCCTTTGAAGCCTGGGCCAGAAAAATTACCGTAAATCACTGTTTGGCAACTATTAAAAAGAGCACCAATTTCAACATGTATCTTGATGATGTAAAAGTACTTTCTCAGCCTTTTACAGATGAGATTAACACATTAGAAGAAGAGGATTTACTCAATTTATTAAACCATATTCCCGAAGGCTGCAAAACGGTTTTCAATCTTTTTGTCATTGAAGGTTTCGGACACAAGGAAATTGCAGCAATGCTCAATATTTCTGAAGGCACTTCAAAATCGCAGCTCAATGCGGCCAAAACCAAGCTGAAGGAATTAGTAAATAAATTGTATTATCAAAAAGCAAAATAGTCATGGACAATCACGATAAAATATTCGATAAATTTAAAGAAGCCGCGCAAAACTCGGAACAAAAAGATTTCCCGGGAATGGAAAAGATCTGGTCGCGCGTAGAAGATAAACTGGATAAAAAAGAAGATAAAAAAACCATTGCTTTATGGAAGAAAATTGCAGTCGCAGCTTCCTTTCTGTTATTACTTTCTCTTGGATTTCAATTTTTAAAGTCAGACAAAAATCCAGTAAATGAGATTCCAAAAGTGGTTATTCAGGAAACTGAAAAATCTCAAAAACCGGATTTAAATCCAAAAAACGAAACGTTTTCTTCTGACTCCGGAATTGTCTCTAAGGAAGAAGCAATTAAAATTCTTGAAAATCAGGCAAAAAACAAAGAGAGTGTCGCCATTCATCAAGCAACCGGAATGGGATCTAGTGTTCAACTTATTGAACCGGTGGTTGTTTCTGAAATGACTCCCGAAGCTATTGCAGCTCCCCAAAAAAAAGAGGGCCTTTTTGAAGAAGACAATACTATAGTTTCAAAAAAAGAAACCAGTGAAGAAATGGGTTACTCTTCAAAATTCAAAGAAAGAGAAGCTGCTAAAGCTGCTTTTGCCGACAAACAAGAACAAAAGGCTAAAAAGTCAGCACCATTGATTGTCCTGAACGGAAATGCCATGGCACACAATGACGATTCTAAAAGAGATAAAATGATGCAGGACGAACTTCCTAATATGAGTCCGGAAAATGTAGAATCACTCGTTATTCTCGATGAACCTTTGTACATCATTGACGGCATTTATTTCTCTGAAAATGATTTATTCGGAAAAAACCCGACGAGTCCGTATGCTCCTTTAAATAAACAGGAAATCAAAACCATTACCATACTTCAGGATCTGGAAGCCACAGAAAAATATGGCGAAAAAGGCAGAAAAGGAGTTGTTATCATCACTACTAAAACTGGAAAACCGGCTCTGAAAAAATAGCCAAGACCCAAACATTAATTCTAAAACTTACTATCATGAAAAGTCTAAAACTTATTTCATTAGCCATTACTATGCTTATATGTTTCGTAACCATGGCACAGGAAAGAACAATTACAGGAATTGTGACAGATCAATCTAACATACCTCTTCCTGGCGCTTATGTAGTGATTAAAGGCACTAAAAAAAATACTCAAACAGATTATAATGGGAACTATTCTATTCAGGCACAAAAACGAGATGTGCTGGTTTTTAGTTTCATCGGCATGAGATCACAAACAAAAGTTGTTGGAGACAAAACCATTATTAATGTAAAACTCGAAGAAGAAAGCCAGTCATTAGAAGAAGTTGTCGTTACAGGTTATGCCATTAAACGCAAAAAACACCAAACAGCAGCTTCCGTACAAATAGTTCAAGGGACAGAAGTCAGAGCAAAAACTTCAAAAAAACAAGTTCAGCCAGTTACAAATGCAAGTGTTACAACAGTTCTGGAATCTTCTTCAATTTCATCTAAAAATGAACCTGTGTATATTGTTGACGGAGTTCGTATTAAAGCCGACCAAATGGCAAAAATCAATCCAAATGATATTAAAGATGTTCATATTCTAAAGAATGATCCAAATTCATCGATTCATAGCGGAACTAATAATAATGGAACTGTTATCATCACTACGAAAAATGACCTTTATAAAAATCTCTCTGAAAAAGAATTAGACAAAAAATTAAACACAATTACGCCAATCCCTGCAGAACCTTCTCAGGAAGATTATGATACATTTGTAGAAAATGCTTTCGAAAGTCCGAAAACTGCACCGCTTTCTACATTTTCTATTGATGTTGACAATGCTTCTTATACCAATATCAGACGTTTCCTAAACAACGGACAGAAAGTTCCAAAAGATGCTGTGCGTGTCGAGGAAATGGTAAACTTCTTCAAATACAATTATCCACAGCCAAAAGACCAGCATCCGTTTTCTATCAATACCGAATTAAGTGATTCTCCATGGAATTCCAAAAATAAAATCCTTAAAATTGGTTTACAGGGAAAAAACATTCCAACCGATGATTTACCGGCTTCTAATCTTGTTTTCTTAATTGATGTTTCCGGATCAATGAGCGACATCAACAAATTGCCTTTATTAAAACAATCGATGAAAATTTTGGTAAACGAATTACGACCAAAAGACAAAGTTGCCATTGTGGTTTACGCTGGGGCTGCCGGATTGGTTTTGCCTCCAACTTCGGGAGACGAGAAAAAAACTATTGTTGATGCTTTGGATCAATTAAACGCCGGAGGAAGTACTGCAGGAGGAGCCGGAATCAATCTGGCCTATAAAATTGCTTCTGAAAATTTTATTAAAAATGGTAATAACCGGGTAATCCTTGCAACTGACGGCGATTTTAATGTGGGAGATTCTTCGAATACTGATATGGAAAAACTAATTGAAGAGAAAAGAAAAACCGGTGTTTTCCTGACTTGTTTAGGCTACGGAATGGGCAATTACAAAGACAGCAAAATGGAAATCCTGACCGATAAAGGAAACGGAAATTACGCTTACATTGATAATATTCAGGAGGCAAATCGTTTTTTAGGAAAAGAATTTAAAGGATCGATGTTTGCGATTGCGAAAGATGTCAAAATTCAGATTGAATTCAATCCTAAACAAGTGCAGTCTTACCGTTTAATCGGATATGAAAACAGAAAACTTCGTCCGGAAGATTTCAAAAATGATGCTATAGATGCGGGTGAATTGGGGAGCAACCACATCGTTACGGCTTTGTATGAAATCATTCCGGCAGGAGTTTCCAGTAAATACATCACAAACCTTCCTGATGATTTAAAATACACAAAAGTTCAGGAAACTACAACCAATTTCAACAATGAACTTGCAACGATAAAATTTCGCTATAAAAAACCTGATGGCGATAAAAGTATCGAAATGGTTCAGGTGATCGAAAACAAATCTGTTGTTTTAGAAAAAGCTTCTGATGATTTTAAATTCAGTTCGGCCGTGGCCTGGTTTGGGTTAAAATTGAGAGATTCAAAATTAATATCAAACAAATCTTCTGAAGAAATTGTAAAATTAGCCAAACAAGGAAATTCAAATGACGGCGAAGGCTATAAAGCTGAATTTATTCGTCTGGTTGAAACTGCTAAAGAGTATAATTAATTTCTTATTTACATTTAAAATTAACTTTTAAAACAATGAAAAAAAGTCTTTTAGCATTATTTGCACTGTTAACAATAAATTCCTTTTCCCAAACTAAAAATTCAATTGACAAGCCTTTTATTGAAGTTTCCGGTCAAGCTGATACATTAGTCGCTCCAAATAAAATATGGATCAGTATTTTCTTAACCGAAAAAGACTCAAAAGGAAAAAAATCAATAGAAGACTTAGAAAAAGAAATGATATTGAAATTGCAAAACATTGGGATTGACATAGAAAAAAATCTAAGTATAAATGACATGTCCAGTAATTTAAAATATCATTTCATAAAACAAAATGACATTTTCAAATCAAAATCATATTTCGTTTTAGTCAAAAATGCTTCGGATGCTTCAAAAGTTTTTATTAATTTGGAAAAAATTGACATTTCAAATGTTCGAATTGAAAAGATTGAAAACACAGATGAAAAAACAATAAGACTTTTGCTTAACAAAAATGCAATCTTAAATGCGAAACAAACGGCAGAAAGTTTTACAAAACCTTTAAATCAAAAAGTTGGAAATATTTTTCAGATGAGTAACCTCAATGAAATTCCAAATCAATTATCAACAAATGAATCGCGTATTTACGGAAACAGCAACGAAAATATGCCTCAAGAATTTAACATTGAATTTGAAAAAATTAAAATTTCAAGCACAGTTCAAGTTAGATTTCTCATAGAATAATTTAATTTAGCTCTATATAAATCAACTATAAGTAAAATTTCATGAACCCAATTTTAAGTCAAAACCTATTTTTAGTAAAAGAACATGTCGGAATGTTTAAAGCCTCAAACAATTACGATATTTATAACCCTGAAAGCAACCAGATTATCATGAACTGCCGTGAGAACAATCTTGGCTTTTTTACAAAAATACTCCGTTTTACAGATTACAAAAGAGCAACTCCTTTCAATGTTGAAATCACTACAGCAAGTGGCGAAAAATTAATTTCAGTAAAACGTGGTATTGCAATCTTTCGATCTACTGTCGAAATATTTGATGAGAAAGACAGACTGATTGGAACCTTTAAACAAAAATTCTTTTCTATTGGAGGAAAATTTGAAATTTTAGACAAAAATGAAAAGCCTGTGGCAACGCTTCAGGGAAAATGGACCGGCTGGGATTTTAAATTTTCGCATGAAAACAAACAACTTGCTCAGGTAAACAAAAAGTGGGCAGGAATGGGTAAAGAGTTTTTTACCAGTGCTGATAATTATGTCCTGCAAATTGAAGAAGCAGTACCAGCTGATTCTCCGCTCAGACAATTAATCCTGGCAGCCGTAATGTGCATTGACATGGTTTTGAAGGAATAAACAAAAGCTGTTAAACTTAGATTAAGAAAATATAAAAGCATCATTTTGGTAAGCAAAAACTGTATTTTTGCAATACTCAACTGATGCTTTTTGCATTTCTAAAAAATAAACTCATGACTAATTTAAAAAATAAAAATGCCCTGATTACAGGAGCCGGAAAAGGAATTGGAAAAGCTATTGCCATTGCTCTGGCAAAAGAAGGTGTAAACGTAATTTTAGTTTCAAGAACACAACTGGATGTCGAGCAGCTGGCTGTTAAAATTGAAAATTTTGGAGTAAAATCATTGGCTCTGACTGCTGATGTGGCCGATATTAATTCAATTAACAAGGCAGTAGAGACAGCTTTATCAAAATTTAAAAGCATCGACATTTTAATCAATAATGCAGGAATTGCTTCTTTTGGGAAATTTCTGGAGTTAGAACCTGCCGAATGGGAAAAAATTATTCAGGTAAACTTAATGGGAACTTATTATACAACCCGTGCCGTTCTGCCAAATATGATCGAAAGACAAACAGGTGATATCATCAACATTTCTTCTACAGCGGGACTAAACGGAAATGCCCTGACAAGTGCCTATAGTGCATCTAAATTTGCTGTTTTGGGATTGACTGACTCCCTGATGCAGGAACTTAGAAAACACAATATTCGTGTTACAGCCTTAACACCAAGTACCGTAGCAACTGATATGGCAAAAGATTTAAACCTGACCGACGGCAATCCTGAAAAAGTGATGCAATCTGAAGATATTGCTGAGTTAATTATTGCACAACTGAAACTAAATCGTAGGGTGTTTATAAAAAACAGCAGTATTTGGTCTACAAATCCTTAAATTAAAATATAAATTCCAATCATTGCTATTACAAATTTCAATTCTTTTCCTTAACTTAAATGGAATTTGGCACATCACACTTACGGAATTTAAAAAACAAACAAAATGGAACAATATTTAAGACAATTGGTTTCAATTGCATTTACTGATAAAAAAGAAATCTTTACCGGATTTCTGATTGATTATTCGGATGACTGGATTTTACTTAAAAACAATCCAATCGATTTTATAGTTGATGGTTTTGTGATTTTAAAAAATAAAAATATAGAAGCAATCGAAAGAGATGAAGAACTGGTATTTAATGAAAAAGTGATTCGCCTTAAAGGGTTAAAAACAAATGCCGAAGACATTATTCCAATTAAGGATTTGAGTACCATACTGCATTATATCAACAACAAATATGGCATTTTCCAGATTGTAAAGAAATCCCCAAAATCGGTTTATTTAGGAAAATTGATAGAGATAAACGATGAAATTTTAACGATTGATTTTTTAGATATCAGAGGTCAATTTGGAGGAGAGCTTAATTTCAATCCCGATAAGATAAGGGTTATTGAATTTGATTCGGATTATATCAATTCTTTGAAATTGGTTTCGCAGGAAAACGAGAAATAATATTTTATAAATGCATAAAAAAAGTCCTTTTTCAAGGACTTTTTTAAATTTTATGTCATCTCAACGTAAGGAGAAATCACATCCGGGATTCGACAAAGATTGAAGCCAAACTTTACGGAGCTTCGTATGTGATTTCTCCTTACGTTGAGATGACAATATTCTGTGAATTAAGCTTCAGTTAACTTATTTAAAAACTTCAATCGAACACTACCGTCTTCATCGATTTTGGTTAAATTAATTTCCTGCAAAGTATTAACTAATTCGGGATTCCACGGTGTTTTTACTTTTACATAGTTTTCAGTAAAACCATGAATATAGCCTTCCTTATTTTCACTTTCGAATAAAACAGTCCTGTTAGATCCTAATTGACTTTCGTAAAAAGAGCGACGTTTTTTAACCGATAATCCACGCAGCATTTTACTTCGTTTTGCTCTTACATTAGAAGGAACAATCCCTGGCATATCAGCAGCTTCAGTATTATCTCTTTCAGAATAGGTAAAAACATGCAAATACGAAATATCCATTTCATTCAGAAAATGATACGTTTCTAAGAAATGTTCATCTGTTTCACCTGGAAACCCTACAATTACATCAACACCTATACAGGCATGCGGCATTACCTCGCGAATTTTATTGACACGCTCTGTATACACTTCACGCAAGTAACGACGTTTCATTAATTTTAAAATATCATTACTCCCGGATTGCAGTGGAATATGAAAATGGGGCACGAAAGTTCGGCTTTTAGAAACGAACTCAATAGTTTCATTTTTCAATAAATTCGGTTCGATAGAGGATATTCGCAAACGCTCGATTCCTTCTACTTTATCCAAAGCCTGCACTAAGTCCAGGAAAGTATGTTCGTGTTTTTTATTTCCAAACTCACCTTTGCCATAATCCCCAATATTGACACCGGTTAAAACAATTTCTTTTATGTTTTGTGCTGAAATCTCTTTGGCATTTTGCAATACATTTTCTAAAGCATCGCTTCTTGAAATTCCTCTCGCCAACGGAATTGTGCAATAGGTACATTTATAATCACAACCATCCTGAACTTTCAGGAAAGCACGGGTACGATCACCAATAGAATAACTTCCTACATAAAAATCAGCCTCGGCAATTTCGCAGGAATGAACCTCCCCCATGTCATTTTTGCTCAGGTCATGAATATAATCTGTAATTTTAAATTTTTCAGTAGCTCCCAAAACCAAATCGACGCCATCAACAGCTGCCAATTCCTCTGGTTTTAATTGTGCATAACAGCCCACAGCGGCAACAAAAGCCTTCTCATTAAGTTTCATAGCTTTTTTTACAACCTGTTTGAATTGCTTATCAGCATTTTCAGTTACAGAGCAAGTATTGATAACATAAATGTCTGCTACTTCTTCAAAATCAACTCTGTCGAAACCTTCATCATTAAAGTTTCTGGCAATAGTAGATGTTTCTGAAAAATTCAGTTTGCAGCCAAGCGTATAAAAAGCAACTTTTTTTCTATTTTCCATGAGAATACACTACATTTTAAGTAGTAAGATATTATATTTACATCTTTAATTAAAGAGTTTGCAAATTTACACACAAATTTCTTTAAAATAAAATCAATAATATATTATAAATCAACACATTGAACTAAACAGTCAATTATTTTGTTTAAATTAAAGTATTTTAATAAATTAGGATGGTGAAAAATGAATCGTTTTTTGATGCGAATCTTAAATTAAAATTTTAAAAAATGACAGAAAAAATCGACAAAAAGCAAATAAATCCGACTAAATACATAAAATAAGTTGTACAATTAAAATTTTCTTACATTTTTCTTTGCTGACATTAATATTAAACCTAAATTCACACATCGAAATTTGATAAAAAAATTAAATCTGAAACATAAGATTATTCGATTTACAACGTTTTAAAATTTTCAAAATATTTGATACAATGGGAAACGCCGAAAACCAATTTAGAGTAGGCAAACTTTAAAATTAAAAAAACATATGAAAGCATTTTTCCCCACGATCTGCTTAATTTTCTTAACGATTTTTAATACACAGGCACAGACAAATGCTCCTGCAGCAAGTGCAAACCCGTTTCCAACGATCAGCACCCTAACTACGTGGGCCAGTTTTAATTCTCAGCAAAAATTTGACATTGCCATTCGTGCCGTTGGATTTAAATTTGAAGTTAAAGAGCCAGGTGAAGGTTCTACAGCTTATACATATATAAGAAAGGTTGTTGTTAACGAAGTTAATTATACTGACAGAATTGTGTACAGAATTACAAACACGAACTCAGCAAGTATCATTTCATTGGTTACTGCCTCTACAGATTTGGTAAGTTTATATACTCCTCAGTTAGCAACTTTTAAGAATAATAATTGCAAAACCGAAATGTCTAAAGACAAAAATACAACCTGCAGCTGTTATGAAAGTGATAATTTTGCGATAGATCTTTGCGATGAGCGCGTAAAACTAACAATGGGTGACGGAAATAAATATTTTGTTTCTGTAGCTAAAAAATAATATTTCAAAATATTTTCTTTAATTGATTCCAAATCTTTACTGACTTTTAAGTATGTAAAGATTTGGAATTCATTTTTATATCAAGTTTGGAATTTTAAGTTCGTACCAAACTTCTAACTCCTCATCGAATTCGAAGGAATTTACAAAATGGAAACCTAGTTTCTCTAATATTTTTCTAGAACTTTCGTTTCCTGCATCGGCATAGGCATAAAGCGCTTCTACTTTCATTTCGTTAAAAGCATAATCAACAAAAGCTTTTCCTGCTTCGGTAGCATACCCTTTTCCCCAATGCTTTTCAATAAAACGATATCCTATTTCATAGAAATTCTTATTATTATTGATTTCAGTTGTGATGAATTTTATTCCCGACCAACCAATAAACGCTCCAGTTTCTTTTAGAATAACAGCCCAGCGACCGATTCCAAATTCTTTATATTGCTGTTGGATATTTTTAATTATATCAACACTTTGCTCAATAACTGTAACGGGTTTACTTCCCAAAAAAAGATGGACATTTGGATTTGAATCTAATTCAAACATTCCTTCTGCATCAGAGAGAAGCAATTCTCTCAAAATTAGACGTTCCGTTTCTATTTGTTTTCCCATTAAAAAACCTTATTAATTCAGAATATAACGCTGTACCACTTCAGCCACGCCATCATCATTATTTGATGCTACAATTACGTTTGCCCTATCGCGTAGTTCAGGCGTAACATTATCAACCCAAACTCCTAAACCGGCATATTCAATCATGGTTAAATCGTTACCTGCATTTCCAACTGCGATAATTTCGCTTTGATGAATGTTTAACTTTTCAGCAAGGAACTTTATACTTGCTGCCTTGTCAATTCCGTGTTGAGCAGCTTCCAGAAAAAAAGGTTTAGACATCGCAATACTTAAATGAGGCATTTCTGTTTTCAAATCTTTCTCTATTTCTTTTAAATAATCAGGATGTTCCAACAAAATACATTTTACTGCAGGTCTGCCTACATAATCTTTAAAACTGAAAACTTTATTATGAGGCAGTCCAGTAATTTCTTTTTCAATTTCTATATACTCGGAATCGGTTTCGCTTATAATTTCGCCATCCAGATAGGTAATAATATGGGTTTTCATTTTTACACTATAATCGTATAAATCATGAATTTGGGCAGTAGTTAAGCATTGCTCAAATAAAACAAGATCATCCTTTGCCTGGCTTATAACAGCACCATTAAATGAAATTATATAAGAATCATTTAAATCTAATTCTAGTTCCTTTGCATAAGCAGTCATAGCAGATGTTGGACGCCCGGAAGCCAAAACAACATAAACCCCTTTTGTCTGTGCCTCAAGAAGTACTTTTTTATTTAATTCCGAAATTTTATGATCGTCTGTCAACAAGGTATCATCCATGTCGAGTACTAACATTTTATATTGCATATTTAATATAATTAAAATCAGAATTAAATACTCATTCTAAACTTTTCAATTACCGGATTTGCTTTTGCAAAATCAGTCTCCTGAATGAAAATTTCAACAGCCAGATCTGTTCCTCCAAAACCTCCTAAACGCGCAGATTGAATATTATCTTTTTTTACTGTTTCTACTCCGGCTTCTTCCAATCTCTCCTGCAAAGCAATTGCTAATACTTCACTTCCTGAAAACGCTTTCATCAATCCCATGACATTTATTTTTTATTATTATTTTATTGTAAAATTATTTTTAGCTGATTTTGAAAATCATCATTATCATTCACACCAACATGTCCCTGATTTTTAAGTGGATAAAAATGATCGTTTGATTTTAAAAGCTTTTTTAACCGAACAGAATTATCAAAAGGAATTAGTTGATCGTCTGTTCCGTGAAAAATATAAACCGGTGCTTTTACTTTTGGTAAATACATGAAGGTATCCAGACGAAACTTCTTCATGAAATTAGGAAACAAGGGAACTTTCGTACTTGATAGTTCTGTAAAACTAAAATAAGGAGATTGCAGAATTAAAGCTTTTGGTTTATTTTCAGAAGCTAAAATTGTGGCCAGACCTGAACCGATCGAATAACCTGCAATGATAATTTTGTCTTCTGAATATCTTTGTTTTATTTTTTTATAGACTACCGTAACATCCTTATTTAACTGTTCTTCATTTTCTATTTCGCCTTCACTTTTCCCGAAACTTCGGTAATCCAAAATAAAAATATCATATCCTAATGAAGTATAAATTTTAGAAATACTTCCCCAGGTTTCAAGTGTTCCTGCATTTCCATGAAGATAAAAAACCAAACCTTTGGAATTCTCTGCTTTAAATAAAATTCCGTTAAGATTTACTCCATCAAAAGATTTAATGTTTATCTCTTCAAATTGACTTTGATATTCAAACTGATATTCTTTAGAAAGAGCAGCACTTTGAAAAACCATTCCAACCTGATTAAAATATACATAAGAAACAATAATTACATAAACGACAACAAAAAATACTGAAAGTACGATTGCTAAAAATTTAAATGTCTTTATGATTTCCATATAATTTCGAAACAGCTTATTCCTCTTCTATATCATCTTCCTCTTCATCAAGCTCCTCTTCACCCTCTTCATCCATATCAAAGAAATAAGGTTCCAACAGCATTTTATCTGCTAAAATTTCGATGCGTTCAGTTAAGGTTTCAGCAAAAATGATACGTTGAGTTTTTGCAATACTATTCGAAATACGCATGATTTTAGTTTCATTTCGTAATTTCAAAATTGGATCAGCATCGTCAAGAATAAACATTTTCAAACGATTTACATTATAACCTGCCGTAGTAAACATATCGCTTAACTTATTTGGTGTTCCAATTAAAACATCAATTCCCGTTGAAATATAATTTTTATCATAATCCATATCTCCCTTATCATGCACACCATATACTTCAAGATTAGTATACTTTCCGTATTTTTCGAAAAGAGCTTCCATAGCCAGCACTTTCTCCTTGTCTTCAACAATAATCAAAGCACGTGGTGATTCTTCTGTTTGCCCAGCCAATTGCTGAATTACATTCAATACAATTGTTGTCGATTTTCCAGTTCCTGCCGGAGAAATAACCATACAGTCCGCACCACTTTTGATTGTTGAAAAAGTTTCCATTTGCAATATATTTGCTTCTGTCAAACCATTTTCAATGAGTGCATCTTGTAGCTTTTCGTTTATTTTTTTTAGTTTCATTATTAATGATTAAAAGATTTAAAAATTAAAAAATTTCAGCTCAGGCCAAATTCTCAAATTTTTAAATCATTAAATTTATTTACTTGCAAACATTTTAACATCGGTTTCTGAGATTTCGTTTCCACCTAAAATAATAAGTCTCTCAACCACATTTCGAAGTTCACGAATATTTCCTGTCCAGTCATATTCCTGTAATAATTTTATGGCTTGCGCCGAAAACACTTTCAGGGCGTTCCCTTGTTCCGAAGCAATTTTCTCAGAAAAATGTTTAATCAGGGCCGGAATATCATCACGCCTGTCATTTAATGCGGGAACTTTAATTAAAATTACAGCCAGACGGTGGTACAAATCCTCACGGAAACGACCTTCTGCAATTTCTGTTTTTAAATCTTTATTGGTCGCTGCAACTACCCGAACATCCACTTTAATATCTTTTTCTGCTCCAACTCTGGTAATCATACTTTCTTGTAAAGCACGTAATACTTTGGCTTGCGCCGAGAGACTCATGTCACCAATTTCATCCAGGAAAATAGTTCCTTTGTCAGCTGCTTCAAACTTTCCGGCACGATCTTTCACGGCTGATGTAAAAGCACCTTTTACGTGACCAAATAATTCACTTTCAATCAATTCACTCGGAATCGCAGCACAATTTACTTCAATTAATGGAAAATTAGCACGTTCGCTCTTCTCGTGTAATTGATGGGCTACCAATTCTTTTCCTGTTCCGTTAGGTCCCGTAATTAAAACTCTGGCTTCAGTTGGAGCTACTTTATCAATCATTACTTTTATATGATTAATAGCTTCGCTTTCTCCCACCATTTCGTAGTTTTTACTGACCTTTTTCTTCAGAATTTTATTTTCAACAACGAGCTGTTTTTTATCTAAAGCATTTCGGACCGTATTTAGCAAACGATTTAAATCCGGTGGTTTCGAGATATAATCAAATGCGCCTAAACGCATTGTTTGAATCGCAGTTTCCATATCGCCGTGACCGGAAATCATCACCATCGGGATTTCAGGTTTGATCTTTTTTACCGCTTCTAAAACCTCAACACCGTCCATTTTTGGCATTTTGATATCACACAAAACCAAATCATAGTCATTGTTTTTTATTTTCTCAAGTCCGGTAACACCATCTTCTGCCTCTTCAACCTGATATGTATCATTTTCTTCTGATAAAATCTTTACCAAAACTCTTCTGATAGCTGCTTCGTCTTCTATAATTAGTATTTTACTCATATATTTTTAAGATTCTGAGATTCTAAGCTGCTAAGTTTCTAAGTTTTTTTCTGACAGCTAAAATCTTAGCGTCTCAGAACCTTAGTATCTTAGCGCCCTCAATTAATATTTAAGCCATCTGTACAATTCCTTCCATGTTGGTTTTTTACCATACATTAAAATCCCTACACGGTAAATTTTTGCAGCAAACCAAACCACAAAGAAAAAGGTTGCAAACAATAATGATACCGAAATTGCGATTTGCCACCAAGGCACGCCAAACGGAAGTCTCATTAACATAACAATTGGAGACGTTAGCGGAATCATTGAAAATACAACTGCCACAGTTCCGTGAGGGTCATTTACAACGGTAAAAAAACCGATATAAACACTCAAAATCAATGGCATCATGATAGGTAAAAGAAATTGCTGTGAATCCGTTTGATTGTCGACTGCTGCTCCAATTGCTGCATAAAAGGAACTATATAGAAAATAGCCTCCAATGAAATAAATCACAAAACCAATTAAGATGCTGGCAATTGGTAAATTCCATAATTCAGTTATATACATTTGCGCAGAGCCTGAGAGCTCGTGTTGTGCTGATTGCATTAATTCAGGAGAAATTCTAGCCGTTGGTCCAACATTTACTCCAAAAAATACCGATGCAGCAAACATCAATCCTAAACCAATTATAGCCCAGATTATAAATTGCAACAATCCTGCAAGCGAAGTCCCCACAATTTTACCGATCATCAATTGAAATGGCTTAACCGATGAAATGATAATTTCAATAATCCGGCTTGTTTTTTCTTCAATTACGCTTCTCATGACCATATTTCCATAAATGATAATGAACATCATGATTAAGTATCCGAAAGCACCTCCAATTCCGATTTTAATTTCGTTCAGGCCTTTTAAACTTTCTTCTCCGGAAGCTTTAACCAAATGAATATTAACTTTTGATTGTGCTTTTTGAATTGCCAAAGTATCCAGTTTGGCTTCTTCCAGATTTAGTTTCGTAATTTTATTACCAATGATATCCTGAGTGTTTTCTATAAAAGAAATACTGGGACTGCTATTAGAAATAAATTCAATTTTACTTTCTAAGTCTTTGTTTTCACTGGTTTTCGGAATAACGATTAATCCGCTGAAATTTTCTTTTGTAATACTGTCTTTTAAAGCTTTTACATCAATTTCAGATAAATTAAGATATTTAAATTCAGCACCCTTCTTATTTTCTTTTAAAAAATCTGCAACAAATAAGCCCGTTTCATCATGAATGGCAATTCGTTTGGTTTCAGCCTTCATTGAACTCAGATAGCCAATAAACCCCGCAATTGCTACAAACAATAACGGACTTAAAAAAGTCATGACAACAAAAGATTTATTACGCACTTTTGCAATAAATTCTCTTTTAATAATCAACGAAATGATGCTCATAAATATTTTAATTTTCAAATTCCAAATTCCAATTTAAAAGCTCTAATTCGGAATTTGAAATTTATTTTTTGAAATTTTATTTTTTATCTGTTACTGTCTGAATAAAAATATCGTTTATGCTTGGTATTTTTTCTACGAAATGAGTGACTTGTCCACGCTGCGTTAAGATGTTCAATAATTCATTTGGAGTTGCATTTCCAATTTGTATATTTAGTTTTAAATCATCATTCAGCGATTTAAAGTTTGCAGGAGAAACAGTAAACTTTTGTGTGATGTCATACATCAGACCTTCAACATTATTCGTTAAAATTCCGACTTCAAAACTGTTTGTTCTAAATTGACGTTTTACATCACCAACCTTGCCTTCGATTAATTTATTTGACTTATGGATCAAAGAAATATAATCACAAAGTTCTTCTACACTTTCCATTCGATGGGTAGAGAAAATAATTGTCGAACCTTGTTCTTTCAAAGCCAAAATTTCGTCTTTGATTACATTGGCATTTACAGGATCAAAACCTGAAAAAGGTTCATCTAAAATTAGTAATTTAGGTTTGTGCAAAACACAAACTACAAACTGAATTTTCTGTGCCATTCCTTTAGAAAGTTCCTGGATTTTCTTGTTCCACCATCCCTGAATTCCCAAACGATCGAACCAGTAGTCTAACTGTCGTTTAGCTTCAGCTTTCGAAAGTCCTTTCATTTGAGCCAGATACAAACACTGTTCACCCACCTTCATCGAACTGTACAAACCTCTTTCTTCAGGAAGATAACCAATAGTCTGCACATGTTTTGCCTGTAATTTTTCTCCATCCAGAATAATTTCACCGCTATCTGGCAGCGTGATTTGATTGATAATTCTGATTAAGGAAGTTTTTCCGGCTCCATTCGGACCTAATAATCCGTATATACTGCCTTTTGGCACATTTAATGAAACTTCGTTAAGCGCTACATAATCGCCGTATTGTTTTACGACTTTATGTACTTCGAGTAAGTTGCTCATGCTGTTTTCAGGATTTTCTGCGTCAGTTTGACCATTATGTTTTTGCGACTGTAAAAGTAAATAATTCGGAGCGAATCTAAGCGTTAATACATAAAAAACCCATTCTAAAATTTACATTAGAATGGGTTTGGATTTATTTCTACATTTAAAAAGAAGCTTAGATTATGAAAACATATCTTTTACTTTTTCAAAAAATGATTTTTCTGATTTCTCAGGACTTGGAATAAAATGTTCGTCATTTAAAGCATTTTCAAAAAATTGTTTTTGCTCTTTATTTAACGTTTTTGGTGTCCAGACATTTACGTGAACCAATAAATCCCCGTTTCCATAACCGTTGATACTTGGAATACCTTTTCCTTTTAATCTTAAGATTTTTCCGGACTGAATTCCTTCTTCAAGTTTAATACGAACTTTTCCGTTAATTGCTTCGATATCTTTAGACACGCCTAAAACAGCTTCAGGAAAACTTATGTATAAATCATAGTGAATATTTTCTCCTTCACGTTTTAACAATTCGTGCTCAATTTCTTCAATTGCAACAATTAAGTCACCCGGAATACTATTACCGGGAGCATCATTTCCTTTATTAGAAACTTTCAACTGCATTCCATCAACTACTCCGGCAGGAATTTTGATTGATACCGTTTCATCTTCCTGAACCATTCCTTGCGAATCTGCTTCAGAAGGTTTTTTATCTAAAATCTGACCAGAACCACCACAAGCAGGGCATGTTGATGCAGATTGCATTCGTCCTAAGATAGTGTTAGTTACACGCATTACTTGTCCTTGACCATTACAAGTCGAACAAGTTTTGTAGGTAACCCCTTTAGCCTGAACTTTACGTTTTACTTTTACTTTTTTCTCAACACCATTTGCAATTTCTTCTAAAGTTAGTTTTACTTTAATTCGAAGATTGCTTCCTTTAGCACGACGAGGACCACCTCCGCCACCACCAAATCCACCAAATCCACCACCAAAAATATCCCCAAACTGGCTGAAAATGTCATCCATATTCATACCGCCATGACCACCGCCAAATCCGCCGGAACCGTCAAATGCCTGATGCCCGTATTGATCGTATTTCGCTTTTTTCTGAGGATCACTTAAAACTTCATAAGCTTCTGCTGCCAATTTGAAGTTTTCTTCTGCCTCTTTGTCGCCCGGATTTTTATCAGGGTGATATTTTAGCGCACTTTTTCTGTATGCTTTTTTAATTTCGGCAGCATCGGCACTTTTTGAAATGCCAAGTATTTCGTAAAAATCTTTTTTCATAATTAAGGTTAAATTCCAAATCTTAAAATTCCAAAAGCCAATTTTAAAACTAGCGTTTGAAACTTCTGTTTGCATTTTTTAGTTTCCGATAACCACTTTAGGAAAACGAATAATTTTGTCTCCTAATTTGTATCCTTTTTCAATAACATCAACTATTTTACCTTTCAGTTTATCAGAAGGCGCCGGGATTTGAGTAATAGCCTCTGCAAAATCAGCATTAAAAGCATCACCAGCCTGTATTTCTACCTGCTCTAACCCTTTAGAAACCAATGTGCTTTTTAGTTTTTCGTGAATTAACTCTACCCCTT
The DNA here is from genome assembly GCF_000735715.2 of Flavobacterium chungangense LMG 26729. Lineage (NCBI taxonomy): Bacteria > Pseudomonadati > Bacteroidota > Flavobacteriia > Flavobacteriales > Flavobacteriaceae > Flavobacterium > Flavobacterium chungangense. The sequence continues at coordinate 336,718 of NZ_JASY01000008.1, forward strand.
TTTTCAAATTTTCATCTTCAGACTTGTTAATTTCTACAGCAGCTCTGTCAAAATCGTCCAAAACTGGCAACATTGCTAACAAAACTTCCTGATTGGCAGTTTTGAATAAATCGATACGCTCTTTTGAAGTTCTTTTTTTGTAATTTTCAAATTCAGCAAATAATCTCAAAAACTTATCTTTTTCTTTTGCCAAGTCTTGAGTCAATTGCTCTTCAACACTTAATTCTTCAACAATTAACTGCTCTCCGTTTGCATTGTTCTCTAACGTTACATCATCTAATTCCTGATCGAATTCTGTATTTTCCGTAGTCATATTATTTATATTTTTAAAAATATTCTTAAACTTCATTTTTAATTCTTTCTGTTGGATTGCAAAAGTACTGCCAAATCTTCTAAAATGTCAAATTGTCACTTTTTTTTGAAAATGACCAAATATTTTCAGGCTAAAAATTCTTAAAGAAAAATTTAGTATAATTTTAAGACTATTACGTTTTCGTTTGCCCTATATTTGAACCTGAAAACAAAATCAGTATTATTACCTATCAAAGTTTGAATTTAAGGGTTAGCCTCGGCTTATATAAATTATTAATTCAAGTTTACCTTATATTAAAAAAAAGCTTCGCCTAATTGACGAAGCTTTTTTTATGCTTTTTTTTACCTTTTTAACTTCAATTGAAATCTTCGGTAATAATTTAGTATTTTGCACGGGCGGAGGGATTCGAACCCCCATCAACGGTTTTGGAGACCGCTATTCTACCCTTGAACTACGCCCGTAACTTAAGGCCGCAAATTAAACGGTTTTTTTCTTGCCCCGCAAATTATTTCACGCCGATTTTAAAAGATTTAACCTGATGAGTGCAGATTATTTTAATAAAAAAACAATCTAAATCTGCTAAAATTCGCAAAATCAGCATAAAACAAATCATTTAATCTTTAAATCTGTAACAAAAAAAATGCAAATTTATATCAAGCTGTTTCCTCTGATTTTTGCAGATTTAAGCAGATGTGCTCAGATTTTTTAAATTAGAAAATCAAATTAAATCTACTGAAATCTGCAAAAATCTGAGTGAAAGAAAAATCTATAAAATGCTTTTTTTGATCTATGCCAAAACACTTTACATTCAAATTATGCCAATAAAGCATTCTTCAATCCTTCTAAGTCAACAGAAATCTGCTCACCTGTAACTAAATTTTTAAGTGCATAAGTATTGGAAGCTATTTCCTGATCGCCTGCAATTACTGCAAAAGGAATCAAACGTTTGTCTGCATATTGAAATTGTTTTCCAACTTTTACATTATCAGGATACAATTCTACTTTTATGTTCTCTTGTCGTAATTTCTGGATTGCCTGAGAAGCATACAAAGCTTCTTTATCACCATAATTCACAAATAAAGCTTTCGAAGTTGCAGCAACAGTTTCCGGGAATAATTGTAATTTTTCTAAAACCAGATAAATTCTGTCCAACCCAAAAGAAATTCCAACACCACTCATATTTTTTAAACCAAAAATACCTGTCAAATCGTCGTATCTTCCGCCGCCGCCAATAGAACCTATGGAAACAGTTTTTGGCGCTGCAACTTCAAAAATAGCTCCTGTATAGTAATTTAGTCCTCGGGCTAAAGTCACATCTAAATCTAAAATTGCAGTTGACAATCCTAAATCTGCAACATTGTCACATATAAATTTCAATTCCTCAACACCTTTCATTCCCTCTTCAGAAGAAACTAATAATTCTGAAAGCTGTGCAATTTTGTCTGCAAAAGTTCCTGAGAAGCTAAAAAGCGGCTGCACTTTTACCAAAGCTTCTTCAGAAATACCTTTTTCAATCATTTCTTTTTTAACACCGTCTTCTCCAATTTTATCTAATTTATCAAGAGCAACTGTAAAATCAATTAACTTATCAGAAGCACCAATTACCTCAGCAATTCCAGACAATATTTTTCTGTTATTGATTTTGATGGTCACCCCTTCTAAACCTAAAGAACTAAAAACAGTATCGTACAATTGAACCAATTCTACTTCCTGCCATAACGATTTTGAACCTACAACATCTGCATCGCATTGGTAAAACTCTCTATAGCGTCCGTTTTGAGGATTGTCTGCCCTCCAAACCGGCTGGATTTGATATCTTTTAAAAGGAAATACAATATCATTTTGGTGCTGTACAACATATCTTGCAAACGGAACTGTCAAATCATATCGCAATGCCTTCTCTGAAATTTTTCCAGTAAATTTATTCAACTCAATTCTTTGTTTAACATCAATTGTTTCAGCAGAATTAACTTGCAGAGCTTCTATAGATTCCGGTAATTCAATTTTTTCTTTTTTATCATAGAAAAAATTACCTGAATTCAATATTTTAAAAATCAAACGATCTCCCTCTTCGCCATATTTCCCCATCAGCGTATCTGAATTTTCAAATGAAGGCGTTTCAATTGGCTGAAAACCAAATTTCTCGAAATTAGCTTTTATAGTCTGTATAATATACTGGCGCTTTGACACCTCTGAAGGTGAAAAATCTCTTGTCCCTTTTGGCACGCTTGGTTTTGAAGCCATCTTTTTAGATTATTTAGATTTTCGGGATTGTTAGATTTAGATTTTCATTGCTACTAATTCTAAAACCCTTTTGACATTATTTCTTTAATTTTTTAATCGTCTGCAAATATCTTACTTTTTAAAATAAATAATACAGCTTCGAAAACAAACTTGTAACAAAAAACGTATTTTCGTGTCAAATTGGTTATGATGCTAAAATTATTTAAAGAAAATATCCGAATTGCTTTTGGCTCCATCAAAACACAATTGTTGAGAACGATTCTTACTGTATTAATTATTGCAATCGGAATCACAGCTTTAGTCGGAATCCTGACAGTTGTAACAGCACTCGAGAATACAGTTTCGACCAATTTTGCTTCCATGGGTGCGAATACTTTTAACATTAACCAATATGCAAACTCCGTTAAAAACCGCGGTGGAAACGAGCGCGAAATCGTAAATCCAATCATTTCCTATCCGGAGGCCGTTGCTTTCAAAAATAAATACAAATACCCTTTTACAGAAACTTCTCTTTCTTTTACGGCAACTTCAACCGCTGAAGTTAAATATTTGGACCAAAAAACAGATCCTGAAATTAAAATTTTGGGGGTCGACGAGCATTTTATTTCTAATTCGGGTTTAGAAATTAACCTGGGACGTTCTTTTAATCAATTTGATATTGATAACAATACGTATTCGTGCGTAGTAGGTTCAGATTTTGAAAAAGGGCTATTAAAAGACATTAATCCAATTGACAAAATAATCTCTATTCGCGGAGCTCGTTTTAAAGTTATCGGAGTCTTAAAAGAAAAAGGATCAACATTTGGAAACAGCCAGGATTTACGCGTTCTGATTCCAATTCAGGTAGCGCGTTCTTTGTTTACCGCACCAAACATCAATTACACCATGAGTGTAATGGTTTCTAAAAAAGAACTTTTAGATCAGGCCATTGATAATGCGACAAGCACCATGCGGAGAGTTCGTAAACTAAGTCCTGTTCGTGACAATAATTTCGGTATTGGCCGAAGTGACGATTTAATTAACAGAATTCTCGGAATTACACAATATTTAGATTGGGCTTCTGCTATTATTAGTATAATTACAATATTAGGATCATCGATCGCTTTAATGAATATTATGATAGTTTCGGTTACAGAACGTACCCGGGAAATTGGTGTCCGAAAAGCATTGGGAGCAACAAGAGCAACCGTTGCCTTTCAATTTTTCATTGAAACCTTATTAATTGGACAAATTGGCGGATTAGTTGGAATTATATTAGGAATGTTAATAGGATTTGGTATTGCAACTGCCATGAGTTTTGCTTTTGTAGTTCCGTGGTTTGCTATCATCATCGCTTTTGGAACCAGCTTTATGGTGGCCATTGTTTCAGGATTGTACCCTGCTATTAAAGCCTCAAAATTAGATCCTATTGAGGCTTTGCGTTACGAGTAGTTTTATTAGAAGCAGAATTCACTTCTCTCAAAAGACCAATTGTCCCGCTATCCGTTTCAAACTTTTGCGCCGAACCCCGGCACAAAAGGTTTTCTCTTCTATCGGGGCTAGATTAGAAGTTTATGTTATAAATCACCTTTTATTCCCTTCATCATCCTGTCATTATCATAAATATCTTTTCGAAGTTCAATATTCTTAAAATCCATTTTCTCTAATAATTCAGTCATTTCCTTTCCTAAATACTGATTGATTTCAAAGTACAACTGCCCGTTTTCTGAAAGACTTTTATGAGCCAGTCCTGCAATTTTTCTATAAAAAACCAAGGCATCATTATCATCTACAAAAAGAGCCAAATGGGGTTCGTAATCCAGGACATTTTTTTTGATTTCCAGTTTTTCTAAATTACGAACATAAGGTGGATTCGAAACAATAATATCATAATCATATTTTAAAATATCTAATTCTAAAATATTTTTAAACATAAAAGTTACTTTTACATTATTGCTTCTGGCATTTTTTTTTGCAGTTTCTATTGCCCTTTTCGAAACATCGATAGCATAAACATCAGCATTAGGAAGATTTTTGGCAAGCGAAACCGCAATGCAGCCACTTCCTGTTCCTATATCCAGAATTTTCAGTTTCTTGGTTTTATCAGTAATCTTATTTTCATTAATAATCCATTCTACTAATTCTTCCGTTTCGGGTCTCGGAATCAAAACGTTTTCATTTACTTCAAAATCCAAACCGTAAAAATTCGTTTTGCCTAGTAAATACTGAATCGGAACTTCTTTTTTTAATCGATTTAAAAAAGTACTCCAAACAACCAAATCAGCATCTGTAAAAGTTAGTTCATGATTCAGCGCCAAATCAATTTGCCTCAGCTTATGTTTATTTTCTAATATCAAATAAAAAAAACTCTCTGCTTCATATGCGTCATATAAAGAAGAAAGTTCCTTAATAAATTGAGTTCTGTATTGTTTGATTTTCATTTAAGGGCTTTTCAGTATTTTTAGACTAAATGCAATTACATTTTACAGATAAGTATCGTAAAGTAAATTTTGTTACAATGTTATTTTACAATCCTTTCAACATCCAGACTGGACAGGAATTATGTCCCGTACATCCCAATGGAGCATCTAAATACTCAAATCCTGATTTTTTATATAACTTTTGAGCGGCATGCATAAATGGCATTGTTTCTATGTAACATTTTTCAAAACCAAAGTTTTTAGCTTCTTCCAAACATTTTTTCATCATTTCACTTCCTATTCCTAATCCGCGGGTTTTAGGCAAAAAATACATCTTTTGTAGTTCACAAATCTTTGGATCACCGTTTTCTAAAGGTGCAATTCCACAACATCCCACAATTTCGCCCTCATTTTCAACTACAAAATAAACCGCTTGCGATTTATTATATTCTTCAAACATGAAATCTAAATACGGATCTTCATAAGCTGTTCCTGTTTTTGGAATTTTCATTTCATCAAAAACTGATCTTATTAATTGAGCAACTGCCTGATTGTCTTCTTTTTTAATTTTTCTGATAAACCAATTTTCCATTTTACATTACAGTCTGATACATTACAAAAATAGAAATACTTTTTTGATAGTTTCATAACTATCCCAATAACTCTGGGGACAAAACTCAAAAATAATTACTTTTGTATCGTGAACATACATGAGAAATACATAAAACGATGCATAGAACTGGCCCAAAATGGCTTTGGAAACACATACCCAAATCCAATGGTAGGAAGTGTAATCGTTTATGAGGATAAAATTATCGGAGAAGGCTGGCACAAAAAAGCCGGAGAACCACATGCCGAAGTAAATGCGATTCGATCTGTAAAAGACAAATCGCTTCTTAAAAACGCTACTATCTATGTAAGTTTAGAGCCCTGCAGCCATTTTGGAAAAACACCTCCGTGTTGCGATTTGATTATTGAACATAAAATTCCGACTGTAGTAGTAGGAACCGTTGATCCCAATGAAAAAGTAGCTGGAAGAGGAATAAAAAAAATAATCGAATCAGGTGCCAGCGTTATAGTAGGCATTTTAGAAAACGAATGCTACGAGCTCAATAAACGTTTTTTTACTTTTCACAATAAAAAAAGACCTTATATTATATTAAAATGGGCAGAAAGTCAAGATGGTTTTCTGTCACCTGAAAAACACATTAATCAGGAACGTAAACCCGTTTGGATTACCAATCAGTATTCACGGCAACTGGTTCATAAATGGCGTAGTGAAGAACAAGCAATTTTTACAGGAACACAGACCGTAATTGATGACAATCCTAAATTAAATGTTCGTGATTGGAGTGGCAATAACCCTACAAGAGTGGTTTTGGATCAAAATAGCCGTATTTCAAAAAGTAGTTTTATTTTTGATGACAGCGTTAAAACTATCATATTTACAAAATCTGAAATTAGCTTATCAGCAGAAAACACTACCTTTGAAGTAATTAATTTTAATCAAAATATAATTCCGCAAATTTTGGCGGTTTTGTATCAAAATCAAATACAGTCTATTATTATTGAAGGTGGTTTACAAACTTTACAATCTTTTATAGATGAAAATATTTGGGACGAAGCACGAATTTTTACTGGACAAAATTCTATAAAAAAAGGAACAAAAGCCCCTGTTTTACCAAGAAAAAATGCATTGAGAACTTACATCCAAAAAGACGAATTAATATACCTTAGAAATCATGATTGATACTATAATTTTTGACTTTGGAGATATTTTTATCAATCTGGATAAACAAGCCACTATTTCCGGATTAGAGAAACTAGGCATGAGAGAATGGAATTCGGAATTTGACCGTTTGAATCTTTTGTTTGAAACAGGAGATATTTCTCATGATGAATTTATAGCAGGTTTTCAAAAAGAATTACCAAATGCTTCAACAGAAGAAATATTAGAAGCCTGGAATGCTGTTTTGGCAGATTTCCCTTTATACAGATTAGAATTCCTGCAAATGCTTTCTAAAAAATACCGATTGTTTTTATTGAGTAATACTGATTCTATTCATATTGAAACTTTCGAAAATAAAAGCGGAATTTCGTTTTACAGCGATTTTTATCAATGTTTTGAAAAAGTTTACTTTTCATTTGAAATCGGAATGCGAAAACCAAACGCCAATGCTTTTCAATATTTAATCAACAAACACGAACTGTCACCCAAACGCACTTTGTTTGTAGATGATAAAAAAGAAAATACTGATTCTGCTGCCTCTTTAGGTTTTAATGTTTGGAACTTGCAGGTTGGCCAGGAAGATGTTGTTGATTTATTTGAGAAAAAAATACTTTAGAATTTAACTTTGGAATATAACGATACGTACCAGACCATCGCTTTTGAATCTGAAGAAGTCTTATTTAAGGAAAAGGGAAGTAAGTTCTTTGGCTATGCTTTTCCGATAGAAACTGAAGATGAAGTAAAACCGATTATTGAAAACTTAAAAAAACAACACCCTCATGCTGTCCATCATTGTTATGCCTATCAATTAGGTACAGCTCCAAAAATATCTTATCGTGCAAATGATGACGGAGAACCAAGCAATACAGCAGGAGCCCCAATTTATGGTCAGATACAATCTTTTGGACTGACCAACGTTCTTGTGGTAGTGGTTCGAATTTTTGGTGGAATAAAATTGGGGGTTGGCGGATTAATAGCAGCTTATAAAACTACCGCACAAATGACACTTGAAGTTTGTGAAATTGTCGAAAAAACGATTGATGTACATTTTTTAATCTCTTTTGATTATAAAAACATGAATAAGGTCATGCGGGTAATTAAGGAAAAAAAGCTGGAAATAACTTCTCAGGAAATGGAAATTGACGAAGATTCCGACTTGCCAATTGGAAAAATAATGACCAAAACCAGAAAAAAAAATGCTGAATCTATATTCAGCACTTTTGATTTAATGTTTGAAATCGATATAAAAATTATATAAATCGATATAAAAACGCATGTCATTTTAACAATTATTCAAGTGTTTTAAATAATTCTAAAATATAATCCGGAGGAGCTATTGGCCGACCCGTTTTTAACGAAATAAATACTAAAATAAACACTGCCGTTGTTAATAACTCATTTGCTTCATTGTAGATTTCGCAGTCAAATTCAATCTTGACTGAAGACTGACTTTTAAAAGTGGTATGAATTGTTAAAAGCTCATCATAACGCGCCGATTTTTTATAATTTATCTGCATCGAAACAATTGGCAATCCTATTCCGCTTTCTTCCATGCTTTTATACGAAACTCCTTTATTTCTAAGCCATTCCACGCGACCTATCTCAAAATACGGGACATAATTCCCGTGATAAACAACCCCCATTTGATCAGTTTCAGAGTAACGAACGCGCACTTGCGTTTGATGATTTTTCATTATTTATATATTAAAAAAATTAAGTTCTTAAAGTATGCTTACAACATTATTTTATAAAATTAGAGTTCAAAATATTTTTTTTTACAGAATTTTGTTCACATATTTGTTATCCCGAAATAAGGAATAAAATTACCTCCTTTTATTAGGAGAATCTTTATCAATAATAAAAAAAATTTATCTGAATTTATGACTAAAACTGCTCAATCGGTATGGGAAAACTGTTTGTCCTTTATAAAAGACAATATTCAAGATCAAGCTTACAAAACTTGGTTTGAACCAATCAAATCAGTTGAGCTAACCGACAACGCGTTATACATTCAGGTTCCAAGTAAATTTTTCTACGAATGGCTCGAAGAGCATTACGTAAAATTATTGAAAGTTGCGCTTACCAAAGAACTGGGAAAAAACGCAAAGTTACTCTATAAAATTAAAATGGAGAACACTTATGGAAACAAACAACCTTTTACCGAACAGTTGCCAAGTTCCAATAGAGTGCCAATGAAACCTCAAGAGGTTGACGCTCCGTTTAAGAACTTAAATCCTGAACTTAAAAATCCGTTTGTAATTCCCGGAATCAGAAATTTAAAAATTGAATCGCAGTTAAATGCTAACTATAGTTTTGACAATTTTCTGGAAGGAGATTCGAACCGTCTGGCACGTTCTGCTGGTATGGCTGTTGCCAACAAACCTGGGGGGACTTCATTTAATCCTTTATTGATTTTTGGTGGAGTTGGTTTAGGAAAAACACACTTAGCACATGCTATTGGTGTTGAAGTAAAAGACAAATATCCTGAAAAAACCGTTTTATATATTTCTGCTGAAATTTTCACACAACAATATATAGATTCGGTCAAGAAAAATAATCGTAATGATTTTATTCACTTTTACCAGTTAATAGACGTTTTAATTATTGATGATGTTCAGTTTTTATCCGGAAAATCAGGGACTCAGGATGTATTTTTCCATATTTTCAATTATTTACACCAAAACGGAAAACAGGTAATTTTAACTTCTGACAAAGCTCCTGTTGATATGCAGGATATTGAGCAGCGTTTATTATCCCGTTTCAAATGGGGATTATCCGCTGAGCTGCATCAGCCGGATTACGAGACTCGTATTTCAATCTTAAAAAACATTCTTTACCGTGATGGTGTTGAAATGCCGGAAGACATTATTGAATATGTTGCCCGTAACATCAAAACCAATGTTAGAGAACTTGAAGGAGCTATTATTTCCTTAATCGCTCAATCTTCTTTTAATAAAAAAGAAGTAACAATTGAGTTAGCTAAAAGCGTTGTAGAGAAATTCGTTAAAAATGTAAAGAGAGAAATCTCTATTGATTATATTCAAAAAATTGTGTCTGATTATTTTCAGTTAGACATTGAAACTCTTCAGTCAAAAACCAGAAAAAGACATGTGGTACAGGCGAGACAATTGGCTATGTTTTTTGCAAAGAAATTCACAAAAGCATCTTTAGCAAACATTGGCTCTCAAATTGGAGATCGTGATCATGCTACTGTATTACATGCTTGTAAAACAGTTGATAACTTAGTTTCTACAGACAAACAATTCAAAAAATTTGTAGAAGACATCAATAAAAAATTAACGCTATAAACGCGCATCATGCCAGTAAAAATTTTAATGGTTTGTTTGGGAAATATCTGTAGATCGCCGTTGGCAGAAGGTATTTTAGCATCCAAATTACCAAAAGAAAATTTTATCGTTGATTCAGCCGGAACAGGATCCTGGCATGTAGGTCACGCCCCAGACAAACGTTCTGTTGCTGTTGCTCAAAAAAATGGTTTATGCATTGATGGTCAAAAAGGAAGACAATTCAAGACTTCTGATTTTGATGAGTTTGACTATATCTACGTTATGGATAACTCAAATTATCGCGACATCATTCACCTTGCCAAAACTCCTGAACAAAAGAGCAAAGTCAATCTGATTCTTAATGAATTATTTCCCGATGAAAATGTTGACGTTCCCGATCCTTATTATGGAGCTGTTAACGGATTCGACAATGTTTATCAAATGTTGGATGAAGCTGCAGAAATAATTGCCAAAAAACTTATCGAAAAACATTCTTAACTTACTTTTTCAATTATTAAATAACTACATTTAATTGAAAAAGTATTTCATTTTATAATCTATACTAAAAAACATGAAACTTCCGGGAAAATTATATTTAATTCCAACTACTATGGGCGAAAGTGACCCCATGGATGTTTTGCCACAAACCGTAAAAAGAAGTATTGAACTTATAGATTATTATATTGTTGAGAACGAAAAAACTGCCCGAAAATCCATAAAAGCAGTTTTACCAGAGAAAAAACAATCCGAATTAGTTCTTTTTACACTTAACAAACGAACTGAAACGAGCGAACATTTAGACTTCATAAAACCTTTGCTGGAAGGGAAAAATATGGGATTAATGAGCGAAGCCGGCTGTCCCGGAGTTGCTGATCCTGGAGCTGTTATTGTAAAACTGGCACATGAAAAAGGCATTCAGGTCGTGCCTTTAGTTGGTCCATCTTCTATCCTATTAGCCATGATGGCTTCCGGAATGAACGGCCAGAGTTTTACTTTCAATGGTTATTTACCCATTGATAAAGACGAAAAGAAATCGGCTTTAAGACATTTTGAGAAATTATCTCAGGATAAAAACCAGTCTCAGATTTTTATTGAAACACCATACAGAAACAACAAATTAGCTGAAGATCTTTTACAGATTCTAAATCCGTCAACACATCTTTGTATTGCTACTGATATTACGCTGCCAACAGAATTTATTAAAACAATGAAAATTTCTGACTGGAAAAAATTGAAAGTTGATTTACATAATCGCCCAACGATTTTTATTATTCATAAAATGTAAGTTTACTTATAAATCTCGTTGTCATGAAAAAGTTTTTGATTCTGATTTTAATTTGTTTTATACAAAATATATTTTCTCAACACAAAGAAGTTAAGAAGTCTCAGGATGATTTAAGAGACAACTTAAAAAATTACAAAAAGGAAGAAATTATTCTTGATGAAAATCATATCTATAATACTGCCGGACTAGAAATTCTGCCGAGTTTTCCTGGAGGAACATTTAAGTTTCATCAATTTATTAGTAAAAAATATAAAAAACCAAACAAGCAACCATCTCTACAAGGAAAGATATTTGCCACTTTTGTTATTGAAAAGAATGGAACTTTAAATGATATAAAAATTGTCTACGACATTGGTTTTGGTACAGGAGATGAACTTTTACGTGTTTTAAAATTGTCTCCTAAATGGAAACCTGGAAAACAAAATAACAAAGAAGTTAGAACTTTATATTCGCTTGTATTTTATTTACCAAAATAAGACTATAATTATCGCCTTTTCTTTAATCTAATTATGAGTAAACTCCCAAACGTAACTACAAGTATCTTTACTGTAATGTCAAAAATGGCAGCCGAATATAATGCGATAAATCTTTCGCAGGGATTTCCAAATTTTCCTGTTGATGAAAGACTAACGGATATCATAGCGAGATTGGCAAAGGAAAATGTGCATCAATATACACCAATGGCTGGCTATCCGCCATTAATGAATAAAATAGCAAAATTAGTTGAGAGTTCATACAACAGAATTATAAATCCTGACACAGAACTTCTGGTTACAGCCGGAGCAACTCAGGGAATTTTCACTACGATTCTAGCCTTAGTAAAAGAAAACGATGAAGTTATTATTCTGGATCCAAGTTACGACTCTTATGAATCGCCCGTTTTACTTTGCAAAGCCAAACCAGTGCGGGTGGCACTAAATGATGATTACACTCCAAATTGGGAAACGATAGAAAAAGCCTGTTCTGCAAAAAGCAAATTGATGATCATCAACAATCCCCATAATCCAACAGGGAAAATTCTAACCGAAGCGGATTTTGTTCAGCTACAAAATCTTCTTGAAAAATATCCTGACATCATAGTTTTATCAGACGAAGTTTATGAATACATTACTTTCGAAGAAAAACATATTTCGGCACATACCAAAAGTTTCCTTTTAGACCGCTGTATAATGGTTTCTTCTTTTGGAAAATCATTTCATATTACCGGATGGAAAATCGGATACACCATTGCCCCTGAATATCTGATGAAAGAAATTAAAAAAGTACATCAGTTTTTAGTTTTTAGCGTTAACAGCATTTCACAGTTTGCAATAAGCGAATATTTAGATATTGTCGACGTCAATATACTTGGAAAATTCTATCAGGGAAAAAGAGATTATTTTCAAAAACTCCTTCAAAACAGCCGATTTGAATTAAAACCATGTGAAGGAACTTATTTTCAGGTTGCTTCCTATGCTTCAATCTCAAACGAGGATGATGTTACGTTTTGTAAAAAACTAATCACAGATCATGGTGTTGCCGCAATTCCAATTTCAACCTTTTATTCTGACCATAAAGACAAGAAATTAATACGTTTTTGTTTCGCCAAAGATAACTTCACACTCGAATCTGCAGCAAAAAAAATATGCGTAATATAAAGTTTTTCTAAAATTTATAACAATATTATGCATGCATCCTATTTAAATTAATTAATTTTGTAAAAATAAAAAAGTATGAGCTATACAGATAAAATGTTAAGAGACGATGCTTTAAAAGGTAAAGTCATTGTAGTTACAGGCGGTGGAAGCGGTTTAGGAAAAGCAATGACCAAATATTTTTTAGAATTAGGAGCTCAGGTAGCGATTACTTCAAGAGATTTAGAAAAGCTTAAAACGACTGCAACAGAACTGGAAACTGAAACTGGAGGAAAATGTTTACCGCTCCAATGTGATGTTCGTCATTATGAAGAAGTCGAAAACATGCTTCAGGAAGTTTTAAAAACTTTTGGAAAAGTAGATGTTCTTTTAAATAATGCAGCCGGAAATTTTATTTCTCCAACAGAACGTCTGTCTGCCAACGCATTTGACACTGTTATAGATATCGTACTAAAAGGTTCTAAAAACTGTACACTCGCTTTTGGAAAGCATTGGATTGACACTAAACAAACATCTGCAACGATTTTAAATATCGTAACTACATATGCCTGGACAGGATCAGCTTATGTGGTACCAAGTGCGACAGCAAAAGCAGGGGTTTTGGCTATGACCAGAAGTCTGGCTGTAGAATGGGCAAAATACGGTATTCGTTCTAATGCAATTGCTCCGGGACCTTTCCCGACTAAAGGTGCATGGGACAGATTGTTACCGGGAGATTTGGCAGAGAAATTTGATATGGCAAAAAAAGTACCTCTAAAACGTGTAGGTGACCATCAGGAATTAGCCAATTTAGCAGCTTATTTAGTTTCTGATTTTTCGGCTTATGTAAACGGCGATGTAATTACAATTGACGGTGGAGAATGGTTAAAAGGAGCCGGACAATTCAACTTATTAGAAGCAATCCCCGAAGAACTATGGGATCAGCTTGAAATGATGATAAAAGCAAAAAAGAATAAATAATTACAAGTGCTTACTAAATTCAGAATATTTTATTAAAACTATACTGATTGCACGAAATCCCGAAGGTTTTTACTTTCGGGATTTTTTTATAATTTTCACCATATAAACAATATAAATTCAGTTAAGTAACATTTTGTTTAAACATTTTCCAGTTTAAATTTACTTAGATTACTTATATGGTTAAATTATATTAAATGTTTAGCGATTCAGTTAAATTATTATTTTTGCGAAACAAATTATAACATCAAAATTTATGCTCATTATTGGAATTGCCGGAGGAACAGGAAGTGGAAAAACAACAGTAGTACACCAAATCATGAATGAATTACCGGGCACCGAGGTGGGTGTAATTTCTCAGGATTCATACTATAAAGAAACCCACAATTTATCATTTGATGAAAGGGCATTAATCAATTTTGATCATCCTCGTGCTATAGATTTCGAATTACTGGTAAAACATCTTAAAGCCTTAAAAGCAGGCGAAACCATAGATCAGCCTGTTTACTCTTTTATCCAGCACAACAGAACAGATGACACTGTATCAACACACCCCAGAAAAGTAATGATTGTTGAAGGGATTTTGATTTTAACAAATCCTGAATTACGGGAACTTTTTGACATTAAAATATACGTTCATGCTGATTCTGATGAAAGATTAATCCGTCGGTTAAAAAGAGATATCTCAGAACGCGGACGCGATATTGACGAAGTTTTAAACCGTTATCAAAACACCTTAAAACCGATGCACGAGCAATTTATCGAACCTTCGAAAGCTTTTGCCGATATCATTATTCCGAATGATAAATACAATACCGTAGCAATAGATGTAGTTCGTGCTGTAATTAATCAGCGTATTTTATAATTTTTATTGTAAATTTATTCCATAAAAATAAGGAGCTATTCCGCTTTGCCCTTTATCTTTTTATATCCGAAAAAGCCATAAAAAGGATATCGGCTCAAACGAAGTTCACTGAACACAAATAAAAAAATAAACTTTGTGAAGTAATCGGGGCTAAAAAGGTAAATCTCCTTAAAAGAAGTAATCGGTTAAAAATAAATTAAAATGAAAAATCCATACAAAGACAAAAAATGGTTCAAATTTCTAAGCAATAAATATGTTTGGGTTTTACTGTTTTTTATAGTTTGGATGCTATTTTTAGATAATTATTCTTATTTCGACCATCGGTTTTTAAATAATCAGATTAACGAACTTGAAGACAATAAAACCTATTATCAGGAAGAAATCAAAAAAGACCAGGAACAGATCAAACAACTCAAAAATCCTGAACAAATAGAGAAATACGCCCGCGAAAAGTACTTTATGAAAAAAGATAGCGAAGACATATACATTATTAAATTTGAAGGCGATACAATTCAGGAAAAAGAATAAACATAAAACTAATGGCTACTACCCTATTCGACGATTTTAGTCCGATTTCATCCAAACAATGGAAACAAAAAATTCAGTTTGAACTGGACGGTGCCGATTACAACAAAACTGTAATCTGGAATTCTCCTGAAGATATACAGGTAAAGCCATTTTACCATTATGATGAAGATTTCAAAACTTCCCAGATACAAACGCAGGCTTCTAATTTTAAAATCTGCCAAAACATATTTGTTTACGATGTTGAAAAATCGATTCAAAAAGCAATAGACACCCTTGAAAGAGGTGCCGAAAGTTTGCGTTTTACCATTCAAAATGAAAAAATCGACATTCAAAAATTATTAGAAAATCTTCCTTTAGAAAACCGAATCGTTTACTTTAATTTGAATTTTATTTCAATCGATTTCGTAAAAAAACTGGATACTATTTCAATTCAAAAAAAAACTGTTTTTTATTGCAATTTAGATCCAATTGGCCATTTAGCCAGAGAAGGAAATTGGTTTGCGACATCTGATAAAAATAATTTTGAAACACTCGAAAAAATTTCAAAAGCAACAGCAAATCTTTACATATTAAGTATTGACTCAGGTCTCTACCAAAATGCCGGAGCCAATATAACACAGCAGATCGCATACAGTCTGTCGCATGCAAACGAATACCTGAATCGCTTTCCGGATTTAGAGAAACCAATTGTATTTGAGGTAGCTGTAGGAACTAATTATTTCTTTGAAATTGCAAAACTTCGTGCAATGCGAATGCTTTTCAACTTAATTGCAGCCGAATACAATCCCGATTTAGAATGTCATTTATTGGTTACACCAACCAAACGCAATAAAACCATATACGATTACAATGTCAACATGCTTCGTACCACAACAGAATGCATGTCGGCAATATTAGGAGGAGCAGATACTGTTGCCAATTTGCCTTACGATTCTTTGTACCACAAAGACAATGAATTTGGCGACCGGATTGCAAGAAATCAATTATTGATTTTAAAACATGAAAGTTATTTTGACAAAGTGGATAATCCCGCTGATGGAAGTTATTATATTGAAAGTTTAACCATTCAACTAGCCGAAAAAAGTCTGGCTTTATTTAAAGACATTGAAGCCAATGGAGGTTTTTTAAAACTTTTGAATGACGGAACCATCAAAAAGAAAATTCAGGAAAGTGCCAATAAAGAACAGGAATTATTCGATACTCAAAAAGAAGTTTTATTAGGTACGAATAAATATCCGAACCCGGAAGACAAAATGAAACACGATTTAGAATTGTTTCCCTTTGTAAAAATAAAACCCAGAAAGACATTGATTACACCGATAATTGAAAAAAGATTAGCCGAAAAACTGGAACAGGAACGTTTAGAATCCGAATAATATTTTTCAACGTAATGATAAACTGCTCAAAAGAGTATTTCAATGATAAGAAAAGACCTTAAACATATTAAGTTAAAAGTTAAAAGTGATGAATCAGATGAACAATTACATGATTCAGAATCTCTGATTGATAACTTTACTACAGCAGAAGGAATCGAAATCAAAAAAAAATATTCTGAAAAAGATATTGAGGAATTCGATTTTTTAGATTTTGGCGCAGGTTTTCCTCCAAACCTTCGAGGTCCTTATACAACTATGTATGTACAAAAACCTTGGACAATCCGCCAGTATGCGGGGTTTTCAACAGCAGAAGAAAGCAATACTTTTTACAGAAAAAATTTAGCTGCCGGTCAAAAGGGCTTATCCATAGCTTTTGATTTACCAACACATCGAGGTTACGATTCGGATCATGAAAGAGTGGTTGGGGATGTCGGAAAAGCCGGGGTTGCCATTGATTCTGTCGAAGACATGAAAGTACTATTTGATCAGATTCCATTGGATGAAATGTCAGTTTCAATGACCATGAATGGGGCAGTTTTACCAATTATGGCATTTTATATTGTAGCAGCTGAAGAGCAAGGCGTAGCAATTGAAAAATTGTCAGGAACAATTCAAAATGATATCTTAAAAGAGTTCATGGTTCGTAATACTTACATTTATCCACCAACTCCTTCAATGAAAATCATTGCCGATATTTTTGAATTTACAAGCAAAAAAATGCCAAAGTTCAATTCTATTTCAATTTCAGGTTATCATATGCAGGAAGCCGGAGCAACTGCTCATATCGAATTAGCATACACTCTTGCTGATGGCTTAGAATACATCAGAACCGGATTATCAACAGGTATGACCATTGATGAATTTGCACCGAGATTATCATTTTTCTGGGCAATTGGCATGAATCATTTTATGGAAATTGCCAAAATGAGAGCCGGAAGGATGATTTGGGCCAAACTCGTAAAACAATTTAATCCAAAAAGTGACAAATCATTAGTTTTAAGAACACATTGCCAGACAAGCGGCTGGAGTTTAACAGAACAGGATCCTTTTAATAATGTGACCCGAACTTGTATTGAAGCTTCAGCGGCAGCTTTTGGAGGAACCCAATCATTACACACCAATGCCCTTGATGAAGCAATTGCCTTACCAACAGACTTTTCAGCAAGAATTGCCCGTAACACACAGATTTTTTTACAGGAAGAAACCAAAACTACCAAAACGGTCGATCCTTGGGCAGGAAGTTATTATGTTGAGAGTCTTACCAATGAAATGGTGGAAAAAACCTGGAAGCTTATTGAGGAAGTAGAAGAATTAGGCGGTATGACGAAAGCCATTGAAACCGGAATTCCAAAGCTTAGAATTGAAGAAGCTGCTGCGAAAAAGCAAGCAAGAATTGACAGTGGGCAAGATATTATTGTAGGTGTAAATAAATTTAGATTAGAAAAGGAAGATCCTTTACATATTTTAGATGTTGACAACCAAATGGTTCGCAAACAACAAATTGATCGTCTTTCAAGAATAAAAGCAACCCGAAATACTGAAAAAGTTAACCAATCACTCGAAAAATTAATTCATTGTGCTAAAACCGGCCAGGGAAATTTACTGGAAATTGCTATCGAAGGTGCCAGAAACAGAGCAACTTTAGGCGAAATTAGTGATGCCCTCGAAAGTATTTTTGGCAGGTTCAAGGCTCAAATAAAATCTGTTAGTGGTGTGTATAGTGCAGCAATTAAAAACGACGAAGGTTTTGAAAAAGCAAAGCAGCTTGCTGACGTTTTTGCAAAACAAGAAGGAAGGCGTCCCAGAATTATGATTGCAAAAATGGGACAGGACGGACATGACCGTGGAGCAAAAGTAGTAGCAACAGGTTATGCTGATGTAGGTTTTGATGTCGATATTGGCCCTTTGTTTCAAACACCAGCAGAAGCCGCAAAACAAGCTATTGAAAACGACGTTCATATTTTAGGTGTTTCATCACTTGCAGCAGGTCACAAAACATTAGTCCCTCAAGTTATCGAAGAGCTAAAAAAACATGGTCGTGAAGATATTATGGTAATTGTTGGAGGTGTTATACCTAAGCAGGATTATCAATATTTATTTGATGCGGGCGCAATTGCTATTTTTGGTCCAGGAACAAAAATTAGTGAAGCAGCAATCAAAATTTTAGAAATATTAATCGATTAAACGAATTATTCTATAAAAAAATCCCGATAGATTCGGGATTTTTTTATAGAAATTCTTAATCGTTAATAGTAGCATTACTATCTGCTTCAATGTAAGAGAGATCATAGCCGCCAAAAGCCTTCATGTAACTTCTTAAAGAAGTACCGTAAGCATCTCTAAAATGTCTTTTACCATTGTTTTTAAAGAAGTTTTTTACTGAACCTGCACCACCTAAATGTGCAGCTGCTAAAATCCCTGATTCGGTAATTTCTACGCCATTGATCGTCTTACCTTCATATTTGGCAATTTCACGACGTAATATCCATTTGTTTTTTGATAACAGTGCAACAAATGCCTTTTCTTGTAAAGCAGGATTCTTTAAAAAGTCCTTTTCATTGTGAATACCTACTGATCTTAAAGTCTTAGAGCCAAATTGATATTTTCCCATGTAGCCAATAGAATTTACTTTTCGGTATTTTCCTTGGGACTCTTTAAAAGCAACTGCTTCTTTGAAACCTATAAAATGGTTTCCGGTGTATGGAACACTTATATTAGGATAATCATCCTCTTCTTCCGATGGAAATAAGTATTCTGCTCCATCTGTTTTTTCTGTAATAAACCAGGGTTTGGCTTTCAGACTAAAGGGTTTAAAACCCAAACTTAAAAATGTAATAATAACGATTAAACCCGCATAAAAATACCATCTCTTTATCATAAATTGTTTTTCTTCAAAACGCTGTCACCTTTTTGAAATTTCTACGTTGCAAAGGTAATAAACTTAAAACAATACTGATAATCAGCGAATTATGGTCTCAAAAATAAAACAAATGTCCTTTAAGCCCTTTATTGGCGGTATATTCGAGAGTTGGAGCCGGAATTTTTATGGTATTAAAAACGGAAAAAATAGTTTTTAAAAAATGCGATTTTGTGTTAATTTTAGCTAAATCAACATCAAAAGAAAGATAAATCTGACGAAAATTTTCCGGATTTTGAGCTAAAACGAAATTTTCATTTTTATTGTTTCCGGATAACATTCCATCAGCTCCATATCCAAAAGCTACATTTAACCACTTCGGAATTTTTGTTTCTTTAGCAAAAGAATACAGATTTACAGATAACCAATATGTCTGTCCATTATAGTCTTTTAAAATCTGTTCATTAAGCGAACTTCCAAGCTTATCAGATCTTTTATTCGCATATTGAGTAGTATGGAAGGAAAATTTAGGCGTTATTCGTTGCTCATTCCAAAGTAATTCCTGAGAAACATATAAAGCAGTTCCGGTTGCATTAGCAATTAAATCACCCGAAGATGCACCCCATTCTGCAGAGTATCCATCTAAAACTTCAACAGCAGTGAGGAAGGCAAAACCTACACCTGCTCCATAAATCAATTGATTTTTTTTACTTGCACCACTCCAATTCAACGCTTCAGCTCCGAATCTTCCTAAATGATACGCCGAATAAAGATGGCCTATTTTATCCATTTGGAGCCATTCGTCATTATCATTTATAAAATGAAAATTAGATTTCGGATAATCGGCATACCAAATCTGATTCAAACCAATTAAAGTAACTGAGGCCAAAGCGGCCTCAGTTATAACAACTGTATTTTGTCTCTTTTTATTTAAAGTATCTAAAGGCTTTAAAAAATTCTCAGTCTGTGCTTCAACAAACTGAAAACTCAAAATGAATAAAACCGATAGGAAAAAGGAAATTCTAAAATTCAAAACTATCTTGTTACGCCCTGACCGGCAATCCAGTCTGAATATTTTTTTGCATTAATTGTGTGCTGCTCATAAGTTGAGGCAAATTCATGATAACCAAAACGATCGATACTGGCACAAAAATAAATATAATCGTGTTTTTCAGGGTTTAAAACCGCTTCAACAGCAGTAATATCCGGCATTGCAATTGGTCCGGGAGGAAGTCCTATATTCACGTAAGTATTATAAGGAGATTTCATAATCAAATCATTGTAAAATACTCTTTTGATAACCTGATCAAAATTATTGTCACGTAATTTTAAGGCATAAATCACAGTTGGATCTGCTTGTAAAGGCATTTCTAAGCGTAAGCGATTTAAATAAACACCCGCGATACGAGGTCTTTCATCTTTTTTAACTGATTCTTTATGTACAATAGAGGCTAAAATTGTTGCCTGAACTGGGGTTAAACCTTGTTTTTTAGCTTTTTCGATTCTTTCGTCTGTCCAAAAATTGTGATATTCCTTAATCATTTTATCACGGAATTTTATTGCCGAAGTATTCCAGTATACTTCATAAGTATTTGGAATAAACATGGCAAAAACATTCTCTTCATTAAAACCATTTTCTTTTAAGAAAGTAGAATCTTTTATGGCTTTCAACAATGACAAACTATCAGCTTCAATTTGTGAACCTATCCTTCCGGCAAAATTCTCTAAGCGCTCCTGATTATTAAACGCAAGTTTAACCGGAACATTAGATCGCATTGCACGAACCAAATCAATATTGTTCATATCTTTCTTAAGTAAAAAACGCCCTGATTTTACATTTTCAGGATAACTGCGTTTACTGGCAACCATTTCGAAATTATCGAAATTCTTAATATAAGGTTCTAATATTTTTTTAACATCAGCATAAGTAGCATCAGTAGGAACATATACGTAAAGTTCTTTTTCTTCAAATTTTGTATTGGCACTAAAAATTCTGCTAATAAGTATAAATCCGTAAATCATTAAAACTGAAATAACAGCTACGGCAACTATTGTGATAATTTTTTTTAAGTTCAAAGTTTAAAATTTAAATTTGTTTGTTAATTAACTGAAAAATTGCTTCGTCCTGATATTGTCCATTTAGCAAAATCCAATCTTTTTTAATTCCTGTTTGCTCAAAGCCAAATTTAGTAAAAAGAGCTATACTTGCTACATTTCTTACGCTAATATTTGCATATAATTGATGTAAGTTCAAATTATAAAAAGAATACTTAATTAATAACTCTAAAGCCTCAGAACCAATATTTTGATTTCGGTTTTCCTTATTTTGAATTACAATACCAACTCCTGCCCTATTATTTTTCGGATCAAATTCAAATAAATCAATTAATCCTATAGCCGGAAAATCTTCATCCTGACAGATTGCCAAACGCAGTTGTTTCGCTTCATAAATGTCCTGCTGGGCATTTTCAAGGTATTGACGAACCAAAAAACGGCTATATGGTGTTTGCGTATTGCTTACTTCCCAAATACTTTCATCATTTTCCATCGCATAGACAAACTCTAAATCATTAGGTTCTAATGCGCGCAGATAAATATTTTTGCCTTTAAGAGTTATCATTACACTGTAACTTTTTGATTTCCGGATTTTGATAGAAAAATCAAATACAAAAGACTGATTGCAACAACTGCCAGAAAAAATGAAAGCAATGTTCTTACATAATCTATTTCGCCACTATCGTTCGAGTTTCTATTTTTAAAAATTGGCTTAGGATTCAGGACATGTTTTGCATAAATCAATCTTTTTTCTAAAACCGGACTTTTTAAACCGTATTCTTTTGCCTTTTCCAGAATTGGCTTTACAGTATTAAATTGTCTCTTGAGCATTTTTATATTCCCTAATTCAAACATCAATATTGCAATTATATTATCTTTTGGCTGAATAAATGATAGCCTTTCATTTAACTGATAATATAAAGATTTGTCTAATTTATTTAGTTGAATTGTGTCCAATTTAGAAATAGGTCTTATCTCATTTCCAAAATCTGTGTTTAATAAAAATTTAGAGTTTTGAAACTTTTCTCCATTTATTTTTGCTTCTAAAACTCTAGAATGAAGCCATTCGGAACCATTATGCGATTTAGAATTAATAGTAATTGATTTATTGATCCACTTTAAAGCCTCTTTATTATTTCCCATTAATTCATACAATGTTCCTATGTTTGAAGCTGTAGAATATCGTTTTGGTTTTAATTTTTCTATTTTTAAATAGAGTTTCAAAGCTTCGTCATATCTCTTTTCAATAATCAGAATATATCCTTTATCAGATAAATAATCTAGATCTTTTGTTTTTTTATACAAACTATCAAGCTCAAATTTAACACGCTCCATATTTTTACTGATAGGAAAATTATGTCCAAATGGCAAAGCATCAGCATAATCCATATAAAGATAACCGCCATTTTTCATGATGTATTTTTCGCCATTCAAGCATGCATACGTGTTTAATAACGTAAAAAATAAGAATCCAATACAGAAAATTTTTCTCAAGGTTTTTTTGATGTTAATATAGTGAAATTAAATCTCTATTATTCCTTTAAAAACAAATTTTGCAGGACCAATTAAAAAAACATTCGTAAAATGTTCTCCTAATTTATCAAAAGAAACGGCCAGTTTTCCTCCTTCAACATTTAAATCAATTGAAGTTTTATCTGTTTGCCCTGTTGCATTCATGGCAATTGCAACAGCCGTTGCACCAGTACCACAAGCTAAAGTCTCATCTTCAACTCCTCTTTCATAAGTACGTAGTGAAAATTCAGAATCATTGATTTTTTCGACGAAATTAATATTGCTTCCCTTTTGTCCATACAATTCTCCGTAACGAATTGCTGCTCCGTTTTCTTTTACATTATACTGCTCCAAATCATCTACAATTTGTACATGATGGGGCGAACCGGTATTTAAAAAAGTATAGGAATCTTTCTTTTGAACTTCATCAACATCAATCATCTGCAATGAAACAATTGAATCATCATTTACAGTTGCATGATGCAAACCATCTGTAGCAATAAAGGTGGTTTTATTTTCAATAACGCCTAATTGATTAGCAAAAGCTACAAGACAACGGCCTCCGTTCCCACACATTGAACTTTCGTTTCCATCTGAGTTGTAATATACCATTTTGAAATCGGTTTCTGAATCATTTTCCAGTAAAATAAGTCCGTCAGCACCTACTCCGAAACGTCTGTCACATAAACGTTCAACAAGTTTTACATCCTCTTTTGGAAAGAAATCTGAACGGTTATCAATCATTACAAAATCGTTTCCGGTACCCTGATATTTATAAAATTCTATTTGCATTTTTTAGTTGTTAGAAGTACAAAAGTACGAAGTATTAATTAATGAAATGTTAATCAATGTTAAAGAGCGTTAAACCATTTTTCAAAATATTTTTTTCTATTAATTTTACATAAGTAACTTAAACATAAATCCTAATTATGAAAAGATTTTCAAGCTTATTTTTAGTATCATTATTGAGTGGTGCTACTACTCTTGGGGCTTACAAATTAT
Organism: Flavobacterium chungangense LMG 26729; assembly: GCF_000735715.2. Taxonomy (NCBI): domain Bacteria; kingdom Pseudomonadati; phylum Bacteroidota; class Flavobacteriia; order Flavobacteriales; family Flavobacteriaceae; genus Flavobacterium; species Flavobacterium chungangense. Next base: position 360,761 of record NZ_JASY01000008.1, read on the forward strand.
TATTTGATGGCAACAATTCTTTTTTGGGAAGAGAAAATTCTGTTGTTACTCTTGCCCCGAATTCATTTGGCAGAAATGTTGGTCTGGCTGCCGAAACAGTAGATTTTACTGAAGCTGCTGATAAAACAATTCATACTGTTGTTCACGTTAAAAATGTTTCGCGCAGAACAGTTAGTAATCCGATGCTGGAGTTTTTCTACGGTTATGGAGGACAACAACAGCAGGAACAGGTTGGAACTGGTTCAGGTGTTATTATTTCTGAAGACGGTTACATTGTAACAAATAATCACGTTATTAAGGATGCTACCGAAATTGAAATTACCTTAAATAATAAAAAATCATATAAAGCAAAACTGATTGGAACAGACTCTAAAATGGATATTGCTTTATTGAAAATTGATGCTGACGAAAAACTTCCATACACTGCTTTTGCAAATTCTGACAGCGTAAAAGTTGGAGAATGGGTTTTGGCAGTTGGGAATCCTTACAACTTAACTTCTACTGTTACAGCCGGGATTGTTTCGGCGAAAGCCAGAAATCTTGACACTAGTGGAATCCAGTCCTTTATTCAGACTGATGCTGCCGTAAACCCTGGAAACAGTGGTGGAGCGCTGGTTAATACCCGTGGGGAATTAATTGGAATTAATACTATGATTTCTTCCATGACTGGATCATATGTGGGATATTCTTTTGCAGTTCCATCAAACAATGCCCGTAAAATTGTTGAAGATATAATGGAATTCGGAAATGTACAAAGAGGAATCTTAGGTGTTGAAGGCGGTGAATTAAATAGTAATGCTTCTAAAGAATTGGGTATTTCTGAAACGCAGGGTTTTTACATCAATAAAGTTACCCCTAAATCCGGAGCTCAAAAAGCCGGTCTTACAAAAGGTGACATCATTGTAAAATTAGACAGTCAGAATATTTCAACATTTGCCGATCTTTCCGGTTATATCAATACCAAAAGACCGAATGATGTGGTACAGGTGACTTACATGCGAGAAGGAAAATCAAAAGTGGTTCCCGTAACCTTAAGCAAAAATGAGTTTTTTAGTACCGAGTTTAAAGGAATAGAATTAGAAAATATTGATGCTGTTGATAAAAAGAAATTCAAAATTGATTATGGAGTAAAAATTAAAAACATAACCAATGAGAATTTGATGCAATATCAAAATGAATTGCAGGGGAATATTATTTTAAGCATAGACAACATAAAAGCAACAAATGTTGAAACTGTTTCAAAACTTCTAAACAAAAAAGATGAAGGTCAAAGTATCCGAATTGAAATGATTAATAAAAACGGAGAAATCTTTAGAATTATCATTTAGAAATAGTCACATCAAAGTTTTAAACTGAGACTAAATATTACCAAAAGCCATCTTAAAAAATTAAGGTGGCTTTTTTATTTTTCAAAAATAAATTCCAAAACAAGTTACGAAATCGATTGAAATAAGTAGTTTTGCGCAAAATTTTAAAATAGTGAGCGTTTTATTTTTTTAATTCAATCAATTATGAACAACAAAACTTTGTACCAAAAAGAAGTATCCCTACAAGTCGACCGAAGAAGAGCCGGAGTCGAATTAATTAAAGTCATCAGCGATTTATGGTATGACAAATCCATCGAAATGGTTTTATTTAAAAATCAATTATTGGATAAAAATGTCAGTGACATTATCAACTTGCATCAATATGCAGGAGAATTTGTCGGAAAGCCAATCAGCATTTTTGATTCTGTTGAAATTGCAAAAGTCATTTTATCATTAGATTTCCCACCAGCAAAATTAGATCTTGGAAAATTGACTTATGAATATCAGCTTGAAGAAGAAAAATATCCGGACGCAAGATATTTTGTAATGGATAAACTTAAAAAAGCCAAATCAGCAAAAGAAATTGAACCGAAAGATGTTGTCTTATATGGCTTTGGTAGAATTGGACGTTTATTGGCAAGAGAGTTAATGTCTAAAACGGGAAAAGGAAATCAGTTGCGCCTGAGAGCAATTGTAACCCGGGATAAAATCGATGCAGTGCTTTTAGAGAAAAGAGCTTCTTTATTGAGACATGATTCAATTCACGGAAATTTTCAGGGCTCAGTGACAGCAGACTCCAAAAATAATACTTTGATTATTAACGGAACTACAGTAAACATAATCAATTCAAATTCACCTGAAGAAATAGATTATACACAATACGGAATTAATGACGCACTTGTTATTGACAACAGCGGTGCTTTTACATCTGAAGAATCTTTAAAAAAACATTTAATTTCAAAAGGAGTCAGTAAAGTATTATTGACAGCACCCGGAAAAGGAGTTCCGAATATTGTATATGGCGTAAACCATAATGAATACAATCCTGATCAGACTGATATTTTTTCGTCTGCATCATGTACTACTAATGCAATAACTCCTATTTTAAAGGTTGTTGAAGATAGTTTAGGAATTTCAAAAGGCCATCTGGAAACGATTCATGCCTACACAAACGATCAGAATCTGGTTGACAATATGCACAAAAAATACCGCCGTGGAAGAGCCGCTGCTTTAAACATGGTTATTACTGAAACAGGAGCAGGAAATGCAGTTTCAAAAGCAATTCCGTCACTTGAAGGAAAACTGACTTCAAATGCTATTAGAGTTCCGGTCCCAAACGGATCATTAGTAGTTGTAAACTTAGAAGTCAAAAAAGCAACCTCAATAACTGCTGTAAATAAAATAATGAAGAAATATGCCTTAGAAGGCGAATTGGTAGAACAAATTAAATATTCATTAAATAATGAACTCGTTTCATCTGACATTATTGGAACTTCTGCCCCTGCAATTTATGACAGTAATGCAACAATTGTATCTAAAGACGGAAAAAATATTATTCTTTACATTTGGTATGACAATGAATACGGTTATAGTCATCAGGTCATTCGTTTAGCAAAATATATTGCCAAAGTTAGAAGATTCACTTATTATTAATATAAAAACCAACCATCTCTTAAACCATCAGGGTTTTTCTGGTGGTTTTTTATTTTAAATAGGAAGTACAGTTGTACTCTTTACTTCAGAAATTACAAAAACAGTATTAATTAAGGAGACTTCAGGTAAAACGGATAATTTCTTTTGATGAAAATAATGATAGCTTTCCATATCCGGAATTATAATTTTCAGCATATAATCAAAATTTCCAGAAACATAATTGCACTCAACAACTTCAGGCATATTTAAAATCGACTGGTTAAAACCTTCCGATGTATCATAGGTCTGTTTTGTTAAAGTTACCTGACAATAAACAGTTAGATTATTGCCTAGCTTTTTCTTGTTTAAAATTGAAACATACTTCTCTATAACACCTTCTTTTTCAAGACGTTTAACTCTATCATGAACCGGTGTTAATGACAAATTTATTTTGTTTGCAATGTCTTTCAGTGTGTAATGAGCATTTTCCTGTAAAAGACGTAAGATTTTTTTATCAATTTCATCTAAAGCCATAACGAAAACGTTTTCTATATTTAACTAAAATCAGTCATTTTTTCTTTTTAAAGAAATAAAAAGGAATCCAAAAAGAATAATTTTCTGTAAAAATACAACATAAAATAATATTTTCTTATTTAAACCCTAATTATCAATAATATATTCTCTATTAATACATTTGTAACATAACTCTATAAAAAAACAAAATACATAACATTATGATAATAGGTGTTCCAAAAGAAATTAAGAATAATGAAAACCGTGTAGCTTTAACTCCTGCCGGTGTTTCTGAAATGAAAAAACACGGGCATACAATTTACGTTCAGTCTACTGCCGGTTTAGGAAGTGGTTTCGGCGATGAAGAATATGCAGATGCTGGTGCAATTGTATTACCAACAATTGAAGAAGTTTATTCGATTGCAGAAATGATCATTAAAGTAAAAGAACCAATTGCTTCTGAATATCCTTTAATCAAAAAAGATCAATTACTTTTCACTTACTTCCATTTTGCTTCTTCAGAAGAATTAACTCATGCAATGCTTGAAAAAGGTGCTGTTTGTCTAGCTTACGAAACTGTAGAAAAAACAGACCGTAGTTTACCATTATTAGTTCCAATGTCTGAAGTTGCAGGTCGTATGGCGATTCAGCAAGGAGCAAAATATCTTGAAAAACCATTAAAAGGAAGAGGAATTCTTTTAGGCGGCGTACCTGGTGTTCCTCCTGCAAAAGTTTTAGTTTTAGGTGGAGGAATTGTAGGAACTCAGGCTGCAAAAATGGCTGCTGGTTTAGGTGCTCAGGTAACCATTATGGATTTAAGTTTACCGCGTTTACGCCAATTAGATGATATTATGCCGGCAAACGTAAATACAGAAATGTCAAACCACTACAATATTACAAGAGCTATTAAAGACGCTGACTTAATTGTTGGAGCGGTTTTAATTCCGGGAGCAAAAGCACCACACTTGATAACAAGAGACATGCTAAAATTAATGCGTCCTGGAACGGTTGTCGTTGACGTGGCTGTAGATCAGGGAGGATGTATCGAAACTTGTACTCCAACAACTCACGAAAACCCAACTTTTATTATTGATGATATTGTTCACTATTGTGTAGCTAATATGCCTGGAGCTGTTCCTTATACATCTACTTTAGCTTTGACTAATGCTACTTTGCCTTATGCAGTACAATTAGCGAATAAAGGCTGGGAAAAAGCTTGTAATGAAAACGAAGAATTGAAAAAAGGCTTGAACATTGCCAACGGAAAAATCCTTTACAAAGGAGTTGCCGAAGCATGGAATCTTCCTTTCAATGAAGAATTAGTATTAACCAACGCATAGTTATACTAAAATAATATTTATAATTCACAGCAAAAAGGCTTTTCAGTAATTGAAAAGCCTTTTTTATATAAAAAACCTGCCTCAAAAGACAAGTTCAAATTTATATCTAAAATATTATTTTTCATCCAAAACTTCCTGCATTACTTTAGCTTCTGTTCCATTTGGGAAAGTAACTTTTATTTTTTGAGCAATCGTTGGTGCAATTTCAGTAATAGCTTTTTTATCATAAGATTCTCCTTTTTTAATATGCCATCCATAAAAAATTGCTGGTACGTGAGTATCATAAGTATAAGCTGTACCATGTGATGTACCAGTTGGTAAATATTCTATAACACCTGGTTTGCCTATTAAAACTATATCACCATCCTGTGTTGCATCATATCCTTTTGCTACAAAATTCAAATAATAATCGTTTCCTGAATTTGCCAAAATTTCTTCCTCAGTGTATACTTTTTTAACCTGTGGCAGCGAAATTAAAAAATCTTTAAATTCTTGTTTCACTTTCGCTAAGTCTAAACCTTTGTCTTTAATAATTTGTTTATTGAAAAAGATATTAAAATTAGAATAATTCAAAAGTAAATCTACTCCAAATGTTTTAACTGAGAAATCCTGTAAACTCTTTCTAAAATCTTTTGATGGATAATTATCGACATTATATTTACGGTGTTTCAAATAAATAACATTTTCCGCTCCGGCATGATCAGCTGTTAAAAAAAGTAAATAATTATTTTTCCCAACTGTTTTATCCAGATAAGCTAAAAAATCAGCTATCGTTTGGTCTAATCGTAAATAAGTATCCTGAAGTTCCATAGAACGTGGCCCTAATAAATGTCCAACATAATCTGTAGACGAGAAACTCACTGTTAGAAAATCAGTAATATTGTCTTTTCCTAACTCTTCTTTTTCAATGGCTTTTTTAGCAAAATCAGCTAGCAAATCATTTCCAAAAGGAGTAGATCTCAATATTCCTGCATCATTTTTTTCATACATCGCTTTAAGATCATATGGAAAAACAGGTGCTAAACTGCCGTATAATTTCCCTTCATAAGGATTATCATCAGGAAGGCTTTCATTATAGGTTGAAGCAGGTTTATACAAATTCCAACCCTTATTTATGTATTTCAGATAATTTTTCTCATTATTAAATTCGGATACCCATTCCGGTAATTTTTCTCCATAAAATGTACTTGAAATAAAAGAGCCTGTTTTACTATACCAAAAAGCCCAATTAGCAAAATGCCCCGCTGGCAAAATGGCACCACGATCTTTAAGGCTCATTCCAATAACTTTTCCCTGAAAATTAGTAGCCATTCTAACTTCGTCAGTAATGGTTGTACTTTGCAGGTTTTTTGGAGACATTTCTCCTTCATCTGCAGTTCCGTCACCAACTGTTTTTACAGAGGCGTCATCTGTGCAATACATTTGTTTTCCAAGTGTTCTACTAAACCATTCATTTCCTACAATCCCATGTGTTGCAGGTGTAGTACCAGTATAAATTGATGCATGGCCCGGAGCTGTATATGTAGGCACATAATTATAATGCATATTTTGAAAAGTATATCCATTATTCATTAATCTTTTAAATCCGTTTGAAGAAAAATCATCTGAAAATCGATATAAATATTCCATTTTCATTTGATCAACCACAATTCCTACAACTAGCTTGGGACGTTCTTGAGCTATTAGGTTTGAAATAACAAACAGCATTAACAATACAACACTTTTTTTCATAGTTAACTTATAAAATTAAAAAACAAAAATACAGATTCGAGAGCAAAAAGGATGGTCTAAAATCATATTTAAAATCAAAAATTAACCTTAATTTAACAGGAATATAAAAATAATTATGGCGTTTGCCTATTGGGCGTGCTGTCCGCTGTATCTTTTGCGGAAGAAAGTTTTGGTTAAAAAGAAAAAAGGAGTCCCACAAAAGGATGCCCCTTGCATCCCTAGCGCAGTAAGGGACACCGGGAAGCTTCAGTTTTTAAGCAAGTAATTCCATTAAGCAAAAAAACTCCAATCAGCCATAGCCAATTGGAGTTTCAGTACTCAGAGCGGGACTTGAACCCGCACGGACATTGCTGTCCACTGGATTTTAAGTCCAGCGTGTCTACCAATTTCACCATCCGAGCTATTTGTTGTGGTACCTCCAGGGATCGAACCAGGGACACATGGATTTTCAGTCCATTGCTCTACCATCTGAGCTAAGGTACCTCATTTAAAACAAAAAACCCTATCCATATAGAATAGGGTTTTCAAAGAAAGGCGACGACATACTCTCCCACAAAAATGCAGTACCATCTGCGCAGGCGGGCTTAACTACTCTGTTCGGGATGGGAAGAGGTGAGCCCCGCCGCAATAACCACCTTAAGGTCATTAGTTTTCAGTTCATAGTTTATAGTTTTCAGTTTTTCAACTCATAACTTATAACTCAAAACTCATAACTTTCCGCGTGCGGATAATATCTTAACATACTGAGATAAAGAAAAATACTTTTATTTACTATTTTTAGAAAGTTTCTTCCTCCCGGTTGCCCGGAAGGAAAAGGGTGTACATAAGCTTACGGATTATTAGTACTACTCGACTATGACATTACTGCCTTTACATCTATAGCCTATCAACGTGGTCATCTTCCACGATCCTTAAAAGAAATCTCATCTTGTGGTGGGTTTCGCGCTTATATGCTTTCAGCGCTTATCCCTTCCCAACGTAGCTACTCTGCGGTGCCCCTGGCGGGACAACAGATACACTAGAGGTTAGTCCAATTCGGTCCTCTCGTACTAGAATCAGATCCACTCAAATTTCTAACGCCCACAGTAGATAGAGACCGAACTGTCTCACGACGTTCTGAACCCAGCTCGCGTGCCACTTTAATGGGCGAACAGCCCAACCCTTGGGACCTTCTCCAGCCCCAGGATGTGACGAGCCGACATCGAGGTGCCAAACCCCCCCGTCGATATGAGCTCTTGGGGGAGATCAGCCTGTTATCCCCGGCGTACCTTTTATCCTTTGAGCGATGGCCCTTCCATGCGGAACCACCGGATCACTATGCTCTACTTTCGTACCTGATCGACCTGTATGTCTCTCAGTCAAGCTCCCTTATGCCATTGCACTCTACGCACGGTTACCAAGCGTACTGAGGGAACCTTTAGAAGCCTCCGTTACTCTTTTGGAGGCGACCACCCCAGTCAAACTACCCACCAAGCACTGTCCCCCACAAAGCGGGGTTAGGCCTCAGATAAACAAAGGGTTGTATTTCAACAATGACTCCACAACGCCTGGCGACGCCGCTTCATAGTCTCCAACCTATCCTACACATCATTTATCCAAGGTCAATACTAAGCTATAGTAAAGGTGCACAGGGTCTTTTCGTCCCACTGCGGGTAAACGGCATCTTCACCGTTACTACAATTTCACCGAGCTCATGGCTGAGACAGTGTCCAGATCGTTACACCATTCGTGCAGGTCGGAACTTACCCGACAAGGAATTTCGCTACCTTAGGACCGTTATAGTTACGGCCGCCGTTTACTGGGGCTTCAATTCAATGCTTCTCCGAAGATAACATCTCCTCTTAACCTTCCAGCACCGGGCAGGTGTCAGGCCCTATACTTCATCTTACGATTTTGCAGAGCCCTGTGTTTTTGATAAACAGTCGCCTGGACCTCTTCACTGCGGCCCCGATTGCTCGGGGCGACCCTTCTCCCGAAGTTACGGGTCTATTTTGCCTAATTCCTTAGCCATGAATCTCTCGAGCACCTTAGGATTCTCTCCTCAACTACCTGTGTCGGTTTACGGTACTGGTACTAATTACCTGAAGTTTAGAGGTTTTTCTTGGAAGCCCTTAGGCGCACTATCTCTTTGTCCGAAGACTCCGAGTACTATCGTATTTCACCATTCTCTACGGATTTGCCTATAGAGAATATAGCTAGGTACTTCAACGAACTATTCCGTCAGTTCGCGGCGCTTTCATCACTCCGTCACCCCATCACAGTAATTAGTAGTACGGGAATATTAACCCGTTGGCCATCGACTGTCCCTTTCGGGTTCGCCTTAGGACCAGACTAACCCACAGCTGATTAGCATAGCTGTGGAAACCTTAGTTTTTCGGTGTGCGGGTTTCTCGCCCGCATTATCGTTACTTATGCCTACATTTTCTTTTCCAGCCAGTCCAGCATACCTTACGATACACCTTCAACCCTGCTGGAATGCTCCCCTACCACTTACAATTGCTTGTAAATCCATAGCTTCGGTAATATGTTTATGCCCGATTATTATCCATGCTCGTCCGCTCGACTAGTGAGCTGTTACGCACTCTTTAAATGAATGGCTGCTTCCAAGCCAACATCCTAGCTGTCTGGGCAGACAAACCTCGTTCTTTCAACTTAACATATATTTGGGGACCTTAGCTGATGGTCTGGGTTCTTTCCCTCTCGGACTTGGACCTTAGCACCCAAGCCCTCACTGCTGGGAAACATTATATAGCATTCGGAGTTTGTCAGGAATTGGTAGGCGGTGAAGCCCCCGCATCCAATCAGTAGCTCTACCTCTATATAACTATCGCCAGCGCTGCACCTAAATGCATTTCGGGGAGTACGAGCTATTTCCGAGTTTGATTGGCCTTTCACCCCTACCCACAGGTCATCCGAAGACTTTTCAACGTCAACCGGTTCGGACCTCCACACTGTGTTACCAGCGCTTCATCCTGCCCATGGGTAGATCACACGGTTTCGCGTCTAACACTACTGACTAAAGCGCCCTATTCAGACTCGCTTTCGCTACGGATCCGTGGCTTAACCACTTAACCTTGCCAGCAACGTTAACTCGTAGGCTCATTATGCAAAAGGCACGCCGTCACCCCACAAAAGGGCTCCGACCGCTTGTAAGCGTATGGTTTCAGGATCTATTTCACTCCGTTATTCACGGTTCTTTTCACCTTTCCCTCACGGTACTGGTTCACTATCGGTCTCTCAGGAGTATTTAGCCTTAGCGGATGGTCCCGCCAAATTCAGACAGGGTTTCACGTGCCCCGCCCTACTCAGGATACCACTATCTATTATACTTGTTACCCATACGGGACTATCACCCTCTATGGTGTCACTTTCCAGTAACTTCCGGTTCCTTGTACATAAAATGTCGTGGTCCTACAACCCCAACATTGCCGTAACAACATTGGTTTGGGCTAATCCGCGTTCGCTCGCCACTACTTACGGAATCACTTTTGTTTTCTTCTCCTCCGCCTACTTAGATGTTTCAGTTCAGCGGGTTTGCCCACCTATCGGTGTACTATGTCTTCAACATAGTGGGTTGCCCCATTCAGGTATCTACGGATCAATTCGTGTGTGCCGATCCCCGTAGCTTTTCGCAGCTTATCACGCCTTTCATCGCCTCTGAGAGCCTAGGCATCCCCCATACGCCCTTATTTTGCTTATTGTACCAATCTTAAAATTAATTAAGACCGTTTTTTTTGTCTTTTGTTATTTGCATTACTACAATAACAAAAAACGCTTTCTACTTTTTATTATTTCTTATCTCAATATGTCAATGAACTTTAACAATTAATAATTATCAATTGATAATTGTCAATTATTTCGTGGAGAATAACGGAGTCGAACCGTTGACCTCCTGCGTGCAAGGCAGGCGCTCTAGCCAGCTGAGCTAATCCCCCATTTTCTTAGTGATGAGTTATTAGTTATGAGTTATGAATTAGTGCTCATAAGGTCTCAACCTCTAAAATTTCCTTTTTTTTTAAATAATTCAGTCTTTTTTAGTTTATGCCTTTTTGTTATAACTTATAATTCATAATTTATAACTCTAAACTCTAAAAAAGTAGTCCCGGGCAGACTCGAACTGCCGACCCCTACATTATCAGTGTAGTACTCTAACCAGCTGAGCTACGAGACTCTGTTTTACTTAATTTTCATTTTTTTTTTAAATTAACAGCAAGAGTAATTGAATCTTTAAATTCAAAACTTTCAAGATCTTCATCTTTTTTCCTCAGCTTGCATGAATGCTAACACTAAGGCTCTAGAAAGGAGGTGTTCCAGCCGCACCTTCCGGTACGGCTACCTTGTTACGACTTAGCCCTAGTTACCAGTTTTACCCTAGGCAGCTCCTTGCGGTCACCGACTTCAGGCACCCCCAGCTTCCATGGCTTGACGGGCGGTGTGTACAAGGCCCGGGAACGTATTCACCGGATCATGGCTGATATCCGATTACTAGCGATTCCAGCTTCACGGAGTCGAGTTGCAGACTCCGATCCGAACTGTGACCGGTTTTATAGATTCGCTCCTGGTCGCCCAGTGGCTGCTCTCTGTACCGGCCATTGTAGCACGTGTGTAGCCCAAGGCGTAAGGGCCGTGATGATTTGACGTCATCCCCACCTTCCTCACAGTTTGCACTGGCAGTCTTGTTAGAGTTCCCGACACTACTCGCTGGCAACTAACAACAGGGGTTGCGCTCGTTATAGGACTTAACCTGACACCTCACGGCACGAGCTGACGACAACCATGCAGCACCTTGTAAATTGTCTTGCGAAAGATCTGTTTCCAAACCGGTCAATCTACATTTAAGCCTTGGTAAGGTTCCTCGCGTATCATCGAATTAAACCACATGCTCCACCGCTTGTGCGGGCCCCCGTCAATTCCTTTGAGTTTCATTCTTGCGAACGTACTCCCCAGGTGGGATACTTATCACTTTCGCTTAGCCACTGAAGTTGCCCCCAACAGCTAGTATCCATCGTTTACGGCGTGGACTACCAGGGTATCTAATCCTGTTCGCTACCCACGCTTTCGTCCATCAGCGTCAATCCATTAGTAGTAACCTGCCTTCGCAATTGGTATTCCATGTAATCTCTAAGCATTTCACCGCTACACTACATATTCTAGTTACTTCCTAATAATTCAAGTTCAGCAGTATCAATGGCCGTTCCACCGTTGAGCGATGGGCTTTCACCACTGACTTACTAAACCGCCTACGGACCCTTTAAACCCAATGATTCCGGATAACGCTTGGATCCTCCGTATTACCGCGGCTGCTGGCACGGAGTTAGCCGATCCTTATTCTTACGATACCGTCAAGCTCCTATACATAGGAGTGTTTCTTCTCGTACAAAAGCAGTTTACAATCCATAGGACCGTCATCCTGCACGCGGCATGGCTGGATCAGGCTTGCGCCCATTGTCCAATATTCCTCACTGCTGCCTCCCGTAGGAGTCTGGTCCGTGTCTCAGTACCAGTGTGGGGGATCTCCCTCTCAGGACCCCTACCCATCGTAGCCTTGGTAAGCCGTTACCTTACCAACTAGCTAATGGGACGCATGCTCATCTTTTACCGTTGTGACTTTAATTATAAAGTGATGCCACTTCATAATGCTATGAGGTATTAATCCAAATTTCTCTGGGCTATCCCTCTGTAAAAGGTAGATTGCATACGCGTTACGCACCCGTGCGCCGGTCTCTATCTCCGAAGAAATATACCCCTCGACTTGCATGTGTTAAGCCTGCCGCTAGCGTTCATCCTGAGCCAGGATCAAACTCTTCATCGTATATTGTTGATTTGATTTGAATCAAATCGTATTGTTATTCGAATCAGTATCTATCGGTTATTATCGAATCTTCCGATTCCATTACTCTTATTCTTTTGCCCTAACATCTCTGTTAAAGCGGCTGTCAATTCAATATGTCTACGAACGTAATTCTTTTTGTTTTTCGCTTGTCTCTCAAAGCGGGTGCAAAACTAAAACTTCTTTTTATTTCTCGCAAGAAAAATTTAAAAATTTTTGAAACTTTTTTTTCGTTTCCTTTTTCTAATTTTCCTTCCAATAACTCAATGAACTTTCCGTGTTTTGCGGGGTGCAAATGTAAAAAGCATTTTCAAATCTCACAAGCTTTTTCGAATCTTTTTTTTAGAAAATTTATTTTCTTTTAAATCCGTTTGCTTGCCAGTATTTCCATGAACGCCTTCGCTGTTGCGGGTGCAAAAGTAACACATCTATTTACATTTACAAGACTTTTGCTTACATAATTTCAATCTTTTTTTATTCTTTTTCTTAACTTACTCATAACAGATAACTTAACTTTTTTCTTTTTTTATTATTTATAGGTATTTTCTGTATGTATTTACATTTCTCTCAATTCTTCTATTTCACAATATGCCGTTTTTATGGACTTCACAACACAAAAGATTGTTTTATGACAACTCTGCAATATCTGATCTCTGGTTTTTTTTCAAAGATTTTTATCGCTAAACCTGCCTTTTTTAACTTTCCTTTCTAAGGTCTTCAGTCCAAAAGCGGCTTTTAAAGCACTTTATAATTTCTGAAGAGGCGCGAAAAACTCCTTTATATTATGTATATTAAGAAGGACTTCTTCTGAAAACTGATGCCATAGCCCCGATAGAAACGGAAATCCTTTTGCTTTTTACTTTAAAAAGCAAAAGATTGAAGTGAATAGCGGGATCAGGCTCCTGAAAAATCTAATCCTGGAATTTCAAATTCTAATCAAAGCACTTCGAATTCAACTTAGCAAAGAACTCCCCTTATATATTATGAGTATAATCCCTCCTTAAATATATGTGTAAAAAACAAACCCGACAAGTTTCGAAAACTGTCGGGTTTGAGATTGCATTATGTATTATGCTTTACTTATTAGTCTCATTAATTGTTTGAACAAAAGTTTCATGAGGCTGTGCTCCAGAAATAGCATATTTTCTATCAAAAACAAAAAAAGGAACACCTTGCACTCCAATTTCCTGTGCTTCGGCAATATCCTTTGCTACATCATTTAAATACATCTTTTCATTTTCTACGACTTCACGAACTTCATTTTCATTTAATCCAGCCAGACTACCTAGTTCTATTAAAGTTGAAGCGTCATTTAAATCCTTTCCTTCCGTAAAATATGCCTTAAAGAAAATCTCTTCCATTTCATCGCCCAACTTTTTGGTTTTAGCCAAATGTATAATACGATGAGCTGTTAATGAATTTGAAACAATTGCTTTTTCAAAGTGATAGTCTAAACCAACACTTTTAGCACGTTCAACAACACCTTTATGCATTTCTTTTGATTGATCAAGCGAAATACCTTTGCGCTCTGCTAAAAATGTATAAACGTCTTTGTTGTGCTGAGGAGTTATTGATGGATCGAGTTGAAAACTTTTCCATTCAATTTCAAATTCATGATTTGGAAATTCAGCCAACGCCTTTTCCAATTGTCTTTTTCCAATATAACAAAACGGACACATGATATCCGACCAAATTTCTATTTTCATATTACAAAAATAATTAAATATTTCAAGAAGTTTTTTCCGTTAAGAAAAGAATAAGAGAAAAACATTGAGATTTTTTTCAAAATTTCACCAGAAATGAGATAAAATAAAAAACCGCAACTCTTTTTTAAGAATTGCGGTTTTCAGGTATAAAAAATGGTTGGTTAATAGCGATATTTTTTTTTACAATGATATGTCTTTAATTTGAAACTAAAAAAGATCCCTGTAACAAAAAGAACTTTTGATGTTAACTATTTAACATCACAGGCATTACCAACATTGTAACGGTTTCGCCTTCTTCTAAACCATCAACCGGCGTTAGAATCCCAGCTCTGTTCGGCAATGACATCTCCAGCATAATCATATCCGATTGTAAGTTAGTTAGCATTTCTGTTAAAAAACGTGAATTGAAACCAATTTGAAGATCATCGCCCTGATAATCACAAGTTAATCTTTCTTCTGCCTTATTTGAGTAATCAATATCTTCTGCAGAAACATTTAATTCGGCTCCAGCAATTTTTAAACGGATTTGATGTGTTGTTTTGTTTGAGAAAATTGCAACACGACGAACGGAACTTAAAAACAAGGAACGATCGATCATTAATTTGTTTGGATTTTCTTTTGGAATCACAGCTTCATAATTTGGGTATTTTCCATCAATCAAACGACACATTAATATATAGTTATCAAATGAGAAAGTCGCATTTGAATCGTTATACTCAATTTTTACTTCGGCATCAGAACTTCCTAAAATACTTTTCAAGATATTTAAAGGTTTCTTTGGCATGATAAAATCAGCAACCTGAGATGCTTTTACATCTGTGCGGGCATATTTTACCAATTTATGAGCATCTGTTGCAACAAAAGTCAAACCTTCTGGTGAAAACTGGAAGAAGACTCCAGACATTACCGGACGTAAATCATCGTTTCCGGCCGCAAAAATAGTTTTACTTACCGCAGTTGCCAATACATCTGCAGGAACCAAAGTTACTGATGGATCTTCTAGATTTACTGATTTTGGAAATTCTTCTCCTGCAGCATACGCCAATGCATATTTTCCTGAATTTGAACTAATTTCAACTGTATTATTATCTTCAACTGTAAAAGTTAAAGGTTGTTCTGGAAATGTTTTTAAAATTTCAAGTAAAAGTTTTGCAGGCACCGCTACACTTCCTTTACTTTTAGAATCGATTGATAATGTGGCTGACATTGTGGTTTCAAGATCTGATGCCGAAACTGTCAACTCATTATTATTTAGTTCAAATAAGAAGTTGTCTAAAATAGGCAGCGTATTGTTGCTGTTAATTACACTACCTAAAACTTGTAATTGCTTTAATAAGTACGAACTCGATACTATAAATTTCATCTGTCTGTTTTTAATTTTTGATCCTATTTTAGAAATTTTAACCTAAAATAAGGGATTACAAATATATCGTAAACAATCTTAGTTTTACAATTTTTTTATTAACATCTATTTACTGTATTTTCTTTTTCGAATATAGGTAAATGCTAGTCCGAAAATCAACAAAATCAGGATTGGAAGTCCGATAGTTAAGAATTGTGTCTGTGTGTAGTTTTCATAAACTTTCTCTTTATCTAATAACGGCAAATCTAAATCCTTACTTCTAATGTTAATAAGTCCGGTATCATCTAATAAATAATTGATACAATTCATTACAAAATCTTTGTTGTCGTACAAGTTTCCGGAGCGCTGGTCGTAACCTAATTCGACAGGCTGCATGTTTTTATCTAATTGGTTTCGGGCTATATCTCCATCCGCTACAACAATCATTTTGGTCGGTTTTCCGCTTGTCGAAAATGAATTGTCTCTGAAAGGCAAAACGCGGTTTTCAAAAGCGGAATGAAAACTTCCTTCCAATAAAACAGAAAGCACTAAATTACCTTTATTAAGATAATCTTTAGGCGAAGTCTGCTCTGTGACAATCTCTAAATTAATTTCAGCAGGCGCTCCGATTTTTTTAGAATAAGGTGACGACTGTAATAGAACCGTTTTTTTAATTCCGTTTTTAAGAGTATCGATTGGACTAGTAAAATCAAGCTTGATTCCACCTAAATTTTTCACAATAGGATGCTTGCTTTCAGGGGAAACGATTGGAGCAAATTTCCAGATAAAATCCTGATATTGCGTAGCACTTCCCTGCTCCCCGGTTGCTAATTTTATTGGACTTCCCTGTTCGTCTTTTACTAAATCCGGATTGATTCTGAATCCGTATTTAAAAAACATATCATTCAGATTAAGCTCTCTTGGGTATGCCAGAGTTGCACCCGCCTGATTGTAAAGACTATCCATATCTGCTACGACCTGATCTATCAGCCATAATGTTTTTCCGCCATTCATTATAAACTGGTCTAAAACCTCTTTTTCCTCATCAGAAAAAGTTTCTGTAGGCTTAGCTATAATTGCCAAATCATATTTTTTTAATGCATTTAAGGTTCCGTTAGGATCTTTAGCAACAGAATCTAAGGTAAAAGGTCCAATGTAATAGCTTTCATGAATTTGTCGCAACATTTTGTCAAGATGAATTTCGCGCATTTCTCCATTTCCTTTTAAGATTGCAATCTTCTTTTGTCTTTCTTTAGTAATCTTATTGACAGCATCGGCAATAGAATATTCAAGATGCTGGATGGATCCAATGACTTTTTGAGTTGTAGAAGCACCCATTCTATTTTTTAACAGAGGGATATTTATCTCCTTATTATTGTAAACTGCAATTGCCCACGGAAAAACCATTGCCTGAGATTGTTTTCCTTTATCGTCAACAGTTATATTTATTGGAGTAAGGCCTTTTTGATACAATGACTTTATTAAATCCATGCTTTCATCTTCGTTTTCCATAGGATTTACAAATTCGAAGACAATATTAGGATTATAGGCCTGAAATTCTTCCAGTAATTGCTTAGTCTCCTGCTGCAAACGTCTGAAATCTGCAGGAAGTTCTCCCTGCATGTAAATTTTAATCGATAAGGGATTTTTAACCTGTTTTATAATTTGCAACGAAGTTTCAGATAAAGTGTATCGCTTGTCTTTAGTTAAGTCAAATCGGTAAAAAAACAAAGTTGCTAATACATTCAGAACAACCAAAATAAAAATGGTTATACATAATGTTTTAATATTTATTTGAGCAGATGCTTTCATTAGGCTTTAAAAGATTTTAATTGATAAACTGTAAAAGACAAAAACAAAACAGTAATACTTAAAAAGTAAATTACATCGCGAGTGTCGATTACTCCCCTACTCATACTTTTAAAATGATCCTGCATACCCAGTGAAGATATAAAGCCAGAAAAACCAGGGATCAGCGATGCCAAACCTTGAAATCCAAAATAAAAGAAAAAACATAAAAAAACAGAAACGATAAAAGCTACAATTTGATTTTCTGAAAGTGTGGAAGTAAAAATTCCTATCGCAGAATATGAAGCAATCAAAAACAACAATCCAAAATATGAACCAATTGTGCTTCCCATATCAATATTACTTTCCGGAGAGCCTAAGCCCGAAATTACTTTTACATAAATGAATGTTGGGACAATTGCCATAATAATCAAAAAAAGAGCCCCAAGAAACTTACCGTTTACAATCTCCCAAATTGACAACGGTTTTGTCAAAAGCAATTCAAGAGTTCCTTGTTTTTTTTCATCAGAAAAACTTCTCATAGTAACGGCAGGAATCAGGAAAATCAAAATCCATGGCGCTAAAGTAAAAAATGGCGTCAGATCGGCGTAACCCGTATTCAGGATATTGTAGTCCCCTTCAAAAATCCATAAAAAAAGTCCGTTACTGATTAAGAAAACAGCTATCACCAAATAGCCAACCGGAGAGCCAAAAAAGGATTTTATTTCCCGTAAAATAATTGATTTCATGTAAAAACGTTTATTCGTTTATTCGTTTAATCGTTGATTTGTTTATTTATTTTGGCATCAACATCCAAAAGCATTACAAACGCGCAAAAGTACCAAAATTGATTGTTCTTTTTAAGAAAAAAAATAAAATCCAATATTGAAATTCTAAATTCCAAGTTTCCAGTATTCTAAAATTTAAAATTTTACGAAAACTTCACCGTAATGACATCACGATAATTCAACCCAAGTAAACTATTTGCAGAACCTACTTTTGAAGGATTACTCCTAAAAATAGCAATTTCCAGAAAACCAGCTTCATTAAAAATAGCCAGTTTTTCGCCTTCATACGTTTTGATTGGATATTTGTCTGAAGTTGCAATAGCTGAATAATTTGGCAGAATAGTTTTTATGTTTTTGGGTTTCATTTCAATTTCGTAGGGACGTCCTCGTGAAATTTCCATGAATTGTTTTTTAGAAATATTGGTTATGACATTTCCAAAATGGTCGATATAAATTACATACCCTTTTAGTGAATTTCCATCGGCAGAAACAATGGCCTGTAGTTCTGTTACTTCTTTAATCTCCGGAATTTCTTTTCCGATAACATTCAACAAACCGCCTTTTGCAATATGACAGGCAACCTGAATAAAAATATCCAAATCGCTAAACTCACTAGGGAAACGATCGTGTATATTGATTTCTACAATTTTCTGCGGGACAATTTTCTGCGTAAGCATACTTAAAATTCCGTTATCAGCACAAATAAAGTAATGATCGTTCCATTGCATGGCAATATGCTGATTCTCTTTATTACGCTCAATATCGACTCCAATTAAGTGAACGGTTCCTTTTGGAAAACTTAAATACGACGCACTGATAACGTAACTTGCTTCGGCAGTATTGAATGGATCAATGTCATGCGAAATATCAATTATCTGAGCCTCTGAATATTCAGAAAGAATTTTACCCTTTAAAGAACCAACAAAGTGATCTTTCAAGCCATAATCGGTAGTAAGGGTAATTATTGACATCTTTTTGTTTATAACTATTGATAGTATTTAAATCTAATTTTCATTAAATTTGAGAAATGCAAAGCTAATAATACTTAATGCAAATTGAAAGAAGAAAAGACAAATTGCATTTAAAGATATAAACAGACCCGACAGCCACCTATTTATAAAACAGATTTATTTTTAATTTAAAACTACCTCATTTGAACGAAAGAATAATCGAGCTCATAGACATCGCTCCAAAAGACTTTTGGGGCGCTCAAGACACTCATCTTGAAATCATTAAAAAGTACTACCCAAAGCTTAAAATAGTAGCAAGAGGAACGACTTTGAAAGCATTTGGCGAAAAAGAAGTTTTAGATGAATTCGAAAAGAGATTTCAAAGGCTGATGCTTCATTTTACCCGATATAACAACATTGACGATAATGTAATTGAACGCGTAATTATGGATGGTCAGGATGAAAAAAAATCATACGATCATGACAAAATATTAGTTCATGGAGTTGGCGGTAAGATTATAAAAGCTATGACGCCTAATCAGCAATTATTGGTAGATACCATCAAAAAAAATGATATGGTATTTGCAGTTGGGCCGGCCGGAACGGGTAAAACCTATACAGGTGTTGCGATGGCCGTAAAAGCACTTAAAGAAAAAGAAGTTAAAAGGATCATACTTACCCGACCAGCGGTAGAAGCAGGAGAAAATCTTGGTTTTTTACCTGGCGATATGAAAGAAAAACTGGATCCATACATGCAGCCTCTTTATGATGCTTTGCGCGATATGCTGCCAAACGAAAAGCTTGAAGACTACATTTTAAAAGGAATTATTCAGATTGCACCATTGGCTTTTATGCGTGGACGTACTTTAGATAATGCTTTTGTAATTCTGGACGAAGCGCAAAATACAACCCATTCACAAATGAAAATGTTTTTGACACGTATGGGAAAAAATGCAAAATTCATGATTACGGGAGATCCGGGACAGGTCGATTTGCCACGCAGAACTATTTCCGGTCTGAAAGAAGCTATTTTGGTTCTGAAAGATGTGGACGGAATTGGAATTATTTATCTTGATGATAAAGATATCGTACGTCACAGGTTAGTTAAAAAGGTAATTGACGCTTATAAACAAATAGAAAATCACGATTAATTTTATAAAATGTCAGATGTAAATCGTGAAATGTGGTTTGACATTTATTGATATTCGTTTTATACATATCTTTTACAGAAATGTATAAAACGAATATTTTTTTTGAATCTCCTTAAACCAAGAAACACATGAAACAACTAGATGATTTCTACTTAAACCAACAAGAACCTTTAAAAGGAACGCTTTTGGCATTAAAAGAAATTATTCTAAGACAAGATCATGACATTACAAACGTTCTCAAATATGGAATGCCTTTTTTTTGTTATAAAGGAAAAATGTTCTGTTATTTATGGATTCATAAAAAACTGAAACAATCTTATATCGTACTTGTTGAAGGAAAGCATTTTGATGACCCTCATTTAATTCAGTAAAACTGTTCCAGAATGAAAATCATGTTGCTGAATTTTGATGAAGATTTACCTTTGGAAAGAATTGAGAATATCATTCAGAAAGTACTGAATTTATACAAATCCGGACTTATAAAAGTTTAAATTGTACCAAATACTGATTTGATGAAATAGTTAAATAAATAATAAACTTGCCTTATTTTAGACTTTCAAATACTTTAAACTTTGCCCAACTGAGCTTAAAGCCGTAAATTTGCACATCATAAATACTTGATTTTAATATGACTGCAAAACTTAAAAACATAAAAGTTGTTGTAAGTGACTTAGACGGAACCTTGCTCAACCCTCAACACAGAATATCAGCTTACACCAAATCCATTTTTCAGGAACTTCACAATCAAAATTATCTTATAGTTGTTGCTACAGGCCGTCATCATCTTGATGCCATGGCGATTATTGAAACACTTGAAGTTCCGGTTTATCTGGTAAGTTCAAACGGAGCCAGAATTCATTCGCCTGAAAAAGAAGAACTTTTTTCGTTCAATTTAGATAGTGATATTGTTAAAGCAGCTTTAAATGTTGATATCGATCCTGAGATTACCGTTGTTTTATTTAAAGAAAATGTTTGGCAGACAAATAAAGTCAGCGAAAAACTAAATGCTTTTCAGTCCGAATTGAAATATCATCCTGAGTTGGTTGATTACAAAACCCTGGACGATTTTGGAGCCATTAAAATTTTCTTTTCTTGTGATGATCATGAAAAATTAGTAAAATTAAAAGATGCTATTCTCGTGAATTCATCAGAACATTTACATCACGCCTTTAGCCTCCCAACTTGTCTGGAATTTATGGATAAGTCTATTGATAAAGCCGTAGCGATTGAAAGAGTGCTGGAAAAAAGAGGTTTTACTTTAAAGGAAGCTATTTCGTTTGGTGATGGTTTTAACGATGTTCAAATGTTATCAGCGTCAGGAAAAGGTTTAATTATGGGAAATGCACCTATATTATTAAAAGAAACCCTGCCAGATCTGGAAGTCATAAAAACCAATGCTGAAGACGGAGTCGCAAGATATATTGCTTCAAAAATACTGGACAAAGAACTTATAGGAGGTTAGTTTAAAATATAAGTTTTTATCAAAATACAGAATCCCTGAAATACATATTCAGGGATTTTTTTATTAAACTGATGTATTACAAACAATTTCGCAAAAAAAACATTTTTTAATACTTTCGTAATGTATTTTTGTTTTCTCAAAAAATAATATAATGACAAAAAATATTTTTATCCCTATCTTCTTATTTTTCCTGATTTCAGGACAAAGCCAAAAACTGAAATTGGAAGAAATAATGAAAGGTGAGTCTTTTATTGGAAACCAACCAACAAACGGACGTTGGTCATTGGATGGTAAAAAAGTTTACTTTGAATGGAATCCTAAAGATGAATTGGGAACCAGTACATACTTTTGGCAAAAAGGCATGACAAAGCCAGAAATTGTTACTCCTAAAGAAGCTGCTTTTTCTCAACTTGATTTTAAAACCAAACCTGGCTCAGATATCGTTTATTACCTTGATAAAGGATCTTTGTATTCCTATTCTATTCATTCAAAATCAATTAAAAAATTAATTCAGCAATCTGTTCCAATATCTAATTTACAGTTAGGATCTCAGGCAGGAATATTGTTTTTTGAACAAAAAGACAATCTTTTTAAATACAACACCAAAGAAGGAACCCTTTTGCAAATTACAAATTTGAATAAAGGCAATAAAAAAGAAACAAAACCTGAAAAAGAGTCTTTTTTAAGTACACAGCAAAAAGAACTGTTTCAGTTTATAAGAGATGCAGCAGCTAAAAAGGAATGGAATCTTGCTAAAGAAAAAACTCTTAAATCGGATTTTGCAAAAGAATACTTTTATGGTAAAGATAATTTATATAGCCTGCAGATTAATCCAAACGGAAACTTTGCTACTTTCATTTTAATTGAAAACTCAGAAACCAAACAAGAAAAAATGGAGGTCTTTATAACTTCTGACGGTTATAACCAAACACCGGAAACAAAAGAAAAAGTTTCAACCAATAATTTTGTAAAAAACAAATTTGCTATTTATTCTGTCGCAAAAGATTCCGTTTATTATGTGAATTTTTCAAGTTTAAGTCATATTCAGGATACTCCAATGTATTATGAATCGTATACTAAATTAAAAAACAAACCAAAAGAAGATAAATTAATTGTTGCCCAGTCTCCAGTTTATAATCAGGATGGATCGTTGGCTGTAGTTGAGATTAGAAGCCAGGATAATAAAGACAGATGGCTAGTGAATTTAAACTTAGATAAAGGAACTTTTGAAGAGATCGAATATCAGCATGACGAAGCATGGATTGCCGGTCCGGGGATTCCATCCTATTCCTTTTCTTCAGGCATATTGGATTTTTTAGCAGATAATGAAACCATTTATTTTCAATCTGAAGTTACTGGATATTCTCATTTATACACCTATAATTTAAAAACCAAAAAGAAAACACAATTAACAAAAGGTAATTGGGAAGTACGGAATGTAACTTTATCAAAAGATAAAAAAACATTTTATCTAACAACAAATACAACACATCCTGGAAACAGAAACTTCTATAAATTAGCTGTTGCTGATGGTTTGTTACAGCCAATTTTGACAAAAGATGGTGCACATGAGGTAGTAGTTTCTCCAGACGAAAAGTCACTTTTAGTTCGTTATTCGTATAAAAACATACCTTGGGATTTTTACATTGCCGACAATAAAAAGAATACCAGTTTACATCAAATTTCTTCTTCAATCTCTGAGGATTTTAAAAAGTACCAATGGAGAGAGCCGGAAATTATTACATTTAAAGCACAGGACGGAACTTCGGTAAACGCAAGATTATATACACCTAAAGCAGAAATTGCCAATAAAGCAGCTATCATTTTCGTTCATGGTGCAGGTTATCTTCAAAATGCGCATAATTTCTGGAGCAATTATTACAGAGAATATATGTTCCATAATCTGTTAACCGATTTGGGGTACACCGTTCTAGATATTGATTATCGCGGAAGTGACGGTTACGGACGTGATTTCAGAACCGGAATTTACCGTTTTATGGGAGGGAAGGACTTATTAGATCATATTGACGGTAAAAAATATTTGGTAGAAAAATACGGTATTGACACTAACAGAGTAGGAATTTATGGAGGATCATATGGTGGCTTTATTACGTTAATGGGAATGCTGACAACACCCGGTGAATTTGCTTCGGGAGCTGCATTGCGTTCAGTGACAGACTGGGCACATTATAATCACGGATATACCAGTAATATTTTAAACTTCCCTGAAACTGATCCTGAAGCGTATAAAAAAAGTTCTCCTATTTATTATGCAGACAATTTAAAAGGTAATTTATTAATGCTTCACGGAATGGTAGATGATAACGTAGAATATAAAGACATCGTTCGTTTGTCTCAACGTTTTATTGAATTGGAGAAAAAGAATTGGAGCCTTGCTTCTTTCCCGGTTGAAGCACACGGATTCAAAGAAACATATTCGTGGATTGATGAATACAGCAGAATCTTAAATTTATTTAATTCGACACTTTTGAAAAAATAGGTTGGTAGTTGATCGTTTGGATTGCAATGCAGTTGACCTAAAAACTATCAACCATTAACAATAAACTATCAACAAATAAACATTTGTTTGCTCTTTTAAATAGTTTTAAATTTGCATTTATAAAAACAACACAACTAAGGATAATGAGCAATACAATCACAACTACAAATTTCAATTTCCCGAATCAAAAATCAGTTTATCGCGGAAAAGTTAGAGAAGTTTATAATATTAACGACGAACTTTTGGTGATGGTTGCAACCGACAGACTTTCGGCTTTTGATGTGGTTTTGCCAAAGGGAATTCCGTACAAAGGACAAATACTAAATCAGATTGCCACAAAATTCATGGAATTGACGGAAGATATTGTACCCAATTGGCTAATTGCAACACCTGATCCAAATGTAGCTGTTGGACATTTATGTGAGCCATTTAAAGTTGAAATGGTAATTCGTGGCTATCTTTCAGGTCATGCTGCTCGTGAATATGCTGCAGGAAAAAGACAAATTTGTGGTGTAACAATGCCAGAAGGTTTAAAAGAAAACGATAAATTTCCCGAGCCAATTATAACGCCAACTACAAAAGCAGATAATGGTTCTCATGATGAAGATATTTCTCGTGAGGCTATTTTATCAAATGGAATTGTTACAGAAGAGGATTATATTGTTTTAGAGAAATTTACCCGTGATTTATTTCAAAGAGGAACTGAAATTGCTGCAGATCGTGGTTTAATTTTGGTTGACACCAAATACGAATTCGGAAAAACAAAAGAAGGCGTAATTGTACTTATTGATGAAATTCACACACCGGATTCATCTCGTTATTTTTATGCTGACGGATACCAGGAAAGACAAGATAAAGGAGAAGAGCAAAAACAATTATCAAAAGAGTTTGTACGCCGCTGGTTGATAGAAAATGGTTTTCAAGGACAGGAAGGGCAGCAAATTCCGGATATGTCAGATGCTTACATTCAATCTGTTTCTGAAAGATATATTGAATTATATGAGAATATTTTAGGTGAGAAATTCGTAAAGGCTGATATTGATAATATTGACAAACGTATTGATAAAAACGTATTAGATTACCTTACTACTAAAGAGTAATTTTAGGGTTTAAACTAACTATTTAAACCATGAATATTATTACTAATAAAAAAAATGCCTTGCTGTTCTTATTTATGACAGCAGGGCATTTTCTTTTTGCTCAGATTGATAAAAAGGCGACAGAAGAGACTCGAAATTTATATCAGAATCTTAAAACCATTTCAAAAGAGCATATTCTTTTTGGACATCAGCATGCACTGGAATACGGACATGGGTGGTCAGGCAAAACTAACAAATCAGATGTAAAATCAGTTACAGGCTCCCATCCTGCTGTTATTGGAATTGATTTTAGTGATTTTTCAGGACAATCAAATGATAGAATTGAAAATACGAAAGAAATTTTAAAGCAAAATGTTATTGATACTTATGATCGTGGCGGAATCACTACTGTTGCCTGGCATTTTAATAATCCGGCATCTGAAGGAGGTTTTTATTGGAAAGACGGAATCTCGACTGCTTCGATTTCCTTAATTAAGCCAGGAGGTTCACATCATGAAGAATATAAAGAAATTTTAAAAACAATCGCTGATTTTGCTAAGTCCGTAAAAGCAAAAGATGGCAAGTTAGCTCCCATGATTTTCAGGCCTTATCATGAGTTTGACGGGGACTGGTTCTGGTGGGGGAAAAAATATACCTCTCGTGAAGATTTCATTGCAGTCTGGCAATTTACGGTTTCGTATTTAAGAGATACTTTAGATGTTCATAATTTCATTTATGCTTTTTCACCCGATAACCGATTTAACTCTGAAGAAGAATATTTGGAGCGATACCCGGGAGATGATTTTGTAGATTTGTTTGGAATGGATGATTATGGTGATTTTGGACGTGACGGCAAATACGATCTTGTGGCTGCAAAAAAGAAATTGAAAATAATCTCAGACGTTGCAATCCAAAAGAAAAAACTGGCCGCTTTTACCGAAACAGGTTTAGAATCGATTCCAAATGCAACATGGTGGACTGATACTTTATTAAAAACATTACAATCTGAGAAGTTAGAACTGGCTTACGTTTTGGTCTGGAGAAACGATACTGTGAGCCCAACACATTACTACGCTCCTTTTCCCGGACAAATAAGCGTTCCTGATTTTCTACAGTTTTACAAAGACCCTTACACTCTGTTTGAAAAAGATTTAAAGAATGTTTATCGCAGGAATTTTAAACTGAGATAATTTTTAGCCACAGATTTAAATCAATTAATATGATTCAGAATCTGTGGCTAAAAATTTAGTTTTCCATTTTTGCTTTCAAATTTAAAAGCCCTTTTTGTAAATCATTTCCAATCATTTGATCCATTTTCATCATTGGAAGCATAATATTTATTGGATAGGGCATCACACCACTGATTCCCCATTTTACTTTAGTCTGATTACCGGAAACAGTTTCTGTTGACATAAATGCGACAGCTGTATCCTCCATTGGTTTCTTATAACGCAGTGCAAAATCGATTCGTTTCCCTTCGATAATTTTTGTTACCTCCTGTTCGCCAACACCAACATCCTTTACATCGTTTTCCCATGCCGAAATGGCTCCAACTGTTCCGTCTGTTCCTCTATAAGTCAATTTCATTTTCGGATCAATTTTAGACCAGACACTAAATTCGTTTTGATTTTTAAAATATCTGATATAATTAAAAACCGAATCAGCTGGTCTATTAATCTTAATTTCTTTTGTAACAGCATATTCTCTTGGCATAAAATAGGCTGTAATTAATACTATTGATACAATTAAAATAAGCGCAATTAAAATTCTTTTGATAATGAACATGGCTTTGTAATTTAATGTGGTTAATAAAGTATTTATTAGTTTGAAGAATAGTAAAGTTAAAAAAGAAAAAATTAAGATTTACACTATCTGTTTTTTTGATAAGATTTTTTTCATTTTTTTTAATTATTTCTGTAACATATTGGCTTATTCATCGTCTATATAGGAAAGATGTAATTTAACATTTTAAAAAAGTGTACAAGGGCAACTTATTAAATAAATGTTAAGAATTAGTTAAAAC
Organism: Flavobacterium chungangense LMG 26729; assembly: GCF_000735715.2. NCBI lineage: Bacteria > Pseudomonadati > Bacteroidota > Flavobacteriia > Flavobacteriales > Flavobacteriaceae > Flavobacterium > Flavobacterium chungangense. The sequence continues at coordinate 387,903 of NZ_JASY01000008.1, forward strand.
ATAGTACCTTGCAATACATAATACAAAAATTAGATTACCTTTACATCAGAATTAAAAATCATCATCATTAATCAATCAACAAACAACAATCATTATGAAAAAATCAATCGTTTACTTAGGAGTAGCTTTAGTAGCTTTTACAAATGTTTCTTTAGCTTCAAATTTCAAGTCTTTTAATAAAGACAAAAAAGTTATAACTTCGGCTTATGATGCTTCACCACTAAATGTGGCAATTTTAAAAGGTGATCTTCAAATCGTTTTGAAATTTATTGAATACGGAGCTGATGTAAATCAAATTTCAGAAGATATGACACCTTTAATGACAGCTGCACGTTACAACAAAGTTGAAATCATTAAAATCTTATTGGCACAGGGAGCAAAACCTGGCGTTAAAAATGAAAAAGGATTTACCGCTTTAAAATATGCACAATTATCTAATGCTGCAGAAGCAGTTGCTATTTTGAAAGATATGAAATGAAAAAATCTCTAAAATTTTATAAGAGTTTGAGTTAGTAATTGAAACGACCTTCCTGAGCAGAAGGTCGTTTTTATTTTACTGGCGTTTTAGCCCCGATGGGACTGGCATCCTTTTATGGCGGGGTTCGCCATAAAAGATATAAGGGACAGCGGGATCAGCTCCTGAAAATTAATATCCCTTTATTTCAATATGAGTTTGTAAATAACGCAAAAAGCACCATTAAAAAAATAATGATGCTTTTCTTCTCAAATTAAAATAACCAACTATTACTATTTACTCAATTGGAGCATGCTTTTTACGATTGAATATCCAGAACAGAATTGGGAAAACCAACAAAGTCAAAACTGTTGCAGTGATTAATCCCCCAATAATTACAATGGCTAATGGTTTTTGTGACTCAGAACCAATTCCGGTTGAAATTGCTGCCGGTAACAAGCCTATTGAGGCCATTAAGGCTGTCATCACTACGGCTCTGGTTCTGGCTTTTACACCCATGAAAATAGATTCTTCGAGAGAAAATTTAGCCTTGAGGTTATGATGAAATTCGGATATCAGGATAACGCCGTTTTGAATACAGATCCCCAGTAAGGCAATAAAACCAACTCCTGCCGAGATTCCAAAATTCATTCTGGTTAAGTGCAATGCTATAATTCCTCCAATTATGGCAAAAGGAACATTAGACAAAACGAGTAGTGAATCCTTAATATTTCCGAATAAGATAAACAGCAACACAAAAATCCCTATTAAACTAATTGGCACTACCTGAGCCAAACGTGCGCTTGCACGAACCTGATTTTCGAATTCTCCCGTCCATCCTGTAGTATAACCCACAGGCATTTTAACTTCGGCTACTTTTTCCTGTGCTTCGGCAATTGTACTTCCTAAATCGCGATCACGAACAGAGAATTTTACACCGATAAATCGTTTGGTATTGTCTCTGTAAATGAAAGCCGGGCCGGTAACGGTTTTGATATCACAGATTTCTTTCAACGGAATTTTGGCGCCGCTGATTGTTGGCACTTTTAATTCGGCCAAATCTTCTTCGTCTTTTCTATATTCTTTTGAGAAACGAACCCTTACATCGAATTTCTTTTCGTCTTCATACTTTTGAGTTGCTGTTTTTCCTCCAAAAGCTAATTCTAAAACAGCCTGGGCATCTCCCAAAGTTACTCCGTAAGCCGCCATTTTTTCTCTATCCAGAATCACACTGATTTCAGGCTGACCAACATTTCTCAGAATTCCGACATCTTTTATACCTGGAATATTTTTGATTTTAGCTAAAACCTCATTTGATAATTCATCCAGTTTATCCAGATCATCTCCGTAAATTTTCACTGCATTTGAAGCTTTGAACCCGGCTACAGATTCGGCTACGTTGTCAATAACCGGTTGTGAATAATTATAGGTAATTCCCTGATGTACTTTTAATTTCTCATCCATTTCATTGATTAATTCATCCATATTGATTTTACGCGTCCATTCAGATTTAGGTTTTAAATCTACCTGAAGCTGTATAAATCCAAAACCGTTTGGATCTGTTCCGTCGTTGCTTCGACCCGTTTGCGAAAGCACTTTTTTTACTTCCGGAAAAGTTTCCAGATCTTTTCTGATGAGTGCCGCTGTCTGTACGCTTTCAGGAAGCGATGTACTCATTGGCAGTTCTGCTGTTACCCACAAAGCTCCCTCATTTAACTGAGGTAAAAATTCGGTTCCTAAAAATGACGCAGAAAAGAAAGTTGCAGCAATAATCGAAATTGAAATAACTAATGATTTTACTTTGTGTTTGAATGTCCATGCAAAGCCTTTCCCTACAATTCTGTCCCAAAAATTCACAAAAGGATTGTTTTTTTCTTTTACATTTTTATTTAAAAGAATGTGTGACAAAACCGGTACGAGTGTCAAAGTGAAAAGTAAAGCTCCCATTAAGGCAAAACCTAACGTAAAAGCCAAAGGCGAGAACATTTTTCCTTCTACTTTCTGAAAAGAAAATATCGGGAGTAAAGCTGTAATAATGATTAATTTAGAAAAAAAGATGGCTTTCCCCATTTCTGTTCCGGTTTTTTTGATCAGACTCCCTTTTGCAATTTTATTGTAAGCCGTCATTCCTAATTGATGTGCGCGATGATCCAAAACCACAAACAATCCTTCGACCATTACCACCGCACCGTCAATAATAATTCCGAAATCGACCGCTCCCAGACTCAGCAGGTTGGCGCTCATTCCCATCATTTTCAGACATAAAAATGCAAACAATAAAGAAAGCGGAATCACAATAGAAACTGTAAAAGTAGTTCTCCAGTCGGCCATGAAAAGAAACACAACGCAGGTAACCAGAATAATTCCTTCAAATAAATTATGCATTACCGTTTCTGTCGTGAAATTCATCAGATTATCACGATCGTAAAAAGTTTCTATTTTAATGTCTTTCGGCAGTACATTTTCATTTAAGTCTTTAATTTTATCTTTAATTAAAGCCAAAGTTTCCTGCGCATTTTCACCTTTACGCATCACGACAATCCCTTCAACAGCATCATCATTGTTTCCAATACCTGTCTGTCCTACTCTTGGCATGGAACTTTCGTAAACTGAAGCTACGTTTTTTACTAAAATCGGATTTCCTCCCGCCTGATCCACAATGATGTTTTCAATATCTTTTCGGGATTTTAAAAGTCCTACTCCACGAACCACAAATGCCTGTCCGTTTTTTTCGATGATATCACCACCGACATTTAAGTTTCCGGCATCCACAGCATTATAAACCTGAAGCGGTGTAATATTATATTTTGCCAATTTTACCGGATCAACACCAACTTCATACGTTTTTGTCTGACCTCCAAAAACATTCAAATCGGCCACACCCGGAACAGAACGAAGCTGTTTGTCGATAACCCAGTTTTGATAGGTTAATAATTCACGACTGTCACGGCTGTCACTTTTTACAATATATCTAAAAATTTCCCCTGTTGGTCCGTAAGGTGGCTGTACATCGGGTTCGACATCATCAGGCAACGTAACGTTTTTTAGCAAATTATTGACCTGAAAACGCGCAAATGTATCATCTACCCCATCATCAAAAATGATTTTGATAACCGATAATCCAAACATGGTAATACTTCGCACACTGGTCTTTTTCTGAACCGAGTTCATGGAAATTTCAATAGGAGAAGTCACAAAACGTTCTACTTCTTCAGCACTTTTTCCGTTCCATTGTGTAATGATGATAATCTGGGTATTCGTTACATCTGGAAAAGCGTCAATGGGCATATTTTTGAAGGAAATAAATCCTGCAACAGCCAGTAATCCCACCCAAAAAAAGGTAAATGCTTTATTCTTGAGCGAAAAAGCAATAATATTTCGTATGAATTTGTTCATGTTTTATTCGTTTAAAGCACGGTAAATAAATAGCTGATTATTCGTGATGACTTTTTCATTTTCTTTTAAACCACTTGAGATGTAGGTAGTTTTTCCAACCACTCGGTATACCTCAACTTGTCTCGTTTCGATGTTGTTTCGGTCTTTGAAAATCATGACGAAGTTTTTACTTTTATCGAAAACAATAGCGTCACTCGGAATTGCAATCATCGATTTATCTTCTTTAAAAGATAATTTGATGTTGGCATTCATATCCGGTTTCAGTAAAAATCCCGGGTTTTGCAATTTAACCCTTGCCTTCATCGCCTTGGTTTCCGGATCAATCACGTTAAAAATTTTATCTACTTTTCCTTTAAAAACCTGATCAGGATAGCTTATGGTTGTTACATCTGCATCAATTCCTAATTTTACTTTATTAATGTCGATTTCATTAATGTTTGCCATAGCCCAGACTTCGCTTATTTCGGCAATGTCAAAGATATTTTCAGAACGGTCGTTACGCAAAAGCATGTCCTGATTGATACTTTTTTGAATCACAAAACCACTGATTGGCGCTGTTACTTCGTAAATAGAACCAGCTTTGATATTATATATTTTATACGTTTCCTGAACTTTGCTTAATTGCGACTGCGCTTTGTTAACTTCAGATTTGGCCTGAAGTACATCGCTTTCAGAATTTAGTTTACCGTCAAATAATTCCTGGGCCACTTTTAGGTTGTTTTTGGCTACGAGCAAATCACTTTTGGCATCGAGTGATTGTTTTTCAAAATCGGCAATATCGGTACTTTTTATAGTCGCCAGCACCTGACCTTTTTTTACATAATCGCCAAGCTCTACATTTACCTTGATTACGTTTCCCCCTACCAGTGGGTAAACGTCAATCATTTTATTGTTGTCGGCTGTGATTTTTCCGTAAAAACTCAATTCGTTGGTTACGGGCTGTGTTTGTGCGACCGCAGTTGTTGTTGATTTCAGCATGTTATCGCTTAAAGCAAAAGAGGTATTGATCTGCGGATTTTCTACTTCTTTTTTACAGCCTGCGATGGATAAACTCACAATTGCAATTCCGATAATTAATTTATGTTTCATTTTATTTCGTTTTAAAATAAGTCTTTATTGATTGTACTGTTTAATTCTTCAGCAGACAGCGCGAGTTTTTTCTTTAACTCGTTTACCTGAATATTCGCCTGATTGTAGCTTTCCATAAAATCGGTAAATTCTAATAAGCTGATGTTTCGTTTCTGGAAATTGGTTAAGATTCCGTTGTAAACGGCTTCAAAATCGGAGTTTACGGTTGGTTTTATCACCACATAGTTTTTACGGGATTCGTCCCATTTATTCCAGGCGGATGTAATTTCAGTCTGAAGCTGCAGTTCAAAATTCTGCTTTTCAATTTTTGATTGCTCCAGAATGGTCTTTGCGTACTTAATATTTCCTTTATTTTGATTCCAAAGCGGTAACGGAATTCCAACAGTTAAATTTGCTTCATTATTAAAAGCGCCGCTTCGCTGATCGTATTTGGCTCCTAAAGTGATATCCGGAAGGGAAAGCGATTTTTGCCATTTTACGTTTAATTCATTAGCATCGATTTCTTTTTGTTTTGCGAGATAATCCGGTCTATTAGTAATGGCTTCATTTTCAAAAGATTTTAAATCGAAATCAATCGTTTTTAAGTATTTGCTGAATTCATCTTTTGAAACATTCGGAACAATTTCTTCGGTAGAATTCATAAGCAATTTCAGATTCGCCTGTTCTTCTACATTGTTATTTACTACTTCCATTCGCTCGTTCTTGAAATTAAGATAAAGCGACTGCAGACGAACAACATCTTTCAAAGGAATATTCCCTTTTTGCGCCTGAACTGAATAGGAATTGATTAAATCTTCAATGTGAGCCAATTGTTTATCTGTGGTTTCCAGACTTTTTGAATTGTAATAAACCGTATAAAAACTTTTACGTAATTGTAGTTTCAGTGTTCTTAGCAAATCATTGAATTGCAGTTCTGCCAGCTGTTCATTGGTTTTCGCTAATTTTACTTCATTACGTTTTTTTCCGCCCAGATAAATCAGCTGTTCGATGCCAAATACTTTCTGACCTTGTTTTCCGATATCAAAATATTTATCACGATCAGGATTGTAGGCGTTCAGTTCTGCGGAAATCACTGGGTTGTCCCAGATACCCGCCTGAATCGTCAGCGCTTTTGAGGCATCGATATTGTAATGCGAAGCCAACAGGAAGAGGTTGTTTTTTAAAAACTGACTTTCACAATCTTCTAAAGTGACTGTTTTTTGAGCCAGAACCATCTGATTCATGGCAATCAGCAGGAATAATGCAAATAACTTTTTCATTGTATCATTTTTATTTGATACAAATATGCTATTGCGAGACTTTAAGAAACCTTAAGAAACACCTTAAAAAGTGCTTAAAAAAAATAAAAACTGATGAATTTTAAGTTCGAAAGAGCTTCGACTCCGCTCAGCCTGACACTTATTTTTAATTAAATACAATAGGTTTACTAATGAAAAATCAATTCGAATAAATTGGTCTTTTCTACAGGTACGCTATATCTGATTTTTGCATTATGAAGTATTAAAACCCGGTTTACAATGCGCAACCCCAGTCCGAAACCGGAAGTTCCTTTTGAATTTTCGCCACGCATAAAAGGCTGGAAAAGATTTTTTTGTTCCTTTTCACTCAGCGTTTTTCCGGTATTTAAAACCGAGATGACCAAATGATTTTCCTGAGTACTAATTTTTACTATTGCCTGTTTGTTATCTGAGTAAACACAGGCATTTTTTAAAACATTACTCAACGCAATTTCCAGAAGGTTCTTATTTCCTTTTATTTCTAAAGCAGTATCGAGATTCTCACTTTCTTCTATTTCGAAAAGAATAATAAAATCAGGAAAGGTTTTATTTAAATTTTCTATCGACGAAAACAGAATTTCATCCATTCTGTGAATTTCATCGTTGCTGTTCACATTGGTGTCTATTTTTGATAATATCAATAAAGAGTTGATCAGTTCTGACAAATGATTGACATCTGATAAAATAGTGTTTAAAAAAATTTTTCCTTTAATGGATGTTCCCGAATCGGCAATTGTATTTTCAATTTGCGCTGTTATTCTCGACAAAGGAGTTCTGAGTTCATGAGAAGCGTGGGCGGTAAATTCTTTTTGTTTTTGATACGAAACCTCAATTCTGTCCATCATAAAATTGAACTCATTGGCAATCAGATCAATTTCGTTTTTATTGCTTTTGGATTCAACACGGGTATCCAGATTGTTCTCGTTTATATTTTTAATCTTCTGATGAAAAATACTTAACGGATTCATGGCTTTTTTTACCATTAAAGAGGTTAAAACCCAGCAGATACAGGTGAAAAAGATATAAGAAATAATTAAGGTATACCGTAAAAAAAGTAATTTTCGTTTGCCATAATCATCTGTAGCCGATATTAAGGCATAAAAATCCCTGTCTTTGGTATCATAAAAAACACCGTAAACTTCGTAATCTCCCTGTTGCTTAAAAAACGTTTTATGTTTTTTAAGGTACTTCAAATCATTAACAGACCAGTTAATTTTGGCATCATCAATACTACTGTAAATGAGTTTGAAATTAGAATCGAAAACAAGTGTTTTTTCATCGTATAATTTATTGATTGAATTCTGGTCAATCATTTTTAAAAGCTGGTCGTCAACTTCTTTTACGTTTACAAGAAGTTTTATATTTGAAAGCGCTTTTATTTCTAAACGATCACGAAATTCTTCTTTTCTGAAATTAGAATACAAAACAAAAATCACGGTCGAAGCCAGCCCAAAAAGAATTGTAAAGAGCAGACTTACTAAAAGTGATATCCTGTTTTTTAATGTCATTCCTGATCGCTTAGATAATATCCGTAACCAATTTTGGTACGGATTAGTTTTGTTTCATGGTCTTTATCGATTTTTTTTCTGAGAAAATTGATATAAACCTCAATGGTATTCTGATTGGTTTCTATGTGATAATCCCACAGTTTTTCGGCTATGAATTGTTTTGAAAGCACTTTTCCTTTGGCCTGAGCCAAAATCAAAATCAGTTTAAATTCTTTAGGCGTAAGTTTAATTTCTTCGCCTGCGCGAAATACTTTCATTTCGGATTCTGCAATTTCCAGATTCTGAATCACAATCTTATCTTCTGCCTGCTGCGGAATTTCTTTTCTTCTTAAAAGAGAAGAAATTCGGGCAAATAATTCTTCAAAATGAAAAGGCTTTACCAGATAATCATCGGCACCGCTATCAAAAGAAGCCAGTTTGTCTTCGATTTCGCTAAAAGCAGTCAGCATGATAATAGGCGTTTTTTTATCGACTTCCCTGATTTTTTTACAAACTTCGATTCCGTTTGTACCGGGAACATTGATGTCGAGAATGATCAGATCATAATCATACGGAAAATATTTCCTTAACAGCAATGCACCATCATAATAAGGAACACACTCGAATTCTTTTGAAGCAAAGAACACCGCTATTTCTTTGGATAAAGTAAAATCGTCTTCGAGCAGTAAAATTTTCATGCTTATTTTTTATTAGTTAATCTGACTGTCAAGCCTTTGCAATATAAAGATTTCAGTTTTCACAATAATTCCAAGTTTAAAAAACTTAAAAACAAATCTCAACCCCTCTTGATATAGCAATCTTCATACTAAGATTTTGTGTATTTAAAATCTAAGTCCCACCCTGCAACCAAGTCCAAAATTGAACATACTTCCTGAATTACTTTCTAAATCACTACCTAGAAAAAAAGCATGATTCATACTCAGAGAATGTTTACTTTCATCATAATCAAGGTCGGTATTGGTTGTATTTCTATACATATAGCCAAATACTACAAATGGCTCTAAAATAAATCTTGCAAATGAAAATTGATTACCAACAGTTAAATTAATTCCTTTAGCAGTTTTCTTAACTCCAAAATCATCCAAATATTCATCTTCATTTATTGGATCAATTGGAACATATTCTATAAAACTATTTCTCTGATTCTCTCTATAAAATACCTGAATACCGGCGTACAACTCACTTCGTTTAGATTTAACCCTTGAGTTAAACAGTTTTTGCAAATAAATTCGTCCTTCGATATTTGTTTTAAATCCTTTATCCTTAAAAAAAATGGTATCCGTATTTGAAACATCATAAAGTTGATAACCAATTTCAATATTCAAACTTGAATAGTAATTTATTTTTCGTTCAACAGATAATTGTAAAGTTGGAAATGAAGCGATATCAATTAATTGAACTGGATTAATTTTTATGCCCCAATTTCTTTCTTTTGATTCTTGTGAATAAACACAAGTTGAGAGCATCACAATTAAAATTACTATAGTTCTTTTCATTCATTCTTTTTAATAAATTTCTTTTAAAGTTCAAAAATCAATACAACCAAGTTAACATTACAAATTATCTCTTATTTAAAATAAGAAAAAGTCTCATTATTTTCAATTTTTAGTAATGACTCATAAATCAGCTGAATCACATTTTCAACATCTTCTTTGTGAACCATTTCAACAGTCGTATGCATATAACGCAATGGAAGTGAAATCAATGCAGAAGCTACACCTCCGTTGCTGTAAGCAAATGCATCAGTATCCGTTCCTGTAGCTCTGGAAGTCGCATGACGCTGAAACGGTATATTTTTCTCCTCGGCAGTATCGACGATTAATTCTCTAAGGTTATTTTGTACAGCCGGAGCGTAAGCAATAACCGGACCTTTACCTATTTTAAGATCTCCTTCTACTTTTTTATCAATCATTGGCGTTGTAGTATCATGACAAACATCAGTCACAATAGCGATATTTGGTTTGATTCGCTGTGAAATCATTTCGGCACCACGAAGACCAATTTCTTCCTGAACAGAATTCACAATATACAAACCAAACGGAAGCGTTTTATTATTCTCTTTCAGCAAACGTGCTACTTCAGCAATCATGAAACCTCCCATTCTGTTATCAATCGCACGACAGACAAATTTGTTTTCGTTCAAAATCATGAATTCATCCGGATAAGTTATCACGCAACCAACGTGAACACCCATTTCAAGAACCTGTTCTTTGGTTTCACAACCTAAATCAATAAAAATATTGCTTAGTTTCGGAATTTCCTCTTTATCTCGTAAACGTGTATGAATTGCCGGCCATCCGAAAATTCCTTTTACAATTCCTTTTTTGGTATGAATATTTACTCTTTTTGAAGGTGCAATCTGGTGATCGGAACCTCCGTTTCTAATTACATATATCAGACCGTCTTCTGTAATATAATTTACATACCACGAAATCTCATCAGCATGCCCTTCAATTACCACTTTGAATGGAGCATCCGGATTGATAACACCAACGGCCGTTCCATAAGTATCCGTAATAAAAGTATCCACATAAGGCTCCAGATAATTCATCCAGATTTTTTGTCCTTCGCTTTCATAACCTGTCGGCGAAGCGTTATTTAGGTAGCTTTCCAGGAAAGCAATTGAGGTATCTTTTAAGATAGATTGTGTGCTCATAAAAATATTTTTTTGCTAATTTATAAATTTGGTATTACAGTTGTGTATATAATGTATAATTTTACACTTAAATATATATTCCATGAGATTTACAACTTGTATTTTATGTTTTCTTTTAATTTCTTTTGTTGCAAAAGCACAGATTACACCAAAAGAGAGTGAAATGGGCTATACGCTTACTGAAAATGATTCGATTTTGAATGACACTATTGAATTAGCAGAAATTATCCTTTCAAAAGAAAAGCTGGATCCCGAAGCCAAAAAGCAATTCCTGATTCTTCAAAACAGGGTTTATAAAGTCTATCCTTATGCAAGACTGGCAGCAGACCGATTAACTGCCCTAAACAATGGTATGGACCGTTTAAAAACCAGTCGCGAAAAGAAAAAATATTTTAAAATTGTTGAAGATTATCTTAATAATGAGTTTGAAGCCCGACTAAAAAAGCTTTCGCGAAAACAAGGCCAGATTTTAGTAAAACTAATCAACCGACAAACCGGAATAACAACATATGAGTTAGTTAAAACCTTAAAAAGCGGTTTTAAGGCCTTCGTATCGAACGCAACAGCCAATATGTTTGACATTAGTTTAAAAAGGGAATACAAACCTTTTGAGGTCAATGAAGATTATCTGATAGAAACGATTCTCGTCCGGGCTTTTGAATCGGGCAGATTATCCTATCAAAAACCTGCAAATCCAATCGACTACGGTGCACTTGAAGCAAACTGGGAACAAAAAGCAGAAGAGCTTAATAAAAACAAATAACTCATAAAAAATATTAACCCGGACAGATTTAAAATTTCTTTCCGGGTTTTTTCTTTAAAATGTGACTGATTCTTACTTCAAACCAGCCAGACTCTGCTCGATTGTCGCAATTTTTGCTAAAGCATCGGCCTGTTTTTGTTTTTCTATATTTAAAACTTTTTCCGGAGCTCCGTTTACGAATTTCTCGTTTGAAAGTTTTGCTTCAACAGATTTCAGGAATCCTTTAGTGTAATTCAACTCTTCTGTTAGCTTTTTGATTTCAGCTTCGACATCTATATTTCCAGTAATCGGAATGAAATATTCATTTGATTTTACACGGAAAGACAATGCGCCGTCTACTTTTTCAGAAACATATTCGAAAGCAGAAACGTTTCCTAATTTCGTGATAATGGAATCGAAATAAGTTGAAACATTTTCGCTGTTGATTCCTTTTAATTCGATTGCATCTTTAAACGGAATATTTTTGTCTTTTCTGATCGTTCTAATTCCTGAAATAACTTCAATAGAATTTTCAAAATCGGTAATTAATTTTGCATTGAAAGATTTTAATTCTGGCCAGGTTGAAACGATTAAAGCTTCTTCCGGAGTTCTTTCTGCAATTAATTGCCAGATTTCCTCCGTTAAGAAAGGCATGAAAGGATGCAATAACTTCAAATTGCTTTCTAACATTTCGATCGCTTTCGCAAAAGTTAAACTGTCAATTGGCTGTTGGTACGCCGGTTTGATCATTTCTAAAAACCAGGAACAGAAATCATCCCAAACCAATTTATAGATTGCCATTAATGAATCTGAAATTCTGTATTTCTCAAAATTATCTTCAATGTCAACTAAAGTTTGTTGCAACTTCGCTTCGTACCATTCGATTGCCACTTTTGATGATTCCGGCTGGGGAATAGTTTCTGAAACTTCCCAACCTTTAATCAATTTAAACGCATTCCAGATTTTGTTTGAAAACCCTTTTCCCTGATTACATAATTCTTCATCAAACATAATATCGTTTCCTGCAGAAGCACTTAAAAGCAATCCAACACGAACTCCATCGGCACCAAAAGCATCAATTAAATCTAAAGGATCAGGAGAATTTCCTAATGATTTAGACATTTTACGACGCTGTTTATCACGAACCAAACCAGTCAAATATACGTTTGTAAATGGTTTTTCGCCTGCATATTCGTAACCTGCGATGATCATTCTTGCCACCCAGAAGAATAAAATATCCGGACCTGTTACCAAGTCATTTGTTGGATAATAATATTTGAAGTCTGCACTTTCAGGATCCATTATACCTCCAAAAACTGACATTGGCCATAACCATGATGAGAACCAGGTATCTAAGGCGTCAACGTCTTGTTTTAGGTTGTCGGTTGTTAGTTGTTGGTTGTTGGTTTTTTCTTTTGCTAATGCTAAAGCGTCTTCGATGTTTTCAGCAACAACAAAATCTTCTTTTCCGTCTCCATAATAATATGCCGGAATTTGTTGTCCCCACCATAACTGACGGGAAATATTCCAATCACGGATGTTGTTTAACCAGTGTGCATACGTATTTTCAAAACGTTTTGGATGCAATTTAATATCACCAGTTTCTAAAACTGATTTAATCGCCGGTTTTACTAAATCTTCCATTTTCAGGAACCATTGATCAGATAATCTTGGCTCGATTACTGCTTTGGTTCTTTCTGAAGTTCCCACTTTATTCAAATGGATTTCAGTCTTCGCCAAAGCTCCAATTTCTTCCAGTTCTTTTGCAATTTCTGTACGAACTACAAAACGGTCTTTTCCTTGATAATGTAATCCGAAACTATTTAAAGTCGCATCTTCATTAAATATATCAACGATTTCAAGATTGTGTTTTTCACCCAAAGTTTTATCGTTCATATCGTGCGCAGGCGTTACTTTCAAACATCCTGTTCCGAATTCTACATCTACATATTCGTCTTCGATAATCGGGATTACTCTTCCGCAAATTGGAACGATCGCTTTTTTACCTTTTAAATGTGTAAAACGCTCATCGTTCGGATTGATACAGATGGCAGTATCTCCAAAAATAGTTTCCGGACGTGTTGTAGCAATGGTCAGAAAATCTTCCGAACCTTCGATTTTATATTTTAAGAAAAATAATTTTCCTTGTTGTTCTTCATAAATAACTTCTTCGTCAGAAAGAGTTGTTTTCGCTTCCGGATCCCAGTTTACCATTCGGTATCCTCTGTAAATTAATCCTTTGTTATATAAATCAACAAACGATTTAATTACAGAAGCAGACATATCAGGGTCCATTGTAAATTTAGTACGTTCCCAATCGCATGAAGCGCCTAATTTCTTAAGCTGCTCTAAGATGGTTCCTCCGTATTTATCAGTCCATTCCCAGGCGTGTTTTAGGAATTCTTCACGGGTCAAATCGTTTTTATTGATTCCTTCTGCTTTTAATTTCGCTACTACTTTTGCTTCAGTAGCAATCGATGCGTGATCCGTTCCCGGAACCCAGCAAGCGTTGAAACCTTTAAGACGAGCACGACGAATTAAAACATCCTGAATCGTATTATTCAACATATGTCCCATGTGAAGGACTCCAGTGACGTTTGGCGGCGGAATTACAATGGTGTACGGTGTTCTATGATCTGGTTCTGAATGAAAATAGTTATTTTTCATCCAGTAATCATACCATTTACTCTCAATCGTCTTAGCGTCAAATTGTGCTGGAATTGTCATTTACTAGGGTTGTTTAATCGTTAATTTGTTTAACCGTTTAATCGGTTTTGATCATCGAATTTCAAATTGATTTGTTTTCTTATTTTCTGTTTAAAAAAATCATTTATAATCAATCTCAACGATTAAACAAATAAACGATTAAACAGTTAAACAAAAAAACTGGTTCAATTTTTGTAATTATAATTGACAGCAAAAGTAAATAATTAAGTACACTATAAAAAGCGAAATAATAATTTGTGTATTAATTAAAAGAAAGTATATTTACTCCTATCTTAAAAACAATTTCAAAATGAAAAATGTTATTAAATTTATTGTAATCGTACTGTTTAGCGTAGCGGGTTATTCTCAAAACGGTCCTAAAATTGAATTTTCTGCTCAGGATAACACTATTGATTACGGAAAAATTTCAAAAAGTGACAATCCTGTCAGATCTTTTGAATTTACAAATACAGGTGATGCTCCCTTAACGATAATTTCTGCCCAATCAACACTAAGCACGATAGTCGTTACAAAACCAAGCGCAGCTATTTTACCTGGTAAAAAAGGGAAAATTGACGTAAAATACAACATGACTGCAGGACCAATCCGTAAAACGATTACCGTTGAAACCAATGCTGTAAATTACCCTGACGGAAGAGTAGCTCTTAAAATTAAAGGTGAAGTTTTATAAAAATAATTTCAACGAAAAATAGTAAAGCCGTTTCATTAGTGTGAAACGGCTTTTTTATGGATTTTTGTTCTCTTAATTTTTTATTTATCAACGCAGTCAATACTAACAAATTTATATTTTACACGTTCAAAGTCAATCGGTTTGTCTTTTACCAGATACGTTACGCCCATTGTAGTCTGCATTGTTCCGTTTCCTAAAATAAGTTGTTTATCCTTTTTTAAAAATGCCATTGGGTTTTTGAATTTATTATTTTTATTTGTGGCATCATGAAAAGTGTAATCTGCAAATAAAGTATCTCCATGAAATTCACCTGTAATTTCTCCCGTTCTTTCCGGAGTATCCACAACTTTCATTATCATATTACCATTAATTTTTCCGTTTTTTAAAGTATTCAGTTTTAAATCAATGATATCATTTTCATAAGTTGCCTGATAGCATTGTGTACTTACAATCTTTTCTCCATCGGCTTTTGCTGCTTCAGCTGCTTTTTGTTTTTCATCGTTTTTACAGCTTTGCAGTCCGGCTAAAGACAAAATCAGGCAGGATAAAACTAACTTTTTCATAATTGAGTATTTTTAATTTCATGGTTATCCCATAAAAATAATAAAAAAGAAGTCAACGAAAAGGCTTCTTAGTTAAATTTATTATTCAAAATCTATAAATTTTTAATGACAAATTCAGATCTTCTGTTCAATTCGTGTTCTTCTTCTGAACAGGCATCATCTGTTTTACATTTTATAATTGGAACAGATTCCCCATAGCCTTTTGCCATAACCCTTTTAGAATCAATACCGGATTGTATGATAAATTCTCTGGTAGAGGTTGCCCTTTTTTGAGATAAATCTTCATTGAATTTAGCATTTCCTCTCGAATCGGTGTGTGATCCAATTTCAATTACCATTCCGGGGTATTTCTTCATCAATTCTACAACCCTTCCTAAAACCACTTTTGATTCTTTTCGGATATACCACATATTGTAATCAAAATAGATAGGATCCGTTTTTATAATCAGCCTGTCTTTGTCTTTTACGACATCTTTTTCCTGAGCCAGGATCTGATCAACTTTCTCTTTTTTCTTAACTTGTGCAGCAGTAATTTTATCTTCTTTAGCTTTTTTGTCTGCTTCCTTTAAAGCTATTACTGCTAAAGCTTCTTTTTTCTTATTTTCTTCTTCTATAATAAGTTCCTGTTTTCTTTTATTCTCTTCAATCTGTTTTTCTTCCTGCTTAATGATTTCTAGTGATTTTAAAGTCATTGACGCATCATTATTTGTATTTCTGGTCTTGCCTGATGTTAACGATTTTGAGTTGCTCGCATAATTTTCCTTAGAAGCCAAAACAGTATAGAAAGTTTCACAAGGCACGGTAAAACTAAATTTTCCGTCGGCAGTTGTTGTCACTACATTCAATTGTTTTTTATCTGAATCCTGAAGTTCTACAGTGGCATTTTCTAAGGCTAATTTAGTATCAGCATCTGTTATTACTCCTGTAATAAACTGCTTGCAATCTTCAACAATTAACTCCTTAATTTCTTTTAACTCATAAATATCATCATTGCCTTTTCCGCCTTTTCTATTGGATGCAAAATAACCTTCCTTTGTATCTGAATCAAAATAGAATGAAAAATCATCTAAATTAGAATTAACCGGCATACCAACGTTGACAGGCTTGTCATATTCTTTTCCTTTAATTTCAGAAACAAAAACATCAAGAGATCCATATCCTAAATGCCCATCTGATGAAAAATAAAGTTTATTGTCTTTTGAAACAAAAGGGAATTGCTCTCTTTTATCTGTATTTATAATAGGGCCTAAGTTTTTTGGAGTACCAAAAGCACCCTGATTTATATTTACTGAAAAAATATCAAAAGAACCCAATGTTCCCGGCATATCAGAAGCAAAATACAATACTTTTTCATCAGCACTTAAAGCGGGATGCTCAACAGAGTAATTCTCACTGTTAAAAGGAAGCGAAACTATATTGATCCATTTTCCGTTAACCAATTCGGCTTTAAAAATCTGAAGGTTTGAAATTTTTTCTTCATTTTTTCTTTTAGTACCGTTTTTAGAATTGTTACGCGTAAAATAAATCGTTTTGCCGTCTTTTGTAAAAACAGCGTTCGACTCATGCATTCCGGTTTTTAATTCATTCGAAAAATAATGCGTAATCTGATCCTTTGAATTTATATTTTTGATTGGAACAGCAACCAAATTCAGATAAGTCGCATTATCCCATTTGTATTTTTTATCAAACAATCCAGGTTTCAGTTTTACACCTGCGAAAACCAGACTGTCATTGTATTTTACTGCTCCAAACTCTGAATTTGGTGTATTTATGGCTAAGTTTTTTATTTCGAAACGATTTCCAATTGCAGAAACATTTTCTAAAGTTTTGATGTCTTTTTCAAAATTTGCCAAATCATCATTATTGGCAGATTTTGAGTAATATTTTTTTAAGAATTCGGTGGCTTCTTCCGTATTCCCCGTAGCTTTGAGGGTTTGGGCGTATCTGAAATAATAATTTCGGTCTAAATCCTTATCATAGTTTTTAAGTAAAAGTCTGTAATAACGCTGGGCTTTTATGAGATCATTGGTATAACAATACGAATCTGCCAGGTTTTTGATAACCTCCTGAGAAGGTTTTTCTTCAGCTAATTTTTCATATAATGTAATTGCCTCGGCGTAATAGGTCCTGTCAAAAAAACGTTTGGCTCTGGCCAAATCCTGATCCTGAGCGTTTATAAACTGTATAGAAAATACGAATATAATAACAAATAATCTTTTCATATTTTTCATTTTAAAAGAATCTTGGTGATTTATCATATCCTTTTCCTAATAAATCCAAATCAAAAAGTAGCATAATTTCGTGAGTTCCTGAATTGAACTGTCCTAAATTTGATGTCGTATAATCATAAGCGTATCCTATTCTAAGTGAAGGTATAACATTGATATTCATTAAAGCACTTACGGCGTCATTTACCCTGTACGCAGCCCCGATTTCAAACTTGTCATTATACAAAACATTGGCTGTGATATCAACTGACACCGGTGCTCCGGAAACAAATCGGGACATAAATGCCGGTTTTAATTTAAATGCATCATTAATCTGAAAAACATATCCGGCGGTTAAAAAAGTGTGTATTTGTTCGGATCCGAAAGCGTTTATTCCTGATTTTTCTTCGATGTGTTTTGAACTCAATAAATTTGGGACAGATAATCCGATATAATACTTGTCGGTAAAGTAATAAGCTCCTGCTCCAATATTTGGCTTAGTCACATTGATATTTTCGGCGAAAGCCAAATCTGTTGCCGGATCCGTAAAACGAAATCCATTAAAATTAGTCTGTAAAGAAGTAAATCCGGCTTTTAGTCCTAAAGAAAGTTTGTTTTTGCCTTCTAATTGCAGCACATAGGCAAAATCTGCATAGAAATTGTTTTCTTTTTTCGCACCTTCACCAATATCATCCGAAATTAATGAAGCACCAACTTCGATCTTTTCGCTTAAAGCAGTATGTCCAAAAAAAGTAAATGTTTTTGGTGCTCCAACCGCTCCTACCCATTGTGTTCTGTATAAGCCTCCTAAATTTAGCATTGCTGCTGTACCGCTAGCGTAAGCTGGATTTACTACACTCATATTGTACATATAATGGGTGTACTCAGGATCTTGCTGAGCTGAAGCTGATGTGATATAAAAAAGGAAGCTTATAAGAAGTATTATTTTTTTCATTTGAAATATATTAAATGTAAATGAAGATTATCTATTTAAATAAAGACGGCCTTGTTGAGGCGGTTTATTCTCTTTATTAAAATGGATAACATAAAAATAGACTCCGTTTGGTGCTATTCCATCACCCATACCTCCACCTTCAGAATTCCTTCCATCCCAATCCGGCTTATTTTTATTTCCTTTGAATAAGACATTTCCGTATCGGTTATAAATTTCAATTTTGTAATCCGGATATAAAAAATCAATTTTAAGAATTTTAAAAGTATCATTTACATTATCACCGTTTGGCGAAAAACCATCCGGAATAAAAAATGTTTCATATTCAGTATCATCACAATGACTCAGAGAAACTTTCACTTCTAAATGATCTTCAGAATGACAATCTGTTACTGAAGAAAAATCGAAGCCGTAATAAATTGTATTATCTGTCAGAGGTGTTGTAGAAGATAGCAGATTACCATTATTTATGGCATCATACCAGACTATCGTAGACGAAGCATTTGTATTATTAGACAAATCTGAAATCGTAGGATTTTGTAAACCACAAAAATTTTGACCGTCAGTATCTAAAACCGGTGCAGGCAAATTGCTTACTGTTACCGTAATCATCGTAGCTGGTGAAGTACATCCGGCTGCAGAAGTTTCGATTACCCAATAATCTTCTGATTTTAAAATATAATTAGAAGCCAAAGGTGTAGTAAGTGTTACCGAATTATACCATTTATACCGAGATCCATTAGGAACCAAACTGGCAATAGTTGCTCCATCGGCTTTACAAAAAGGCTGATCAACAGAAGCAGGTGCTATCGGAATAGGATTTATTGCAAAAGCGTCTGAAACTGTTGTTAAATTCACATCACAAGTTGTATCATTATTTACCAGATTTATTATCGAAATCGCGGTTGAGCCTGTATTTGGTAATAAAATAGCCGGAATTACAAAATCTGCTTTTCCATTAACCACCACTAAAGTAACCGTTTGTGAGGTGGCAATATTACTACCAGA
Organism: Flavobacterium chungangense LMG 26729; assembly: GCF_000735715.2. Lineage (NCBI taxonomy): Bacteria > Pseudomonadati > Bacteroidota > Flavobacteriia > Flavobacteriales > Flavobacteriaceae > Flavobacterium > Flavobacterium chungangense. The sequence continues at coordinate 407,152 of NZ_JASY01000008.1, forward strand.
TAATACATATGAAACTGTAACATTCGTAAGTAATCCTAAACCGGTTACTGAAGCTGTAAAAGGTTTGTTAAAACAATTATCCAAAACTTCAACTTTTAGATTCGGGACTTCCGGAAGTTTATTTATGATTAAATTTCCACTCAAATTAGCAGTATTTGTACAATAAGGAGTAGCTGCATTGGTAACATTAGTAATTGTAATAACTGAATTGCCACTATTGGAATTTAAGTTGGAAGGAATCGTAAAACTTCCATTTCCCCCTATTACATTAATGGCAGCGACTTGTGCTGTTGCTGTGTTTGATCCGGCAACATTATACAAAATAGTATACGCTCCATCTTCTAATCCGGAAGCATTTGATATTAATGCCTGAGAACTTTTATTCTGACAGGTCACAGCCGGTGTTAAATTCGCCCCGTTTAAAACCGGTGTTTTATAAACATGCAAAACATCTGATAAATTATTAATGATGTTTACACAGCCGCCTTCACTGCTAAATTCATTTATTTTTGTGATGGATACGGTAAAACTGCCCGACTGCCGAAAATAATTCCGGCTTAAAGGAAAAATTAAAACTCCATTATTAAATGTTGACAATACTGTATGTGAACCTCCATTTGGTCCTGAAACTGTATAATCTATATAGTATTGACCATTTGGAATATTCTGAATTCCCTGGTTTAATATGACCGAATAAGTTGCAGTTTGAATGTCAGACTCGCAAATATCTTTTCTCACTTCTATAGTCGCGCCCGTAAAATCGTATTTCTTTTCAATTTTAATCCTTACAACAGCAGTTTCTATTTTACACACCGGACTTGTTGGTAAAACTGTATAAGTAAAGTTATATTCTCCTATACCATAATTATTAAATATTTGCTGAACATTTATATTATGATCTTTTATAAAAGTAATCTGCCCTGTACCGTTATTATCGGTCCATGTTCCCCCTGAATCTTCACCAGCAACCCAGTCATTTAAGTCCAGATTAGAATATATTGAAAAATCACTGTCCTCACATAATATTAATTGTGAAGGCTTTCCTGGCTCCGGGGATCTAAAAACAGTTACAAATCCTGTTGAAGAAACAGCTGGACAATTTCCAATAGCGGCAATAGAATATGTAAATTGATGATTTCCAATACCTAAAACTTCTGCATCAACAATACTATTCACAGGAGTTCCATTTATATCATACCAATTTCCACGAGATTGCGGACTCAAATAACTATTCGCATTGAATATCTGAAAAAGATTAAATGAATGATCATCACTACATGCTGAAGCTCTTTCTGCAACACCTGCATATCCGCCAATAATAACTTCGATAGTTGCTGAATTATCTGTACATCCATTGATTCCTGTAACTGTATAAGTATAGTGATAAATACCACTAACAGGAATCACCTGTGCATTTAAAACTCCTGTGGTTTCATTTAAACCTCCTGAATTATCATCATCTGACCATGTACCGCCCGGAACTGCAGTAACCCCTAATAAAGGACACAAATCTATTGTCTGGCTACTAACATTGGGTATATCACAAACTTCAAAAGGAGTCAATGAGTCCTGACCCGCACATTGTGCAAAACTTTTAGTAGGAAGTAAAAGAAAAATAAGAAGATAAGAGCTAAAAGCAATTAAAGAAAAGTAGTTTTTAATCATATACTAATTAAATTTTGTTAAAAATACTTAAATTATTCAACAAAACTATCTTATCTAAAAAAAACAAAAATATAACTATCTAATTATCAAACGAAAAAATAAAATAAATCAAGTAAAAAACTACAATTCATCTTCTAATCGAAACCGAAACTTTAACAATACACTATTTCGTTCAACTTCTAAATTAATCCAAATATCATCTTCTGATTTTAAAAGATTATTAATTTGTTGTAAGGTATACTTATAAGGTTTGTTTCCATTTATACTGATAATTATATCTCCTTTTAACAAACCACATTTTTCGGCCGCTGACTTTTTGCGCACATTTACAATTTCATAAATAGGCTTTAATTGAAATTTATACCTAAAATCATTTTTATTATTGCCATTATAATTTTCATCATTTGAAGTACTTACCCTAACCGTTTCTAAGTGTACCGTTTCCTGAACCCATTGCAGACCATTATGCTGGATTGAAATTCCGCTTTTATTGTAGGTGAAAGGCTCATTAAATTTGCTGTTTTTTCTCAGATACATTTTTTTATCTGCATAATCCATAACAATTGTAAAGCGTTTTAAAACTTCGCCACCAACAGAACCTATTCGATTGACAACCATTTTTACATTTTTTATGGAACTGGAGTCGGGAAAAGAAACAATAGGATTTTTAAAATCAAAATCAGCCAGTGAAAATTCATCTATTTTTGCCCTGTGCCCCTCAATGTCCCCGCTAAATCCTTTTCCTAAAAAATCCGGAAAATTCTTTTCAGGTAACTTTATTTTATCATTTTCAAAAACCCAGAATGAATCACTATTTCCAATATCCACAAGTAATTTTGCGGGAATATTTACATTTTTCACTATTGCAGATGCCATCAAATAAGGCTTTGATCTTTCAATGGTAATGGGGATTGCCTTAAATTTTTTATTTAAAGCAATCCTTATTTTTTCATTATTTTGGTGAACAAAAATTCTTTTCTTTTGATAATTAACCTCTACAATATTATTTTTAAAAAACTTGTACCCAATTATTCCGTTAACCGGAATTCCAATATGGGAAGACAAATTAAACCCCTGATCCAGAATAATATAAACCAAATGATTTGCAGATTTCAAACCATGTGTTTCCAGAATATTGTTAGTAGATTTTAACCCCTCTATTTCCTCCTCACTGCCAAGGCCCCGAAGTTTAATTTTTTCAATATTTTTAAAACTAACCTCTTTTTTATCCTCCATGCTGAATAAAATTGTTTCATCGACACCCGAATCTAATAAAAAATTCAGTTCAATACCATTAACCTTTATTGGGATAAAAACCAGGTTATTAATCAGCTTAAAAGGAATTACAACTTTCTTTTTGTGCTTTTCCATTAAAAAATCATCCTGAGCTTTTAGTGCAAAAGATGCCAAAAAACCAAAAAATAATAGAATATATTTTTTCATTGACATTTTTTTATTATAAAATTACTAAAAATATTGATTATTGTTACATTTTTATAAGTCCCTGTATTGTTGACGTTAAATTCGAAAAAAAAATGCAAATTTGCACTTCAATAATAAAACTCATGCCAACAATTTCACACAAAGGCAAAAACATGCCCGAATCACCGATACGCAAGCTTGCTCCTTATGCAGATAGTGCTAAAAAGCAAGGTAAAAAAGTGTATCATTTAAACATTGGTCAACCGGATATCAAGACACCCGAAGTGGCCATCGAGGCGGTAAAAAATATTGATTTAACTCTTATTGAATACAGCCCTTCAGCGGGATATGAAAGTTATAGAAAAAAATTAGCGAAATTTTACCAACGCCAAAATGTAAACGTTAACACAGAAGACATCATTGTAACTACTGGTGGTTCTGAAGCCTTACTTTTTGCACTGGCCACAATTACAGATCCTGGTGATGAAATCATCATTCCGGAACCTTTTTATGCTAATTACCATGCCTTTGCATCCTCTACAAGCGCAACTGTAGTGCCTCTTGTTTCTACAATCGAGAGTGCATTTGCATTGCCTAGTATAGATGAAGTTGAAAAACTGATTACAACAAAAACAAAAGCGATCTTAATTTGCAATCCCGGAAATCCAACCGGTTATTTATATACTGAAGCAGAAATTAAACAATTAGCAGGCTTAATAAAAAAGCATGATTTGTATTTAATTGCTGATGAAGTATATCGTGAGTTTTTATATGATGGAGATGATGAACATTTTTCAGTAATGAATTTGGATGATGTACAGCAAAATGTAATCATGGTCGATTCTGTTTCTAAACGTTACAGCATGTGTGGCGCCAGAATTGGGTGTTTAGTAACAAAAAACAAGCAGGTTTTAGCAACGGTAATGAAATTTGCTCAGGCACGTTTGAGTCCGCCCACAATTGAACAAATTGCTTGTGAAGCTGCCATAGATACTCCTCAAAGTTACTTTGATGAAGTAATTTCAGAATATAAAAGCCGCCGTGATACTTTGATTACTGAACTAAACAAAATTGATGGCGTAATCGTAACCAAACCTAAAGGAGCATTTTATTGCATTGCACAATTGCCAATACAAAATTCTGAAGATTTCGCCCAATGGCTTTTGGAAAGTTATGATTTAAACGGACAAACCGTAATGGTTGCACCTGCGGCTGGTTTTTATTCAACTCCGGGAATGGGATTAAATCAGGTTCGAATTGCTTATGTCTTAAATAAAGAAGATTTAATTACCGCAGTTAACATATTAAAAGAAGCACTTATTGTTTACAATAAAAAATAATAAGAGCTAATTATAAACTTGCAAAAGACAATAACTGACTAAGTTATTGTCTTTTGTGTTTTTAATAAACACACATTTGGTTTTAATTTAGATTATATCCAAAAAGGAGTAATTAAATAGTAAAAACGATAGAAAAGGTTTCCTTTTTATTAATTATCTTTACCGCCTTAAAAAGATATACCACATTATAATAGTAGTTTTTAATGATAAATAACGAAGATTTTTTAGACGAAATAGGTGACAATCACTTCAGCAGCAATGCAAAAAACCCATTAAGAGAGGATGCTTTTGATATCACTGATGAAGAAAAAATAGAAAAAATAAAAAAAGATGTCGAAAACATTCTGCAGACACTTGGAATGGATTTGACAGATGACAGCATAAAAGGAACTCCAAACAGAGTTGCAAAAATGTTTGTAAAAGAAATTTTTGGAGGTTTAAACCCTGCAAAACAACCAAAAGCCTCTACTTTTGACAATAACTACAAATATGGTGAAATGTTAGTAGAAAAAAACATTACTGTTTATTCTACATGCGAACACCACTTATTACCAATTATCGGACGTGCTCACGTAGCTTATATATCCAGCGGAAGAGTTATCGGATTATCTAAAATGAACCGAATTGTAGAATATTATGCAAAAAGACCTCAGGTTCAGGAACGTTTAACGATGCAGATTGTTCAGGAACTTCAAAAAGCTTTAGGAACAGAAGATGTTGCCTGTGTCATTGATGCTAAACATCTTTGTGTAAACTCAAGAGGAATTAAAGATATCGAAAGCAGTACCGTAACTTCGGAATTCGGTGGAAAATTCAAAGATCCTCAAACGAAAAGAGAATTTTTAGATTATATTAAGTTAGATACGCAATTTTAAGTTTAATCGGTAAATCATTAATTTGTTTAATCGCTTCATTACAAGTCTAATTTTAGATTAAACAAATCAACAATTAAATAAAAAACATGTATCTCTTTTCTTTTGAAAAATTAGAAGTCTGGCAAAATTCTCGAGTTTTTATTTTAGAAATTTATAGATTGACAATTGCATTTCCTTCTCACGAATTATTTGGAATAACCTCTCAGATAAAGAGAAGTTCTTCTTCGATTGCTACGAATATTGCTGAAGGAACATCAAGAAACACAAATAAAGACAAGGCTCATTTTTTAACAATTTCATATTCTTCAGCAATGGAAACATTAAATCATTTAATTCTTTCAAAAGATTTAAACTACATTTCAGAACAAGAATACATTCAATGTCGCGAAAAACTTGAAAAAATTTGTAATCAAATAAACAATCTAAAAAAATATTATCTTTCAAAAGAACAAATCCGATAATCACAATTAAACAAATTAACGATTAAACGATTAAACAGTAAAACTATGCCATTATATACATCACAACCCTTAAAAATATACAACTCACTTTCGGGTGAAAAAGAAAATTTCAAACCAATCCATGAAGGAAATGTTGGAATGTATGTTTGCGGCCCTACAGTTTATAGCAATGTACACTTAGGAAATGTGAGGACTTTTATGTCTTTTGACGTTATATTCAGGTATTTTTTGCATTTGGATTACAAAGTAAGATATGTGCGTAATATCACAGACGTTGGCCATATTGTGGATGACGTTGATGAAGGCGAGGACAAAATTGCCAAAAAAGCACGTTTAGAACAATTAGAACCGATGGAGGTTGTACAGCGATATACTGTTGATTTTCATGACATTCTAAAAGCCTTTAACTTTTTACCGCCAAGTATTGAACCAACTGCAACGGGACATATTATTGAACAAATCGAAATCATCAAAAAAATAATTGATACCGGAATCGGCTATGTTGCTAATGGTTCCGTTTATTTTGATGTTGTCAAATATAACGAAACGAACAATTACGGGATTTTAAGCGGCAGAAATATCGAAGACATGCTGGCTAATACACGGGATCTGGATGGACAATCAGATAAAAGAAATCCACAGGATTTTGCACTTTGGAAAAAAGCAGAGCCTGAACATATCATGAGATGGCCTTCTCCATGGAGCGATGGTTTTCCAGGCTGGCATCTGGAATGTACCGCAATGAGCACCAAATATCTTGGAAATCACTTTGATATTCACGGTGGCGGAATGGATTTAAAGTTTCCACACCACGAATGTGAAATCGCCCAAAATGAGGCCTGTACAGGTCAGTCTCCTGTAAATTACTGGATGCATGCCAATATGCTTACCCTTAACGGAAAAAAAATGGCAAAATCAACCGGAAATAATATTTTGCCGGGAGAAATTTTAAGCGGAGACAATACAGTTTTAAGCAAAGCCTTTTCTGCTTCGGTAACTAGATTTTTTATGTTACAGGCGCATTACAGAAGTATCCTCGATTTTTCTGATGACGCCATAACAGCTGCCGAAAAAGGATATAAACGATTAATGGAAGCACTTGATACTTTGCCAGCAATTTCAGCAGGCAACGTAAGTTCTATTGATTTTAATAAATGGAAACAATTGTGCTACGACGCAATGAATGATGATTTCAACACTCCTATTTTAATTGCACAATTATTTGAAGGAGTTCGTTATATTAATTTACTCAAAGAAGGTAAAGAGACCATTTCTATCGAAGATTTAAAATCATTTTCAACGGCAATTAATGCTTTCGTTTTTGATGTTTTAGGCTTAAGTGATGAAAAGGCTGCCGACAGTAATAATGACAAATTAGAAGGTGTTATAAACATGCTTATCGGAATGAGAAATCAGGCAAGAGCTGATAAAAACTTCGCTCTTTCTGATCAAATCAGAGATCAGTTAATTACTTTAGGCATTCAATTAAAAGACGGAAAAGAGGGCACCAGCTTTTCGATATAAACCAATTCATTTCTAATAAATTGAAAGTCATAACTCCATTTGTTTTATTAGTACGCTTTTATCAAAACGCTATTTCGCCATTTACTCCAGCGTCATGCCGATTTGAACCAACATGTTCAAGTTATATGATTGAAGCCTTGCAAAAACATGGACTATTTTATGGAGGATACCTCGGAATCAAACGTATTTTGAGCTGCCATCCATGGGGAAGAACAGGCTATGATCCGGTTCCTGAAAAGAAATGTTCGCACAAACATTAACTTTTAATAAAGACTTACTCTGCTTTAAATATTTATTTTTACTGTATCTAAAAATTATAATACTACATGACACACGCTTTAAACATCGTTTGGAATCCTTCAGAAGGAATCGATTTAGGATTTTTTATGATTCGCTACTACAGCTTAATGTTCGTAATTGCTTTTGTTTTAGGTTGGTTCCTGATGAAAAAGATTTTCGAACGCGAAAACGAATCAATTGACAAACTGGATTCATTATTTGTCTGGACCGTTTTAGCAACTTTGATTGGCGCCCGCTTGGGACAAGTTCTTTTTTACGATGAAGATAATTATTTCAGAAACCATCCTTTAGAGATGTTTTTACCAATTAGGGAAAATAACGGATCTACACTTTTCGGCTTCATCAATGGCTGGGAGTTTGTAGGTTTTCAAGGTTTAGCTAGTCATGGTGCAGCAATTGCAATTATTATTGCCATGTACCTTTACAATAAAAAAATATTACACCGCTCTGTTTTATGGATTTTAGACAGAATTGTTATTCCTGTTGCCAGTGGTGCAGTATTAGTACGTATCGGAAACTTTATGAATTCTGAAATCATAGGTAACGAAACTACTTCCTCGTTCGGAATTCGTTTTCTTCACGATAAAATCAGCAAAGCGGAAGCTGTAAAAGCTACTGGAATTGCAAATCCAAAAGACGCATATACGACCATTGCAACTGATCCAAAATTTGCTGATTTATTAGCTCAGGTTCCTGCAAAGCATCCAACACAATTGTATGAAGCGTTTTGTTACATTTTTGTATTTGCTACCTTATACTTTCTATATTGGAAAACAAATGCGAGACTTAAATCAGGATACTTATTCGGATTATTTTTAGTGCTTTTATTTGTTGTTCGCTTCATTGTCGAATTCGTAAAAGAAAGTCAGGGAGGTTTCGAAAACAAATTAGGATACTTCTCAACAGGACAATGGTTGAGTATTCCGTTTATAATAATTGGGCTTTTCTTTATCATTAGAGCACAAAGAAATCCTTTAGCAACATCTTAAAAAAACAATCCAATATAAAATTGCCCAATACAGTTTTAAGTATTGGGCAATTTTTTGTTTTACACCTATAGTTATCCTTCTCTCCTATCCAATTGCTAACTCTCTTAATCTTTATATTTAGAAGCTGAAATTTATCATATCATATAACTTTCAGTCCTGCTGTCCGCTATATCTTTTTCTGGCTAAAAAAGCCAGAAAAAGGATACCGCTCCCATGGGGCTAGATTAGAAATTTATTTTCCAAAAGACCTTACTGTAAGTCTGTACAAAACAAAAAAACTATAAAAAAGGCTTTTACACAGAAATAAATAGCTATTCGCAAATACAAAAAAACAACTATTCTTTATTCTAAAAGAATAAATCAGGATTATTCGCTCATACTATTTAGCTAAACAATTTCTTTCTCACATAAAATTAGAACAAAAAAAAGATCCAACTTTCGTTGGATCTTTCTATAATTTAAAACTTGTAATTATTCTTTAGTATTATGTTTGTCTTCGATTGTATGTTTCTCATCTTTAGAAATCGTATCAACCAATACCGGTGTAGCGATAAATAACGAAGAGTAAGTTCCTACCACAATACCTACTAACATTGCAAAGATAAATCCTCTAATTGACTCTCCACCAAAGATAAACATCGTTAACAACACAATAATCATCATTAATGAAGTATTCAATGTTCTTGATAATGTAGTATTAATAGAAGCGTTTACGATATCTTCAAAGCTACCTTTACGGTTTCCAACAATAAACTCTCTAACTCTGTCAAATACAATTACAGTATCATTCATAGAGTAACCAATAACGGTAAGAATCGCAGCGATAAAGTGTTGATCCATTTCCATGTGGAAAGGCATGAACTTATAACATAAAGAGTAGATCCCTAATACAAAGATTACGTCATGCGCTACAGCTGCAATCGCACCTAATGAATATTGCCATTTACGGAAAGAAACCATTAAGTAAAGGAAAATTGCTGCCATCGCTCCAAGAACCGCCCAATATGAGTTTGTTTTAATATCTTCAGAGATAGAAGCTCCAACTTTAGAAGATTGTAAAACTCCAACTTTTTTACCGTCAAAAGTATTGGTAAATTTATCATAAGTCACATTAGGGAAATATTTCGCTAATGATTTATACAATATCTGATTCACTTCTTCATCAATAGCTACTCCATCTTCTTTAATTTTATATTTAGTTGTGATTTTCAATTGATCATCATCACCTAAAATTTTAGCTTCAACCGGAGTTCCAAAAGCTGCAGACAATTCATCTGAAACAACTGTAGCATCTACAGGTTTCTCAAATTTTACCTGAAAAGTTCTTCCTCCAACAAAGTCAACCCCTTCATCTAATCCATTCACGAAGAAGATCGAAATTAAACTTACTACCACTACAATTGAAGAGAAAATATAAGTGAATTTTTTGATTTTAATAAAATCAAAGTGAAAATTAGTAAACCAGTTTTTAGTAATATTTGTAGAGAAAGTTAAATCACCTTTTCCGGCAATGTTTCTGTCAATAAAAATTCTTGCAATAAAGATTGACGTAAACAATGACGTTACAATACCAATAAGTAATGTTAAAGCAAAACCTTTGATTGGTCCTGTTCCAAAAATAAACAAAATTGCTCCGGTTAAAACGTGCGTAACGTTTGCATCAATAATAGAACGCATTGCTCCATGCCATCCGTAAGAGGCAGTAACTGCTTCAGATAATGATTTACCTTCACGTAATTCTTCTTTTGCTCTTTCAAATATAATAATGTTCGCATCTACCGCAGTACCCAATGTCAATACGATACCTGCAATACCTGGTAATGTTAATACAAAACCAAAACTTGCCATAATTCCGAACAAGAAAAGTAAATTTAACAATAACGCAAGGTTAGCATACCAACCAGCTTTACCATAATAAAATACCATCCATAAACAAACTAATAAGAATCCTAATATAGATGAAATTGTTCCCGCATCAATTGCTGCCTGTCCTAAAGATGGCCCAACAACAGTCGATTGAATAATATCTGCAGAAGCTGGTAATTTACCTGCATTTAATACGTTTGCTAAATCTTTAGTTTCAGCTACATCAAAAGAACCTGTAATTTCAGATCTTCCTCCAGCAATTGGTCCACTTGTAACTCCTGGTGCAGAATAGACTACATTATCCAAAACAATAGCGATATAACTTTTTTGAGAAAAAGCCCTTCCTGTCAATTCTTCCCAGATTTTAGCTCCCTGACTGTTCATTTGCATAGAAACAGCTGGTTTTCCTAATTGGTCAAAAGTATCTTTTGCATCCGTAACAACACCTCCGCTCATAGCAGGAGCGTTATCTCTGTTTCCTTTTAAAGCATATAATTCTACAGCTTCAATATCTTTTCCTTTAGCATCTTTTGTAGTAGTTGGTTTGCTCCACACAAATTTTGCATTGTGTTGGTCAGCAGCCAATAAAACTCTAATTTCCGGCCTTTTAAAATACTCGTTAACAGTTGCAGTATCTTTTGGCGCAAAATAACCTAAAACCGGTCCACCACCCTGACCAATCATTTTGTCAAATAATGGATTGTTTCCTTTTTTAGTATCAACTGAATCTTTAGCATCAGTCAATAAAGCATTCAATGAATCTTTAACAACAGCTTTAGTTTCTGTTTTTTTGATTTCAGTCTTTTTTAATGCTTCGTTAGAAGCTACTAAAAAGTTTCCGATTTCTTCAATTTTAAAAGTTTCCCAAAACTCTAATTGAGCTTTTCCTCCTAATAATTTTTTAATTCTGTCAACATCCTTTGCACCTGGAAGTTCAACTAAGATTCTTCCTGTTTCTCCTAATTTCTGAACATTTGGCTGAGTAACCCCAAATTTATCGATACGCTCTCTTAGTACTTTAAAAGCACTTTCAACAGACTCATCAACTTTTCTTTTAATTACTTTTTGAGCTTGAGCATCAGACATTTGAAAATCGATACCACCTTCACCCTGTAAACTTCTGTTTGCAAAAATATCTGGCGAGGCTAATTTTGTAGTTCCGTTTGAATTCGCTTCAAAAGCTTCAAAAAACTTATTTAAATAGGTTTTGTTTCCTTCTAAATTTGCACTTGCATCAGCTAATGATTTATTAAATACAGGGTTTTTAGAATTGTTAGCCAATCCTTTCAAAACATCTTTTATAGAAATTTGAAGAATCACATTGATTCCTCCTTCTAAGTCAAGACCTTTATTTAATTGTTTATTTTTTACTTCATTATAAGTAAAATCAGTAAAACCAAGATTCAATACTTTTTCTTTACCAATAGAATCCAAATATTTTAATTCTTTATCAGGATTGTTTCCTGCTAAAACCTTAGCTTCACTTTTGACATTATTAGCCACAAAAGTGAAAGAAAGTTGGTAAATACTTACCAATGCAAATAGAATTGCGAAAAATTTAATAAGTCCTTTATTCTGCATTATTACTAAAAATTAATTATGTTTTATTGTTTATTTTGTTTTAAAGTCCCATAAAATAAGCCCTGACATGATTTTTAAAAACTAAAAAACTAAATCACGAATTACCACATTTTTTTTAAACCGAGCAAATATATAATTCTCGAAAAGATTAACCAATTTATTTATTAATTAATCTCAAAAAAAAGACTGCAAAAGTGCAGCCTTTTTCTTTTTTTTCGAAAATCTTTATATTAAAATCGACTTTAAGGCATCATTCATACTCCTAACCGCATCTGCACTCTTCGCAAACAGCGCTCTTTCATTCTCATTTAATTGAATGTCTAAAATTTCTTCAACTCCATTTTTACCAATTATACACGGTACTCCAATACATATATCTTTTTGCCCGTACTCTCCATCTACAAAAACAGAGCATGCTATCATTTTCTTTTGATCGTTCAAAATACTATCTACCAAAAAAGCAACTGAAGCACCAGGAGCATACCAAGCCGATGTTCCCAAAAGTCCAGTAAGCGTAGCTCCTCCTACCATCGTATCGGCCGCAACTTTTTGCAGTACTTCTTCTGAAAGGAATTCCGTTACCGGTATCCCATTATAGGAAGCGAGACGAGTTAACGGAATCATAGTGGTGTCACCATGCCCTCCAATTACCATTGCTGAAATATCATTTGCTGGTTTATCTAAAGCTAAAGAAAGGTAGGTTCTGAAACGCGAACTGTCTAATGCTCCGCCCATACCAATTATTCTATTCTTAGGCAATCCGGTTGACTTTAAAGCTAAATAGGTCATAGTATCCATTGGATTAGAAACTACAACTATTATGGTATTGGGTGAATGCTTTAATACATTCTCTGCAACTGTTTTTACAATTCCTGCATTAATACCAATTAATTCCTCACGAGTCATTCCCGGTTTTCTTGGAATTCCTGATGTAATTACGACTACATCACTTCCGGCAGTTTTAGAATAGTCATTGGTCACCCCAGATACTTTGGTATTAAAACCTGTATTTGTGGCACATTGCATAATATCCAACGCCTTACCTTCGGCAAAACCTTCTTTAATATCCAACAATACAACTTCGCTTGCAATTCCTCTATAAGAAATAACATCCGCACAAGTGGCTCCAACATTTCCTGCTCCTACAATGGTAACTTTCATATTTTATACTTTATTGGTTATTAATTAATTCGTTTATTTATAATCAAAAAATTCGTTTAATCGTTTAGTAAATTTAAACAATTAAACGAATTTACAACTAAATTTTATTAGGCATCAATGTTAGCATAAACTGCATTTTTTTCTATAAATTCTCTACGTGGCGGCACTTCATCACCCATTAACATAGAAAAAACCCTGTCAGCTTCAGCTAAACTATCAATATTAACCTGGCGAAGAGTTCTGAAATCAGGATCCATTGTAGTTTCCCATAATTGTTCTGCATTCATCTCTCCAAGACCTTTATAACGCTGAATAGCGGCACTTCCACCCATTCTTTCATTCGCCTGATCACGCTGAACATCATTCCATGCATACTCTTTTTTATTTCCTTTTTTAACTAAATACAAAGGTGGAGCTGCAATGTAAACGTGACCTTCTTCAATCAATTCTTTCATGAAACGGAAGAAGAATGTTAATATTAAGGTAGAAATATGACTACCATCGACATCGGCATCACACATGATAATTACTTTATGGTAACGCAGTTTTGAAAGGTTCAATGCTTTACTATCTTCTTCTGTTCCCACAGTAACACCAAGCGCAGTAAAAATATTTCTAATCTCTTCGTTTTCGAACACTTTATGATGCATTGCTTTTTCAACATTCAAAATCTTACCTCGTAATGGTAAAATCGCCTGAAAAGCACGATCACGACCTTGCTTGGCAGTCCCACCTGCCGAGTCTCCCTCGACAAGATAAACTTCACATCTTGCAGGATCCTGCTCAGAACAATCTGATAATTTCCCCGGCAATCCACCACCACCCATAACGGTTTTACGTTGCACCATTTCACGTGCTTTTTTCGCAGCGTGACGGGCTTGAGCAGCCAAAATTACTTTCTGGATAATGATACGGGCATCATTTGGATTTTCTTCCAAATAATTTTCCAACATTTCTCCTACAGCCTGAGAAACCGGAGAAACTACTTCTCTATTTCCTAACTTAGTTTTTGTTTGCCCTTCGAATTGTGGCTCAGCAACTTTTACAGAAATAATAGCTGTTAATCCTTCACGGAAGTCATCTCCCGCAATCTCGAATTTCAATTTATCCAACATCCCGGAAGCATCGGCATATTTTTTAAGGGTTCTTGTTAAACCACTTCTAAAACCTTGTAAATGCGTCCCTCCTTCGTGTGTGTTGATATTATTTACGTAAGAAAAAATATTCTCCGTATAACTTGTATTGTAAATCAGGGCGACTTCAACCGGAATTTCACCTTTTTCGTGATCCATGCTGATTACGTGCGAAACAATCGGCTCACGGTTTCCGTCTAAATAACGAATATATTCTTTTAGTCCTTCTGTTGAATGAAAAACTTCACTTCTGAATTCTCCTTTTTCATCCACTTCTCTTTTATCGGTAAAAGTGATTGTAATTCCTTTATTCAGGAAAGAAAGTTCACGCATACGTGCCGATAATGTATCGTAAGAAAACTCTGTAGTCTGAGTAAAAATAGTATTATCAGGATAAAAAGTCTGACGCGTACCTCTTTTATCTGTTTCTCCGATTTGTTTTACCGGATATAATGATTTTCCTCTCTCATATTCCTGCTCATAGATTTTACCTTCTCTAAAAACAGTCGATTTCATATGAACTGAAAGTGCATTTACAACTGAAACCCCAACACCATGCAAACCTCCGGAAACTTTATAAGAATCTTTATCAAATTTACCTCCTGCACCAATTTTAGTCATTACAACCTCAAGTGCAGAAACACCTTCTTTTTTATGTAAATCAACCGGGATACCACGACCGTTGTCTTCAACAGTTACCGAACCGTCTTCGTTTATTGCAACACCAATTGTATCACAATGTCCTCCCATCGCCTCATCAATAGAGTTATCCACAACTTCATAAACCAAATGGTGCAGCCCTCGAACTCCTACATCTCCAATATACATCGATGGACGCATTCTTACGTGCTCCATTCCTTCTAATGCCTGAATACTATCTGCTGAATAATTGTTCTTCTTGATTTCTTCGCTCATATAATTTATTCTAAAAAATGTAATTATTGTCTTAACACGCAAATATATGAAAACGCAATTTATATACCTCTTAAAATACTGTTTAAAGCACCTAAGTTATTAACAGAATTATTAAAAATTACAGAAAATAAATTCTAAAAGGCATCCTAAAATTCCAAACTTCATAAATTCGAAATTCCTAAAATAGGAATAACATAAAAAAACCGAAATAACATTAAACGTCATTTCGGTTTTCTTTCAAATTATCTATTCCAAATTTAAATTTGAAATCTAAAATCATTTTTTATAACTAAACAATCACTCCGGCTTTTGCAATTTCTACATCTGCTTTTAGGTGTGCTGCATTAGCCCTTCCGCTTGGATCAAGATTGTCCTGCCACTTCGGAATCCATTTTCTGACTGTTTGTGCCGCACTGACTTGCGGATAATGTTTATGAAAAACAGACCTGTACAAATATGCCTCTTTTGTTGTTGGCGAATTATACGGAAATTCTACACTCGCACCAGCCAATTGTTCATCTGAAACCTGAGAAGCACAATATTCGATTAACTGATCTACCCAATTATAACCCACTCCGTCTGAAAATTGTTCTTTTTGTCTCCATAAAATTTCTGATGGCAAGTAGGGATCCTCTGGTGTATCAAAAGCTTTTCTTAAAATATATTTTTCAACAGCTTCATATGTTTTCGGCTGTTTTTCTTCTGTTTTAATTCTAATTGCAACATCTAAAAAATCTTTGTCCAAAAACGGAACCCTCGCTTCTAAACTATGCGCCATTGTCGATTTATCAGCTCTTAATATATCAGCAGTAAACAGCTTTTGAACCCTTTCGATCGTTTCCTTTTGAAACTCTTCTGAAGACGGTGCATTTCTAAAATACAAATGACCTCCAAAAACCTCATCTGCACCTTCTCCCGAAAGTATCACTTTTATACCTTTTTCTTTTACTGCTTTAGCGAGCAAATACATTGGTACACCCGAACGAACTGAGATAATATCATACGTTTCAATGTGATAAATTAATTTCTCTAGAATTTCAACTCCCTGCTCAACAGTAAAATGAATTTCATGGTGCTCTGTTCCAAGAAATTCCGATGCTTTTCTTGCCGCAATATTATCGGGAGCATCAGCATCTAAACCTATAGAGAATGAATGTAATTTTTCTTTGCTTCCAGCTAATAATCGCGATGCAATAGCCGAAGTCAAAGATGAATCCAAACCTCCTGAAAGCAAAACTCCTACAGTTACATTACCCATTAAACGTTTACGAGTAGATTCAATTAAAGATTCTCTGATCAAATCTAAATCAAGGGATTGATTTGCATTTTCATACTCCTCATATTCAGGCGTATAATATTTCACAAAACCCGTTTTTGCTGTATAATAATGTCCCGGGGGAAAAGTAGAAAAGGACCTGCACTGATCCGCAATTGATTTCATTTCGGAAGAAAAATAAATCCTTCCTCTTTCGTCTAGTCCATAATACAAAGGCTTGACACCTACAGGATCTCTTCCGGCAATATAATCATCGCCATCAACAACTACAAATGCGAAATCCCCATCCAGTAAATTACAAAAATCATAACCAAATTCTTCGTATAAATGAACTATTACTTCCGAATCTGATTTTGTTTTAAATACATGATGTTTTAAAATTCCTTCTCTTAATTCCTGATGGTTATAAATTTCTCCATTATGAACCATCCATGCACTTTTTGACCCCTGAATTGGCTGTTTACCTGAATGCAAATCCATAATAGACATCCGTTCACTGGCCAGAATGCTTCCATTTTCCATAATATGCAAATCACTATCATCAACCCCTCGATGCGACATTCTTTTAGAAAGTTCTTTTACGAGTTGCGGGTCTTTTCCTTTACCTATAACGGCTAATATCCCACCCATACTATTCTGTTTTAATTATGTATTTATTCCTGACTTGATTCTGCAAAATTTCTTCTTTCGGCGAAAGCCAAATATAAAAAATTCAAATAAACATTTAACCTGCAAATAATTAAACTCACAAAAAAACGTTTTAAACAAGTTTTATAAACTAAGAAAACGCCCTCAGAGAGAACGTTTTCTGTAATATTAAGTTCTAGATTAAACTTTATTATTTTTGATAAGCATCATCATGTACACTTGCAACCGCTCTTCCAGATGGATCATTCATATTTTTGAAAGCCTCATCCCACTCCAAAGCAATTTTTGTACTACAAGCCACACTTGCTTCCTGAGGCACGCATAATGCCGCTGCATCACTTGGAAAATGTTCTGTAAAAATTGAACGATAGTAGTATTCTTCTTTTGAAGTTGGTGTTTGTAATGGAAATTTAAATCTCGCATTTGCTAATTGCTCGTCTGAAACTGCTTCTGCTACCACTTCTTTCAAAGTATCAATCCAGCTGTAGCCTACTCCATCAGAAAACTGTTCTTTTTGTCTCCATGCTACACTTTCCGGCAACATATCTTCGAAAGCTTTACGAACAACCCATTTTTCCATTGGATGTTCTTTGTTGATCATTTTATCCTGAGGGTTGATGCGCATGGCAACATCCATAAATTCTTTATCTAAGAACGGAACACGACCTTCTATTCCCCAGGCTGCTAAACTTTTGTTTGCACGCAAACAATCGTACATGTGAAGTTTCCCTAATTTACGAACGTTTTCTTCGTGAAATTCTCTTGCGTTTGGCGCTTTGTGGAAATATAAATATCCTCCAAATAACTCATCTGCACCTTCACCAGAAAGGACCATTTTGATCCCCATAGATTTGATAACTCTTGCCATTAACCACATTGGAGTCGAAGCTCTTACCGTAGTCACATCATACGTTTCAAGGTTGTAAATCACATCACGAACAGCATCTAAACCTTCCTGAATTGTAAATTTAATTTCGTGGTGAATTGTCCCAATATGTTTTGCGACAACCTGAGCAGCTGCTAAATCAGGAGAACCTTCCAATCCAACTGAGAAAGAGTGCAACTGTGGGTACCATGCATCTGTAGTATCATCTGACTCAATACGTTTTTGAGCGAATTTTTTAGCTACAGCAGAAGTAATAGAAGAATCTAAACCTCCCGAAAGTAAAACTCCGTAAGGAACATCGCTCATTAATTGTCTGTGAACCGCTGCTTCTAAAGCTTCTTTAATAGCAGAAATACTTGTTTCGTTGTCTTTTACAGCATCATATTCTGTCCAGTCTCTTTTGTACCATTGTACAAATTCACCGTCTTTGCTTGTCATATAATGTCCAGGAGGAAATAATTCGATTTTTGTACAATATCCTTCTAAAGCTTTCAATTCTGAAGCTACATAAAAAGTTCCATCCTGATCCCATCCGATGTATAATGGAATAATACCCATATGGTCGCGAGCAATAAAATACTCATCTTTTTCTACATCATAAATTGCAAATCCAAAGATTCCGTTCATTTCGTCTACAAAATGAGGTCCTTTTTCTTTATAAAGTGCTAAAATAACTTCACAGTCACTTTCTGTCTGAAAGTTATATTTTCCTTCAAATTGTTTACGCAATTCTCTGTGGTTGTAAATTTCACCATTTGCAGCTAAAACTAATTTTTTATCTTCGGTAAATAAAGGCTGTTTTCCTGAAGCCGGATCTACAATTGCCAAACGCTCGTGAGAAAGAATTGCTTTATCATTGCTGAAAATTCCGCTCCAGTCCGGTCCGCGGTGACGAATAATTTTAGACATTTCTAATACTTGAGGTCTTAACGCTTCGGCTTTTTGTTTAAGATCAAAGGCACATACAATTCCACACATAATTTTATATTTTAAACTTTTAATTTTATTTTGATAGGGCAAAGATGAAGTATTAGTTACAATTGAAAAACACAAATAACAATATCAGTTACAAATATCAATCAAAAATATCATTTTACATACTAAATGTAAAATTTTAATATAAAAAAATGCCTGAAACTTAAAAATTTTAATTTTATACCTAAATGATATTTAAAACATCAGTTTTACGAAATATTATTAAAGTAAATTTAGCAATATTCCAAAACCATTAAAATATTCTTAAAGCAAGGAAATCATAGGTACCCAAAAATGCTTTTTATGACATTAAAGCCTTAAAACATTCTTATGGCAATGCTTTAAAAAAATAAACTATTCCACTAATTACACACATTACAATTCCAGCCCAAGCCTTAAATTTCCCTGCTTGTATTTGAAACTTATATAGCTTATTATTTTCAGTTACATCTTTATACCAAAGTTTATGAATTTTATAAAATGTAAAAGCCACAACAAACCATGAAAAACTACATACTAAATACCAATAATCCATTTTCTGACATCAATTAACTTCCTCAATTAAATACTTTGTTCCATTAATTTCAAACTGAAACCCAACTTTATTGCCCATTAAATGATTTCCCAAAGGCGACTGCGGAGAAAGCGCAATAACATTTATTCCGTCAATTGCAATTTTAGGAAGCGCAACACTCAGGTACAAATAAATTCCGTTGGCTTTTACCAGACTGCCAGAAATAATATTTTCAGTTGTTTTTGAGGAATCAATTTTATCTAAAACCGCTTTCTGGGCAATTCCTTCTTTTAATTTATTGGTCAGTTTTTCCTGCTCGATATGCATCATCGACAAAGCGGTTTCATGTTTGTCTCCAGCAGAACCTTTAGCATCATTTTTAGAATCTTTGGTCAGGTTTGAAATCATATCTTTGAAAACATCAATTCTGTCCTGAACCATTTGTAAATAGTGAGAATGTATTTTTTGCTTGAAAGTCATTTTTTAAAGATATTGAGGTTTTAATTCACAAAGATGCAAAGGTTTTTTGCAGCCGCAAAACATGTTTCATTTATTTTGTGGTCTCAGATTACACTGATCTTCTTTAGTATAGAAAAATTAACACGATGTTTTTTATTTTCTGACAAACAATCTATAATTTTAACACTCATTAATTTCAACTATCAATATGAAAAAATCAACAATTATCACGACAATTGCTTTTGCAGTTACAATGCTTTTATCTTCAAATGTCAATGCTCAAAAGTTTCCTGATTTAGACAAAAGTCCAATGGATGCGGCATCTTATCCAAATGACTATAAAGTAAGTGCTAAAATTGCGAAAATTACTTACAGCAGACCTCAGCTAAAAGGACGCAGTGTAAGCGAACTGGCTCCAAATGGAAAAGTTTGGAGAACAGGAGCAAATGAAGCTGCAGAAATTACATTTTACAAAGATGTAAAATTAGGCGACACTAAAATTAAAGCAGGAACATACACTTTATTCACTATTCCTGAAAAAGATTCTTACACTGTTATCATCAGCAAAGATCTGAATGTTTGGGGTTCTTATAATTACAAAGCCGAAAATGATGCAGCAAGATTAAAAGTACCGGTAACAGAAGGAACTGAGTCTTTGGAAGCTTTCTCAATGGTTTTTACAAAAGCAGACAAAGGAATTATTTTAAACCTAGGCTGGGATAAAGTAAGAGTAGCGATTCCTTTTACGGAATAATAACTTTTTAATTCAAAAAAATAGCTTCCTGATCAGGAAGCTATTTTTTTTTATATACTAATGAATTCTCTTAAAAATCAAATTTGTAATTCGCACCGCCTAATACCTGAAACCCTTGTACCGGATAGTTAAGCCATTTTTCATAAGCCTGATTTCCAATGTTATTTAATTTCAGGAAGAAAGTCAAACGTTCGCTGAATTTGTATCCTAAATGCGCATTGGCATCAAAATAGCTTTTTAAGGTAACCAATGCCGGATCAGTCGTCAAATCTAAATTAGCCTGCATGTCTTTACGTTCACCCACATAAAAAACATTCAATCCAGCATACCATTGTTTGGTAATATTTACATCCAGATTAGAACTTAATTTCATTGTTGGCAAGTTCCAGGCTTCTGCTGGCGCATCAGTTTTGTAACTATTAAAAGTTCCGTTGATTCCAAAAGTAACATTTTCAGAGAAATCTGCTTTTAATTCTGCATAGAAACGAAATGTTCTGATGTCTTCATAAACCACTCCAAAAGAGTTTCCGTAAGCATAACTCTCGTTTGAAAAATCTTCTGTGTAATCATTGCTTTTAAACAAAGCTTTATTTTTTTCATTCAGATAAGAACCTGTCAAATTATAGTTTACATTATTAGCCAGTTTACCTTTCAAACCTGCAAAAACATTATATTGAGTACTTGATGGTGTCATATTTAAAGTTGGCGATAAAAACGGATTTTCAGTCACAAAATCGGCATATGAATTCTGATTTAAACTTCCATTTACACCTGTGTAGAAAATCATTAAATCTCCAACCAATTTATATGAAGCATTTACTTTTGGGTAGATATAAAATTTGTTTCCGCTATTTTCAGAATCCAGTGCATAATATAATCCTGCGCCTAACTCTAAAGTCCAGTCGTTTTCATTTACCACAAAACTTGGCTCAATTCCAAAATTGGTCAGACTATATTTTACAGGATCTGTATTTGTTTTAAAATAATTATTTTCGAAACTTCCGCTTACATGGTCAATAACTACATTCGTATTAATTGAATGATCCATTACATCAACTTTAAAAGTAGGTTTTAAGTAAAAACGATTTTCTGAAGAAGACAGATTGTCTGAAAAGTGTGTGAATTTTGTTGCTATTTTGCTAAAAACACTTTCATTGAATTCAAAATTTCCTCCCAGCGAAATTGTGTTATATGTATGTCCAGGGTTTATTTTGTTTATTAAATCAAAACGATCCTGAGGAAGCAAAGACGCACCAAAATCTTTTGGAAGTCCGTACCAGTTGTAAATTTGATTTTGATATCCTAACTCCACATTCCATGACATATCTCTGTTGTTTTGACCATAACCAACATTTAATGCCGTGTCATAAAATTCATCATTCAAAAGCACATCTTTAATTCCGCCTTGTGACGAATGATGACGTAACATTCCAGATACAAAATCGTTATTTCCCAAATCCTGATTCACAAATAACTCAGCGTTCAGTGTACTGTAATTCCCTAATCCAACAGTTGCATAATTATTAAACAGACGTTCCTGTTTTGATTTCTCAACATTTGCCGCTTTCCCTTTTGAAGGCGTAAAAGTAGAAGCTACAGGAACTGATAAAATACTATATTTAATAGTTTCTTTTGGCTGATTCCCTTCATCGTCCAGCGAAGGAGTTTCCTTTACTTTATTAGCATCTGATATCGTTGGTGAATACGGTTTTACCACGTTTACAGTTTCTGTTCCAATGTTTTCATTTTTCTTTTGGGCAAATGAAAGCTGAAAAACAAACAGCAAAATCAAAATGATGGTTTTATTCTGGAAATTAATTTTCATATTTTATACTTTTTTGTGAAATGTAAACTGTGATGTGTGAAATGTAAACTGTAAAAAAACAATTCTCGGTAACATTTCACTTTTCATTTTCACTTTCACAATTATCTAATTTTATAATTCTTAAATTTTCTAAATTATCAGGCTTCCCATTCACCTTTAGCTACAAACTGGGCTTTTCCTCCTATTTTAATATCAAACTCATTTTCGGTTAATTTCCCTTTAAAATGAATTTGAGAAGGGCGGCCGATATAATCTCCCTGATAATTGATTAATTCTAATTCAGGTTTGTGATTTTTTAAAAGATAAGCCTGCAAACATGTACTTGCGCTTCCTGTAGCCGCATCTTCAACTAACTGATTGTGTTCGATATACAACATTCTGCTAAATAGTTCTGAACCTTCCAAATAATAAAAATACAAACCTTGGTGAGCTGTTTTACAATTGTTTTTCAGCCATTTATCGGTTTTATCTTTATCTAAAACCAAATTTTCCAGAGCCCTTTTACTGCTTAATCCAACCATAACAAAAGCACTTCCTGTTGTAACTTCCTGAATTGGAAATTGATTCTCAAAATCGCTGACTTTTAAATTACTGAACAATGTAAAATCTTCTTTCGAAAATACATCCCAAAATTTCGGCTGCGCAGCTTTTAACCAAATCAAATCCTGAGATTGGTTAATAGCTATTGGTCCAATCGGGACATTTAACTTTATATTTTCAGGCGAATTTTCAAATATTTTATTCATCAAAACCCATGAAGTTCCAATTATTGGATGACCCGCGAACTGCATTTCATGAGCAGGTGTAAATATTTTAATTTCTGCTTTATTATTTTCTTTATCAAGCTTAGTAACAAAAGTGCTTTCTGCAAAATTAATTTCGCGGGCAATCTTTTGCATTTCTTCTGAACTTAAATTTCCGGCATCTAAAAAAACAGCCAATTGATTCCCGGCATATTTTTTATCTGTAAAAACATCAACTATATAAAAAGGTAAACTCATAACTTATAAAATGTGATTTGTGAGATGTAAAATGTAATTTCCTTTATGTTCCTTTTACAGATAACATCTTACTTTTTACTTATAAAACTATTTTGTAATTGATGAATTGGTTTTAGACTCTTCCAATTTGATTGCGGTTAACTCTCTTTTTGCTTCTTCAACCACATCGGGATAATCTGTAAAATTATTGATTACGTTATCCAAAATATAAGTTGCCTGATAGCTGTCTTTTAAACCGTAGAAATTTTTAGCCATTAAAACTAAGCTCTTCGCTCCGTAATATTTATATGCAGAATAGTTTTTTGCTAATTTCTGAACGGATACATTAGAAGCATCATATTTTCCTTCTTTCGTTTTAAAGTAAGCATCATAATACAAAGCCTCAGCTGCTAATTCTCCTTTTGATGTTGCTGACAATTTTGCGTAAGCCGCTTTTCCTTTCTCCTCATCACCAGTTTGCATTGCTGCTCGTGCAACAATGATTTGTGCATCTGCTTTTACATTGGTATCTGCTTTTGCATTTTGCAAAACTTTATCAGCGTACACAACCGAATTATTATAATCTTTTTTATCATAGTAACATTTCATCAAATTAGCCTGAGCAAAGTTTTGATTCTGAGCCGAATCAGACTCTTCGCTTAAGCGAACTAAAACCGGAATCGCCTTGTCACAATCTTTTGCTTTTAGAAAAATCTGAGCCAGTTTATTTAGTGACTGCTCAGTAAATTCATTTCTTGGCTGCGCGGTTACATATTGATAGTTTGCAACTGACTTCGTTTCTGAACCTTCTGCATAAAGTAATTGTGCCAGATAAAAATTAGCTTCCAAAGAATGTAATCCTGATGGAAATTTACTCACATAACCTGTAAAACCAATGATTGCCTGTTTATTGTTACTTTGACTGTATTGCTTGAAAGCGGCATCATAAGTATCATTATCCAATTCTGCATCTGTAACCCAAACAAAATCCAGCGTTCGAACCCAGGTAGCATATTCATCTACTTTTCCGGAATCAACATAGATTAATCTCGCTGTCGAAACTGCTTCCAATGCTTCAGGCGTTTTTGGGAACTCAGCAGCTACTTTTTTGAATTTTGTCAAAGCTTGTTCGTCGCGATCTGAATTGTAATAAATCAAACCTTGTCTCAAAATTGATTTTGAAGTAAACAAACCATTTTTATATTCTGAAATAAGCTGATCGTAGGTTTTAATAGCCTGGTCATTCTTTTTGTCTGCTACATACGTATTTGCTAATTCGAACAAAACATCATCACGATATTCTGATTTTTTATACATCTGAAGGAAATTATTCAGCTCATCAATTTTCTTGTCGTTTCTGGACATGAACCCATAAGAAATCGCTTTTTGAAACTGTGCATAATCAGCATCAACACCTTTTGCACTGATTGCTTTTCCGTATGCTTCCATTGCCTGGGCATATTTAGAAGTTACAAACCGGCAATCTCCCAAACGCAAATATGAATCGTTCAGACGAACTTTATCACCCGGAGCATTATCAATTTGAGCCTGAAATGAATTTCCTGCCTGATCATACTCTTTCAGTTTAAAATACGTGTACCCAATGTTATAATTGATGTTTTTATATTCGTCAGTTGTTTTTGCAGCAGCTAAACCTGCGAATTGTTTGTAACTCAATAATGCATTTCTAAAATCATCCGTTACGTATTCAGATTCTGCTTTCCAGAAAGTGGCACGGGCAGTAAATTCTGGATTCTTTTGTTCTTTAACAGCACCATTGAACATTTTTAAAGCCTCAGCATAATTAGATTCGTTGTATAATTCTAAACCTCTGTAAAAAAGTACTTTTTGATAGGCCAATTTATTTTCCGGAGTTCTGTTTTTCTCCAGTAACACCAAAGCTTCTTTGTAATTTTTAGTCGAAATATAAGAATCGACCAATAGTTTTTCTACTTCAGAACGGCTAGAATTGTTTGGGTATTTTTTTAAGAAATCAAGCAAAATTCCCGGAACAGTCTGGTATGCATTCCCAATTTCGTAACTTAATTTAGCATAATTCAAAGCAGCATCTTCCTGAATTTGTGCGTTAAAATCCATTTCAGAAGCATTTTTAAACGCATTCAAAGCTTCTTGTTTTTTACCTGTGTTCAGATAAGCCAAGCCCAAATGATAATAGGCATTCTGCGCCACAAAATCTTTTCCTTCAATAATTTTATTGAATTGTGAAATAGCTTTTTCGTATTCTTTTTGTTCGTAATAAGCATAGCCTAATTGGTAGAAATCGGTATTATTCCATTTTCCTTTTCTTCCTGCATATTGCTCTAAAAACGGAATCGCTTTGCCGTATTGTTTTAAATTGAAATAACTTTCTCCGATAATTTTATTTAATTCTGATTTTTCAACAGCATTTGATTTAGCCATTGCAGCTTGTCCTAATTCAATTGCTTTTTGAAAATTCCCCAGTTTAAAATTCATATCAGCCTGAAAATACGAAAGCTTTTCCTTGTATTTTTCTTCACCGGAAACCTCGTCAAAATATTTGGTGGCTTCTTTGTAATCATCGCCTTCATAAGCCATAAACCCTAAATAATATTTGGCTTGCGAACCAAACTCTTCTGAATTTACTACTTTGTTAAAATACGTTGTGGCTTCTTTTTTCTTTTTGGCATTGAAATAACTATACCCTTTTTGGAAATTAAACTTATCCAAATCAGTTTTACTCATGTAACTTTCGTCAACCTTGTCAAACCATTGTAGTGCCTTTGGATAATCTCCCTGTTCGAAGAAATAATGAGCAACCTCAATGTAAGCCTGATTTTGTTTGGTACTTGTTGGATAATCTTCAACAAATTTTTCTATTAATTCGTCAGCATTTGACTGATTGGTTCTTATCGCACAATTGGCAATATAATAAGCACAATCTGATTTAATTTCTTCTGTTGCGGCCTGATTTTTTACAGATTCAAAAATATGCTGTGCCGAAGCATATTGTTTGTCATTATATAAAGCCAGTGCTTTATCAAAATCCTTTAAGTCGTAGGTATATATAGCTGATTTTTGTGCCGAAACCATAGCCGAAAAAAGGACGAATGGTATTATAAAGAACCAGGAAATTTTACGCATTTTTATTATATTTAGTATTCAAATGTATCATTTTATACCGTTTATAACGAAACGTTTTAAGCTTTTATTATGAACAAAAGTTTTAAGTTTTTAATTTTTTCAGCTTTACAAGCCCCAAAATACTGATTATAAATTATCCAAACCAATTCGTTTAGAATAAGATAGTTTACAGATAAAGTAATATGAGGTGCACAGGCTACTAATATTTTTTTTCTGTTTAAATGATTGAAATTTATTTTGAATCCAACCGTTAACTTATTACTTTTACATTCAAATCAATTTTATTATGTCAGAAACCGTACTATCTCTTAAAGATGTCACTATATTTCAGGAAGGAAGAAAAATTTTATCACATATCAATTTAGAAGTTGAACATGGAGAATTTATCTACATAATTGGAAAGACAGGATCCGGAAAAAGTAGTTTCATGAAAACTTTGTATGGTGATTTACCCCTTTCTGAAGGTGAAGGACATATTGTTGAATTTGATTTGGCTGCTTTAAAGGAAAGTGAGATTCCGTATTTGAGACGTAAAATAGGAATCGTGTTTCAGGATTTCAAATTACTTCCGGACAGAACTGTAAAAGACAATATGTTATTTGTACTTAAAGCAACAGGCTGGGTAGAAAAAGAGGCTATGCAGCATAAAATCGACGAAGTTCTGGATAAGGTTGGTATGAAAGATTTCCTTAACAAAATGCCACATCAGCTTTCCGGAGGTGAACAACAAAGAGTTGCCATTGCAAGAGCTTTGTTAAACGATCCTGAATTTATCCTTGCCGATGAACCAACAGGAAACCTTGATCCTCAAACAAGTTCTGAAGTTTTAGAAGTATTGAAAAAAATCAACGCCAACGGAAAAACCATTATCATGGCTACTCACGATTATGCTTTGTTGATGAAATTTCCATCTAAAACACTGAAATGTGAGGATGAGCGAATTTTTGAAGTTGTACAACGATCTGTTTAAATTATTTCTTGTAAACATGTGGATTTTCTTTAATACCTTTTTTGAATATTTTCCTAATATTCATTCTTAAGAAAGTATCCATTTTCAAAAGCATATCGGTAAACTTGTGTTCAGGTCTTGCTCTAAAAGAAGTTACGTGAAATTTATCCGTTGCTAAAACCGGGGTTTTTGAAAAATAATAATTCGAAATGCAGCATCTAAATCCATCATATACAACCGGTGAAACTGAATGTAACGATTTATTATGAGTAACCATTACCGCCAATCTGTTGAATTTACTATGAATTGTAATTTGATTTTTTTGCAAACCATTAGGCCACAATTCAAGATTACCTCCATATTCTTCTTTCCAGTTGGGAGTTACATAATATAGTAAATTCAATACACGCCAGCGTTCACGGTCTTTATCATGTGAATTATCCAAATGCGGATTTAGGAATTGTTTGTTTCCCATCATAGAAAGCCCTCCGGCATAAAGAAATTCATCTGGAATTGGATCTTTAATTTGACAAATTTCACCAATTAGCTCTACAATTTTTCTATCCTGAAAAGCATAAATAATTTCTTCTAAAACAGGATTATATAAATTCATTTGAACTGCAACAAATTTATCTTCCTTAATGCTCTTTTTGAGAACCATTTGGTCCTGTTTAGGAAAAACTTTATGCAAGTCAGCTGCCATTTCTTCAGGAAGCAAATTGTCCAGAAAAAAATAGCCTATCGCTTCTTTTGATTCTGCAAACTGCTTTGAAAGATGAACTTTTTCATCATTAACTCTTTTATAAATAATTTCAGCAAGCTCAATTCTATTTATAAATTCCATATTTTTGAATGTTTTATTGCTTTACAAATATATCACTAAATAGTTTTCATTAATGCTGTCTATTCTTATTCCGACCTATAATTACAATGTTTATAATCTGGTTTTAGAATTACACAAACAATGTATGGAATTAGGGATTATTTTTGAAATTATTGTAATTGATGACGGGTCAAATACAAGTATTTTAGAAAATGAAAAAATAAATACTTTACAATATTCTCGCTACGAAATGTTACACTCTAATATTGGGAGAAGTAAAATCCGGAATTTATTGGCTCAAAAAGGAAATTATCAATGGTTACTTTTTCTCGATGCAGATGTATTTCCTAAAAACAAAAACTTTATCTCAGCTTACATTCAATGTATAAATAACGAAGAGAAAACAGTTAATGGAGGTTTATTATATCCTGAAAAAAAACCAGAAAGAAACAAACTTTTTCGTTGGATCTATGGAAAGAGAAGAGAAGCATTACCCTTCGAAAAAAGAAAAAAAAATCCTTATTTAAGTTTCTTAACACTCAATTTTTTAATAAATAAATCTGTTTTTGAAAAGGTTTCGTTTAATGAAACAATACCCAATCTTAGACATGAAGACACTTTGTTTTCGTATAACCTGATGCAAAAAAACATTACAATTGAACATATTGGCAACCCTGTATACCATTATGGAATGGATGATTTTGAAATTGCCATCAAAAAAGAAAATGAATCCTTAACCGCTTTAAAATACTTAATCGATAATAAGCTGATATCAAAAGATTACGTTCGGATTTCTAAATTATTTTCGAAGATTAAGAAATTAAATCTAATTCCTATTCTTGTATTATTTCATAAATTGACCAAATACCTTTTTCTAAAAAACCTGGCCGGCAAAAATCCATCATTATATATTTTTGATTTATATCGTTTGGGATATATGTCTAAGCTTGAAAAAAAATTATGATGTTTTCTTTAAATCTTCAAAAAGAGCAATCCAGGTATCCATTATTAACTGAATTTCAAATTGTTCTGTAGTTTTTTTTGCGTTTTCACCAAGTTCTAAACGCAGGTCTTTATCTTTCATTAAAAGCTCCAATTTTTCTACAAATAAACCAATATTATCATCTTCAATTAGAAAGCCGTTTTGGTTATTTTCGATAATTTCTCCAGGACCAGAACTACAATCATAAGCTATACAGGGTAAACCACAATTCATGGCTTCTAAAAGAACCATAGGAAACGCTTCTGAACGTGAAGTCATTAAAAAAACGGATGACTGCTTGTAGCAATTTTCAATATCAGCAACAGGAGAGATGAAATTTACACTATTAGAAATTTTTATTCCCTCTGCTATTTTTTGATACTTTAAATCCGCATCCCACTGCCCATATACATCAAGAATCCAGTCTGGATGATTTTTAAGTACTTCTTTCCAGATCAACAATAATCTGTCTAAGCCCTTTTCATAACTATGTCTGCAAACAGCTATTGCCTTTTTGTTTTGTAGACTTGCCTGACTTTCAGAAATAAAACTGACCGGATTTGGAATTACTTTAGAATTGTTAATCTTCCATTCCTTAGCTCCTTTTTCTGTTAGTACAATAAATTTGTCAAATTTTCTGGAGGTAATTCTTTTTAAGAATAAAATAATTTCAGATCTTATCTTATTTAAGAATCCTTTTTTCTGTATTTGCTTCAGATTAACAGAAACATGTGTTTCGAAAATTAATGGTGTTTTAGACTTTATTATCCAAGGTATAAAAATCCACAAAACAGCATCACAAACAATCACGATATCGGGTTTTTGATCATAAATTGTTTTTTTGATTAACTGTAAATATCTCCACAAAAACAAGGCTTTATTTTTACTTTTATCAATCGTAAACCATTGTATTTTAGAGTCAAATTGATAAAAAAAATCTCCATTACAGTCATTTACAGTCAGAACATCAACCTTATAATTCAAAACTGAAACTAAATAATTCGTTTTTAAAGCAACAACCCTCGCAATTCCACCAGAGTTTTTGATATCCGGTGTTATATATAGAATTTTCATTTTTTAGACATTCGAAATTCATCAAAATCCCTTATGTAATCTTCTTCCTTAAATACATCTGAAGCAATAACTAAACATACTGCTCCTGAAGAAAAATTTTCTAATTCCCTCCAAATTCCTGTTGAAATATGCAATCCAATATTTGGTTTATTTAACAGAAATGATTTTTTAGAATTTCCGTCATTAACTGTAACTTCGAAACTACCGCTTAATGCAACTAAAATCTCCTCCTGATTGATATGTGAATGTCCTCCTCGAAAAGCATTACTTGGAACATCAAAAAGATAATAAATCCTTTTGATTTCAAATGGTAAAATATCATTTTGGATAAATGCTAAATTTCCTCTGGTATCTTCAACCACAGGAAATTTTATATGCTTTACATTGTTTAATATTGTCATTTTTTTAAATTAAGATCAATTTTCATTAAATCCAACCATTGTTTTCCTATATTGTCTAAAGAAAATTGCTGAATACTATCGAATGCGTTTTTTTTACAATAATTATATAATTTTTCGTTTTCTACAAACAAATTAATTGCTTCTGTTAATTTTTCAAGATTTTGATTTTCTACCAGTAATCCATTCTCATTATTTAAAATAATTTCTTTAGGCCCAGATAAACAATCAAATGCTATAACTGGTGTAGAACATGCTAATGATTCTAATAACACATTTGGAAATCCTTCGTTTTTACTTGACAAAACAGTAAAATAAGCATTCTTGTAATATGGAAATGGATTATCAATTTTACCTTTAAATATAATTAAATGTTCTAATTTAATTTCCCTGACATACTTTTCTAATTCACATCTGAAAACCCCTTCTCCTAAAATAATTAATTTTATATTTTTATTTACCAAATCTGATTTAGAATAACAATATATCAATTTATCAAACTGCTTGACCATATTTCCCATATTTCCAACAGCCAAAATGTATTGATCTGAAGAAAATATTTTACCATCAATCAATTTCCTGTTTATATAATCAAAATCAACAGGGTTATATATTGTTTTGACATTCTGATATTTATAGTCAAATTCTACTTTATCTTTAATTTTTTCAGATACGGTTACTATTTTATAACAATGCTTGTAAATGTATTTTGCCAGAAATTTAATATTTGGAAAATATAAATTAACCATATAACTATGAATGATCTGTATCAGAGGTGAAGAATATATATATTTAGAAATAAAAACCTCTTGAAAATTATGATTTTTGACTCTGGTGTCAATTATAAAATCAAATTTATTCTCTTTAAGGAACTTTTTCAATATATAAAATCTTTTAATTTTATTAAAAAAATCATTTCTTTTATTCTTTAGCTTTCCAAGATTGATAAGTTTTCCCGAAAATTCATATTCGACCTTATCTACAACAATAATATGATAAACATTTATATTATTTCTTTCAAAGAAAACAGAAAGCAATGCCGAACAACGTTCAGCTCCTCCACCTGCGAGCTGGTCAGAAACAATGCAAATACGTCTTTGCTTAGTTAATTTGTTCATTTATTACTATTTTAGCAACAAATATAATGATAATGAATATTTTACTTGTTGGAGAATATAGTTTATTACATAATTCCTTAAAAAGTGCATTAATTGAGTTAGGACATAATGTAACTTTAATTGGAAATAGCAACGGCTACAGATCATATCCTGTTGATTATGATCACGAAGCTAAATTTCTAACAAAAAAAATCTTTATAATTCCGAGAAAAATATTTTTCCGTTTATTTAAGTTTGAATTATTAGGTATCGAATATGGAATTCGCTTTTATCTTCATTTATCAAAATTGAAAAATTTTGATGTTGTTCAATTTGTTAATGAAGCCCCAATTAAAACTTCTAAATCTTTAGAATATTTTTTTATCAGAAAGATTTTTAATTCGAATAAAAAATGTTTTGTATTATCTGCAGGCATTGATTATTTGACTTTAAAATTTTACATGGAAAATAAAAATTACAAATCACTTATGATTCCTTTTTTTCAGAATCCAAAACTAAAGGAACATCTACAGTTTTTTGATTATTTCAGCAAAGATCATATTAAGATCCACAATTTTATCACAACTAATTTTAACGGGTTGATACCAACTGATTTTGACTATGTCGAAGCAAACAGAAATAGTCCTATTTATAAAGGTTTTATACCCTATCCTGTTAATATAAAGAAACTGAAATTCGAAAAATTATTCATTGAAAATAAAATTGTGATTTTTCTTGGAATAGGCCGATATAGTTACCACCAGAAAGGAATAATTTACTTTGAAAAGGCTTTGGAATTGATTAAAAAAAAATATGCTGAAAGAGTCGAGATAATTATCGTAAATACTATTCCGTATCCAGAATATATAAATCTTTATAACAAATCACATATTCTTTTAGATCAATGCACCTCTCGTGATCAGGGATATAATGCACTCGAAGCAATGGCTAAGGGAAAGGTAGTTTTTACAGGAGCTGAAACAGAATTTACGCAATATTATAATTTATCAGAAAGAGTTTGTGTCAATGCTATTCCTAACGTTGACTATCTGGTCAATGAATTGTCTTTTTTAATAGAAAATCCACAAGAAATAGTAGCTATGGGGATACGTGCCCGATCATTTGTTGAAAAAGAACATGACTATATAAAAATTGCCCAGAAGTATTTAAAAATCTGGGAAAATAATTAAATTTTAACAACTTTACTTCTCTTAAAGAGACGAACTTGATAAATATTTCTTTCTCCAGAATTACCTGTTTTTTGAAAAAAACAATAAAAAAGGTAATTATTATTCTTTAAGAAAATCATATGGAGTTCACAATAAACTAAAGAAATCTAAAATCATTCTATTGCTATATAAATTTTAGAGAAGTCATTAGGCTGATATAAATTATAACTTTTATCTGGCTGAAGATTTTTAAGCAATTCCTTGTCCTCACTCAAAAAAGAAAATAAGATCCTGAATAAATTTACGGATGATTTTAATTTTGAATCATATTCTGTATATTGGGAAGTATTCCATTTTATCGCGAGTTTAGCGCCAAAAATTGATTTTAAAAGAACTTTATCTGATATTTTTTTTGAAGCTTCTAAAGTATGGGAAAATCCAACAAAACCACCATGATCTGCTCCTATGATTATAATAGCATTTGAATCATTTTTTTCAATAAAAGAAACTGTTTCTTTTAACCACTTATTTGCTTCTCGCAATCTTTTTATATAAGATATTCTTTCTTTTTCAATACCCAAAGATTGTTGTTTATAAACTGATATATGATTAGGTGCAAATTTTTCAATAAAGAAAAAATTATTAGTCCCTTTATTTTTTAATATTTGATGTTTTAAATCACTTAAAAGATTTCGTTTTGACTCAAAAACATTAAAATAAGGAACTTCGTCTGAATTAAAATTACAATAGTCATACTCAACATTTGGGCTATTAGCAAGTAAATAAGGACTTTCTGTTAAAAAAAATGTTTTATAAGTATTCTTTTTAAATATTTTTAAAACCGGATTTTTTCCTGTAATTAAATCTCTGGAATATTTAAAATTCGAATTTATATTATAATAATGATGCTTCATGAAAAAGCAAGAACTGTTTGACGTTAAAGTCGATTCATAATTACTTCTAAAATCATTATATAATGTAAATTTTTTTTCTTTTAACCATTCATCAAACTCTGAATTATCAAAACGATATAAAATACCTTTAAGGTTTTCGTTACTTGCATACCCATCTGGCTCAATGTAATATACATTAGGCTTCTTTTTAAAACTGGTATTAAGAATATAATCAGGCTGTTGCTGCCATGAAGCAGAATTTCTAAGATTGCCCCAAATTATTTCAGAAACTTTTAAAACTGGAATTACTGAAAGTAATAAAATAAAAACTATAATTTTTTTGTAATGCTTATAAAGCTTTAAAGAAATAAAGCAAACAAAAACTAACAATCCTAATAAAAGCTTTTTCTTAATTGTTAAAAAATATACTTGTGAAAAATAAGCAGCCGTTAATTCAACAACTACAACAAATAAAAAGTGTTTTCTGTAAAGCTGTAACTTTTTGAAGCGGATGAATAAATGATATAATAAAAATATACTGATTGATGGCAATATCAAAAACAAAAAAGAAAAGTAAACCACATGTCTTAATGAATTAATATCTTCAAAGTTATTTGAATAAAAAAAAACTAATGGATAAAAGCCCGATAAAAAACCAACCAAAAATGGGTAATCTTTATCATTATTTATAAAACCATCAAATTTCTCTTTTATATTCATTTTATAAATTGCGGGTTTTCAAACTATATAAAATTCTTTCAGAAGACTCAATTTTCTCTTTCTTTATAATTTCAAAATAAACAGTATATTCTTTTTCGAAATTTTCTTCGTTATAAAAATCAAAATGACCTGAAAATTCTCTTTTACTGTCCAATAAAAACTGAACCCACGAATCTGTTCTTGTAGGGAATTCAATCAAAAGGTTCGAAGCCATTTTCGAGAAAAACTGAGCCGAAAATGAAAATGGAATATTTCCGGATAAAGTAATATGATGAATTACGGCCAAAGCGAGGCAAGCATCAAGATTTTGCGCTTTCACTCTATCAACAAAAGAAAAACGCTCTGCGTTATTAAAACCATAATTTGCTACCGGATTTAATACATCTGCAACGAGCGGTAATATGTTTTTTTCTTTATTTTTTAGTACCTGCCTGTAATTTTGTTCTACTGCATTAGCGTCAACGTCTGCTACAATTAATAACTCTGCCTGCTCTTTTAACTCGCGCGAAAAGGTACCATCATTGCCTCCAATATCAATTAAAGATTTTCCTTTTATAGATAAAAACCAATCTTTGACAAACTCTTTCTTAAATTGATATGCAACATCATTATAATTGATCTGATTGTAATAATGATCCCATTCTGTTTTTTCGTTAACCGATAAATTTAGAATGTAATCATACAAACCGTCAATTAGTTTAATTTGAGAAGCTTTCGATAAATTATTGTTTACTGTTTTTTTATCTGACTCGTATTTCTTATCATATTTAGCCAATAAATGAATGTTGGTCAATAATGTAGGACTAAAATAGCTTTTGACAGGCAGTAACAGTGATAGTTTTTGTAACGAAAGACCGTCAAGGTTTTGAGACAGCATTTTTAAATGCTCCTGTCCAAAATATTTTGCCAGGACTAAAGGACCTAAAAAGTGCATTATAAACTGTTTGTAGGCCAGCCAGGGATTGTTTTCCTTATAAAAATCAAAAGACAGGGTGTCTATAAAAACAGGTTTTCCTTCATGAAAAGTGATGTTAAACGCTGAAGCATCTTTTAACGTAAAATTATTTTGCAGAGACAGCTTTTGGATTTTCAAAGTCAGCAAAGCCGCGTGTTTGTATTGTAAAAAACTCCATTCGTAAGGATAAGTTACAAAGGGAATCTTTTGTGCTTCTATAATGATCTGATTTTGATTTTCCTGAACTGTTTTGTGCAGAATTAAATATTTTTTTTCAAAAAGAGTATCATAGAAACAACTTTCCGTTAAAGATTTGTATTGACTGAAATAAACCGGTTTTATTACTCTTTTAATGTTTCCGTCTTCTACAAAAACATATCCGGACGGATCTCTAAATGAAGAGGTCGTTCTTGTGTTTTCCATTTATTGCTGATCTTCCTTAGTATCGGTATCATCCATTAAATCATCTTCTGCTTTGTTTTTGATTCCAAAAACAGATTTTATTTTATGCATAACTGTTCTGTAAAACAGTAATACTCCTGCTACAGCAGCCGCTAAAAACTGAACAATCAAAGCGCCCGTTCCCGGATCAAAATATAATGGAATCATATTTACGTATTTTTTTTTCAAAAATACCTAAATTTAAGTAAATTCATAATGTATATGCGTACAAATTAACTTATACTATTCTTTTTATTTTTTATATTTAATTAAAGCTAATTATTATTGGCTTCTCTTCTTTTATCCTGCCACTACCTTATAAATCTTCTTAGTATCAGAATTATTAAAAAATTAATCTGCTAAAAAAGAAAATGTAATTTTCATGCACTATCTATGCTTTATCCATAAAGCTGTCTCGTCATAAAAGTGTGTTTTACTATTTACTGTCCCGTCCTAAAATAACTATACAGATTATTAAATAAATCCTATTATAGTTATACAAATATAATTCTTAATCCTAAACTTACTATACAACTGTTTTTTCATAGTTAAATTTTTTATTATAATTCTTCCATCTCTTCTTTAAGTTCTCTGATTGTAGATGAGCTTGATT